>NZ_SBHO01000009.1 GCF_006980705.1 Tepidiphilus olei | reverse complement strand
ATATTGACCCCGGCGGCCACCGCCTGGCGGATGGCGAGGATGCCCGAGTGGAAGTAGGTACCGTCGCCCATGTTGGCGAAGAGGTGGCGCTCTTCGGTGAAAGGGGCTTGACCGACCCAATTGACCCCTTCGCCGCCCATGTGGGTGAACGTCACCGTGCGCCGATCGGGAAGCCACATGGCCATAGCATGGCAGCCGATACCGGCCAGCGCCCGGCTTCCTTCCGGTACGCGGGTGGAGGTGTTGTGCGGGCATCCGGGGCAGAAAGTCGGTACTCGATCGAGAGGAATATTTTGTAGCGCCACCGGCCGCTCCAAGCCTTCGAGCCAAGCCAGACGCTGTTCGAGCTCGGCGGATGGCCCTAGGCGCAATAGGCGACGAGCGAGCACGCGCGCCACCAGGGTCGGTGTGAGCTCACCGGTCGCAGGCAACAGCTCCTGACCCCGTTCGTCGTACTTGCCGTAGATTGGCGGAGGCAAACGTCCATCGAGCGGATAGAGGAGCTCTTTGAGTTGGCTTTCGACGAGGGCGCGTTTTTCCTCGACCACGAGAATCTCTTCGAGCCCTTCGGCGAAGCGGCGTGCCCCCTCAGGCTCGAGCGGCCAAACCATGCCCACTTTGTAGAGACGGATGCCCATCGCCGCGGCGCGCGCCTCGTCGATACCGAGCTCGTCGAGCGCTTGGCGCACGTCCAGATAGGCCTTGCCGGTGGTGATGATGCCCAGGCGCGGTTGCGGAGAATCGATCTCGATACGATCGAGGCCGTTGAGCCGGCAATAGGCTTGCGCTGCGGCCAGTTTCACTTTCAGCAACCGCTGCTCCTGCGCCAAGGCCGGATCGGGCCAGCGGATATGCACGCCATCGGGCGGCAAGGGAAAATTTTCGGGGATACGCGTATCGATGCGGAACGGATCGACGTCGACCGAAGCCGAGGTTTCCACCGTATCGGCTACCGCCTTGAAGGCCACCCAGCACCCGCTGAAGCGGGACATGGCGTAGCCATGCACCCCATAGTCGAGGTACTCTTGGACGCCGGCCGGGGCGAGGATGGGCATCATCATCGCCACGAAGTCCTGATCGGTCTGCGAGGCGATGGTCGAGGAACGGCACATGTGATCGTCCCCGGCGATCGCCAGTAC
This sequence comes from Tepidiphilus olei, assembly GCF_006980705.1. GTDB lineage: Bacteria > Pseudomonadota > Gammaproteobacteria > Burkholderiales > Rhodocyclaceae > Tepidiphilus > Tepidiphilus olei. Next base: position 100,586 of record NZ_SBHO01000009.1, on the reverse strand, counting down.
GCCGCCATGACGGGCAGTACCCGCGACGTTGGCATGGCGGAAGACGTCGCCGCAGCGATCGACCCCCGGCCCCTTGCCATACCACATGGCAAAAACGCCGTCGTACTTGGCGCCGGGAAAGAGCCCCACCTGCTGCGTGCCCCAGATGGCGGTGGCAGCGAGGTCTTCATTGACGCCGGGCTGGAAGACGATGTGGTGCGACTGCAGGTGTTTCCTGGCGCGCCATAGGGTTTGATCGAGCCCACCCAGGGGCGAACCCCGGTAGCCAGAGACGAAGCCGGCCGTGTTGAGTCCAGCGGCCGCATCGCGCTCCCGCTGGATGAGCAGCAGGCGCACCAATGCCTGATAGGCGGTGAGATAGACGCGACCCGTGACGACATAGCGATCATCCAAACTGGCGAGCGGCTGGACGACGGGTGCGGGGACGGCGGTACTGCTCATGAGAAACTCTCCGCAGAAAACGAGAACGGCTGCCTTAGGGCAGCACCTTACCCGGGTTGAGGATACCGAAAGGGTCGAGGGCGTGCTTGATCGCGCGCATCACGTCGATCGCCACCTCGCCCGCCTCACGACGTAGGAATTCCCTCTTTCCCATGCCGATGCCGTGCTCGCCGGTGCAGGTGCCGCCCAACGACTGCGCAATGGTCACGATCTGCGCATTGAGCGCCTCGGCCCCGGCAATTTCCTCGGGGTTAGTGGGATCGAGCAGAATGACGACATGGAAATTGCCATCGCCCACGTGGCCGGCGATGCCCGCGATGAAACCGGAAGCATCGATGGCGGCGCGCGATCGTGTCACCGCCTCGGCCAGTCGGGATATGGGAACGCAGGTATCGGTAGAAATGGCCTTACTGCCCGGGCGTAGGCTGAGGGCAGCATAGAGGGCATTATGCCGCGCCTCCCACAGACGGTTACGCTCTTCCGGCTTGATGGCCCAAGCGAAGTGCTCACCGCCATGCTCGCGCGCGATCGCCGCCACCGTCTCGACCTGTTCTTCGATGCTGCGCTTGCTGCCCTGGAATTCGAAAAAGAGCGTCGGTGCTTCGACTAGATTGGTTTTACTGTAGCCATTGAGGGCACGTACACAGACCTCGTCGACGAATTCGACTCGCCCCACCGGCACGCCGGCCTGGATCGTCTCGATCACCGTCTGCACCGCTTCCTCCAGGCTGGGGAAGGGCACGACCGCCGCGGCGAGCTCCTCGGGCAGAGGATGGAGGCGCACGGTGATCTCGGTAAAAACGCCCAGAGTCCCCTCCGAGCCGACGAAAAGACGGGTGAGATCGTAGCCGGCGGACGATTTCTTGGCCCTGGTACCCGTGCGCAGCACTCTCCCATCCGCGAGCACCACTTCGAGGGCGAGCACGTTCTCGCGCATGGTACCGTAGCGCACGGCATTGGTGCCCGAGGCGCGGGTAGCGGTCATACCCCCGAGCGAGGCATCCGCCCCAGGGTCGATGGGAAAAAAGAGCCCCGTGCCATGCAAGGCAGCGTTGAGCCGTTTGCGCGTCACGCCCGGTTGCACCACTGCGAGCATGTCCTCGACGTCGATCTCGAGGATGCGATCCATGCGCGTGCAATCGAGCGCGATGCCACCATGCACCGCCAACACATGCCCTTCCAGCGAAGAGCCGGCGCCAAACGGGATGACGGGGACGCGGTGCGCCGAGCAGGCGCGCAACAGGGCAGCGATCTCTTCCCGGTGCTCGACGAACGCCACCGCCTGGGGTGGATGGTCGGGAAAGTGTGACTCGTCGTGACCGTGGTGGGCACACACGCCCGGAGATTGGGTAAAACGCTCGCCCAGCAACAAAGATAATTCTTCGACGAGGGTCGACGGCAGCTCGGCGACGAATGGACGGTTTCGGTTTATGGTCTCCATCGCTTTTCTCCCTTGGCGATCGACGGCAGCGTGACCTCGAAGCGTTTCAGAGGATCACGCTAGCCAGGTACTGGTCATAACTTTGCTCAGACAAGCGAAACCAGGAATACTCGTCGCGCAAGAATTTCTGATACAGCGCATTCAAACGCCGGAAATCTGCGTTTTTTTCTTCGAGCTCGGCAAAAACCTCGCGGCTCGCCTTGAAGGCTGCATCCATGACTTCCTTCGGCATACGCTGGATTTTGGCCCCCTCGGCGATGAGTCGGCGCAACGCCTCTGGATTGCGACTATCGTATTTTGCGAGCATCCGAGTGTGCGCATCGGTGGCTGCGATGCGTATCGCTTCCCGATAGGACTTTGGCAGGGCTTCGTAGGACTTGGCATTGATCAATAAGGTGACCTGGGCGCTGCCTTCCCACCATGCAGGATAGTAGCCATAGGGCGCGACGCGGTGAAACCCCAGTTTCTGGTCGTCGTAGGGTGAACTCCATTCCACCGCGTCGATCGTGCCTTTCTCGAGCGCCTGATAGACCTCACCGCCCGGAATGGCCTGAGGGACTGCTCCGAGCTTACTCAAAACGAAACCGGCCATGTTCCCCACGCGCATTTTCAGGCCTTTGAGATCTTCGACCGAACGAATCTGCTTGCGATACCATCCCCCCCATTGCGCCCCGGTATTGCCGAGAGGGAAATTGACGATTCCATAACGCGCGTAGAGTTCGCGCAGCAGCGCCATTCCTCCGGCTTCGTACATCCACGCGTTCATCATGCGCGTGTTCATACCAAAGGGCAGGATCGCATCGAAAGCGAAGGCCTCGTTCTTGCCGATGAAATTGAAGGCGATGGCATGGGCTGCCTCGACGGTAGCGTTTTGGACGGCGTCAAACACCCCAAAAGCTGGCACGATCTCGCCGCCGGCCGAAACTTCGATCTGGAAAGCGCCGTCGGTCAGCGCCGCAACGTTGCGGGCAAACTCCTCGCTCACGCCAAACAAGGTATCGAGCGAGCGCGGATAGCTCGAAGCCAAACGCCAACGCAGCGCTGGCTGTTCCGCCCGTACGGCAGGGGCGATCCCCGCTGTGAGAAGAATACCCGCCAACCCTGTTCCTTGGACAAAACGCCGACGATCCATGCAATTCTCCTCATCCCCAATACGGACTGGCGCTCATGACGCGACAGCAGCTCGGAAACGCTCCGCCAGGCGGCTCGTCTCCCTTGCCAGCAGTGCCGTATCCGCTCCCACGGCGACGAAGACCCCCCCTCGTCCAGGTAACGCCAAGCACTGGCTTCGTCGAAAGCCAAGGCTCCCGGAGCCTTGCCCTGTGCCAAGATACGCTGGAATGCCTCGACCAGGGTTTGCTGAACTCCAGTGCGCTCACGATCTCTACTTGAACCACTACGCTGGCTTGATCGACGTTACGCCCGCAGGCGTTCAGCGAAGGACACCGGCCATATATTGATCGTAACTGATGTCCGCCAGCCGAAACCACGAATACTCATCCAAAAGAAAGCGCCGATATTTGGGATAGATACGGCGCCAATCTTCGTTGCGTTCGCTCAATTCGTCGAAATAGGCAAGCGCCGCCTTGTAGGCTGCATCCATGATGTCTTTGGGCATGCGCTGAATCTTCGCCCCTTCGCCGATCAACTTGCGCAATGCCTCTGGGTTACGTGCGTCGTATTTCGCTATCATCTTGACGTGCGCCTCGCTCGCTGCGATGCGGACCACTTCCTGATATTCGTTCGGCAAGGCATTGTATGCCTTCACGTTTACATAAAGATCGTTCTGTGAATTGCCTTCCCACCATGCAGGATAATAACCATAGGGGGCAATCTTGTGAAAACCAAGCTTCTGATCATCATAGGGTTCGGTCCATTCCACCGCATCGATCGTCCCCTTCTCCAAAGCCTGGTAGATCTCGGCGGCGGGAATCGCTTGAGGCAACCCACCCAAGCGGGAGAGTATTTGCCCTCCCATATTGCCGATTCGCATCTTCAATCCCTTGAGATCTTCGAGCGAACGGATCTCCTTACGATACCAGCCTCCCCATTGAGCTCCGGTATTGCCCATGGGAAAGTTCACGATGCCGTAGCGTGCATACAGCTGCCGAAATTCCTCGAGTCCGCCCCCATCGTACATCCAAGCGTTCATCATCCTGGTATTCATGCCAAAAGGAATGACCGAATCGAGGGCAAAGGCTTCGTTCTTACCTATGTAATAATAAGGATTGGTATGCGCCGCCTCTACCGTCCCTTGCTGCACCGCATCGAACACACCGAAGGCCGGTACGATCTCCCCTGCAGCATAGTATTCGATCTGAAAGCGCCCCCCCGTCATTTTATGCACCGCCGTCGCGAAATCCTGCCCGCAACCGTAAGCGGTCTCCAGCGACTTGGGATAGCTCGACACCAAACGCCAGCGCACGTTCTGCTGGGCCATGACCACCGCCGGGGCCATGCCACTGGCCAAAATGCCGGCGATCCCCACACCGGAAAGAAAATCCCGTCGTTGCATCTTTCTCCTCCTCGCCCATCCGCCCATTACCCAGTCACGCTAGCCATGTACTGATCGTAACTAATTTCGGAGAGCCGAAACCAGGCATACGCATCTTTCATGAATTTTTCGTAGATGGGGTAGATACGCCGCCAATCCTCATTGCGCGCGCTCAGCTCGGCGAAATACTCTTGACTGGCCTTGTAGGCTGCATCCATGACGTCCTTGGGCATACGTCGAATTTTTGCCCCTTCCGCCAAAAGCTTACGGAGCGACTCGGGATTACGCGCATCGAACTGGGACGAGAGGCGAATGTGGACATCGCTAGCAGCACTCGCCAAGGCGGCTTGGTATTCGGGAGAAAGCGCCTCGTATGCCTTTCGGTTGACAAACAAGGTATTCTGACCGCCACCCTCCCACCAAGCGGGGTAGTATCCATAAGGAGCTATCCGGTGGAATCCCATTTTGTAATCATCGTAAGGATGGGTCCACTCGACCGCATCGATCGTCCCTTTCTCTAGTGCCTGATAAATCTCACCCCCAGGGATCGCTTGAGGCAAACCGCCCAAACGGGCGAGTATTTGCCCTCCCATATTGCCGATTCGCATCTTCAATCCCTTGAGATCTTCGAGCGAACGGATCTCCTTGCGATACCAGCCTCCCCATTGAGTACCGGTAGTGCCAAAAGGAAAATTGACAACATCATAGCGAGCATAGAGTTCACGAAAGATCTGCCATCCGCCACCGTCGTACATCCAGGCAGTCATCATACGAGAATTCATGCCAAATGGGATGATACAATCGAGAGCGAAAGCCTCGTTCTTGCCGATGAAGTAATAAGGCATGGCATGACCGGCCTCGACGGTGCCTTGCTGGACTGCGTCGAATACGCTGAAGGGCGGTACAATTTCCCCTCCGGCAAACACCTGAATCTCGAAGCGGCCGCTGGTGAGTTTGCGAAGGTTGGCCGCCAAAGTCTCACCAGCACCAAAAGCGACGTCGGTTGAACGCGGATAGGCGCACACGAGCCGCCAGCGCACGTTTTGCTGCGCCATCACCACCGAAGGAGCCACGCCCGCGGCCAAGATGCCCGCCAAGCCCGCTCCTCGCATGAAATTGCGTCGTTCCATCTCCTCTCCTCCACCACTACGTGCTTTCTGATGCGGGCATCCTGGCCGCCCCAAATTTTTTTATATAAAAACAAATTTTAATCATAGTATAATGAAAAAACTGGGTATCGCAAGTACAGACTGACTTCAGTTTGCATCCCCATCCCAGTGCTCCTCCCATGCCCCTCGCCGGATCCCCTACCAGACTAGTTGTCGATGAACGCCTTTCTCCTTTATCGCGTCTGGTGGTCTCTCAAAACCCCATCCGTAATTCAATGATGATCACCCGTTCGCTCGAAGCGATTTTCAACGCCGCCATCGCTGCCGTTAATCCCAACTCAGTGCTAAGGCGCGCTCTGATCTATGACGGCAATCGCTTAGCCTTGCCCGACGGGAGCAGCTATGTGCTCGAGCATTTCGATCGCCTCCTCGTCGTCGGTGCCGGCAAAGGGGCGGCAGTGATGGCTCAAGGGGCAGAATCCGTGCTCGGCGAACGCATTACCACCGGACTCGTCGTCGTCAAGTACGATCATGCCGTTCCTCTGCGTCGGATCGCACTCGCCGAGGCGGCGCACCCCGTCCCTGATGCAGCCGGCATCGACGCGACCGCCCGCATCCTGCAATTACTGGAAAGCGCCGATGAACGCACTTTGGTGTTGTGTCTGCTCACGGGGGGCGCGTCGGCCCTGCTCGAACATCCTCTACCCGGCCTGACCTTGAACGATCTTCAAGAGACCACCGCCTTGCTCCTCGCCGCTGGCGCCAATATTCGCGAGCTCAACACGGTACGCAAGCACCTCTCGGCCATCAAAGGCGGACGGCTCGCCGTGGCCGCCTACCCGGCCACGGTTCTTACTCTGGTGCTTTCGGACGTGATCGGCGATCCGCCGGAGATCATCGCCTCCGGTCCGACGGTCGCGGATCCTTCCACGTACGCCGAAGCCTGGTCCGTCCTCGAGCGCCATGGTCTACAAGATGTCGTGCCGACCCGCGTGGCGGCGCACTTGCGCCGTGGACTGAGAGGAGAAATTCCCGAGTCACCCAAACCGGGCGATCCTCGGCTCGCCCGCAGCCACACGGTGATGGTCGGCAACCTGCACGAAGCGATGATCGCGGCCCAGGCGGAGGCAGAGCGCCTGGGCTATCGCAGCACCCTGCTCACCGAGACACTGCACGGCGATGCCGTCGCGGCTGCCCGTCATCTGGCGCACATCGCATTGGAAGAAGAAAAATCGACGAAGGAGCGGCGCTGTCTGCTCGCCGGCGGCGAGACCACGGTGCAGGTGGTGGGCAACGGCAAGGGCGGGCGCAACCAGCACCTGGCGCTCGCTTTCGCCCTGGAAATCGCCGGACACTCCCGCATCTCACTCCTCGCCGCCGGTACCGACGGCACCGACGGCCCCACCGACGCCACCGGAGCCTACGTCGACGGCAATACCATAGCCAGCGCCCGGGCACAGGGGCTCGATCCTGAGGAGTTCCTCGCGCGCTGCGACGCCTACACTTTCTTCGCCTTGCTCGACGAACGCAGCGGCTTGTCGCACCACTTTCGCCCGGGGCCGACAGGGACGAACGTCATGGACATCGACGTCATCCTGATTTCAGACGTCGAGACAAAGTAGGTTACGCTCCGACGGCACCGGAGTGCCACGAACTCACCCTTTGCTCCCTTTCAGTAAATCTGCATAACGCGCTCGCAGCTCCCGCTTCAAGAGCTTGCCAGCGGTGTTGCGCGGCAAGTCATCGACGATGAAAACGTGCTTGGGTACCTTGAACGGCGCGAGTTTCCCCTTGGCGTACTCGATCAATTCCTGAGGATCGAGCTTTGCCCCTTGTTTCAAGGTGACCACGGCAGTGACCGCTTCGATCCACTTCTCGTCGGGCACGGCGATCACCGCGACTTCGGCTACCGCCGGATGGGTATAGAGGCACTCCTCCACCTCACGGCTCGACACCACCACTCCACCGGTATTGATGATGTCCTTGATGCGGTCGACGACGTAGAGGTACCCCGCTTCGTCGAGATAGCCGACGTCACCCGAGTGGAACCAGCCACCGCGAAAGGCTTCGGCCGTTTCCTCAGGTTTTTCCCAGTAGCCGATCATCGCATGCGGGGAACGATGCACGATTTCCCCGAGCTCGCCCGGAGCGACGTCGCGCATCTGCTCGTCGACCACGCGCGTCTCGACGTTGATCGCGGGGCGACCGGCCGAAGCAGGACGATCCTTGTGATCCTCGGGCTTGAGCACGGTCGCCACCGGGGCCATCTCGCTCTGACCGTAGGCATTGAATAGGCGCGCATTCGGCAGACGGCGAGCCAATTCTTGCAGGACCGGCAAAGGCATGATGGAAGCGCCGTAGAACCCCTTGGTCAAGGAAGAGAGGTCACGGCGGTCGAAATCGGGGTGCCGTAGCAGGGCGATCCACACCGTGGGCGGGGCGAAAAACGTATTGATCTTCTCTTCTTCGATGAGGCGCAACACCGTGGCCGGCTCGGGTGCCGGCAGCAGGACGATCCTTGCTCCGACGAGCAATTGCGGCATCACGAAAGCATGCATTTGCGCCGAGTGGTACAGAGGTAATGGCGCGAGCGAACGATCAGAAGAGTCGGTCTGGCATTCGATGATCACGCTCATGTATTCGGCGAGGAGGGCGCGATGGGTCATCATCGCCCCCTTGGGGCGCGACGTGGTCCCCGAGGTATACAGGAGCTGCACCACGTCGTTCTCGTCGAGCGACATCTCGGGAGGTTCGATATTTCCCTCGCCCTGAGCAATGCGCAAAAGATCGAGCTCATCGCCACCGTACATCGTGCCATAGAGGCGGCAGGATAGACGGGGTTGGATGTGCTTCACATGCTCGGCGATGGCCGGATCGTAGAAGAGGGCGGCCGAGCGCGACTGCTCGACGATGTACTCGAGCTCGCTCTCGACCAGCGCATAATTGATGGGGACGTGGATGAAGCCAGCCCGCGTACAGGCAAGCCACAGGATTACGTACATGTCGGAATTTTTACCATAGGCTGCCACCCGTTCGCCCGGTTTCAGCCCCAAGGCCAAGAGGCCGTTGGCAAGACGATTGACCGCCTCGTCGAGCGCGTGGTAGGTCCACAGGCGATCGCCGAAAATCAAGGCTTCTCGGTCTTTGTTACGCACCACCGAACGATGAAAGGCATCGCCGATGGTGTTGCGAATGGTGCGCCGGATCTCCGGGGTCAAGGTGTATTCCATGGGTCTCCTCCGTTTAGGTGCATAAAAATTTCATTCGATGGTAATAGCCATGCACAAGGAAATGGTAGCAGAACTCAAGACCGATAGTAGCTAAGATACCAAGCGACGAATTTCCCGATCCCCTCGCGCACGCTGGTCCGGGGGCGGTAGCCCACGGCCGCCTCGAGCTCGCTCGTATCGGCGTAGGTGTCGGGCACGTCGCCCGGCTGCAGGGGTAGGTATTCGCGCTTCGCTTTCCGGCCGAGCGCCTCTTCAAGCGCTTCCACGTACTCGATGAGCGGCACTGGACGGCTTGCGCCGATGTTGTAGATACGCCAGGGGGCACGGCTCCACGCCGGATCGGGCGCATCGCCCGACCAGTTCGGGTCGGATTCGGCCGGCTTGGCGGCGAGCCGCAGCACCCCTTCGACGATGTCCTCGACGTAGGTGAAGTCGCGCGTGTGCCGACCTTCGTTGAAGAGCGGGATGGGTTCGCCGGCGAGGATCTTGCGGGTGAAGATGAAGAGCGCCATGTCCGGCCGTCCCCAGGGCCCATAGACGGTGAAGAATCGCACCCCCGTGGTCGAAATGCCGAAAAGGTGGCTATAGGCATGCGCCATCAGTTCGTTGGCACGCTTGGTGGCGGCATAGAATTGCAGGGGATGGTCGGCCGGCTGGTGTTCGGAAAAAGGCAAGCTGGTGTTGGCGCCGTAGACGCTCGAGGTGCTCGCATAGACGAGGTGCGGATGGGGCGTGGCGGCACGGCAGCATTCCAGCACATTGACGAAGGCGTCGATGTTGCTGTGCACGTAGGCGCGCGGGTTCTCCAGCGAATAGCGCACGCCCGCCTGTGCGGCCAAGTGGATCACCGCGTCGAACCGGTGCGCGGCGAAACAGGCTTCGAGCACTGCGCGATCGGCGAGGTCGGCGCGATGAAAGGTGTACGGCGTGCCGGTGCGCGCGGCCGTGGCCTCGAGCTCGCGCAGCCGCGCTTCCTTTAGTGCGGGGTCGTAGTAATCGTTCACGACGTCGATGCCGACGACGCCCACCCCCCGTTCGAGCAGGGTACGTGCCGTATGAAAACCGATGAAGCCGGCGTTGCCGGTAACGAGATAAGTGGCCATGCGCGAGCCTTTCGTCGTTGCGATCCGCGAAATTATAAGGTACGCTCATTTTCATCCTCGCCGCTTCGTGCGATCCCATGATCCCTTGGCTCGACCCGCGCCTCCCTCCCTGCTTCCCCTCGCCGCGGCTGGCGCTGCCCGAGCCCAACGGCCTGCTCGCCGCAGGAGGCAGCCTTGCCCCTTCGTGGCTACTGGAAGCCTATCGGCAAGGGATCTTCCCCTGGTTCTCGGAAGGGCAACCCATCCTGTGGTGGAGCCCAGCTCCACGCCTCGTGCTCGAACCGCAGCGGCTACGGGTGCGCCGCTCGCTGCACAAGGTGCTGCGCCACCGCGGTTTCGTCACCACGCTGGACGTGGATTTCCCGTCCGTGATCGCCAACTGCGCGCGGCTGCGCCCCGAGGGTACCTGGATCACGCCGGAGATGATCGACGCCTATATCCGCCTGCATGCGCTCGGCCACGCGCACAGCGTCGAGACCTGGCACGAAGGCCGCCTCGTGGGCGGCCTCTACGGCGTGGCCCTGGGCGGAGTTTTCTTCGGTGAGTCGATGTTTCACCTCGAGCCGGACGCTTCCAAGGTGGCGCTGGTGCGGCTGTGCGCCGAGTGCCGTGCGCGCGGCATCACCCTCATCGATTGCCAGATGAGCACGCCGCATCTGCGCTCTCTCGGCGCCGAGGAGATCTCGCGCGAGGAATTCCTCGCCCAGCTTGCCCGGCTCGTGCCCGAGCGCCCCACGCCACAGCGCTGGCAGAGCGAACTACCGGCCGCCGCACTCGCAGAGGGAACATTCTCCCGGGAGCCCCTTCCATGAGGCATGCCACTCCACCCGAGACGCTGCGTTTCTACCCCTCTCAGCCCTACCCGTGCCCTTATCTTCCCGATCGTACGGCGCGTTCCTGCGTGGCCACGCCGGCGCACCTCGTCGATGCCGCCACCTACGGCCGGCTGGTACGCGAGGGGTTCCGGCGCAGCGGCTATTTCTCCTATGGCATGATCTGCGACCAGTGCGAAGCCTGCGTGTCGGTGCGCGTGCCAACGGCGCGTTTTTGCCCCGACCGCTCGCAGCGCCGCACCTGGTTACGCTGGGTCGGCAAGCTCGGCGCCACCGAGCAGCCCCTCGTCTTCATTCCCGAGCACTTCCGCCTCTACCGCCGCTACGTCATGGCGCGCCACGACGAAGCCGACGAGGACGCCTCGCCCGAGAATTACGAGCGATTCCTCCTCGCCTCGCACGTCGACACGCGCCTCATCGAATTCCGCGCCCCCGATGGACGCGTGGTGATCGTGAGCCTCGTCGACGTGCTCGACGATGGGCTTTCCTGCGTCTACACGTTCTATGATCCGGAAGATCCACGCGCGGGGTTCGGGACCTGGTCGATCCTGTGGCACATCGCCCAGGCCCAAGCGAACGGCATGCCCTATGTCTACCTCGGCTACTGGATTGCCCGCTCGCGCAAAATGGCGTATAAAGCGCGTTTTCGCCCGCTCGAAGGCTACTGGCGAGGCCGCTGGCTGCCCTTCGAGCGCATCGAACCGCTCTTCCGGACCGTACCATGATCCCTTACTGCTTCGCCCGTCCGGCGCTCTTCGCGCTCGAACCGGAGACCGCCCACGACCTGACGATCCACGCGTTTGCTACCCTGGGGCGGCTGCTGCCCCCGCCCGAGCCACCCCGGCGCGCCCCCGTCACCCTCATGGGCCTGGAATTTCCCAATCGCGTCGGGCTTGCCGCCGGGCTGGACAAGAACGGGGAGGCGATCGATGGTCTGGCGCGGCTAGGATTCGGTTTTATCGAGGTGGGCACCGTCACGCCGCGGCCGCAGCCGGGCAATCCCAAACCGCGGCTCTTCCGCCTGCCGCAGGCGCGCGCCCTCATCAACCGCATGGGATTCAACAACGACGGCGTGGACGCGCTGGTCGCACGGGTACGCGCTCGCCGTTGGCGCGGGATTCTCGGCATCAACCTCGGCAAGAATGCCGACACACCCCTCGAACGCGCCCTCGACGACTATGTCGCGGGACTGCGCCGCGTGTGGACCACGGCCGACTACGTGACGATCAACGTCTCCTCACCGAACACGCGCGCCCTGCGCGAACTGCAGCGCGGCGACTCGCTCGAGGCGCTACTCGGAGGGCTACGCGAAGAGGCCGAACGGCTCGCGACGAGCCACGACAAGCGCACGCCGCTCGTGCTCAAGATCGCCCCCGATCTGGAAGAAACCGAGCTCGATCTCATCGCCGAAAAAGTGCTCGAATACCGCATCGACGGCGTGATCGCCACCAATACCACGATCTCGCGCGAGGGCGTGGCGCACCTGCCGCACGGCCAGGAAACGGGGGGGTTATCGGGCGAGCCGCTGCGCGAACGCGCCACCGCCGTGCTCGCGGCACTTGCGCAGCGCCTTCAGGGGCGGGTGCCGCTCATCGCCGCCGGCGGCATCCTCTCGGGCGAAGATGCGCGCGCCAAGCTGCGCGCCGGTGCTTCCCTCGTGCAGATCTACACCGGGCTCATCTATCGCGGCCCGGCGCTGGTGGAGGAATGCCTCAAGGCGACGGAGGAAGAATGCTGCCTATAGCTCCTTCTTGGGCGGGCAGAGCGGATGTCGCACCAGCCCCACCGGAATCGATGAGGGATTCGAGCCTGATCGTCACACGACGGTTCTTCTGCCGCCCTTCCTCGGTGGCATTGTCCGCGATGGGACGCTGATCGGCATAGCCTACCGCAGCGAGGCGGGACGATGCCACCCCTTGCTCCTCGAAGAGCCGCACGACCGCCGCCGCCCGCGCCGCGGATAGTTCCCAGTTGGAGGGATAGCGCGCCCCTCGGCGCAAGGGAACGTTGTCCGTGTGACCTTCGACCCAGATCGGCCCATCGCCGGCATACGCCAGAACGTTGGCCACTTGTCTGAGGATGGCGATCGCCATCGGGCCCAGCGTTGCTTCACCACTGGGAAAGAGGATGCCAGCGTTAATCTCCACGGTCACCCCGAACGCTCCCTCGCTCACCGTGACCTGACCGCTCTCGATCAAAGGCTGAAGCGCGGCACGCAAAGCCGAAGCGGCGTGGGCGGTGGTTGCAAGCGCCTGGCGCACCCGCTCTTCGCCGCGCTCGCTCCCCTGATCCCCCCGCTGCGGTACCGGCAGCGGTACGCCGCTGACGACGGCCGGTATCGGAATTTGCTCCTTCACTTCGCCGGTTTGGGGCACGATGACGCCAGCACGAAAGGCTTGGTGGAGGGATTCGGATAGAACGCGATATTTTCCCTCGTTGAGGGAAGACAGGGCGTACATCACCACGAAGAACGCGAAGAGCAATGTGATGAAGTCGGCATAACTCACCAGCCAGCGCTCCAGATTCTCGTGTTCTTCGGAAGATTTCCTGCGCCTCGCCATGGTGCGCCTCGCTCAGGAGGAAGAGTCTGAACGAATCTCGGGCAAATACGAACCCATCCTGCTTTCGATCAGCCTCGGATTATCCCCTTGGGCGATTCCCACGAGTCCATCGACGAGCATTTGGCGTTGCACCGTGAGCGTGCGGATGTGGGTCATCAGCTTCTTCGACACCGGGATGAAAATGAGGTTGGCCGCGCCCACGCCGTAGATGGTGGCCACGAAAGCCACGGCGATGCCTGCGCCCAGCTGAGAAGGATCGGCGAGGTTTTCCATCACGTGGATGAGCCCCATCACAGCCCCGAGAATGCCGATGGTGGGAGAATAACCACCAGCCGATTCCCACACCTTGGCACGCAGTTTCAACTGTTCCTCGGCCATGTCGATCTCGGTCTCGAGCACCTCGCGCATTCGATTCGGCTCGATGCCGTCGACGAGTAGTTGGAGCCCTTTCTGCACGAAGGGATCCCTTTCCTGAGCGATCCGCGCTTCCAGCGACAAAAGGCCGTCACGCCGAGCGATACGCCCCCATTCCGTGGTTTTCTCGATGAGCGCATTGGAATCGTCCGCGGGGGTGACGAAGACCCATTTGAGCAGACGCAAGGCTCCGACGAAGATGGGCAAAGGGGTTTGCAACAGCACGGCTCCCGTCGTGCCGCCGAAGACGATGAGAAACGCCGTCGGCTGCAGCAGGGAGCCGATATGTCCTCCTTCGAGGATCTGACCGACGACGATGGCCGCCAGCCCGAGGACGAGGCCGATGAGGCTGGTCGCATCCATCGCCGTCAGGCTTCGTCCGCCGTGGTGTCGGGCCGCTCAGCAATACGGCCCGCTTTGGGCGGGCGACCTCGACGGGCCCGTGGCAGCGGGGATTTCTCCCCCAGCAGGAAGGACCTCAGGCGCAAAATGGCTTGCGCGTGCAATTGCGACACCCGCGATTCGCTCACCCCAAGAACGGCGCCAACCTCTTTGAAATTGAGCTCATGGTCGTAATAGAGCGAGAGCACCAGTTTTTCCTTTTCCGGCAAGTCGATGATCTTCTTTACCAATTGCGCCCGCAGTTCGGCCGACTCGGTGAGATCCTGGGGACCCGGCTCGTCATCCCCGAGATGGCGCTCGAGAAAGTCCTCGCCCGCCTCGGGTTCGTACATCAAATCGTCGAAATAAAGGATCTGGTGACCTTTGGCTTTGGAGAGCAGCTTTTGATAGGCTTCGAGTTCGATGCCGAGCGCTTCGGCCACTTCCCTCTCGCTGGGCGCCCTCCCCAGGTGCTGCTCGAGGGCTGCGATGACCTCCTCGACGCGGCGCATTTCCTTGCGCAGCTGGCGCGGAACCCAGTCGTTCTCGCGCAAGGCATCGATCATGGCACCGCGGATACGAGCGAGCGCATAGGTTTCGAATTCGGCACGATCATCGTCGCGATAGCGATCGATGGCCTCCACCAGCCCCATCATGCCGCATTGGACGAGGTCGTCCAGCTCCACGTTCGGCGGCAAACGGTTGACCAGGTGCATGGCGATGCGCTTGACCATCGGCGCATACGCCCGTACCAGTGCCGCCATGTCCGGCTTGCCCGTCTCGTCCAGCATCCATGCGACCTTGCGTTTCGACGGATCGCGCGCCTCGGACCTACGCACGAACCCCGCCCACAGAGGGGATTTTCCCTCAGCTCGTATTTTTTTACCAGAGGGAGTCAACGCAGCCGTCACCATGATTTCGTCCCTGCCTTGGTTCCGACCGCCCCCGAGGGCCAACCGGGTGACTTGGCCATTCCCCCGTCCTCGCCGGTCATCGCCTGCCATGCGCGCGCATCGAGGGTTTCGAGCCGACTCCAGCCTGCCACCCGTAAAGAGAGTTTGCGCCACCATATTCCTTGCAACTCGCGCACGAAAGCCTCCGCCTCGGCGGCATCGCGCCCACCCGCCGTCACGACACCCAGGCGCGAGCGCCCATGCAACGTGGCATCTTGAGCCCGGCCGAGCGCTTCACGCACGCCATCGGCCGATAGTTCGGCGAGCACCACGGCACTCGGCGCACTCGTGAGAAAGGCAGACGCATCGGCCGCGTCGCCCCGGCCCGCATGGACCAGCGCCGTTTCGAAGGGTCGCAACAAGGTTTGAAACGAACGCAGCAGGCGCTCACGACGCATCTCGTCGAGCAAGGGAAGCGCGAGCGCCGCCGCCTTCACGTTGAGATAACTCACGCCCCCGGGAAGCGCCACGAGGAGGCGGATCGCACGTTCGGTCGAGCCCAGGGCACTCAATAGATCGGCCGTGCGGCCCGCCCCGGCCGCCTCGGGTAGAGTCTGGCTGGAGACCGCTTCATCGACGACGAGGACCGGGCCCGAGCGGCGCGCCAGCCGACGAGCGAGCCGCATCGTGTGATCCGCCCACCCCGCACCCGTGGAGAACACCGTACAGACGGTTGGCGGTCGCTGCCGGAAAAGCCGCCTCAGGGTTCCTGCCTGGTCTCCGAGTATTTCACGCATGATGCTCTCCTCGATCACGCCCCGACCGCTGCGGCCAGCCACAGTGCCGCCTCGTCGGCGGCCATCGTCACCCGTTCGCTCCCGGCGCCACGAAACGCCCGCTGCAGCAGCCAAGCGCGGTTGGGCAAGTGCAGATCCTCCGGCACGCGCTGCCCGTTGGCGACGTAGTGCACGCGCAGTCGATGCCGGATCGCCACGTCCAGCGCCGCGGCGATGGTGGCCGCCTCGTCGACCTTGGTGAAGATGCAGCCAGCGAGCCCTTCGCCGCCAAACGCGCGGGCGACGTCGTCGAGCGTATCGCCCCGGCTCGTGGCGTTGAGGCACACGAGCCGGCGCACCGGCCCCGCGCCCATGAGCATCGCCACCTGCTCGGTCACCGCCTTGTCGCGCTGGCTCATGCCGATGGTGTCGATGAGCACCATGTGTCGGCCACGCAGCTCACCGAGCGTGGCGCGCAAATCGTTCGCGTCGCGTGCGGCGAACACCGGAACGCCCAGGATACGCCCATAGATGCGCAGCTGTTCATGAGCGCCGATGCGGTAGCCGTCGGTGGTGATGAGCGCCACCCGAGCCGCCCCGTGGCGCACCACGCAGCGGGCGGCGATCTTGGCGGTGGTGGTCGTCTTGCCCACGCCCGTCGGGCCGACGATGGCATAGACGCCGCCGCGGTCGATCAGATCGTCGTCGCTGCCGACCACCTCCAGCCGTGCCCCCAATCGCGCCATGGCCGCTTCGCGCGCGGCGTCCCAGTCCTCGGTCGCCTCGATACGGTCGCACACCTCGCGCGCGAGCGCCGGCGAAAATCCCGCCTCCAGCATCTCGCCGAGCAAACGCGCGCGGGCCGGCGCCTTGCGCACGGCTTCGTTCCAGGCGAATCCGGCGAGTTGCCGCTCGATCATCTCCTGTATCTTGCCCAGTTGCCGTGCGAGCACAGCGTTTTGTTCCTGCAGGGCCTCGATGCGCCCCTCCAGCGCCGGCGAAGACGGGGGCTCGACGGGCGCCGCACCGAACCAACCCGGCTCGCGCAACGGTTCCGGTACTGGCGGCTCCTTGCGCGCCGCCTCCATCGCCCGGCGAATGCGCTCGGCCTCCTCCTCTTCCTTACGCACGACGTATTCCGGTGTCTCCATGCGCGGCGGAGCGAATGGCTTGATCTCGGGGGCACTGCGCCGCTGCGGTCCGCGAGAGGAGAGCGTCACCACCGGCTCTTCCTCGGGAGCAGACGCTTGGGCATAGGCCGCGGCCGCGGCCCGCTTGCGCCCGCCTGCCGACTCGGCCTGCCGAGGCGCCGTCGCGGCGGCGCTCGACCCACCGGGCAACGCACCCACCGCGTCGGCCGGCAGCGCCAGAATCTCGACGCCGCCCTCGACGGAGCGGTTCGCCAGAACGATCGCATCCGCGCCCAGTTCCTGTTTGAGCTGCCGCAGCGCCTCACGGGCTGTCGGTGCGAAATAGCGTTTGACGTCCATCTGGCTGCTCCCCCATGCACGGGCCGTCCGGTCGGCCCCTCGATCCCATTATCGGCGGCTGCCCTCTGGGCTCGTCGCATGAAAAAAGCGGGGTAAACCCCGCTTTTCTCCGGCCGACGAGGGGTGCATCACGACGCGGGCGAACCGATCATCTCCACGATCTCGATCGAGCGCTCCTCGGGCATCTCGCTGGTGGCGATCACCCGGAGATTCGGCACGGCACGCCGCAAGAAACGGGCGAGCAACCAGCGCAGCTGCGGCGGCACGAGCAAAATGGGCGCCAGCCCCTGTTGCTCCAGACGTTGCACGGCCAACCCGCTCTGGCGTAGCAAAGTGTCGGCCAAACCCGGTTCGATCGCCCCCGGCTTACCTCCGCCCGCACCCACGGCCTGCATCAGGATACGCTCGAGCGCCGGATCCAGCATCAAGACGGGAACTTTGCCGCTGCCGGGTGCGAGCGACTGCACGATGGCACGTCCCAAGGCTTCACGCACCCGGCTGGTGAGCTCCACCGGATCCTGCGTCTTCGGCGCCCATTCGGCCAAAGTTTCGAGGATGGTGCGCATGTCACGGATCGCCACCCCTTCCTCGAGCAGATATTGCAGCACCTTCTGCACCGTCGTCACCGGCACCACGGTGGGCACCAGGTCCTCGACGAGTTTGGGAGATTCCTTCTTGATGCGGTCGAGCAGTGCCTGCGTCTCCTCGCGACCCAGCAGTTCACCGGCATGCTCGACGAGTACCTGGTTGAGGTGCGTGGCGATGACCGTGGCGGCATCGACCACCGTATAGCCCAACGCGTGCGCCCGCTCGCGCAGCCCGGCGTCGATCCACTTCGCCGGTAGGCCAAAGGCGGGATCCTTACCGGGCCGCCCCTCTATCGGGCCGAGCACTTGCCCCGGATCGATCGCCAGATATTGTCCGGGATAGACTTCGCCGCTGCCGATCTCCACCCCTTTGAGCAGGATACGGTAGGCGTTGGGCCTTAGTTCGAGATTGTCGCGGATATGGACGGGAGCGGGCAGAAAGCCCACCTCCTGGGCAAACCGCTTGCGCAATCCCCGGATGCGCTTGAGCAGCTCCCCGCCTTGCGACTGATCGACGAGCGGGATGAGGCGGTAGCCGATTTCCAGGCCCAGGACGTCCACCGGCTGCACGTCGTCCCAGCTCGCCTCGATCACCTCTTCCTGCGGCGCAACGGCGGCAGGCGCAACGGTTTCCGGCTCCGCCGCTCGCCGACGTTCGTTCGCCCAACGTTTCCATGCCATCCACCCCAGGGTGCCCCCGATGAGCAGGAAAACGAAGTTCGGCATCCCGGGAATCATGCCCATCACCAAAAGGATACTGGCCGCCAGAGCCAACACCTGCGGGTTGGTGAAGACCTGCTGGATCAACAACCCTCCCAGATCCATCGACTCCTCGCCCACCCGCGACACCACCATACCGGCGGCGATCGACACCATCAGCGCCGGAATCTGCGCCACCAACCCATCGCCGATCGTCAGGATCACGTAGGCATCGGCCGCGCGCGACAGATCCATGCCGTGACCGACCACCCCGACGATGAGCCCGCCCAGGATATTGATCAGCAGGATCAGGATTCCAGCCACCGCGTCGCCGCGCACGAACTTCGACGCACCATCCATCGCGCCGTAGAAATCGGCCTCCTGCGAAATTTCCTTGCGCCGGCGCCGCGCCTCCGCTTCATCGATGAGACCGGCATTCAAATCCGCGTCGATCGCCATCTGCTTGCCGGGCATGGCATCGAGGGTGAAGCGCGCACTCACCTCGGCGATGCGCCCGGCACCCTTGGTGATCACCACGAAGTTGATGATCACCAGAATCACGAACACTACGATGCCGATGGCCATGTTGCCACCGACGAGGAACTGACCGAAGGATTCGATCACCCGCCCGGCCGCATCCGGCCCCGTGTGTCCGTGTAGCAGCACCACGCGAGTGGACGCCACGTTCAGCGCAAGGCGCAGCAGCGTAGTGACCAGCAAAACGGTGGGAAATACCGAAAAATCCAGCGGGCGCACGGTATACATCGCCACCAACAGCACCACGACCGACATGGCGATGTTGAACGTGAAGAAGAGATCCAGCGCAAAGGGCGGCAGCGGCAGCACCATCATCGACAGCACGACGAAGATGAACACCGGCGCGGCCAGCAAGCGCATTTTCGAAGGCACGAACCACGTTCGCCAATCGATCAAGGTCCGCTCTCCTGCCATAGTCTCACTCCCTTACGGCGCACATCGCGCTCACGGCTCCCCGTCCCCAGCCTCTGCCGTGGCCACTTCACCCGGATCGAGTTCTGGTGGCACCGGCACTTCTTGTGGCGGCTGGGGCTTGGGTCCACCCTGGGCCATCCAGCGATCCAATTGAAACACATAGGCCAGAATCTCGGCTACTGCCGCGAAGAGGGTCGGCGGTATCGTCTCGCCGATCTCGACGTGCGCATAGAGCGCACGCGCCAAGGGCGGAGCCTCCACGCGGGGCACCTGAGCTTCGTCGGCGAGTTCGCGGATCCTCTGCGCGATGACCCCCCTGCCCTTGGCCACCACCATGGGAGCGGCCATCGATTTTTGATCATACTTCAGAGCCACGGCGAAGTGCGTCGGGTTGGTCACCACCACGTCGGCCTTGGGCACCTCGGCCATCATCCGTTTACGCGCCATCTCGCGCTGCACCGAACGGATACGCGCCTTGAGGTGCGGGTCCCCTTCCTGTTCCTTGTATTCCCGCTTGACCTCTTCTTTGGTCATGCGTAGTTTCTTGTAGTACTGCCACAATTGGAAAGGCACGTCGACCGCAGCGATCAGCGCGAGTCCGGACACGATCAGCAAAGCCCCGAATAGCATCTCGCGCAAAAAACTTCCTGCCGCATCGCTCACCGGCAGAACGCTCAAAGAGAGCACGACGTCGCGCTCACGCCGGAAGGTGATCCATACCATCGCCGCCACCACCGAGACCTTGAGCAGCGACTTGACGACCTCCATCGCCCCATGCAGCGAAAAAAACATACGGCGCAAGCCATTCATCGGATTGAGCCGCCCGAGACGGAAACCCAAGGTCTTGGGAGCGAACACCAGCCCACCCAGCATCAGGGGACCTGCCACCGCGGCAAGCATCAAGAAGAGCAAGAGCGGCGCGAACGAGATCAGCGATTCGACGTACAGCCGCTGCAATATCCCCAGCATCCGCGTCAAATCGAAAGCCGTATCGCGCTCGAAAGCGAACCCTTGAGTCAGCACCCCCACCCAACGCCGGCCCATCCACTCCCCTGCGATCATCAAAGTGATCACGCCAACGAAGAGCACGAGAAAGGTCCCGAGCTCACGCGAATGCGGAACCTGACCCTCTTCACGCGCCTTTTCCAACCGCCGTGGTGATGGTTGTTCGGTCTTTTCGAGATCGCTCTCTTCGGCCACTCTTCGCGCCTCTCACGACGTCCAGTCTTCATCGTAGCTGCATCCCCGCCCGCCCATCCAATGAAAAAACCGGTCGTCGCAGTGCAATTCCATCGACAATCGCTTCTGTCCCGCCCCGCCCTGCAACGAGGGGCAGGCATGGTAGGATATCGTCACCGCATTTCGCCTGCGGCAATATCCATACCATGGGAGAGGGGAAATTTAATGAATATCATCCGTCGCATCACGCTCGCCACAGGTCTACTACTATGCCTTCCTGCTTGGGCGCAGGAACCCATAGTCATAAAATTTAGTCATGTCGTGGCCGTCGATACCCCAAAAGGCAAAGGGGCCGAGTACTTCAAGAAACTCGCCGAAGAACGCACAGGGGGACGCGTGAAAGTAGAGGTTTATCCCAATAGCCAGCTCTACAAAGACAAAGAAGAACTCGAGGCGTTGCAGCTCGGCGCGGTGCAGATGCTCGCACCGAGCCTGTCCAAATTTGGACCACTCGGGGTACGCGAATTCGAAGTCTTCGATTTTCCCTATCTCTTCGACGGCTATGCAGACCTCCACAAAGTGACACAGGGTCCGGTCGGAAAGCAGCTGTTACAAAGGCTGGGTTCCCGCGGAATCGTCGGTTTGGCATACTGGGATAACGGTTTCAAACAGATGACGGCCAATAAGCCTCTGCGCACCCCAGAGGACTGCCGCGGTCTGAAGTTTCGTATCCAGTCTTCCAAAGTACTCGATGCGCAGATACGTGCGCTTGGCGGCATCCCCCAGGTGCTCGCCTTCTCCGAGGTATATCAAGCTCTCCAAACAGGGGTCGTCGACGGTGGTGAAAACACCGCCTCCAATATCTACACTCAGAAAATGCACGAGGTACAAAAATACCTGACCGTTACCGATCATGGTTACATTGGCTATGCTGTCATTACCAGCAAGAAATTCTGGGAAGGGTTGCCTGCCGACATCCGCACCACGCTGGAACAGGCGATGGAAGACGCGACCGACTACGTCAACGAGCTCGCCAAGAAGGAAAACGACGACGCTCTCTCCGCCATCCAGACCTCGAGCAATACGGAAATCATCAACCTCACGCCCGAGCAAAAACGAGCATGGAAAAAAGCACTCTTGCCGGTGCACCGCCAAATGGAAGGCGCCATCGGCAAAGAACTCATTCAATCGATCTATCAAGAAACGGGATTTGACCCCAGCAAACTCTAATCGGCTTTGATCGAGGACCGGGAAGGGCCCCGCCTAGGGCCCTTCCTTCTCCGCTATTGCTCAGCGCGTTTTCTCGAAACGGAAAATCCCGTTCTCCACCGTGACGCGAATCGTATCCTTCGGTCCGAAACGACCTTCGAGGATCGCCTTGGCGAGCGGATTCTCGATGAGGTCCTGGATCGCCCGCTTCAAGGGCCGCGCGCCGTAGACCGGGTCGTAGCCCGCCTTGGCGAGTTCGCGCAGGGCTTCCTCCGTCACCTCGAGGGCCATGTCCATGCGCGCGAGCCGCGCCTCGAGCCGGCGCAGCTGGATGCGCGCCACTCCGGCGATGTGCTCTTCGGCGAGCGGATGGAACACCACCACCTCGTCGATGCGGTTGAGGAACTCGGGACGGAAGAACCCGCGCACCTCGGCGAGCACGGCGAGCTTGATGACCTGATAGTCGTCCCCGGACATCTGCATGATGCGCTGGCTGCCGAGGTTGGAAGTCATCACGATCACGGTGTTGCGGAAATCCACCGTGCGTCCCTGGCCGTCGGTGAGTCGACCGTCGTCGAGCACCTGCAGCAGCACGTTGAACACGTCCGGGTGCGCTTTCTCGACCTCGTCGAAGAGGATCACGCTATAGGGCTTGCGCCGCACCTGCTCGGTGAGATAGCCCCCTTCCTCGTAGCCGACGTAGCCCGGAGGCGCACCGATGAGCCGCGCCACGGAGTGTTTCTCCATGTACTCGCTCATGTCGACGCGGATCATGTGATCCTCGGAATCGAAGAGGAAGTCGGCGAGCGCCTTGCACAGCTCCGTCTTCCCGACCCCCGTCGGTCCGAGGAAGAGGAAGGAGCCGATGGGGCGGTTCTCGTCGCCCAGACCCGCGCGCGAGCGCCGGATGGCATCGGAGACGAGCCGTACCGCTTCGTCTTGCCCCACCACCCGCTGATGCAAATGCTCTTCCATTTTGAGGAGCTTCTCGCGCTCGCTCTGCATCATCTTGCTCACGGGAATGCCCGTCATGCGCGAGACCACTTCGGCGATCTCTTCGGCGCCGACCTGGGTGCGCAAGAGCTTGAAAGGCGCGCCGGATTTCTCCGCCTCCTCGGCCTTCTTCAGCTCGGCCTCGAGCTGCGGCAGCCGTCCATATTGGATCTCGGCCACCTTGTCGAGCAGCCCCTTGCGCTGATACTCCAGCATCTGCGCGCGCAGGCGGTCGATCTCTTCCTTGAGGTGTTTGGTGCCCTGGATGCGCGCCTTCTCGGCCTTCCACACCTCTTCGAGCTCGCTGTATTCACGCTGCAGCCGCTCGAGCTCTTCCTCGATGAGCTTCAGACGCCGCTGCGAGGCTTCGTCCTTCTCCTTCTTCACCGCCTCGCGCTCGATCTTGAGCTGGATGATGCGCCGCTCGAGCTTGTCGAGCGCCTCGGGCTTGGAGTCGATCTCCATCTTGATGCGTGCGGCCGCCTCGTCGATGAGGTCGATCGCCTTGTCCGGCAGGAAGCGGTCGGTGATGTAGCGGTGCGAGAGCTCGGCCGCAGCGACGATGGCCGGGTCGGTGATCTCCACCCCGTGGTGGATCTCGTACTTCTCCTGCAGGCCACGCAAGATGGCGATGGTCTGCTCGACGGTGGGCTCCTCGACCATCACTTTCTGGAAACGGCGCTCGAGCGCGGCATCCTTCTCGATGTACTTGCGATACTCGTCGAGCGTGGTCGCGCCGATGCAATGCAGCTCGCCGCGCGCGAGCGCAGGCTTCAGCATGTTGCCCGCATCGAGCGCCCCTTCGGCCTTGCCTGCGCCCACCACGGTATGGATCTCGTCGATGAAGAGGATGATGCGCCCCTCTTCCTTGGTGATCTCGGTGAGGATGGCCTTCAGGCGCTCCTCGAACTCGCCGCGGTACTTGGCCCCGGCGATCAAGGCCGCCATGTCGAGCGCCAGGATGCGCTTGTCGCGCAGGCTCTCGGGAACCTCGCCATTGACGATGCGCTGCGCGAGCCCCTCGACGATGGCCGTCTTACCCACGCCGGGCTCACCGATGAGCACGGGATTGTTCTTGGTGCGTCGCTGCAGGATCTGGATGGTGCGCCGGATCTCGTCGTCGCGCCCGATCACCGGATCGAGCTTGCCGCGACGCGCCCGCTCGGTGAGGTCGATGGTATATTTCTCCAACACCCCGCGCTGCGCCTCGGCCTCGGGCGTCTCCACCTTCTGCCCGCCGCGCATCTGCTCGAT
This sequence comes from Tepidiphilus olei, assembly GCF_006980705.1. Lineage (GTDB taxonomy): Bacteria > Pseudomonadota > Gammaproteobacteria > Burkholderiales > Rhodocyclaceae > Tepidiphilus > Tepidiphilus olei. The sequence goes on along the minus strand of NZ_SBHO01000009.1, from coordinate 76,548 downwards.
GGCCGCCTCCAGCGCCTTGCGCGTCAAGCCGTGCTCGCGCGCGAGGCGCCCCGTCTCGCCCTTGTCTTCGGTGAGCGCGAGCAGGAACATTTCGGTGGCGATGTAAGGATCACCGCGTTTTTGCGCCTCGCGGTCGGTGAGGTTCAAAAGGTTGGCCAGATCGCGCCCGATCTGGACCTCTCCACCCGTGCCCTGCACCTGGGGTAGCGCATCGATCGCCTGGTGCAAGGCCGCCTTGAGCCCGGCGACATTGACGCCGGCGCGCTGCAGCAGGCTCACGGTCGAGCCGTCTTCCTGCTCGAGCAGCGCGAGCAGCAGATGCTGCGGCTCGATGAACTGGTTGTCGTGCCCCACCGCGATGCTCTGCGCTTCCTGAAGCGCCTGCTGGAACTTGGTGGTGAGTTTGTCGAATCTCATGGAACGCTCCGTCGAAGGAAAGCAATGGATGCCTTGTATATAGGTGCCGGATAGGAGAAATTCAAGCCCGAAGGAGCAAAAAATGCCAAAAGATTTAGCCGGTGGCATTGTGCAGTGCATCACATTTTTCTTGCACCCTTCTAGGAACGATGCTATAGTAAAAAAAGCGTTTTATCCACGTCCGTCACCATACTTACTGCGGGAGCAGATCATGAAGACTCAAAACAATTTGGCGCAATTGCAGCAAAAGCAATTGGAAAACGCGATGAAATTCACCCAGATGGCCATCGACAACACCCAGCGCCTGCTCGCGCTGCAGATCGAAACGGCCAAAGCCCTCTTCGAAGAAGGCGCGCGCAGCACTCAAGCGCTGCTCGCCGCCCAAGCGCCCGAGGAGCAATTGAAACTGCGCCAGGAGTTCGCGCAGAAATCGGCCGAAAAAATCATGGGCTGCATCAACGAGATCGCCCAACTCACCGTCAAGGCCCAGGCCGAGCTCAACCGCCTCGTCTCCGAAGCGATCACCACGGGTTCCCAGGAATGGACGCAGGCCATGCAATCGATGGGCACCAATCTGCCGAAAATGGGCGGTGAAGACCCGATGAAAGCCGTGCAGAGCGCGATCGACCAATCGCGCGCCGTGCTCGAGCAGATGTCGAAAATGACCACCGAAGCCTGGCAGAACATGATCTCCGGGGCGCAACAGCAGCCAGGCGGCAAGAAGTAAAACGACGACGCGAATTGAGCAGGGTGCGCTGTGATCACCAACGGCGCGCCCTATCCTCGTCTCCCTCCTTTGCCTCGACCCAACGGGTCCCTTCTTCCGTCTCTTCTTTCTTCCAAAACGGCGCTTCGGTCTTGAGGCGATCGATCAGGAATTCGCTGGCCGCAAACGCTTCGGCGCGGTGGCGGCTCGCCACCCCCACGAACACGATGCGCTCGCCCGGCAACAATCGCCCAAAGCGATGAATCACCGTGACCGCCGCCAAAGACCACCGCCGGCGCGCCTCCTCGACCAAAGTCTCGAGCGACTTCTCGGTCATACCTGGATAGTGCTCGAGCGTCATCGCCCGCACAGCCCCGCCCCGTACCGTCCCGATGAAGATGACGACCCCACCCACCTCGTCGGCCGCCCGGTGCAGCCGTTCGCTCTCGGCCCCGACGTCGAAATCCTCGGACTGTACCCGCACCACGTCCATGGCGTTCAACCTCCGGTGACGGGGGGAAAAAAGGCGATCTCGTCCCCATCGCAGACTGGCTCGTCCCAACCGCACAGGCTACGATTGCGCGCACAGCGAAGATTCTGCCACTCGAGCAAAGGCGCCCATTGAGCCCCCCGGCTGCCCAGATACGTCCGCAGAGCGCCCACCGTATGCACCGTCTCCGGCAAGGAGATGCGCTCCCCTTCGATCGAGAGCGCATCGCGCAGCGCCGCGAAATAGAGCACATTCACCACCATGCGTCCTCCTTTTCCTGCAAGCCGTGTCGCACTCCCCTCCCGTGGGTTCACGGCCGGTCGACGGGGGCACACGGCGCGTCGACGAAACCAAGCCCGATGACGGGAAAGCCCCGTGCCGCTCCTAATTCAACAGCTCCGCCAAGGGCCAATACCGCACGAGATCCCCCGTTCGCACCGGAGTGCCCGGAGGAAGATCCACCAGGCCGTCGGCCCACACGAGCGAAGCCAGGGCCGACGATCCCTGATCGGGGTAAGGCACGGCCCAGCCGCGCGCATCGAGCCGCACTCGTAAGAATTCACGCCGGGGATCGGGTCGGGTACGCGCGAACCCCGCCGGCACGCGCAAAGTACGCGACGCAGCCTCCTTCGCTCCTTGCAAACGACGCAGGAAGGGACGCACGAACAGGACGAAAGTCACGAACGCCGAGACCGGGTTACCCGGAAGCCCGACGAAATGCGCCGCCCCGACACGTCCGTAGGCAAGCGGCTTGCCTGGCTTGATCGCCAGTTTCCACAGATCGAGCCGTCCTTGCGCACGCACCGCGGCCACGACATGATCTTCCTCGCCCACCGACACCCCCCCGCTCGTGATCACCACGTCGGCGGCATCGGCCGCGCGGTGCAAAGCCAGCCGCGTCGCCTCCAACCGATCGGGCACCACGCCGTGGTCATCGACCAGGCATCCCATGCCTTCGAGCAGCGCGCGCAACTGATAGCGGTTGGCATTGTAGATCTGCCCCGGCCCCAAGGGGGTACCAGGCATCACGAGCTCGTCACCGGTCGAAAAAATCGCCACGCGTACCCGACGACGCACCGGCAAGGTGTCAAAGCCCACGCTTGCGGCCAACGCCAGGGCCTGGGGAGTGAGCACGGCGCCGGCGGAGAGGATCTCGGCGCCGAGGGCGATCTCACTGCCAGCGCGCCGTACCGACTCACCTGGATGAGGCACGTGGCGAAACACGACCCGATCGCCCTCCACCTCGACGCGCTCCTGCATCACGACCGCATCGGCCCCTTCGGGCAAAGGCGCCCCCGTGAAGATACGCGCCACAGTGCCTTCGGCGAGCGGCAAACCGATCGTTCCCGCAGGGATACGCTGGCTTACCGGCAAAAGAACGCCGACCCGTTCGAGCTCGGCGCAGCGTACGGCGTATCCATCCATCGCCGCGGTATCCTGTCGCGGTATGCTGATCGGGGAGTAGAGTGCATCGGCAAGCACACGCCCGCGCGCCTCCAACGTATCGATGAGTTCCACGTCGCGCACCGGTTCGACCGCCGACAGCAGCCGCGCCACCCCTTCCTCGAACGACATCAAAGCTTGCGTCACTACGTTTCCCCTCTGGATCCGATGTCTTCACTGGGTGCATCCGCACCCTGGCTCGACGCAGCATTCTCCTGCGCCGCCGTCGTCGCGATGGTACCCAAAAATTCCTCTGCGCGGCGCACGTCACGCGTACGGCGCATCGGCGGCAGACTGGACCACAAAATCTTGCCATAGACTCGGGTAACCATGCGCGGATCACAGATACACAACACGCCCCGATCGCTTTCGCTGCGAATGAGTCGACCCGCACCTTGTTTGAGCTGAATCGTGGCCTGCGGTAACTGCAGCAGGGCAAACGGAGACTGCCCCTCCTTTCTCAGCCGTTCCATGCGCGCCGCGAGCACGGGATCGTCCGGCGGTGCAAACGGCAGTTTGTCGATGACGACGAGTGAGAGGGCCTCGCCGGCGACGTCCACCCCTTCCCAGAAACTCTGGCTGCCGACGAGCACGGCTCGGGGCGTGGTGCGAAAGCGCTCGAGCAGCGCGTGACGTGGCCCCTCTCCTTGCACCAGCACCGTGTACTCGGCCCCCAAACGCGCTCGCAGTCCCTCACCCAGGCGCTGCATCGCCTTGAGCGAGGTACAGAGCACGAACGCCCGCCCTTCGGCGGCACGGATCAACCGCTCGGCCAATTCCTCCACCGCCGGCAGATGCTGCGGCGAACCCGGCTCCGGCATGCCGTGGGGCACCAGCAACAAAGCCTGGCGGCGATAGTCGAAGGGGCTCGCCCAGATTCCTTCGCGTACCGGCAGTTCCTCGTCGAACAGCCCGAGGTCACGGCGAAAATGTGCGAACGAACCGGCCACCGCCAGCGTCGCCGAAGTCATCACCCAGGCCCGCTTCCCCGCGCTCAGGAGCCGGGAAAACGCCGGCCCCGCCTCGATCGGCGTGCGGTGCAGCGTAAACCGCGTACCAACGGCCTCCACCCAGCGCACGAAACACGCTCCTTCTTCGCCCCATTGGGCGAGCAAGCGCTCGACCGCTTCGGCCCTGGTTACGAGCCGCTGCAAGTCCTCGCTGCGTTCCTGCTGGCTCGCCAGCGCCTCACGCAAGACGCCCGCGCTCGCCGTCAAGGTCTGCAGGGCCGATTCGAACCCGGCGGCTTGCTCCAGCGCCTGCTGCCGCGGCCAGCGCAGCGTCTCGGCCGGCAGGCTCAAGCGCAGGTCCTTCACCGCCTTGTCGAAGGCGTCGATCGCGTCGCGCAAGGGCCGAAAATCCGGCGCCGCCACCAACGCCTCCACCCGGGCATCGCGCACGAGCTCGAAGCACTGGGCCGAGGAAAGGCTCTCGCCGAAGAAAACCGCCGCGAGCTCGGGCAGCTGATGCGCCTCGTCGAACACCACCAGATCTACCTCCGGCAAAAGCCCGCCGACCCCCTCGTCGCGCAGCACCAGATCGGAGAAAAAGAGGTGGTGGTTCACCACCACGCACTCGGCCTCCTGCGCCGCGCGGCGTGCCTTCATGAGAAAGCACTCCTGCCAATGAGGGCAGTCCTGACCAAGGCAGTTATCGCGCGACGAAGTGGCGAAGGTCCAGACGAAGGAAGCTTCGGGCACAGCGGCACATTCCGCCTTGTCGCCAGAGACCGTGTGCTGCGCAAAGCGCGCGATGAGCCGCAACAGCGCCGCATCTTCGGCCGTGGTGAAACGCCCGTGGGCGAGGTTGCGCTCCAGGTGGTAAAGGCAGACGTAGTTCTGCCGCCCCTTGAGGAGCGCCGTGCGCACCGGAATTTTCAGCGCCGCCTTCAGGCGCGGCAAGTCGCGATGAAAGAGCTGATCCTGCAAGGTCTTCGTGCCGGTCGACACGATCACCTTGCGCCCCGAGAGCAAGGCCGGCAACAGATAGGCGAAGGTCTTGCCCGTGCCGGTGCCGGCTTCGGCGAGCAACACCCCTTTCTCCTCGATGGCGCGGGCCACGGCGAGCGCCATTTCGTGCTGCTGCGGCCGATGGACGAACCCGGGGATCGCCGCCGCGAGCCGTCCGCCCGGGCCGAGCTCCTCTTCGATGCGCGCCTCGAGCGTCTCCCCGTCCATTGCCGCTTCCGTCAATCGGGCCGGTGTGCTTCGGCCAGATAGTCGCGCGTGCGCATCTCGATCAGGCGGCTCGCGGTGCGGACGAATTCGTGCGCGTTCAAGCCCTCGCGGTAGAGTTCCTGTGGTTCGGCTTCGGCGGTGGCGATCAGTTTCACCCGATGATCGTAGAGCACGTCGATGAGCCAGGTGAAACGCCGCGCCTGCGAAGCCTGTGCCGGCCCCATCCGCGGGATGCCGCTTAGGAGCACCGTGTCGTGTTCGCGCGCGATTTCCAGGTAGTCGTTCTGCGAGCGCGGCCCGTCGCACAGCGCCGCGAAGGTGAACCAGATCACGTCCTGGTGCCGACCGAGACAAGGAATTTCTCGGCCGAAGATCGGGTAGGTACCAGGCACCGGCTCATGCCCCGTGAGGCGGCGGAAATCCTCCCGCAGCTTGGCCTCGTTCTCGGGCGAAGGCGGCACGAGGTAGAGCTCGACGTTCTCCAGGGTGCGCAGGCGATAGTCGGTGCCCGAATCGACCTCCAGCACGTCGAAGGTCCGTTCGATGAGGGCGATGGTGGGCAGGAAATTCACCCGCATGAGCCCGTTGGGATAGAGCCCGTGCGGCGGATAGTTCGAGGTGAGCACGAAGACCACGCCGCGCGCGAGCAAGGCTTCCAGCAGCCGACCCAGAATCATGGCATCGGCGATGTCCGAGACGTGGAATTCGTCGAAACACAGCAGCCGCACCTCTGCGGCGATGTCCTCGGCCACCTTGGCAAGCGGATCGGGAACCTCCTTGTGCCGGCGCAAATTTTCATGCACGCGCTGCATGAAGGCGTGGAAATGCACCCGCCTCTTGGCGGCAAAGGGGCAAGATTCGAAGAACACGTCCATCACGAAGCTCTTGCCACGCCCCACGCCCCCCCAGAGATAGACGCTGCGCACCGCTGGCTCGGTCGGTGCCGTATGCTTTGCCTTCGCTGCGAAGACACGGCGCAGAAAACCCAAGGGAACGCGCGAAGCCCCTTCGTCCCCAGGTCGTGGGCGCTCGGCGCGACACAGCGCCTCACACAGGCGTTGCAGCCGCTCGACGGCGCGGCGCTGCGCCGGATCGGGACGATAGCCCCGCTCAGCGAGCGCCGCCTCATAGGCCGCGACGATGTCACCCGCCGCGGCCGCGACCTGCTCGGCCATCAGAAATGCAGCGCCCGGCGATCGACCGCCAGCGCCGCTTCGTGCATCACCTCGGACAAAGTCGGGTGGGCATGGCAGATGCGCGCGATGTCCTCGGACGCCGCACCGAACTCCAGCGCCACCACCGCCTCGGCGATGAGCTCGGAAGCGTTCGCCCCGATGACGTGCACGCCCAGGATGCGGTCGGTCTTGGCACAGGCGATCATCTTGACGAAACCCTGCGGCGCCCCCATACCCAACGCCCGTCCGTTGGCGAGGAAAGGAATCTTGCCGACGCGATACTCCACGCCCTCGGCCTTGAGCTGGGCCTCGGTCTTGCCCACCCAGGCGATCTCGGGCGCCGTGTAGATCACCCACGGGATGGCATCGTAATTCACGTGCCCCGCCTGCCCGGCGATGCGCTCGGCCACCATCACCCCTTCTTCCATCGCCTTGTGCGCGAGCATGGGGCCGCGCACCACGTCGCCCACGGCCCAGACGTTGGGCAGGTTCGTGCAGCAATGATCGTCGACCACGATCTGACCCCGCTCATTGACCTGCAAGCCGACCCCCTCGGCACCGAGCCCGTCGGTGTTGGGCACGCGCCCCACCGAGACGATGACCCGGTCGGCCTTCAGCGTCTGCTCCTTGCCTTCCTGGTCGCGGTAGCGCAAGATCGCCCCATCACCTTTTACCTCGGCGCCCTCGATGGTGACGCCGAACTGGAACTTGAACCCCTGCTTGGTGAAGAGCGACAGCGCCTCCTTGGCCACGTCCGCGTCGGCGGCGGCGAGGAAGTCGGGTAGCGCTTCGAGGATGGTCACTTCCGACCCCAAACGACGCCACACCGACCCCATCTCGAGCCCGATGACACCGGCCCCGACAATGACGAGCCGCTTGGGTACCGATTGCAATTCGAGCGCACCGACGTTGTCGCACACGATGCGGTTATCCACCGGCAGGTTCGGCAGATGGCGCGCCTTGGAGCCCGTCGCCACGATCACGTGCTTGGCGAGCACCGTCTCCTCGCCCACGCGCACCTGCCAGCTCTCCCCTTCGCGACCGAGAAACTGCCCATGACCGGGCAGCAAGGTCACCTTGTTCTTGCGAAAGAGCCCCTTGATCCCCTGGGTGAGCTGGGTGACGATGCCGGCCTTGCGCTGCATCATCGCCGGCACGTCGATCGCCAGCCCCTGCACACGGATGCCCTGATCCGCAAAGGCATGGGCCGCCTCCTCATAGAGATGCGAAGTGTGTAGCAGAGCCTTCGAGGGAATACAACCCACATTGAGGCAAGTTCCGCCGAGGCGGGGTTCACCCTTGGGGTCGGCATAGGGATTGGATTCACAACAAGCGGTCTTGAAACCAAGCTGCGCGGCGCGGATCGCCGCGACGTAACCCCCCGGGCCACCGCCGATCACCAAGACGTCGAAACTTTGCATCGATCCTTCCTCCTCATGACGAAAAAGGGGCGGCATGTGCCGCCCCCTACGGCAATCACACGCCAAAGAGCAGGCGCGCCGGATCTTCCAGGGCTTCCTTGATCGTCACGAGACCGAGCACCGCCTCACGCCCATCGATGATTCGATGATCGTAAGACAGGGCGAGGTAGTTGATCGGACGGATCACGATCTGGCCATTTTCGACCACCGGACGGTCTTTGGTGGCATGGATGCCGAGGATGGCCGACTGCGGCGGGTTGATGATCGGCGTGGAGAGCATGGAACCGAACACCCCTCCGTTGGAGATGGAGAAGGTTCCCCCGGTCAATTCCTCGAGCGACAGACGCCCGTCCTTGGCTTTTTCGGCGAACTCGTTGATCTTTTTCTCGATCTCGGCCATGGAGAGCTGGTCGGCATCGCGCAGGATGGGCACCACCAGACCGCGCGGCGAACCCACGGCGATGCCGATGTCGATGTAGCCATGATAGATGATGTCGTCGCCATCGACCGAGGCGTTGAGGATGGGGAACTTCTTCAGGGCGGCGCAAACGGCCTTGACGAAGAAGCTCATGAACCCCAGACGCACGCCGTGTTCCTTCTCGAACTTCTCGCCGTACTTCTTGCGCAGCTCGATGACGGCAGCCATGTTGACCTCGTTGAAGGTGGTCAGCATGGCGTTTTCGTTCTTCGACTGCAGGAGGCGCTCGGCGATGCGCTTGCGCAGCTTGGTCATCGGTACGCGCTGCTCGGGACGTTCCCCCGTCACGGCAACGGCGGACGCGACCGGAGCGGCACCGCCGGCCGGTTTGGTTGCCGGCTGAGCCGCCAGCGCATCTTCCTTGGTGATGCGCCCGCCGCGCCCGCTACCCGACACACTTTCGGGCGCGATGCCCTTTTCTTCGAGGATCTTGCGTGCGGCGGGGCTCGCCACGGCGGCAGTGGTGGCGGAGTCACTCTGGCCCTTGGCCGGCGCTTGCGCCGACTCGGACGCCGCCGCCCCCGACGTCGCACCGACAGACGGCTTGGCTTCGGTATCGATCTGAGCGATCACCTCGCCGGAGGTCACGGCTTCTCCATCCCCCTTGAGGATCTTCACCAGGACCCCATCGGCCGGGGCCGGCGTCTCCAATACGACCTTGTCGGTCTCGATATCGACAAGGTTCTCGTCGCGCTTGACGAACTCCCCCTCCTTCTTGTGCCAAGCCACCAGCGAGGCTTCGGCCACCGACTCGGACAGCTGGGGCACTTTCACTTCGATCAACATGTCATTCTCCTGACGGTCTGGTATGACTGCGCGCTCAATCGGCCTCGATCGGGCCGAACGCCCCTTCGATCACGGCCTTCTGTTGCGCCACGTGCTTGGCGAGGTACCCCACGGCGGGCGAGGAGCTGGCCGGGCGCGCGACGAGCAGTAGGCGACGACCGCGCCCGAGCTCGTTCTTCAGATGCTGGCGCGACAGCAGCCAGTACCACACGCCCTGGTTGCGCGGTTCTTCTTGCACCCAGACGAGTTCCTTGGCTTGGGCGAAGGGCTTGAGGGCAGCGTTGAGCGCCTCTGCCGGGAAAGGATAGAGTTGCTCCAGCCGGATGATGGCCGTATCGTCTATCCCTTTCTCGCGCCGGTAAGCGAGCAACTCGTAATAGATCTTGCCCTGGCACAGCAGCACGCGCTTGACCTTCTTCGGCGCGAGCTCTTCGACTTCACCGATCACGGTACGATACCCTCCGTGCAGGAAGTCTTCCATGGGTGAGCCAGCCTCTTTCAGGCGCAGCAGCGACTTGGGCGTGAACACTACAAGGGGTTTGCGCACGCGCCGCAGCATCTGACGGCGCAGCAGATGGAAGATCTGTGCCGCGGTGGTGGGCACGCACACCTGCCAGTTACGCTCGGCCGATAGCTGCAGATAGCGCTCGATGCGCGCCGAAGAGTGCTCCGGCCCTTGCCCCTCATAGCCGTGCGGCAGCAGCAGGGTCAGCCCGCACAACCGCCCCCACTTGGCTTCGCCCGAGGCGATGAACTGGTCGATCACCACCTGAGCGCCGTTGGCGAAGTCGCCGAATTGGGCCTCCCAGATGGTGAGCTGGTTCGGCTCGGTGATGGCGTAGCCATAGTCGAAGCCCAGCGTCCCCTCTTCCGAGAGGGTGGAATCATAGACGTAGAACGGCGCTTGCCCTTCCTGGATGTTCTGCAGCGGAACGTAAGTGCCTTCGTCGCGCCGCTCGCGGTTCTGGTCGTGCAGCACCGCATGGCGGTGGAAGAAGGTGCCGCGCCCCACGTCTTCGCCCGACAGGCGCACGCCGAAACCCTGCGCCACGAGGGAGGCATAAGCGAGGTTCTCGCCGAATCCCCAGTCGGCCGGGATCTCGCCGAGCCCCATCGCCCGCCGGTCCTCGATGATCTTCTGCACCCGCGGATGCAGCTCGAAACCTTCGGGAATCGTGGTGAGCCGTTCGGCCAGGCGCCGATATTCGGGTGCGGGAATGGACGTATCGCACTCGTCGGTATATTCCTGTCCGATGAACGGGGTCCAGTCGATCGCGTGCTTGCGCACGACGTTGGCCACGACGGGATTGTAGAGGAGCTCGCCGCGGTCGAGATGTTCGCGGTATTCCTGGATGTAGCGCTCGGGGTCGTCAGAGGCGATCACACCGCTCTGCACGAGATGATCGGCATAGAGCTTGCGCGTGCCCGGATGCTGCCGGATGCGGCGATACATCAGCGGCTGGGTCACCGCCGGTTCGTCCTGTTCGTTGTGTCCGAGCTTGCGGAAGCAGACGATATCCACGACCACGTCTTTCTTGAATTCCTTGCGGAATTCCATGGCGAGCTGCATCACGAAGGCCACCGCCTCGGGGTCGTCGCCATTGACGTGGAAGATGGGCGACTCGGCCATCTTGAAGACGTCGGTACAGTAGGTGGAGGAGCGCAGGTCACGCGGATCGGACGTGGTAAAGCCGATCTGGTTGTTGATGACGATGTGCACCGCGCCGCCCACGCCGTAGCCGCGCGTCTGGGCGAAGTTGAGCACCTCCTGGTTCACCCCTTGCCCCGCCACCGCCGCGTCGCCGTGGATGATGATCGGCACGACCTGATCCTTGGCCTCGGCCGGGTCACGGCGCTGCTGGCGGGCGTAGGCCGAACCGAGCACGACGGGATTGACGATCTCGAGGTGCGAGGGGTTGAACATGAGCGAGAGGTGCACCGGCCCACCCGGGGTGAGCACGTCGCTCGAGAAACCCATGTGGTACTTCACGTCGCCGGCGGTGAGCTCCTCGGCCTTCTTGCCCTCGAATTCGGCAAAGAGCATGGCCGGCGGCTTGCCCAGGACATTGACCAGCACGTTGAGACGCCCGCGGTGCGCCATGCCGATGACGATTTCCTGCGCGCCATGCCGCCCGGCCACGCGGATCGCCTCGTCCAGCGCCACGATGGCCGACTCTCCCCCTTCGAGCGAAAAGCGCTTCTGACCGACGTAGCGGGTGTGCAGGTAGCGCTCCAGGGTTTCGGCGGCGGTGAGCCGCTCGAGGATGCGTTTCTGCTGATCGACCGTGAGCTTCGCCTTGCCATGCACCGGCTCGAAGCGCGCCTGCAGCCAGCGCTTCTGTGCCGTGTCGGTGATGTACATGTATTCGACGCCCACGGTGCGGCAATACGTCTGACGCAGCGCATCGAGGATCTCACGCAGCGTGGCCGTCTGTTTCTCCAGCCCGCGGAAAGAGCCGACGTTGAACTCGCGGTTGAGATCGGCTTCCGTGAGCCCATAGGTGGCCGGCTCGAGCTCCTCCACACGCGGCTTTTCGTGCAGTTTCAGAGGATCGATGTCGGCGACGCGGTGGCCGAGGAAGCGGTGCGCGTTGATGAGCTGCAGCACCCCCACCTGACGCTGGCCATCGTCGGTGCCGGTCTTGACGAAGCGCACCGGCCCCATCTTGGCCATTTGCTCGAACGCGGCGCGGATCGGAGCGTGTGGCACTTCCTGCTCCGGCCCCGGTCCCTGACGCAGGGCATCGAAATAGCGTCGCCATTCTTCGGGGACCGACTGCGGATCGACGAGATAATGCTCGTAGAGCTCCTCGACGAACGGGGCGTTGGCCCCGAAAAGGACGGTCGTGTCCTGGAATTCCTTGTACATGGGGATCTCTCTTTCAGGCCTGAGCCTGGGTTCCGGTCATACGATGGCTCATCCCCGAGCCTCGAGCGGCACGACGTCGCGACGCGGCGCACCGACGTAGAGCTGACGCGGACGGCCGATCTTGTATTCGGGATCGGTGATCATCTCTTCCCACTGCGTGAACCACCCCACCGTGCGCGCGAGCGCGAAGATGCAGGTGAACATCGAAGTCGGGATGCCGATGGCACGCTGCACGATGCCGGAGTAGAAATCCACGTTGGGATAGAGTTTCTTCTCGACGAAGTATTCGTCTTCCAATGCGATCTTCTCCAGCGCCATGGCCAACTTGAAGAGGCGATCGTTCTCCAGACCCAGCTCCTGCAGCACCTCGTGGCAAATCTGGCGCATGAGCTTGGCACGTGGGTCGTAGTTCTTGTAGACGCGGTGACCGAATCCCATGAGCTTGAAGGGGTCGTTCTTGTCCTTGGCGCGCTCGATGTACTCACCCACGCGAGAGACGTCGCCGATCTCCTCGAGCATGCGCAGACAGGCCTCGTTGGCGCCGCCATGCGCCGGGCCCCACAGGCAGGCGATGCCGGCAGAGATGCAGGCGAAGGGATTCGCCCCCGAGGAACCGGCCAGACGCACCGTGGAGGTGGAGGCGTTCTGCTCGTGGTCGGCGTGCAGGGTGAAGATGACGTCCATCGCGCGCACGAGCACCGGATTGGGCTCGTACTTCTCGCAGGGCGTACCGAACATCATGTGCAGGAAATTCGCCGCGTACGAGAGGTCGTTGCGCGGATACATGAACGGCTGGCCCACGTTGTACTTGTAGGCCATCGCCACGATGGTGGGCATCTTGGCCACCAGCCGGATGAAGGAAACGGTGCGATGCTCGGCGTCGCTGAAGTCGAGCACGTCGTGATAGAAGGCCGAAAGGGCTCCGACCACGCCGACCATCACCGCCATGGGGTGGGCGTCGCGACGAAAACCGGTGAAGAAACGGTTCATCTGGTCGTGCAGCATGTTGTGACGCCGCACGCGGTTGTCGAAGTCTTCGAGTTCGGTCTTGGTGGGCAGCTCGCCGTTGCGCAGCAGATAGGCGACTTCGATGAAGGAACACTGTTCGGCCAACTGCTCGATGGGATAGCCGCGGTAGAGGAGTTCCCCCTTTTCTCCATCGATGTAGGTGATGGAAGAGCGACAGCTCGCCGTGGAGAGAAAACCGGGGTCGTAGGTGAAATGCCCGGTTTCGCTGCCGAGTTTGCGGATGTCGATCACGTCGTTGCCGAGCGTGCCCGAGAGGATGGGATAGTGATATTCCTTGCCGTCGATGACGAGCGTCGCTTTACGTTCCGTGCTCATGCTTTTTCTCCTTCGTTTTCGAGGGTTCCGAACCCCTCCTCACCCGTCAGGCGCGTGCGCCGGTGCACCCTCACGCCGCGCAGTTTTTCGACCATCCCGCTCCAATGCGGCCGAGGGATGGGACGGGTACCATTGACGAGAGCCCACAGTTCGTGGTCTTCCAATGCCAGCAGCTCTTCGAGGATCGCGAGTTCCTCGTCGCCAAGCCGGTCGAACTCGACCTCCAGGAAATCCTGGAAGATGAGGTCGAGTTCGAGCAGGGCCCGCCGACAATGCCAGCGGATCCGTCCCTTGGGGCTCGTCATACCGCACGCGAGACCATCAGCTCCTTGATCTTGCCGATGGCCTTGGTGGGGTTGAGATGCTTGGGACAGACATCGACACAGTTCATGATCGTATGGCAGCGGAAGAGCCGATACGGATCGTTGAGGTTGTCGAGCCGCTGATTCGTGGCCGTGTCGCGCGTATCGGCAATGAAGCGATAGGCGTTCAACAACCCCGCTGGGCCGACGAACTTGTCCGGGTTCCACCAGAACGACGGGCAAGAGGTCGAGCAACACGCGCACAGAATGCATTCATAGACGCCGTTCAACTCCTCGCGCTCCTCGGGCGTCTGCAGCCGTTCGCGCTCGGGCGGAGGATCGTCGTTGATGAGGTACGGCGTGATCGAATGGTACTGCTTGAAGAACTGCGTCATGTCGACGATGAGATCGCGGATCACCGGCAGGCCCGGCAGCGGACGCAGCACGATGGGTTGCGCCAGGCTGTCGATGTCGGTGAGGCAGGCCAGGCCGTTCTTGCCGTTGATGTTCATCGCATCCGACCCGCACACCCCTTCGCGACAGGAGCGGCGGAAGGACAGCGAATCGTCCTTGGCCTTGACGCGCACGAGCGCCTGCAGCAGCTTCTTGTCGGTCGGTTCGAGCTCGACCGAAATGTCTTGCATGTAGGGTTTCTGATCCTTGTCGGGATCGTAGCGATAGATGCGGAATTGCACCACTCGGGTCATGGTCGATTCTCCCGCCGGTCAGTACGTGCGCTTGGCGAGCGCGATGGGTTGGGTGTCGGGGTTGAGCGGCTTGAGATTGACCGGCTTGTACTCGAGCCGGTTGCCGTCGCGGAACCACAGGGTGTGTTTGAGCCACTCCTTGTCGTTGCGCCCGTTGGGGAATTCGGGCGTATCGGGACAATCGTCGCGCACGTGCGCCCCACGGGATTCCTTGCGCGCCGCGGCCGAGATCATCGTCGCTTTGGCCACCTCGATGAGGTTCTCGAGCTCGAGCGCCTCCATGCGCGCCGTGTTCCATACTTTGGAATGGTCGCGGATGGCCGTGCGACGCACCCGTTCCTCGACCGCGAGGATTTTCTGCACCCCTTCCTCGAGCTTGTCCTTGAAGCGGAAGACGCCCGCGTGGTTTTGCATCGTGCGCTGCAGCTCGAGCAGCACATCGGCCACCGGCTCGCCTTCTTTCTGGTTCTCGAGGCGCGCCAGGCGCGCGAGGCTCACCTCGGCCGCATCCTTGGGCAGCTCACGCAAGCTCAGGTTACCGCTCTTGATATCGGCCACGGCGGTTTCGGCCGAGGCCTTGCCGAAGACGAGCAGGTCGAGCAGCGAGTTGGTGCCCAGACGGTTGGCGCCGTGCACCGACGCACAGGCGCACTCGCCGGCGGCGTAGAGCCCGGGCACCGGCGCGTTGGGATCGCCGTTCTTGGGCATCACCACCTGACCACGATAGTTGGTCGGAATGCCGCCCATCATGTAGTGGCAAGTAGGTACCACCGGAATCGGCTCCTTGATCGGATCGACCCCGGCGAACTGGATGGCGATCTCGCGGATGCCCGGCAGCCGCTTCATGATGATCTCGGGCGAGAGGTGCGTGATGTCGAGCAGGACGTAGTCCTTGTTCGGCCCACAGCCGCGCCCCTCGTTGATCTCGGTGACCATGGCACGGGCAACGACGTCGCGCGAGGCCAGATCCTTGAGGTTGGGCGCATAGCGCTCCATGAAGCGCTCGCCGTTGCAATTGCGCAGAATGCCGCCTTCGCCGCGCACCCCTTCGGTGATGAGCACGCCCGCACCGGCAACGCCCGTGGGGTGGAATTGCCAAAACTCCATGTCTTCGAGCGGAATGCCGGCACGCGCGGCCATCCCCAGACCGTCGCCGGTATTGATGAAGGCGTTGGTCGAGGAATGATAGATACGCCCCGCCCCGCCGGTGGCGAAGATGGTGGCCTTGGCGTGGAAGATCGCCACTTCGCCCGTTTCGAGTTCGAGCGCCGTAACGCCGAGCACGTGCCCCTCGCTGTCGCGGATGAGGTCGAGGGCCATCCATTCGACGAAGAAGTGGGTGCGCGCGCGCACGTTGCGCTGGTAGAGCGCATGCAGCATCGCGTGCCCGGTGCGGTCGGCCGCGGCACAGGAGCGCATCACCGGCGCCTCACCGTAATTCATCGAATGCCCGCCGAAGGGACGCTGATAAATCTTGCCCTCGTCGGTACGGTCGAACGGCATGCCATAGTGCTCGAGCTCGATCACGACCTCGTTGGCCTTGCGCACCATGAACTCGATCGCATCCTGGTCACCCAGCCAGTCGGACCCCTTGACGGTGTCGTACATGTGCCAGTGCCAGTGATCGGGCGTGGAGTTGCCCAGCGAGGCGGCCACTCCGCCCTGCGCCGCCACGGTGTGCGAGCGCGTGGGGAACACCTTGGTGAGCACCGCCGTGCGCAACCCCGCCTCGGCCAGTTGCAGCGCTGCGCGCAGGCCGGCGCCACCGGCGCCGACGATCACGGCATCGAAGGTATGCTTCGCGACTTTCACGGTCAGAGTCTCCACAGGATTTTGGCCGCCCAGCCGGCGTAGCCGACGAGCAGGAAGAGCGTGACGAGATGCAACGCCAGGCGCAGGCCCAGCGGCTTGACGTAATCCATCCAGATGTCGCGCACGCCGACCCACGCGTGATAGGCAAGCGACATGAAGAAGAGGAAGGTGAGGAAGCGCATCAGCCCGCCCGAGAAGAGTGCTGACCAGTGTTCATGGTCCATCTTGGGCAAGGTTAGCGCCGAGAAGGCAAAAATGATGGTATAGAGCGCCATGTAAGCACCGGTGGCGCGCTGACCGAGCCAATCGCGCAGGCCGTAGCCGGCGCCGACGACGAGACGTTTCACCATAGCCAGACTCCCAGGATCACGGTGAGCGTAAGGCTGACGATCAGCACCAGCCGCGCGCTCTGGCGCGCTTGCTCGAGCTCGATGCCCTTGTGCAGATCGAGCAGCAGGAAGCGGATGCCGGCGCAGAAATGGTGCAGGTAGGCCCACAGCAGACCGAAGAGGATCAGCTTCACCAGCGGATGGCCGACGATCGCCTTGTAGGTGGCGAACGTCTCGGGTGAAGACACGCTCAAGTCGAACAGATACAACAAAAACGGCAACAGCAGGAACAACCCGGCCCCGCTGATCCGATGCAGGATCGAGACGATCCCCGGCAACGGCAGCCGAATTTCCCGCAGGTCGAGAAACTTGGGCCGCGCCTTTCGTGCCACGCTTGCTTCGCTCATCGCGCTTGCTCCCTTGGTCACACATACGCGCCCGCCCCGGCGGACGCACCCTCGAAAAAACGGCGCTCGCCGACCCGACTCAGGTCAGCTCGTTGTGGTAATGGTATTGCGTGGTGAGATAGCGCCCACGGCGCCATTCCACCGGCCGATCATTGTAAGTATACGTCACGCGCTCCACCGATAAAAGCGGCGTTCCCTCCTTCACGCCCAGCGTCTCGGCGGCCATGCGGTCGGCGGCCACGGCGCGGATGCGCTCCTCGGCCCGCAGCATGCGCACGCCGAAGCGCGTCTCGAAGAAACTGTAGAGCGAACCCTTCCACTCTTTGAGCGTGTCGAGCGTGAGCCCCTCGAATACTTCGCCAGGGAGATAGATTTCGTCGAGCACCACCGGTTTGCCCGAAAATTTCAATACCCGCCTGAGGATGATGATCGGATCGCCCACGGGAATCTGCAGCACGCGGGCCGCTTCTTGTCCCGCCTTGGCGCGCCAGCAGTCGAGCGGCACGCTCTGCGGCTGGGTCAGGCTGCCGTCGTCGGGTACGAGCCGCAGGAAACGGAAGAACTGGCGCGGATCGTGGTGAGAGACCACGAAGGTTCCTTTGCCCTGCTTGCGCTCGAGCACGTTCTCCGCGGCCAATTCGTCGACGGCCTTGCGCACGGTTCCTTGAGAAACGCCGAAACGAGCCGCCAGCTCCTGCTCGCTGGGGATGGCCTCGCCCGGTCGCCATTCGCCGGATTCCAGCGCCTGGACGATCAACGATTTGATCTGCCGATACAACGGACTGAAGGAGGGTGCATTCGAAGCCATGTTTGCTATTTCAGCACAAAAAAGATAGGACGTCTACCATGTCTACCGTCTTATATAAGATATAAGACATGGATTGACAAGCTGCGATCACCCGACTAGGATTCAAAGGTTATCGTTCACCATGGAGAACACCGATGAGCAAAGCCCCCGTTCGCGTCGCCGTCACCGGCGCCGCCGGTCAGATCGGCTACAGCCTGTTGTTCCGCATCGCCAGCGGCGAAATGCTGGGGAAAGACCAGCCCGTCATCCTGCAGCTGCTCGACCTGCCCCAGGCGCAAAAAGCGGTCAAGGGCGTGATGATGGAACTCGAAGACTGCGCCTTTCCGCTGCTCGCCGGCATGATCGCCACCGACGACCCCAACGTCGCGTTCAAGGATGCCCAAATCGCCCTGCTCGTGGGCGCACGCCCGCGCGGGCCCGGCATGGAGCGCAAGGACCTGCTCTCCGAAAACGCGAAAATCTTCACCGTGCAGGGCAAGGCGATCGCCGAACACGCCAATCCCGACTGCAAGGTGCTGGTGGTCGGCAACCCCTGCAACACCAACGCCTACATCGCGATGAAGACCGCCGAGAAAGTCGGCCGCATCCCCGCGAAAAATTTCACCGCCATGCTGCGGCTGGACCACAACCGGGCGCTCGCCCAGCTGGCGATCAAAACCGGCCGGCCGGTGTCGAGCTTCGAGCACATCGTCGTCTGGGGCAACCACTCCCCCACCATGTACCCCGACTACCGCTTCTGCACCTCCAACGGCGAGTCGGTCAAGGATCTCATCAACGACGAAACCTGGTACCGCGAAGTCTTCATCCCCACGGTCGGCAAACGCGGCGCCGCCATCATCGAGGCGCGCGGCCTCTCTTCGGCCGCCTCCGCCGCCAACGCCGCCATCGACCACATCCGTGACTGGTGGCTGGGCACGAACGGTCGCTGGGTGACGATGGGCGTGCCTTCTGACGGCTCCTACGGCATTCCCGAAGGCATCATCTTCGGTTTCCCCTGCGTGTGCGAGAACGGGGAATACCGCATCGTCCAGGGCCTGCCGATCGACGATTTCTCCCGCGAGCGCATCCTCGTCACGCTCAATGAGCTCATCGAGGAACGCGAAGGCGTCAAGGACCTCCTCGGCTGAGCCTCCAGAAAACGATCGCTGCGCTCGGGCCTGGCCGACTCCTACGCGAGACGGCACCGCGCCCGATCCTTGATGCGATCGATTCGGGGGGTGTCGAGGCAAACCCGCTGCAAAAGCGGTATCATCGAGGCACGGAGTGCGCATTGCGCTTCCGTGCCTTTTTCCATCCCATCACTACGCCATGACCCGATCCCAATTACTGCGCCCCGCCCAAGTCCTCTTCGAACACGAGCGCGAACTGCCCGACATCCCGGCCGTGGATCACTACGCCGGTAGCGAGAAGTTCATGCGCCGAGCGCTCGCCCTCCAGGTCGACATGGGGCCCATGTTCGACGTCACGCTCGATTGTGAAGACGGCGCACCTGCCGGCAACGAAAAGGCCCACGCGAAGATGTGCGCCGAACTCGTCGTCTCGAGCGAAAACCGCCATGGCCGTGTCGGCGTGCGCATCCACGACCTCACGCACCCGCATTGGTTGCGCGATCTGGAGACCATTCTGCCGATCGCCGCGTCTCGACTCGCCTACCTCACCGTGCCCAAGGTGCGTTCAGCGCGCGACGTGCGCATCGTACGCGAGGCGATGCGCTCGCTCCTGCCGCCTGGCACTCGCCCCCCGCCGCTGCACGTACTCATCGAGACGCCGGAAGCCTTGGCCGAGGTCACGCGCATTGCCCGTGAACCGGGCGTGGAATGCCTCGACTTCGGTCTGATGGATTTCGTCTCCTCGCACCGCGGCGCCATCGGAGCAGAGGCGATGCGCTCGCCGACGCAATTCGAACACCCCTTGATCCGGCGCGCCAAGGCCGAGATCTCGGCCGCCGCCCACGCCGCGGCCATCGTGCCGGCGCACAACGTGTGCACCGAGCTCGAAGATACTTCCCTCGTCTATGCCGACGCGCATCGTGCCCGCACTGAATTCGCCTTCCTGCGCATGTGGAGCATCCATCCCAACCAGATCCGCCCCATCCTCGAAGCGATGCAACCCAGCGCCGCGGAGATCGAAGACGCGGTGCGCATCCTCGGCTCAGCCCAGGACGCCGCCTGGGGCCCGATCCGCGATCGAGGCCGGCTTCACGATCGCGCTTCCTACCGCTATTATTGGTCGGTGCTGCGACGTGCCCGTCGCACCGGCATCGCGCTCGCCAACGACGTCCTGCATCGCTTTTTTGGACCCGACTCGTGAACCGCCCATCTTTTTTTGCGCAACGGCGCTTTCCACGCTGGATCATTCCCCTGCTCCTGTCGCTGCCGGTGGCCGGAGCCAACGCACAATCCTCCTATCCTGCGCTTTCCGAGGACGAATTCCGCGCCTGTCTGGAACGCCTCGCCCCCGAGGCCGAGCAACGCGGCATCCCAGCCGACCGGTTCCTCTCCCTCATCGCCGATCTCAGCCCCGACCCGAGCGTAATCGCCCGCCTAGACCGCCAGCCCGAGTTCGTCACCCCCATATGGCAGTATCTCGCCAATCTCGTCGACGCTCGACGCATCCAAACGGCCCAGGAAAAGCTGCGCGAGAACGAAGGCTTGCTGCGCTACGTCGAGGCCACTTATGACGTCGACGCCGAGCTCATCGTCGCCTTCTGGGCGGTGGAGAGCAATTTCGGACAGAATCTCGGCCGCGACGACCTGCTGCAATCGCTCGCCACCCTGTCGTGCTTCGGCAGGCGCCAGAGCTACTTTCGCTCTGAATTCCTCACGGTGGTCAATATCCTCGAGCGCGGCGACACGGGGCAGACGCGGCTGCGCGGTTCCTGGGCCGGGGCCTTCGGGCAGACGCAATTCATGCCCAGCACCTTCGAGCGCTATGCCGTCGATTTCGATGGTGACGGCAAGCGTGACCTCTATCGTTCCCTGCCCGACATTTTCGCTTCCACCGCCAATTTCCTGAAACAAGCCGGCTGGCGACGCGGAGAACCCTGGGCGATCGAAGTCGTACTGCCGCCCACGTTCGATGCCAAACTCGCCGGACGTACGAAAAAACGCCCGACGAACGAATGGTTCGCCATGGGGCTTTCCCGTGCCGATGGCAAACCCTGGCCGCGCACCTTGCCGGAAAAAGCCGCGCTGCTTCTGCCTGCTGGCCGGCAAGGCCCGGCGCTGCTGGCTTTTCCCAACTACGACGCGATCTTCCGCTACAACGCGGCCGAATCCTATGCCTTGGCGATCGGGCTCCTCTACGATGCACTCAAAGACCCCATGAAGGCCGCCCGGTTCGACCCCAAGCAACCTTTCGTCCAACCTTGGCCCACCGACGACCCCCCGCTCACCCGGTCCGAGACCATGGAGCTACAAGAGCGCCTCTCTGCTCTAGGGTACGATCCAGGAGTCATCGACGGTGTGGCCGGCACGCAAACGCGCGAAGCCCTCACTCGTTTCCAGCAAGAGTGCGGCAATCAGGCATTCGAGGCCGATGGCTGGCCCGGCACGAAGGCGCTCGAGCAAGTACGGCAATTCGAAGGAGGATGCGAGCAAACGCGCTGAGCCGACGCTCCTCGCCGAATAACACCAAAAAAAAAAGAAGCCACCCTGTTCGGGTGGCTTCCCTGCTGCCAGGCGGTCCAACGTCCCGCCGCGGCGGGGCAGACGTCAGGCTTTCTGAATGTTCGACGCTTGCTTGCCTTTCGGCCCTTGCGTGACTTCGAAGCTGACTTTCTCGCCTTCCTTCAGGGTTTTGAAGCCCGGCATGTTGATCGCGGAGAAATGCGCGAACAGATCCTCACCGCCGTCATCGGGGGTGATGAAGCCGAACCCTTTGGAATCGTTGAACCACTTGACAGTACCAGTTGCCATGATGAAGCTTCCTTCGTTACTACTTTATTGAAACGGGCCGGATGACCCACGGTGTGCCGAGCAGGAATCGCGAATCTCCGCAAGCGGTGAATACGATGCGCGCTTCGAACACTGTCGCTACGATACGCGCCTTTTAGGTCGGCGTCAATACATTTTTTCCTGTTTGTAAGAGCAAGCGGGTTGTAGCAGGCCGCCCGTGGGCAGCACGTGCCCTGCACCCACCCCACCCCATGCGGGTTCGTGTGGGGAAACGGGTGCAGATGACGGCCGTTCCCACTCTTGCCCTACTACTGGACATTTCTACTTTCTATTTTTCCTCGACGGCCGGCGTAGCGCCCTCGTGTTGCGCTCCCCTTCTAGGGAAACGCTGAATTGGCTGCGCGCGCGGGGGAATCGCTGCGCGTTGCGCGGTGCTCGCTCCCTCGCCTATCCACTCGATATGTCTCGGTCGCTGCGCTACCTTCCGCCTTGCGCTTCATCCCGCTCGCTCATTTCTTCAGCGTCTCCCTAGCGAGGGGGGTCAGCTGCGAAGTTGCGTCAACAGCGATTCGAGATCGGCGCGCACTTCTTGCACACGATCGCGCAATCGGTCGTATTCGTTTTTTACCGCGGATTCCAGGAGGCGTTCTTCACCGAGGCGCTGGCGCGCTCCGGCGATGGTGTAGCCCTCGTCGTAGAGCAAGTGCCGGATACGCCGTACGAGCAGGACTTCGTGGTGTTGGTAGTAGCGTCGGTTGCCGGCGCGCTTGCTAGGTCGAAGTTGGGTAAATTCCTGCTCCCAGTAGCGCAGCACGTGGGGCTTGACGTCGCACAGCTGCGCCACTTCGCCGATCGTGAAGTAGCGCTTCGAGGGAATCGGCGGCAACGAGGTGCTGCCTTCAGCGGACTTCTTCTCCATGCGTGAGTTGCTCCACGGCGTGTTTGAGCTTTTGGCTGGCGTGGAAAGTTACCACCCGTCGCGGCGGAATGGGAACTTCTTCGCCGGTCTTGGGGTTGCGTCCGGGGCGCTGCGGTTTGTCGCGCAGCTCGAAGTTTCCGAATCCCGAGAGTTTAACCGTTTCGCCGCGTTCCAGCGCGGCTTCGATTTCGACGAAGAAGGCATCGACGAGCTCTTTTGCTTCCCGCTTGGAAAAACCGATGCGCTCGAAGAGGATGTCGGCAAGTTCAGCTTTGGTGAGTTGGGCGGTCATCTTTTTTCCTTGCGTCGTCATTGGCGCAATCGCGCACTGAAAGAGGCTTCGAGCCGAGCACGGAATCGCTGCAGCAAGTCCTCGATCTCGTCGTCCGTGAGCGTGTGCTCGTCGTGCTGCAAGGTGAAGCGAAAGGCGAGGCTGCGCTTGCCCGGCTCGACCCCTTGCCCCTGATAGACGTCGAACAGCGTGATCTGACGCACCCAGACAGGGGCTTCGCCATGCAACGCATCCAACAGGGCCTGCACCGGCACGTTCGCATCGACCACGAAGGCGAGGTCGCGCTGCACGACGGGTTGGCGCGACACGGGAGCATAGCAGGGCATGGGGCGGCGGCGTGCCGCCGGGAGATCCAGTTCGAAGAGCTGGGGTGCGGTGGTGAGCTCCAGCCGCTGCACCCATTGGGGATGCAATTCACCGATCCAGCCGATGGGTTGTCCTTCGAGGAGCACGCGAGCGCTGCGGCCGGGATGCAAAGCCGGATGGAGAGCAGGTTCGAAACGGGGGGTGAGCGGCGCGAGGAGCGCCTCGAGGTCGCCCTTGAGATCATAGAAGTCGACCGGGCGAAGAGGAATGCCCCACTGTTCGGCCGCGGCCGGGCCGGCCGCGAGCGCGGCGAGCCTCAGGGGTTGCGCGAAACCGGCGACGGTGGCGTCAGCGGATTCGTCGCGCAGGAAGCAGCGGCCGAGCTCGAAGAGGCGCACGCGCGCCTGCTGGCGCTTGCGGTTCGTCTGCAGTGCCTGCAGCAAGCCCGGCCAGAGGGAGCTGCGCATGGCGTTCATGTTGCTGGCGATCGGATTGGCGAGCAGGATCGGATCCTCGTTGGCCAGGAGCTCGCGCTCGAGCGCCTCGTCGATGAAGGCGTAGGTGATGACTTCATGATAATCGCGCAATACCAGGCGCGCGCGCACTTCCCCATTCGTCCGCTCGGCCTCGGACACGGGCAGGGGGGCCATGGGCGCGAGCAGGGTGAGCGCCGGGATTTCGTCGTAGCCATGCAGGCGGGCGACTTCCTCGATCAGGTCCTCTTCGAGGGCGAGATCGAAACGCCAGCTCGGGGCCTGGGCGATGATCGCGCCCTCTTCTTCCCGTACGTCGAGGAAATCGCGGCGCAGCAGGGAGACGACACGCTGCGGCGCCACGGGAATGCCCAGTACGGCAGGGACTTTCTCAGGTCGCAACCGGATGGGATCGCGGCGCGGCAGGTGTTCGGGGGCGACGGCCTCGTCGATGGGGCCGGCCGAGCCGCCAGCCAATTCGAGCACGAGGGCGGTGGCGCGCTCGAGGGCGCGGCGCGGCAGTTCGGGATCGACGCCGCGCTCGAAGCGATGCGAGGCTTCCGAGACGAACCCATAACGACGCGCCCGACCGGCCACGGCGGCAGGGGCGAAGAAGGCGCTCTCGAGGAAGACGTCGATGGTGTCGAGCGTGATGCCGCTGCCCTCGCCGCCCATGATGCCAGCCATCGCCAAGGGACCGCCCTCGTCGGCGATGACGAGCACGTCGGGCGCGAGCGTGATGCGCTGCTCGTTCAAAAGCGCCAGCGTCTCATCCGACCGAGCCCAGCGCACGGTGATGCCGCCCTGCAATTTCGCCTCGTCGAAGGCGTGCAGCGGCTGGCCGAGCTCGAGCATCACGTAATTGGTGATATCGACGAGCAAATGGATGGCGCGTACGCCGCTGCGTTCGAGCCGGCGGCGCATCCATTCGGGGGTCGGGCGCTTGGCATCGACCCCCCGTATCACCCGACCGAGATAGCGCGGGCAGGCTTCGGGGGCAGCCAGCCGGATGGGCCGGACGGCGTCCAGCGTCGCAGCGACCGGATCGATGCGCGGCGGATGCAGGGGCGCCTCGGTGAGCGCCGAAACCTCGCGCGCGATTCCCAAGATGCTGAGGCAGTCGGCACGGTTCGGCGTGAGCGAGACGTCGAAAACGGCCTCGTCGAGTTCGAGCACCTGGCGGACATCGGTACCGACGGGCAAGGCAGGATCGAGTTCGAGCAGACCCGAATGGTCCTCGCTCAAACCCAGCTCACGCGCCGAGCACAGCATGCCTTGCGATTCGACGCCGCGCAGCTTGGCGCGCTTGATCGCCAGCCCGCCCGGCAATTGCGCACCAACGAGGGCGCAGGGCACGACGATGCCGGCACGGGCGTTGGGCGCGCCGCAGACGATCTGCAGGGGTGCTTCGCCCCCCACATCGACATGGCACACGCGCAGCTTGTCGGCGTTGGGATGCGGTTCGGCACTCAGAATCCGGGCCGTGACGACCCCGATGAAAGGCGGCGCGGCGGGCTCGAGCGATTCGAGTTCGAGCCCGGCCATGGTGAGCCGCTCGCCAAGTTCCTCCGCCGAGAGAGGGGGGTCACAGAATTCGCGCAGCCAGCGTTCGGGAAACTTCATGATGGGCCTCTTTAGCGGAATTGCGCGAGGAAGCGCAGGTCGCTCTCGAAGAAGAGCCGCAGATCGTTGATGCCGTAGCGCAGCATGGTGAGACGATCGAGCCCCATGCCGAAGGCAAAGCCGCGCACCACCTCGGGATCGAAACCGCCGTTACGCAGCACTTGGGGATGCACCATGCCACAGCCGGCGATCTCGAGCCAACGGCCCTCGAGCGCGCCGCTCGTGAAGCGCACGTCGATCTCGGCGCTGGGTTCGGTGAAGGGGAAGAAAGAAGGGCGGAAGCGCACGGCGAGCGCATCGGTCTCGAAGAAGGCGCGCAGAAAAGAGGCGATGATCCCCTTGAGGTGGGCGAACGCGACGTCCCGCCCGACCCACAACCCCTCCAGCTGGTGGAACATGGGGGAATGGGTGGCGTCGGAATCGACGCGATAGACGCGCCCGGGGACGATGACGCGTAGATCGGGCATCGACGCCGCCTCGCGGTGGCGTGCGGTGTGCTCGAGCATGGCGCGGATCTGCACGGGGCTGGTGTGCGTGCGCAGCACGACGTCGTCGCGCCCTTGCAGATAGAAGGTATCGTGCATGGAGCGCGCAGGGTGATCCGCCGGCGTGTTGAGGGCGGTGAAGTTGTGCCAGTCGGTCTCGATCTCGGGGCCATCGACGGAAGAAAAGCCCATCGAACGAAAGAGCGCCTCGACGCGCTCCAGGGTGCGCGTGACCGGGTGTAGACCGCCGATACTCCCATTGCGCCCCGGCAAGGTCACGTCGAGCGCCTGGGCGGCGAGCTGGGCTTCGAGCCGACGCCGGGCGAGCGCCTCACGCGCCTCCTCCAGCAGGGTCTCGATTTGCGCCTTGGCCCGGTTGATCGCTGCCCCGGCGCGCTTGCGCTCATCCAGGGGGAGATTTGCCAGGCTCTTGAGCGCCTCGGTGACGACGCCCGCCTTGCCGAGGAAACGCGCCTTGACGCGCTCCAACTCGGCCGGATCGGTCGCGGCGGCAAATGCCTGCCGCGCCGCTTCCACCAAGCCATCCGGATCGATCATCGCTTGCTCCTGCTGCAAAAGTAAAAAAGGAGGCAAGCGCCTCCTTTTTGCTGCCGTCTTCGTGGGCTCAGGCGGAGAGCTGGGCGCGCGCCCGTTCGACCAGGGCGGCAAAGGCCGGTTTGTCGAACACGGCCAGGTCGGCGAGCACCTTGCGGTCGACCTCGACGCTGGCTTTCTTGAGCCCGTTCATGAAAGCGCTGTAGGTGAGGCCGCATTCGCGCGCGGCGGCGTTGATGCGGGCGATCCACAGGGCGCGGAACTGACGCTTGCGCTGGCGCCGGTCGCGATAGGCATATTGGCCGGCCTTCATCACCGCCTCTTTGGCGATGCGGTAGACGTTCTTGCGGCGGCCGCGATAACCTTTGGCGAGCGCTAGGACTTTCTTGTGGCGAGCACGGGCGGTGACACCACGTTTGACGCGAGGCATATCGTTCTCCTATCAGGCGTAAGGCATCATCTTCTTGACGAGAGGTAGGTCGCTCGGATGCACCTCGACCATGCCGCGCAGCTGACGCTTGCGCTTGGGGCTTTTCTTCGTCAGGATGTGGCGTTTGAACGCCTGGGAACGCTTGATGCTGCCGCTCGAGCGCACTTTGAAACGCTTGGCGGCCCCGCTCTTGGTTTTCATCTTGGGCATGAAGGCTCTCCTATGACATGACGCCAGGCAGCCCCCGGCGGAGGCATTTGTGGGCCCGACTTCACTTGTCGCGTACCGCGGCCGAACCGCCGCGGCGCTTTTCCCCGCCGCAGCGGCGAGAAAGTTTCTATTTTACCGCGAATCGCCGCGCAAGACCATCATCTATTTGCTTTTCTTCGGTGCGATGATCATCACCATCTGCCGCCCCTCGAGCCGGGGCATCTGCTCGACGACGCCGACGTCGGCCAGATCTTCGCGAACGCGCTCGAGCTGGCGCATGCCCAGTTCCTGGTGCGACAGCTCCCGGCCACGGAAGCGCAAGGTCACTTTGGCCTTGTCCCCTTCTTCGAGAAAACGGCGCAAATTGCGCAGCTTGATCTGGTAGTCGTTCTCGTCGGTTCCCGGTCGCAGCTTGATTTCCTTGACCTGGATCTGTTTCTGCTTGAGCCGGGCTTCGTGCGCTTTTTTCTGTTCCTGGTAACGGTACTTGCCGTAGTCCATCACCTTGCACACGGGCGGATTGGCCATGGGGGCGATCTCGACGAGATCGAGCCCCGCTTCCTCGGCCACCGCCAGCGCTTTGGCAAGCGACACGATACCCAACTGCTCTCCGTCCTCTCCGATCAATCGAACTTGCGGCGCGTCGATTTCCTCATTGACGCGCACTTTCTTTTCCTGTGCGATGGTCTTGCTCTCCTATGTCTGGCTGGACGCGGGGGCCGGCAATTTGCGCTCGATCTCCTCGCGCAGGCGCGCGACGAAATCATCCAATGGCATCGCACCGAGATTGATGCCACCGCGGGCGCGGACTGCCACCCCACCCGATTCCCGCTCCTGATCGCCGACGACGAGCAGGTAAGGGATCTTGTGCACACTGTGCTCGCGGATTTTATAGTTTATCTTTTCGTTGCGCAAATCGGTCTCGACGCGAAAGCCCTGACGGCGCAGAGCCTCGGCCACTTGTCGCGCATAGTCGGCGTGACGCTCGGCGATACTCAGCACTACGGCCTGCACTGGGGCGAGCCAGGCGGGCAGCGCTCCGGCGTAGTGCTCGATGAGGATGCCCGTGAAGCGCTCGAGCGAGCCGAAGAGCGCCCGATGCAGCATCACGGGTCGTTTACGGGTATTGTCCTCGGCCACGTAGCTGAGATCGAAACGCTCGGGCAGGTTCATGTCGACTTGCAAGGTGCCGCACTGCCAGTCGCGACCGATGGCATCGCGCAGCACGAATTCGAGCTTGGGCCCGTAGAAAGCGCCCTCACCGGGGAAGAGTTCATAGCTCATGCCCATGGATTCGAGCGCCTGCGCGAGCGCCCCTTCGAGCCGATCCCAGATCTCGTCGCTGCCGATGCGGTGCTCGGGACGGGTGGAGAGCTTGACCCGCACCTGCTCGAAGCCGAAGTCCTTGTAGATGTCCATGATGAGGCGCACGACGGTGCGGCACTCTTCTTCCATCTGCTCGGGGGTGCAGAAGATGTGCGCATCGTCTTGCGTGAAGTGGCGCACCCGCAGCAGCCCGTGCAGGGCACCGGAGGGTTCGTAGCGATGCACTTTGCCGAACTCGGCCATGCGCAAGGGCAGATCGCGGTAGCTGTGCAGCCCATGTTTGAACATGGTCACCGCCCCGGGACAGTTCATGGGCTTCAAGGCAAAGACGCGACCATCCTCGGTCTGGGTGGTGAACATGTGGTCGCGATAGTTCTGCCAATGCCCGGAGAGCTCCCACAGCGAGCGGTCCATGACGTCCGGGGTGTTCACCTCGACGTAGCCGGCCGCCTCCTGACGCGCGCGCATGTACTGGATGAGGGTTTGGAAGATGCGCCACCCCTTGGGATGCCAGAAGACGGCACCCGGGGCGGCCTCTTCGAAATGGAAGAGATCGAGCTGCTGACCGAGCCGGCGATGATCGCGTTTCTCGGCCTCCTCGAGCATGGTCAGATAGGCTTGGAGTGATTTTTCGTCGGGCCAGGCAGTGCCGTAGATGCGCTGCAGCTGTTCGTTGCGCGCATCGCCCCGCCAATAAGCGCCAGCGACCTTGGTGAGCTTGAAAGCCCGGAGTTTGTCGGTGGAGGGGACGTGCGGACCGCGACACAGGTCGATGAAGTCACCTTGCCGGTAGAGGGAGATGGTCTCCCCTGCGGGGATGGAGGCGATGATCTCGGCCTTGTAGTGCTCCCCGAGGGATTTGAAGAATTCGATCGCCTCGTCCCGCGACCACTCCTCGCGCACGACGGGGATGGCCTGCGCCGCGAGCTCGCGCATGCGCGCTTCGATGCGCTGCAGATCTTCGGGGGTGAAGGGGCGATCGTAGGCAAAATCATAATAGAAGCCATTTTCGATCACCGGCCCGATCGTCACCTGAGCCTCGGGGAAGAGCTCCTTGACGGCATGCGCGAGCAAATGTGCCGTCGAGTGGCGCAGGATCTCCAAACCTTCGGGACTGCGATCGGTGATGATCTCGACACGGGCATCCCGTTCGATACGGTGCGACAGATCGACCAGGCGCCCGTCGACCTTGCCGGCAAGGGCGGCCTTGGCCAGGCCCGGGCCGATCGATTCGGCCACTTCGCGTACCGTTACCGGCGAAGGGAATTCTTTGACGGAGCCATCGGGCAGAGCAATTCGAATCATGTCAGGTCTCGCAGGCAAAAAAAATGCGGCCACCGGGCCGCATTTCCATTTCTGTATAGGAGCTTCTTCCCCGGTGAAGCGGTCAGGAAGAGCGCAGGGTAGTTCGACTCATGAGAAGCTCCTGGATATCTGGTAGGCGCGATTGGACTCGAACCAACGACCCCCACCATGTCAAGGTGGTGCTCTAACCAACTGAGCTACGCGCCTGTAGAAAGCGGATTATAGCTTCGGAAACACGCCTGTCAAGGGCCCTGTAGCGATGTGTAAGAGCAAAATAGTAATGTCCGCTCTGGGCAAGATGAAAATGTCCGCATCGGGTCGATGCGGAGGTTCTGATGGAGCAGATCGAGATGAGTAGCAAAGCGCTCGAGCGCCTGGAGATGTTGCGCCAGGGCATGATCGGGGACGCCACGATCAGCCGCGTCGTCGACCAAGAGCGGCTCGGGCAAACACGACCCCAAGATACACCACACGAAGAAGGGCACTCGATGGTACTTCGGCATGAAGGCGCACATCGGCGCGGAAGAGGCCTCCGGCCTTGTGCACAAGGTACTCGACACGGCTGCCAACGTGAGCGATGTCATGCAAGCAAAGCGCCCCAAAGTGCGACAAACTCCACCATCTCGGCGATGTTCGCCCATTCTGTTCCAGAAACGGGATACTCCTCGACGAGAAAAGCTCGCGGGCTTACTTGCTTACTCGTTCAGCGTCTCCGTAACTATCGGACCTTTCTATTTCCCCTTGACAGTCGACAGTCGCGCCGCGCTGCTTCAGCGCAGTCCGAGCACGTCGCGCATGTCGTAGAGACCAGGCGCACGCCCCTGCAGGAAGCGCGCCGCACGCATGGCCCCCACAGCATAGGGCATGCGGCTCTGCGCGCGATGGGTGATCTCGATGCGCTCGCCCATGCCGGCAAAGAGCACGGTGTGATCCCCCACGATGTCCCCGCCCCGGATGGAGGAAAAGCCGATCTGCCGCGACGGGCGCACTCCCACCTCTCCCTGACGGCCGTAGACCGCTTCACGATCGAGGTCGAGGCCCAACACGCGGGCGACGGTGCGCCCCATTTCAAGCGCGGTGCCCGAAGGCGCATCCACTTTGTTGCGGTGATGCGCCTCGATCACCTCCACGTCGTACCCCTCGCCGAGCAAGGCAGCAGCCCCTTCGAGGAGCCGAAAGACGACGTTGACCCCGATGGCCATGTTGGGCGCGAGGACGATGGGAATCTCCTTGGCCGCTTGCTCGATGATGGCGCGCTGCTCGGCATCGAACCCGGTGGTACCGATCACCATGCTCTTGCCCAGGCGCTGAGCCACTCGGATAAGCCCGACGGTGACCCCCGGTCGCGTGAAGTCGATGACACAATCCGCTGCGGCAATTGCCGCCTGGGGATCCTCGCCGATGAGCACACCGGTGTTTCGTCCAGCTGGATCACCCGCGTCGCGGCCGATCCATTCGCTGCCGGGGCGCACGAAGGCCGCTGCAAGTTCGATGCCAGGATCCTCGAGCGCCGCCTCGACCAGCATCCGCCCCATCCGGCCGCCTACGCCGGCAATCGCTATCCGAACCGGTTTCATTGCTCCACCCCCTGTTTCGTTTGCTCCGAATCCTTCGCCTCACCCACGGCAGCGGTTTCCCCCGCATTCTCGACCCTCTTCTCGTCCTTGCCGTTTTTCTTCTCACCTTTGGTTGGCTTGCCGGGAATCTCGACCACTCGCGGCGCGGAGCTCGTCACCGGTGCATCCCCTTCGGCCGGCATGACGTCGCCCGCCACGCGCACGAGCACGTCGTTCTCGAAGAACACGGTAAGGCGCCGTTGCTGGACGGTGCCGTCACCCTTTTTCACGTAGTAGACGTAGTCCCAGCGATCGTTGCGGAACGGGTCGACGAGCAGCGGCGTTCCCAGGAGAAAGCGGACCTGGTCACGGGTCATCCCTTTCTCCAGCCGGGCGACGGCTTCCGGATCCTGGAAATTGCCCTGACGCACGTCGGCGCGGTAGGGCGAAGCCAATCCGACCACCCGGTCCATCGAGCACGCGCTCAAGAAGAGCGCCGCTGCGACGGTCGGCAAAAGGATTCGAGGGAACATGAGTCTCATTAAGGTTCTGCCGAACGGCGAAAAACTATATCATAGCGCATGTCGTGCTGCCGAATCGCACACATCGAACCGAGGAACCCCTGCCGATGGACAACACGAAGAACCTGCGAAACATGGGCCTCAAGGCCACCTACCCGCGGCTCAAGATCCTGGAGCTCTTCCAAAGCGGCGAGCATCGCCACCTCACCGCCGAGGACGTCTATCGCCTGCTCAACGCCGCCGGCGTCGAGATCGGCCTGGCGACGGTCTATCGGGTGCTGACGCAGTTCGAGCAAGCCGGCGTACTGGAACGGCATCACTTCGAATCGGGCAAGGCGATTTTCGAATTGGCCGCCGGCGAGCACCACGATCATCTCGTATGCCTCGACTGTGGGCATATCGAGGAGTTTTTCGACGCGACGATCGAATCACGGCAGCGTGAAATCGCCCAAGAACGCGGATTCGAGGTCACCGACCACGCGATGTATCTCTATGCCCATTGTCGCCGGGCGCATTGCCCACATCGTGATCGCAACGATTGAGTCAAGCGCTGTACCTCCAGCCTTGGCCACACCCAGCAGCGCTTGACGACCCTTAGGAAGGAGGCGACGAACCCGTCCTCCATCCTCCACGCCGAACGCTTTGCAGCGGCATGAGGATAAAAATAGCCTTCGACTGCCCCATCGCGCCGTCGGTCTATGACCTCGAAGAACCTTCGGCAGCCGTCACCGTGGAAAAGTCTCCTCCAGCCTCACACACAGAAATTCTGACACCCCCGCCGCTTCAAGGCGGTTAGATAATCACGCTTATGCTTGCTCACTTGCTCCTGCCTCGTTCACGTTTTCGTCACCTGCGCGTGACACCACGGTGACGGCCGAATTCCTACACTTGGGAACTTCGCCCTCATCCGGTTCCGTTGCATCATGCCGCTGCTCCGTCACGCTCAAGCCCGATTCCTTTCGCTGATCCTCCTCGCCTGGCTGCTCGTCTTTTTCCTCACCCGCACGGGCTTGCTCCTGGTACACCCGAACGAGGCGGTGCATACGCCGCTCGACGTCGTGCGCCTCTACGGCGTCGGCCTGGCTTACGACTTCGCTTTCCTCATCTACGCGGCCTTGCCGCTCGCCTTCTACCTCTTCGTACTGTGTCCCAACCGGCTGTGGCGCACGCGGGCGCACCGCGCCTTTCTCTACGCGCTCACGGCCCTGAGCCTCTTCGCCATGCTCTTCGTGGCCACTGCCGAATACTTCTTCTGGGACGAGTTCGGCGCACGGTTCAACTTCATCGCCGTGGATTACCTCATCTACACCACGGAGGTGATCGACAACATCCGCGAATCCTACCCCGTGGGGGCGTTGATCACGGGGCTTGCCGTGCTCGCGCTCGCGCTGACCTTCGCCCTGCGCCGGGTGATCGCCGGTGCGCTGGATGCCCCGCCCCTTGCGCTCAAACCGGGGCTTGCCGCCTTCGCCGGGTTGATTGCGCTCGCCGTGCTCGATGCAGCCTTCGTCGACCAGGATTTCCCCATGGGGCAGGAGCAGAACACCTATCGGCGCGAGCTCTCCGGCAACGGACCCTATCAATTCTTCGCAGCGTTTCGCAACAACGAGATCGACTATCGCCGTTTCTACGCCACCCTGCCCGAAGTCGACACGGGGCCGGTCTTGCGCCAGGAGCTCGCCGAGCCCAACGCGACCTTCCTCAGCCAGGATCCCCTCGACCCGCGCCGGCGCATCGTCAACGGCGGCCCGGAGCTGCGACGCAACATCATCCTCGTGACAGTGGAGAGCCTCAGCGCCAAGTTCCTCGGCAGTAACGGCGATCCGCGCGGGCTCACCCCGAACCTCGACGCCCTGCGCCGCGAAAGTCTCTATTTCAACAACTTCTACGCCACCGGCACCCGCACCGACCGCGGTCTGGAGGCGGTCACCCTGTCGGTGCCGCCCACGCCGGGCCGTTCCATCGTCAAGCGCATCGGGCGCGAGAGCGGCTACGCCAGCCTGGGACAGCAGCTCGTGGCCAAGGGTTACGACGCCGTCTTCGTCTATGGCGGGCGCGGCTACTTCGACAACATGAACGCTTTCTTCAGCGGCAACGGCTACCGCATCGTCGACCAGAGCAGCGTGCCCGAGTCCGAGATCCACTTCAAGAACGCCTGGGGCATGGCCGACGAGGATCTCTACGCCCAGGCGATGAAAGTGGCCGACCAGGACCATGCCGCCGGCAGACCCTTCTTCCTGCACCTCATGACCACCTCGAACCATCGCCCCTATACCTATCCCGACGGGCGCATCGACATCCCTTCGGGCAAGGGGCGCGACGGGGCGGTGAAATACACCGACTACGCCATCGGCAAGTTCCTGCGCGAGGCGCGCGACAAACCCTGGTTCAAGGATACGATCTTCGTCTTCCTCGCCGATCACACCGCCGGCAGCGCCGGCCATGAAGACCTGCCGGTGGCGAACTACCACATTCCGCTCTTCATCTACGCGCCGGGTTTCATCACCCCGCGCGAGGTCTCGGCGCTGACGAGCCAGATCGACCTCGCGCCCACCCTGCTCGGCCTACTGCACCTGGACTACGTCTCCACCTTCTACGGGCGCGACGTGCTGCGCGACGAAACCCGCCCGGGGCGCGCCCTCATCGGCAACTACCAGCATCTGGGGCTTTTCGACGGCAAGGATCTGGCGATCCTCAGCCCGCGCAAGAAGATCCGCCTGCGCGAGAATGCCACCGAGCGCGCAGAGCACGAACGCCCGGCATCGCCGGAAGCCCCCCTCGTGCGCCGCGCCATCGCCTACTACGAAGACGCGAGCCACGCTTTCCGCAACGGCCTGCTCGCGTGGCGAACGCAGGAGCACGAACTGGCTGAAACACCGAGCGGGCAAGCGACACCGACCTCGGGCGCCTCGACGAACCGTCACGGACGGGTGCAAAGCAAGGCGCCCGAAGCTCGAGAAACGAGACCTCTCGAATGGATGGGCGAGCCCCAAGGGACCGGAGCACGCCCCCGTACAGCCGCGCAGTAGGCCCAACGAGGCGCCCCAGTAGGCCACGGCCACCCGACTTATCGACGAGCCGCACTATAATTGTCGGGTGCCTCGAGCAACCGTCACGAGCTCAGGCCAAGCCAAGTGCCCGGGGCTGCGGTCCAGGGAACATATCGGATGGCTCGACGAGCATCCGGGCATCGCATGGCGCCGCCATACAGCCATATGGAGGGGCATTCGAGGCATCCTGCGGGATCGTGCTCGTCCCCGCGCCTGACACCCGATCCTTCATTCTCACGGAGTCCCTGCATGAGCACCCGTCACTGCCGCCTTCTCATCCTCGGTTCCGGCCCCGCCGGCTACACCGCCGCCATCTACGCCGCCCGCGCCAACCTCGAACCCGTCCTCATCACGGGGCTCGCCCAGGGCGGTCAGCTCATGACCACGACCGAAGTCGACAACTGGCCCGCCGAGCCGGAAGGCGTTCAGGGACCGGAGCTCATGGAACGCTTCGAGAAACACGCCCGCCGCTTCGGTACCGAGATCGTGTTCGACCACATCCACACGGCCGATCTCTCGCAGCGCCCGTTTCGCCTCGAGGGCGATGCCGGCACCTATACCTGTGATGCACTCATCATCGCCACCGGCGCCACCGCCAAGTACCTCGGCTTGCCGTCAGAGGAAAAATTCATGGGACGAGGCGTGTCGGCCTGCGCCACCTGCGACGGGTTCTTCTACAAGAATGAGGACGTCGCCGTGATCGGCGGCGGCAACACCGCCGTCGAAGAAGCGCTCTATCTCGCCAACATCGCGCGCAAAGTCACCCTGGTACACCGCCGCCAGCAATTCCGCGCCGAGAAGATCATGGTCGACAAGCTCATGGAGAAAGTCGCCAGCGGCAAGATCGAATTGGTACTCGACAGCGTGGTGGATGAAATCCTGGGCGACGATTCGGGCGTGACCGGCATCCGGGTGAAGCACGTCGTCGACGGCAGCACGCGCGAGATTCCCGTCAAGGGCGTATTCGTCGCCATCGGACACAAGCCCAACACGGAGCTCTTCGTCGGCCAGCTCGACATGGAGAACGGCTACATCGTCACGCGCGGCGGTCGCCACGGCAACGCCACGGCCACCTCGATCGAAGGGGTTTTCGCCGCCGGCGACGTGCAAGATCAAGTCTATCGCCAGGCCGTGACCAGCGCCGGTACGGGCTGCATGGCGGCGCTCGATGCCGAGCGCTACCTCGACGGCGTGGGAAGCTGAGCCCGATGGCCCGCCCGCGTCCTCCGGCCTGGGCGACACCTTTGGTCGAGCTCAAAAAGCAAGGCTCGAGCCGGGTCGGCGCTGCGCCCTCGAAGTCGATCCCCGAAGAAGCGGATTGGCGCGAGGGCGTTCGCCCGCTCTCTTTCACCCCGCGCGTGGAGCCTGAACGCCCGCGCCCGGCGCCGGTGCCGCGGCAAAAGCTCGCCGACGAACGCGCCATCCTCGCCGAGGAGCTGCTCGCCCCGCTGGAACTCGAAGACTGGCTGGAAGCAGACGAAGAAACGCACTTTTTGCGCCCAGGCGTGCCCCGGCGTGTTCTCACCGACCTGCGCCGTAGCCGCTGGGCGCTGCAAGGCGAGATCGACTTGCACGGTTTGACACGCATCGAGGCGCGCGAGGCGCTCTCGGCCTACCTCGCCCGCGCCCGACACCGAGGCTTGCGCTGCATTCGCGTCATCCACGGCAAGGGGTTGCGCTCGCCGGGCGGTTTCTCCGTGCTGCGCCACTTGTCGCGGCGCTGGCTCGCGCAGCGCGACGAGATCCTCGCTTTCTGCGAAGCCCCGCCCACGCGCGGCGGCAGCGGCGCCCTCATCGTCCTGCTGCGCGCCCCGCGCGAGTGAGCCGCCTCAAATCGCGTTGCCGTCGGTCTCGCCGGTGCGGATGCGGATCACCTGCTCGACCGGCAGCACGAAGATCTTGCCGTCGCCGATCTTGCCGGTGCGCGCCGTCTCCATGATGACGTCGACCACCTGGGCGACGCGATCGTCGGTGACGACCACCTCCACCTTGATCTTCGGCAGGAAATCGACCACGTATTCGGCACCACGGTAGAGTTCCGTATGCCCTTTCTGGCGACCGAAGCCCTTGACCTCGGTGACGGTCAGACCACTCACCCCGATCTCGGAGAGCGCCTCGCGCACCTCGTCGAGCTTGAACGGCTTGATGATCGCTTCGATCTTCTTCATGATCCGCTCTCCTCGTCGTATTCGTCGGCATAGCGCGCCGTGATGGGATAGCGCCAATCACGACCAAAGGCGCGCCGGCTCACCCGTACACCGATCGGCGCCTGGCGCCGTTTGTATTCGCTACGTTTCAAAAGCGTCACGGCGCGCCGCACCGCCGCGGCGTCGAACCCGGCGGCGATGATCTCACGGGGCGACCATTCCCATTCCATGTAGCGCTCGATGATCTGATCGAGCACCTCATAGGGCGGCAAAGAATCCTGGTCGCATTGATCGGGTTTGAGCTCGGCCGAAGGCGGACGCGTGATGATACGCTCGGGGATCACCTCACCGTCGCGGTTGCGCCAGCGCGCGAGCCGATAGACCTGGGTCTTGTAGACGTCCTTGAGCACGGCAAAGCCGCCTGCCATGTCGCCGTAGAGCGTGGCGTAGCCGGTGGCCATCTCGCTCTTGTTGCCGGTGGTGAGCACCAGCGCCCCCGTCTTGTTGGAAAGCGCCATCAGGAGCACCCCGCGGATGCGCGACTGCAGGTTCTCTTCGGTGGTATCCGGCGGCAAGCCGGCGAAGAAAGGCTCCAGCATCGCCGCGAACGTGTTCATCGCCGGCTCGATGGGGATGACGTCATAGCGCACCCCGAGCCGGGCAGCGAGCGTCGCGGCGTCTTCCAGGCTCATCGCCGCCGTATAGGGCGAAGGCAGCATCACGGCGCGCACGCGCTCCGGCCCCAAGGCGTCGACCGCGAGGCACAGCGTGAGCGCCGAATCGATCCCCCCCGATAGACCGATGATCGCGCCGGGGAAACCGTTCTTGCCGAGGTAATCGCGCACCCCCGACACCAGCGCCCGATAAAGCTCCTCTTCCGGCGGCAAGGGCTCGAAGGAAGGCGCATGCGGCCGCCAATACCCCTCACGCCACTCGATCACCGCCTCGTTCTCGGCGAAGAACGGTCCCTGCCAAGCCAAGGCGCCTTGCGCGTCGAGCGCGAAGGAAGCGCCGTCGAAGACGAGCTCATCCTGCCCCCCCACCATGTTGAGGTAGAGCAACGCCCGGCCGGAGGCCCGGACCCGCTCGGCGATCACGGCTTGCCGCTCACGCCACTTCTGCTGGTGGTAGGGCGAAGCGTTGAGCGCCACGACGAGCTCCGCGCCCTGCGCCACCGTCTCTTCTACCGGCCCTGCCGACCAGGCATCCTCGCAGATCACCACCCCCACCCGCACGCCTTGGTGGGTGAAGACGAAGGGCTCATTACCCGCGCAGAAGTAGCGTTTCTCGTCGAAGACGGCGTAGTTCGGCAAGCGGCGCTTGCGATAGAGCCCGTCGATTCGGCCATCGCGCAGCAGCGCCGCCGCGTTGAATCGCCCGCCCTCGTCGGCCCAGGGCACGCCGACGAGCAGCGCCGGCCCCGCCGCCGTACGCGCTGCCAAAGATTCCAGATGACGCCGCGCCGCGCGGTAGAAGTCAGGGCGCAACAGCAGATCTTCGGGTGGATAACCGCTCAGGGCGAGTTCCGGCGTGAGGACGAGCTCCGCGCCCTGGGCTGCCAGGCGAGCAAATGCCCCGGCGATGAGCGCCTCGTTGTGGGCGAAATCCCCCACCACCGGATCGATCTGGGCCAAGCCCAGGCGCAGTGCGCTCATTCCATCGGGGCCGTTTTACTTGGCCGACGAAGCGTTCTTCACGCCGGCGAGGATCTCCTGCTTGGCCTCTTCGACGCCCGCCCAGCCGAGCACCTTGACCCACTTGCCCGGTTCCAGATCCTTGTAGTGCTCGAAGAAATGCACGGTCTGTTTCAGCAGGAGCTCCGGCAGATCCTCGAGTGACTGCACTTTGTCATAGAGCGGGGTGAGCTTGGACACCGGCACCGCCACCACCTTGGCATCGACGCCCGATTCGTCTTCCATCTTCAGCAAACCCACCGGGCGGCAACGGATCACCACCCCCGGCTGCAGGGGAAACGGCGTGACGACGAGCACGTCGACCGGATCGCCATCCCCCGCCACCGTGTGCGGCACGTAGCCATAATTGAGCGGATAGCGCATCGTCGTGCCCATGAAACGGTCGACGAAAATGGCGCCACTCTCCTTGTCCACCTCGAATTTGATCGGATCGGACTGCGCCGGGATCTCGATGATGACGTTGATGTCGTTGGGCACGTCCTTGCCAGCGGAAACGCATTCGAAAGCCATGGAAACTCCTCACTCGTACAAAAAACCCGGCCGGAAGAACCGGCTCGACTGGAGGAGGATTATATAACGCCCTTTTGCGGCTTCAGGGGTGACAGACCACGCCCTGCCAGATCATCCCGCCCAGCTGCGGCGCGCGCCACAGCCCCAGCAGCCCGAAGGCGACCACCAGGAGGCCCGCGGCGCGGCGCACCCAGGGGTGTCCTGCCACGTTGCGAAAGCGCCGCAACAGCAGCCCCGCAGCGAGCAGATTCGGCAACGTACCCAAACCGAACGCGAGCATCACCCCGGCGCCACGCAACCCGTCACCCGCAAGCAGCGCCGTCGCGAGCACGCTATAGACGAGCCCACAGGGCAAAAACCCCCACAGCAGACCGAGCGGAAACGCCTGCGCCACCGAACGCACCGGCAGGAAACGGCGTGTGGCCGGCTGCACCCACCGCCACAGGCGATGCCCGGCGCGCTCGAGCGGGGCGAGCCAGCGCGTCTGGCCGAGAAAATAGAGCCCCATGGCCACGAGCATGAGATTGGCGAGCACGTAGAACGTGAGCTGAACCGGCAGCACTCCTTCGAGCATTCCGCCGATGGCCCCCAGCCAGCCCAGCACTGCGCCGAGCAGCGTGTAGGTGGTGATACGGCCGAGGTTGTAGGCCAGATGCAGCGGCCACTTCGCCCCCTGCGCCGTCTGCAGCGACAAGGCGCCGACGATGCCGCCGCACATGCCGAGGCAATGTACTCCGCCCAGGAGGCCGATGAGGAAGACCGCGAGAAAACCGTTCCAAGCCACGCCGCTGCCTCAGATCACGCGCGAATAGCGCGCCCGCTCGCGATCGTGGCGCAGATAGCGGTCGAACACCATGGCGATCGCCCGCACCAGCAGCCGCCCCGGTGGCAACACCGTGATCCAGCGATCCCCGATCTCCACCAGCCCTGCCTCGGCCATGCGCGCCAAGTCGTGTAACTCCGGGGCGAAATAGCGGCGAAAATCGATGAGGTGCGCGATCTCGATCGACTCGATCGACAGCTCGAAATGGCACATCAACGCCTGGATGATGGAGCGGCGCAGCACGTCGTCGGCGGTCAGCTCCACGCCGCGCAGCACCGGCAGCTCACCGCGCTCGAGCGCGTCGTAGTAGTCTTCCTCCGTCTTGTGATTCTGCGCGTAGATCGCCCCCAGTTTGCTGATGGAGGAAATGCCGAAGGCGATCATGTCGCACTCGGCCTGGGTCGAATACCCCTGGAAATTGCGGTGCAACCGCCCCTGCCGCTGGGCGATCGTCAGTTCGTCGTCGGGCTTGGCGAAGTGATCCATCCCGATATAGACGTAACCGGCATCGACCAGGCGCTCGATAGCGTACTTCATGATGCCGAGCTTGTCGGCCGCCGTGGGCAGGGCCGCCTCCTCGATGCGCCGCTGCGGCTTGAAGAGCCGCGGCAGGTGGGCATAGCTGTAGAGCGAGAGGCGATCGGGCGAGAGTTCGATCATCCGTTCGAGCGTGGCGGCAAAGCGCTCCACCGTCTGGTGCGGCAAACCATAGATGAGATCCATGCTCACCGACTTGAAGCCGTTTTCGCGCGCCGCCTCCAGCACCGCCGCCGTTTCGTCGAAACTCTGGATGCGATTGACCGCCGCCTGCACCAGCGGGTCGAAGTCCTGTACCCCGATGCTCATGCGGTTGAAACCGAGCTCGGCGAGCAAGGCCACCTGCGCCGCCTCCACCTTGCGCGGATCGACTTCGATGGAAAATTCACCGTGCTCGGCGAGCAGGAAGCGCGCCCGGATCACCTCCATCAACCGGCGCATCTCGTCTTCGGCAAGGAAAGTGGGCGTACCGCCGCCCAAATGCAACTGAGTGACCTCACGGCCACCGGCCAGATGCCGATCGACGAGGTCGATCTCGCGCTCGAGGAAATCGAGATAGCGCGCGCTGCGGGAATGATCCTTGGTGATGATCTTGTTGCAGGCGCAATAGTAACAAATCGTATTACAGAAGGGGATGTGCACGTATAATGACAGCGGCCGGTTCAAGCCTCCGACTTCGCGGCTCCCGAGCCAGCGGGCATACTGGGCCGGCCCGAAGGCTTCGACGAAGCGATCCGCCGTCGGATAGGAGGTATAGCGCGGCCCGCTGATGTCGAAGCGCCGGATCAGCTCCGGATCGACGACGAGGCGATGGGTTTCTTGCATCGTAGCACTCATGGACGGACGCCCACCTGGTTTTCCTGCGTTAGATTCTCATAATATGGCACGAAACGGCCGACGACAGGTTGACCGTCATCAACGAAAACGTTTCCTTTCCCCCCAGAGAAGCACAATGGACCTCCAACTTCCGCCCACCTTGCGCCAATTGCGCGTGGCCTGCTCCCAGTGCAACCTGATGGAACTGTGCCTGCCGGTCGGGCTGAGCGAAGAAGACGTGGCCCGCATCGAAGAGCTCGTTGGCACGCGCCGCAAGCTGCGGCGCCATCAGTCCCTCTACGAGGCGCGCATGCCGTTTCAGGCGCTCTATGCCATCCGCGCCGGTTCGTTCAAGACCACCATCGTGCTCGAGGATGGCCGAGAGCAGGTCACCGGGTTCCAGATGACCGGTGAGCTGCTGGGCTTGGACGGCATCAGCACGGGGCAGCACGTCGTCAGCGCCATCGCACTCGAAGACAGCGAAGCCTGTGTGATCGAATACGCCCGCCTCGAAGCGCTCGCACGCGAGATCCAGGGGCTACAGGCGCAGTTTCACAAGGTACTCTCGCGCGAGATCGTACGCGAACAAAGCGTCATGATGCTGCTCGGCACCATGCGCGCCGAAGAGCGCCTGGCCGCATTCCTGCTCAACCTGGCGCAGCGCTTCGCCGCCCGCGGTTTCTCGGGCACGGAATTTCGGCTGCGGATGACGCGCGAAGAAATCGGCTCCTACCTCGGGCTCAAACTCGAGACGGTCTCCCGCACCCTATCCCACTTTCAAGAAGAAGGGCTCATCGAGGTGCAGCACAAGAACATCCGGCTGCGCGATCGGGAGCGCCTGCGTGGTCTCATCCAGGCGCCCCTGTCTCACTAAACACGAACCGGCGCGCCGTCAGCGCTCGAGGACGTAGCTTCCCGGCGCCTTTCCGAGTGAAGGCACGCTCGCCGGGTCCTTCGGCGCCACCAGTTCG
This sequence comes from Tepidiphilus olei, assembly GCF_006980705.1. Classification (GTDB taxonomy): domain Bacteria; phylum Pseudomonadota; class Gammaproteobacteria; order Burkholderiales; family Rhodocyclaceae; genus Tepidiphilus; species Tepidiphilus olei. The sequence goes on along the minus strand of NZ_SBHO01000009.1, from coordinate 34,432 downwards.
CCCGCCTGCGGTCTGAGCCAGGCGACCCAATCGTCCCACCAGCTGTTGGGATGCTCGGGTGCCGACTTGAGCCAGGAATCGGCTCGCGGCACCGGATCGCCGACGTCGCTCACCCAGTACTTGCGCTTTGGTGGATCTTTCGGCGGGTTGACGATACCCAGGATGTGACCCGAGCTCGACAGCACATAGCGCCGCGGCCCGCGCACGTGCCGCAGTAGCTTGAAAGTCTGCTGCCAGGGGGCAATGTGATCGTCTTCGGTGCCCACGGCATAGACCGGCTGCACGATCTGGCGCAGATCCACGGGAACGCCCGCCAGGGTCAGCGCATCGGGCTGGATGAGGCGATTGTTGAGATAGAGCTCGCGCAGATACCAGCAGTGCATCTTCGCCGGCATGCGCGTCGGATCCATGTTCCAGTAGAGCACGTCGAACGGCGCCGGCTCCTCGCCATAGAGCCAGCCATGCACGATGTAACGCCAGATGAGGCTGTTGGAGCGCAACAAGCGAAACGCCTCGGCCATGTCTTCACCGCGCAAGTAGCCATCGATCTGCATCTTGCGGCAGAGAAAATCGACGGTGGCTGGATCGATGAAGACTTCGATGTCGCCCGGAGCCGAAAAATCGACGAGCGTGGTGAGAAACGTCGCGTTTGCCACGGGCGAAGCCTCGACGCCCACCCTGCGGTTGATCACCGAGAGATAGGACGCCAGCGCGGTGCCACCGATGCAATAGCCCACGGCATTGACCTTGTCGGCACCGGTGATCGAACGTGCCGTCTCCACCAGCACGTCGATGCCATGGGTGAGATAGTCGTCGAACGTCGTATCGGCCATCTCGCGCGTGGGGTTCTTCCAGCTGATGATGAAGACCTCGAACCCTTGGTCGCAGAGATACTTCACCATGCTCTTGTCGGGCGTGAGATCGAGCACGTAGAACTTGTTGATCCACGGAGGAACGATCACGATGGGGCGCCGACGCACCTGAGGCTGGGTCGGTGTATAACGGATGATCTCCACCAGCCAATTGCGATGCACCACGTCCCCGGGCGTGGTGGCCAGATTCACCCCGACGTGGAAATCATCGGGCCGGGTCATCCGTACCATGCCGGCGGCCATGTCAGAGAGAAAATTTTTGTAGCCTTCGAGCAGACTCAGACCACTGGTTTCCACGGCGAGCTGGCGCGCCTTGGGGTTGGTCCAGAAGAAATTGGTGGGGGCAAGCGCATTGACGAACTCGCCGGTCCAAAAAACGGCGCGCCGCCGCTCCCGCTCGTCCAGTCCCGGAGTCTGGCGCACCATCTCGACCAAGGACTGCCCCCAGCCGAGGTAGCTCTGCTGTAGCCCCGACCACCAAACCGATTCGGTCCATGCGGGGTGATCCCAACGGATGTCATAAGGTTCGGGCACGAAGGGGGGCTCGACTTCCTGACCCGAGAGCCGCTGCGCGATGTAGCGCACCAGCGCTACGTTGCGCTTGCCCAGCTCGATCTCCTTCGACCACAGCGCCACCGGATGTAATGCCCACAGCACCTGAGCATGCAGAATGGGGGCGACGTTGCCCAACGGATCGAAAGTTCCCTCCATTGCCCGATGCATGATTTCGGCCACCTGTTCGGGAGTCTCCTCGATACGATGCGCGACCTCCCAATTCGAGTCCTGACGCGAATTTCGTGCCCTTGCCTTGCTCCTGGCCATGAAGACCTCCTCGTTGTCAAGAATCCTGCCACCTTTGACCGCGAACCGCTACCTCGACGTGGGTCCAGCCGAGCGTATCGCGTACCGTCTGCGCGAACGCCTGTGACTGGTTCACTTCACCATGGGTGACGAAACACTGCTGAGGGGGGCGGCGGAATCCCCGCAGCCAGGCAAGCAGCCCTAGGCGGTCGGCATGCGCCGACATGCTTCCTATCGTATGCAGACCAGCACGAACCGGGATTCGTTCCCCGAAAATCGTCACCTGCTGCGCTCCATCGACGAGACGCCGCCCCAGGGTACCCATCGCCTGGAAGCCGGCAATGACGATGGCGCATTCTGGACGGGGTAGATTGTATTTTAGGTGATATTTGATGCGACCGGCCTCGCACATGCCACTGGCCGAAATGATGACCAAGCCCGAGCGCACGTTGTTGAGCGCCATCGATTCCTCCACGCTCGCCGTGAAACGCACGTGAAAACGGTCGCGGTACCGTTGCATCCAGGCGAAGAGTTCGCGGCTGGGCTCATCCCACAAATCGAGGTGCCGCGCCGAGATCTTGCTCGCCTCGGTCGCCATGGGCGAGTCGACCACCACGTTGAGCGAACCCAAACGACCTCGCCGAACCAGATCGGCCAATACGAGGATCATCTCCTGGGTACGGCCAACGGCAAACGATGGAATCACGACGTTGCCCCGAGGCAAAGTCTCCCGTAATACCGTCTCCAGCTCGGCGACCGAGTCGTCCCAAGGGCGATGCTCCCGATCGCCATACGTCGACTCCACCCAGACGACGTCGGCGTCAGGAATCAGCGTTGGGTCGCGCACCAAAGGGCGTCCCGGCATGCCCAGATCTCCACTGAAGACCCACCGCCGGCGCACACCATCAACCCGCTCGAGCTCCAGCTCGACGATGGCCGAACCCAGGATGTGACCAGCGTCATGAAATCGCGCCCGTACGCCCTGCATCACGGGAAACCAGCGACCATAATCGTGCCGTCGCAGCCAGCGCAGACTCTCCTTCGCCTGGACCACCGTGTAGAGCGGCGCATCGGTTAGCAGCAAACGACGTCGAGTGCGATGCGACTGCTTGGACAGCCATTCCCACTCCTTTTCCTGGATGTAGGCGCTGTCGAGCAGCATCACTTCCAGCAGGTCGGCCGTGGCTTCGGTGACGTGCACCGGTGCCCGGGCGCCGAGGGCTACCAGTCGCGGTAGCAGGCCGGAGTGATCGAGATGCGCATGAGAAAGGATCACGGCCTGCAATGCCCAGGGATCGAAAGGAAACGCCTCGAGGTTCTTACGCTTGGCTTCACGTCCGCCCTGGAACATACCGCACTCGACGAGAAAATTCCCCTCGGGTGCGCTCACGTGAAAGCATGAACCGGTAACTTCCTGCACCCCGCCCAAAAAACGCACTTCGGGCGCCGCAGGAGCAGGTCGATCTTCGAACCGAGTCCGCCGGTGCGGGCTCGGGCCGCGAACTGCATCTTTCCCCTCGTGCTTTGGCCACTTCCCCTGCGCGCGTCCCGTTCGAACCATCTTGCACCCCACCTGCCTGTGGTTATAATGAAACAATGTTACCTCACCCAAGGAAGGAGCGACGATGTTCAAGCACATCCTAGTGCCGACGGACGGTTCGGATCTGTCGCGTAGCGCCTGCGAGCGCGCCGTCGCCTTTGCCAAGAGCATCGGCGCAAAGATCACTTTTTTCTATGCCCAGCCCGACTTTCCCCTACCAGTCTATGGTGAAGGCGCCCTGATCGATCCGACCACCCCGGATCAATTCCGCCGCGCAGCCAAGGAAGAAGCGGATCGCATCCTGGCGGAGGCCAAAGCGTTGGCGGACAAAGAGAATGTTCCCTGCGAAACCGACACCATCGTCAGTGACACCCCCTGGGAGGCGATCATCGATTGCGCTCAGCGACACGGCTGCGACCTCATCTTCATGGCCTCGCACGGACGGCGCGGCCTGGCAGGATTGCTGCTGGGCAGCGAAACGCAAAAAGTGCTCACCCACAGCAAGTTGCCGGTGCTCGTCTTTCGCTGAAACCAGGCACACGGGCGCGCAAGGAACCGCCAAGCGACGGCGCCGTCCGCGGTGCCCAAAGAAAAAAGGCCGCTGTCGCGGCCTTCGATTCGATCTAGGAAGAATGTTGCCGCCGTTGCTGCCCCGCAGAGGAGGCAGCATTTTTTTCCTCCTCCTGGATCTGCCGCGTGACGTAGCGGTAGATGTAGACCGCCATCACGATGATGAAGGCGATGGTAAAAAGGCTCAACCAGCCGATTCCCGAAGAAAGCAATTCTCGTAATGCGTCGGACATGACACGTCCTCCTTAGTCTGCTGCAGGCACGAACGGTTCGATTCTCACCTCGCTCTCTGTGGGCACATACACGGTCCCGTTCAGGCGCCACTCTCGGGACTCATCTTCGATCTGTACCAGCCAACGACCGGCATTGATGGGTTGGATCGGAGCGACATAGCGCCCCTGGTCGCGGACCAGGCGCACTACCTGGTCCATTCCGGAACGGGTGGGGTGGGTCAGGGTCACCACGAGGAAGGGAGGCTTGGCCTTGGCGCGCTCCTCGTCGAAGCGCAGCCATAGCCGCTCCGCGTCCATGCCCACATAAGCGACGAGGCCGAGCTCACCCGCTTTGAGCGAGCGGTCCAAGGTTTGGCGAATCGCCAACCCCTCTTTGTAATAGTCGTCGGTAACCAAACCGTCCCAGGTCGCGATCGCGATCCACAAAGTGGCGAACCCCGCCACGACCGCCACGGCCGGCGGCAACATGAGCAACCAAGGCCACTTTTGACGATACCAAGGTAGCGTCTGAGAACTGTTCCGTGAAGAAATCCGTGCTTCCATCGTTTCTCACTCCGGCATGATGAAAGTGGCCAGTTCCCGCGTCACGTTCTCGGGCTCATCCACCACCTTGATTTCGAAATAGATTTTGTGTGTTCCTGCATCCACCGCCCCGGCCGGGACGCGAACTTGAACCGTCAGCGGGAAAATGCTCACCGCGGGCACGTCGAATTCCTTGGGCCCTTCCATGACGATATTGGGCAGCCCCCCTACAGAGAGCGTGAAACGGCGAGGCCGCTCCACCATGTTCATGATGTTGAGCGTATAGACGTTCTCGATCCAACCACCGCGAACCTCCCGTGCGAGCGAGGCGCGATCCCGTATGACGTCTACGCGCACGTCGGGGCGTGTGGCGATTTTCCAGAAAAGCACCGAAGCCACGACGATGAGAATGACGCCGTAGATGAGCACTCGCGGCCGCAGAGCGCGCCGGAAGGTCCGTGCCCGATCCCAGTGATTCTTCATCGCGTTCTCGGTGGTGTAACGGATGAGACCGCGGGGATAGCCCATCTTGTCCATCACTTGGTTGCAGGCATCGATGCAGGCGGCACAGGCGATACATTCGTACTGCAGGCCATTGCGGATGTCGATGCCCGTAGGGCAGACCTGCACACAGATGCCGCAGTCGATGCAATCCCCCAAGCCCAAAGAACGGGGATCGACCCCTTTCTTACGCGGCCCACGCGGTTCGCCGCGCTCGGCATCGTAGGTGATGATGAGGGTGTCCGGATCGAACATCACGCCCTGGAAACGCGCGTAGGGGCACATGTATTTGCAGACTTGCTCGCGCAGCACCCCTGCGAGCAGAAAAGTGAATCCAGCGTAGAAAAAGATCCAGAAGGTTTCCCAGGGGCCGAAGCTGAACGTCTGCAAAGACTGCCACAATTCTTTTTGCGGCGTGAAGTAGCTCACCAGCGTAAAGCCGGTGAAGAGCGAGAAGACGATCCATATGGCGTATTTGGTGCTGCGCTTGACAATCTTCTCCACCGTCCAGGGCGAGGCGTCGAGTTTGCGCCGTTTGACGTGATCACCCTCGATCTTCTCTTCGAACCACATGAAGATCTCGGTATAGACGGTTTGCGGACAGGTATAGCCACACCACACCCGCCCCGCCACGGCACTGAAGAAAAAGAGCGCATAGGCCGAGAGAATCAGGATGAGCGAGAGATAGAAGACGTCCTGGGGCCAGAACACCCACCCGAACAAGTAGAACTTGCGCTCTACCAGGTGAAAGAGCACCGCCTGACGGTCGTTCCAGGTGAGCCACGGAAAACCGTAGAAGATCGCCTGCGTGAGGAAGACGAAAAACCACCGCAGCCGCTGGAAAGGGCCCGTGGTGGATCGCACGTAGAGCTTCTTGCGTTTGGCGTAGAGAGAGGACGGCACCTCGTCGGCGCCGTTGGATCTCTCCTTGGCGGACATCGCGGAAGTTTTCAGTGGCTCGTTCATGTAGAGATGGGCTCGTCGTTGTGAATCCGCACGGCGAAAGCGATCGTTGCTCGTGCGGCAAGACGCGGCGAGGCGCATGGCGCCCGCCGCGATCCCACGGTACTACCCTACAGCATCACTGCTTGTTGCTCAACCCCCACACGTAGGCGGTAAGGATATGGACCTTGTCTTCACCCAGGAATTCCCCGAACGCCGGCATACGGTTCTGGATGCCGTTGGTCACGATGGCGATGATCTGGGCTTCGGACGAACCCCACAGCCAGATGTCGTCGGTGAGGTTGGGCGCTCCCAGCAGCGGATTGCCCTTGGCGTCCGGTCCATGGCACACGGCACAGTTCTCGGCGAACACCGTTGCCCCACGCTCGGCCCGTGGCGCATCATGCGACAGCCCCGAGAGCGAGCGCACGTAGTGGGCGACGTCGCGGATCTGCTCCTCGGAGAGGATGTCCTTGAACGGCGTCATCACCCCGATACGCCCTTGAGCGATGGTCGTCTTGATGTACTCGGGCGAACCATCCCCACCGAGCCAGTCGTTGTCGGTGAGATTGGGGAAGCCCTTGGCGCCTCGTGCGTCCGCGCCGTGGCACTGCATGCAGTAGGTTTGAAACAGCCGCTTGCCCATGGCCATCGCTTCGGGGTCGGCCGCCACCGCCTTGACGTCCATGTTGCGATACTTGGCAAACTTCGGACCGTACTGCTCGTCGGCCCGTTTCATCTCCTGCTCCCACTGACCGACCGAAGTCCACTTGGCGATCCCCGGAAAGGCGCCAAAACCAGGGTAGATGATGAGATAGGCGATGCCGAAGAAAATGGTGATCCAATACAGATACATCCACCAACGCGGCAAGGGGTTGTTCCATTCCTGCAGCGTCTCGTCCCACTTGTGCGGCTGTAGCTCTCCGACCTTGCCGCTGACGCGCATGTTCAGCATGATGATGACGATGCAGAACACGAAACTGACGGCGACCAACACCATCACGTACATGTTCCAGAATCCACTCACGAAGTCAGCCATTTTATTTCCCTTCCGTGTGATCGTTGGCGAGCATCGGTTCGTCGTCCTCGAGGAACGGCAGGCGCGAGGCCTCTTCGAACCCCGGTTTGGCAGCACGGCTATAGGCCCACACGCAGATTCCGAGGAAACAGAGGAAGGCTGCCACCGTTACCGCACTACGCAGGTCGTTGATGTCCATCACGCCCTCCTTTCACTCATTGGAAATTGGACAACGCCCGACCGAGACCCTGCAGATAGGCCACCAGTGCTTCCATCTCCGTCTTGCCTTCGAGCATGGCCGGGGCCTGCGCGATCTCCTCGTCGGTATAGGGATGTCCCAAGGTACGGAGCGCTTTCATCTTGCCCTGAATGGCATTGATGTCGCGCTGGCTGATGGGCCGATCGAGCCACGGGAAAGCAGGCATGTTGGACTCGGGCACCACGTCACGCGGATTGCGTAGGTGCGCGATATGCCAGGTGTCCGAATAACGCCCCCCGACACGGTGCAGGTCGGGACCCGTGCGCTTGGAACCCCACTGGAAGGGACGATCGTAGATGTACTCGCCCGCCACCGAGTAGTGACCATAGCGCTCGGTCTCGGCACGGAAGGGACGAATCATCTGCGAATGGCAGTTGTAACAGCCCTCGCGGATATAGATGTCGCGGCCGGTGAGGCGCAGCGCATCGTAGGGTTTCACGTCGAGCGGGTTGCCCTGCCGGTCGATCGGCTTGGTGGTCGAATGCTGGAAGAAGAGTGGCACGATCTCCACCAATCCTCCGACACTCACCACCAACAAGGTCGCCACGATGAGCAGCGTCACGCTGCGTTCAATGAGCTCGTGCTTGGAATTCGCCATGATTCATTCTCCCTCAGGCATGAGCCGGAGCCAGCACCGGCGCATCGACGGGTTTGGCGCCCGCGACGGTCTTGAATACGTTGTAGGCCATCAGCAGCATTCCGACCAGGAAGAGCAGCCCACCGAGCACCCGGATGGTCCAGAACGGATAGGAGGCTTTCACCGATTCGACGAAGGCATAGGTGAGCGTGCCGTCCACGTTGGTGGCGCGCCACATCAGACCCTGCATCACCCCGGAGATCCACATCGAGGCGATGTAGAGCACGATGCCAATCGTCGCGATCCAGAAGTGCGCCGTGACCAGATCACGCGAATACATCTCGACTTTGCCGTAGAGCCGCGGGACCAGATAGTAGAGCGAGCCGATGGAAACCATCGCCACCCAGCCGAGCGCACCGGAGTGCACGTGGCCCACCGTCCAGTCGGTGTAGTGCGACAAGGCGTTGACCGTCTTCACCGACATCATCGGCCCTTCGAAGGTGGACATACCGTAGAAGGAGAGCGACACGATGAGGAACTTCAGGATCGGGTCGTCACGCAGCTTGTGCCAGGCACCGGAGAGCGTCATGATGCCGTTGATCATCCCGCCCCAGGAAGGCGCGAGCAGGATCAGCGAAAAGATCATGCCGAGCGATTGGGTCCAGTCGGGCAGCGCCGTGTAGTGCAGGTGGTGCGGACCGGCCCACATGTAGGTGAAGATGAGGGCCCAGAAGTGCACCACGGAGAGCCGATAGGAATACACCGGACGGCCGGCCTGCTTGGGAACGAAGTAGTACATCATGCCCAGGAACCCGGCAGTGAGGAAGAAGCCCACGGCGTTGTGACCATACCACCACTGCACCATGGCATCCTGCGCCCCGGCGTAGGCCGAATAGGATTTCGGCGTGAGGATACCCGCTTCGAACACGGGCATGGCCATGCTATTGACCACGTGCAGCAGCGCCACGGCGATGATGAAGGCGCCATAGAACCAGTTGGCGACGTAGATGTGGCTCACCTTGCGCTGAGCGATGGTGCCGAAGAACACCACGGCGTACGCCACCCATACGAGGGTGATGAGGATGTCGATCGGCCACTCGAGCTCGGCGTATTCCTTACCGGTGGTGAAGCCCAGCGGCAAGGACAGCGCCGCGAGCACGATCACGAGCTGCCAACCCCAGAAGGTGAAAGCCGCCAGGCCCGGCGCGAAGAGCCGGGTATGGCAGGTGCGTTGCACCACGTAGTAGGACGTAGCGAAGAGCGCCGAGCCGCCGAAGGCGAAAATCACCGCATTCGTGTGCAGCGGACGCAACCGCCCGAAATGGAACCACTCGCCGAGCTGCGGGAAATTGAGCTGCGGCCAGACCAGCTGGGCGGCGATCAACACCCCGACCAGCATCCCTACGATGCCCCACACCACTGCCATGATGGCGAACTGGCGTACGACTTTGTAGTTATAAGTCGCTTCCGTTTGCATGGTCACCTCTCCAATGAGAACTTACCGAAATCACCCCGGCGCGTCCGCCGACTGCGACAAGCGGTAGGATACGCCGCGCGAGCAAAGCCGTGTTGACTTCGGTCAACATTTTAGTCGATGACGTAACAAACTCGACGAAACGTGGCCGGAGAAAGAAAAAAAGGGCACGCGCCTGCGTGCCCCAACCCCAACAGAGAGACAAGGAACCCAAAAAGGCTTGGACTCGCACCCAAACCGGAGTCGATTCTATCCCTTATCAATCCAGAGGTTTTTGATGCACGTCAAAGAAACTCATCGTTCATCGACATTTCCACCCGACTTGCCGATATCATGGTCCGAGGCAGCCGTCGCTTTTTCAGTCGCCTCGTCGCGGTCCTCGAAGAGCACGCGGTAGGCCGGCCCCTGGAGATCGTCGAACTGTCCACTCCTGACCGACCACCAGAAGACGAGTCCGATGACGAACACGAGCACGACCGACAAGGGGATCAGGATATAGAGGCTTTCCATCGTCTCAGAGCCTATGGAGCGCGTTGCAGGCGCAGTGCGTTGAGCACGACACCCAAGGAGCTCGCCGCCATTCCCAGACCCGCCATCCACGGCGTCACCCAGCCGGCCATGGCAAAGGGAATGGCGAGAAGGTTGTAAGTGAACGCCCAGCGATGGTTCTGCGCCACGACCACGAGCGTGCGGCGTGCATGGCGTACGGCGCGTGCGACGCCCGAGAGATCGCTGCCAAGCAGCACGACATCGGCGTTGAGTCGGGCAAGATCCGCCCCTTCGCCCATGGCCACCGACACGTGTGCCCCCGCCAGCACCGGAGCGTCGTTGACCCCGTCGCCGACCATGGCGACCACGCTCCCTGGCCGTGCCATCACTTCCCGCAAGGCCTCGATCTTGCCCTCGGGAGTGAGCGCGGCGCGTGCCGAGTCGATGCCGAGGGCTCGTGCAACATGGAAGACGATCTCGGGCGCGTCTCCGGACAAGAGATGCGTACGCACGCCGAGCGCATGAAGCTCCTGCACCAGGGCCGGAGCTTCGTCGCGCACGACGTCGGTCAAACCGAAAAGCGCCATCCAGCCCGTTTCGTCGGCCAGCGCCACCCAGGTAAGCGTCGGATCGATGTCGCTCCCTGCTTGCGCCAGGGGAGGCAAGGAAAACCGTTCGGCGACCCATTCGGGGCGGCCGATCCGCACCCGACGTCCGCCGATGCGGGCGCTCAAACCTTGTCCGGTGACCACTTCCAGCGCCTCGAGCGAAACGTCCATGGGCGTCACGTCGGCGAAAGCGCGGGCGATCGGATGTTCGCTCGCCGCCTCCAGCGCCGCAGCCAGCGCCAGCGATTGCTGCGCGTCATGTCCGGAGAGCGGGAGCACCTTGGCCACAGCCAGCTGCCCCCGCGTGAGTGTACCGGTCTTGTCGAACGCAATGTCGGTGAGCCGAGCCAAAGTCTCGATGGCATGTCCGCGCGTTACCAGTACCCCCGAACGCATCAAGGCATCGGTGGCCGCGGTCAAGGCCACGGGAGTGGCCAAGGACAGGGCGCAGGGACAAGCGACGACGAGTACCGAGACGACGATGGGAACGATGCGAGCCGGGTCGAGCCAGCTCCAAAGCACGGCGGTGAGCAACGCCAATGCCAGCACGGCCACGATGAAGAGGCCGGCGTAGCGCTCGGCGAGCGTGGAGATTGCGGGCTTTTCGCTTTGAGCCCGCTCCATGGTGCGACGGATGGTCGCGAGCCGGGTTTCTTCGCCGACCCGCTCGACGGCGATTTCGAGCACCCCACCTCCGTTTAGACTGCCGCCGAGTACCCTATCCCCTTCGTTCTTGGGAATGGGGCGACTCTCTCCCGTAAGGATGGCTTCGCTCACTTCGCCGTACCCCGACAGGATCCGCCCGTCGACCGGGATGGTCTGTCCAGGACGTACGCGGATACGATCGCCCGGCGCGAGCCGTGCCACCGGCACACGCTGCCAAATCCCTGCTTCCAGACGTTCGGCCACGGCAGGAATGACGCGGGCGACCTCCTCCAGCCCGCGCACCGCCCGCTGACGGGCGAGCATTTCGAGGAATCTCCCACCCAGCAGAAAAAAGGCGAACATCGCCACCGAGTCGAAATAAACCTCCGCCCCGTCGGTGAGGGTAAACCATAGACTGGCCAAAAAAGCCACGCCGATGCCCAAGGCCACCGGCACATCCATCCCGACACGCCGCAGTCGCAGATCGCGCCAGGCATTGGCAAAAAAAGGGCCGCAGGAGTAGAACACCACGGGCAGGGTCAGCACGAGGCTCGCCCAGCGCAACAAGCGCTCGATGTCGGCCGGCATCTCGCCCTCGCCCGCCAAGTAGGTGGGGATGGCGTACATCATGACCTGCATCGAGGCAAAGCCGGCCACGAACACGCGCCAGAGCATGGATCGCCGCTCGCGCTGCGCAACCTCTTCGGCTTTCTTCGGATCGAAAGGGTAGGCGCGATAGCCGATTTCGGCGATCGCCTTGAGGATACGCGACAGGCTCGTACGCTCAGGATCCCAGCGCACCAGCGCGCGGCGGGTGGCGTAATTGATCTCGACGTGGGTGACGCCGGGCTGGCGGCGCAGGTGCTGCTCGTTGAGCCAGACGCAGGCTGCGCAGGTGATGCCCTCGAGGATGAGGGTGACCTCGCGCTCGTGCTCGCCCACCGCCCGTGAGACCTGCTCGGTGAGTTCGGGCAGATCGAAGGATTCGAGCTCTCGCACCACCTCGGGCAAGGCTTCGCGCACCGGCTCGGGCATGGCATCGCGGTGGCGGTAATAGTCGCCCAGGCCGTTGTCGACGATGGCCTGCGCCACGGCCACGCAGCCGGCGCAACACATGCGCCGCGCCCGCCCGTCGATCACCACGGAAAAATGCGTCTGCGGTGGAATCGGCAGGCCGCAGTGATAGCAATCGAGATCGGCGTCCGCAGCGATCTCCGCCTGCTCAAGGGTGGCTTCGTTCATCTCTGCCTGCGTCCGCCTTGGTTTCCTTTCTTACTACGCAAATATCAAACGGAGAAAGACTGTCCGCAGCCGCAGGTGGTGGTCGCATTGGGGTTGCGGATCACGAACTGGGCCCCCTCGATCCCTTCCACGTAGTCGATCTCGGCGCCGACCAGATATTGGTAACTCATGGAATCGATGAGCAGCGTCACTCCGCCCTTTTCGATCACGGCATCGTCTTCGGCCACTTCCTCGTCGAAGGTGAAACCGTACTGAAATCCGGAGCAACCACCCCCGGTCACGAATACACGCAGCTTGAGCGCCGGGTTACCTTCTTCTTCGATCAGCTCGCGCACTTTGGCGGCGGCACTGTCGGTAAAAACGAGTACGTCGTCGGTCTGGGTTTCGGTCGTCATGATATGGGCTCCTCGTCAGGGTCGTCGCAGAGGCGACGTGGTTATGGACCGGAAAGGGCGCTCGCCGTTCCCCGTTCCCGTTAGTTCAAGGGCTCACCGGCACGAGGTCGAGCCCCAGCGTCTCGGGGAAACCGAACATCAGGTTCATGTTCTGCACCGCCTGCCCCGCCGCACCTTTCACGAGATTGTCGATCACGGAAAGCACGACGACGATCTCGCCCCCTTGAGGCCGATGGACGGCGATGCGGCACACGTTGCTCGCGCGCACCGAACGCGTCTCCGGATGAGAACCCGCCGGCAGCACGTCCACGAAGGGTTCTCCGGCATAACGCTCGGCGAAGAGCGACTGCACGTCGAGCGATGGGTCCGCGAGCCGAGCATAGAGAGTGGCATGGATGCCGCGGATCATGGGCGTGAGGTGCGGCACGAAGGTCAATTCCACCGGCAGGCCGCGGGCGATGCGCTGCAGCCCCTGCCGAATCTCGGGCAGATGGCGATGCCCGGCCACCCCATAGGCCTTGAAGTTGTCCGCCGCTTCGGCAAAGAGCGTATGGACTTCGGCCTTGCGCCCGGCGCCGGAGACGCCAGACTTGCAATCGGCCACCAGCCAGTCACGGGCCACGGCATTCACCTCGAGCAGCGGCAGAAAGCCGAGTTGCACCGCCGTGGGATAGCAACCGGGGTTGGCCACCAGACGCGCCCGGGCGATCGCCTCGCGCTCAACTTCCGGCAAACCGTAGACGGCTTCCTCGAGGAGTTCGGGCGCAGCGTGCGTCATGCCATACCAGCGCTCCCATTGGTCGGCATCGGCCAGGCGAAAATCGGCCGAGAGGTCGATGAGGCGCACCCCGGCGTCCAACAGCCGCCGTGCCTCTTTCATGGCCACGCCATTCGGGGTGGCAAAGAAGACGAGGTCGCAACGATCGAGTCTTGCCTCGTCCGGCGTCGAGAAACGCAAATTCACGTGACCCCGCAGGCTGGGAAACATCTCGGACACCGGCATGCCGGCCTCGGTGCGCGAGGTGATCGCCTCGAGCGACACCTCGGGATGGCGGCTGAGCAGACGCAACAACTCCACCCCCGTATAACCTGTGCCACCGACCACGCCAACCTTGATCATCGTTTCGCCTCCTTGAGATCACAGCGTGCAATTATCGCCCGAGAACGCCGAAAATCGAGCGTGCTGAAACGGCGAAAGCCACCTCGAGGGTGGCTTTGCAGAATGCTGCCCGGGCGAAAACGATCAGCGCTTGGAGAACTGCTTGGCGCGACGGGCTTTGCGCAGACCGACTTTCTTCCGTTCGACCTCACGCGCGTCGCGAGTGACAAAACCGGCCGCCCGCAGCTGCGCCTTCCACTCGGGATTGTAGTCGATGAGCGCCCGGGTGATGCCGTGGCGCACCGCACCGGCTTGGCCGGATTCACCGCCACCATCGACATTGACCATGATGTCGAAGCGATTCTCGACTTCGAGCAGGCGCAGCGGCTGCCGCACGATCATGCGCCCCGTCTCGCGAGAAAAAAATTCATCGAGCGGCTTACCATTGACCACGATGTTGCCGGAGCCCGGCTTGATGAACACACGAGCAACCGCTTCCTTGCGCCGCCCCGTTCCGTAATTGTACGACACCGCCATCACTGACTCCTCAGATTTCCAGCACTTTGGGCTGCTGCGCGACATGGGGATGCTCGGCGCCGGCGTAGCACTTGAGCTTTTTCAGCATCGCATAGCCGAGTGGCCCTTTGGGCAGCATACCCTTGACCGCCTTCTCGAGCACACGCTCGGGATGGCGCTGCAGCAGTTTCTCGAACGTGGTCTCGTAGATACCGCCCGGATAGCCGGAATGGCGGTAGTATTTCTTGTCGGCAGCTTTGTTGCCCGTGACACGAATCTTATCGACGTTGACGACGACGATGTAATCACCGGTATCGACGTGGGGCGTATAGATCGCCTTGTGCTTGCCGCGCAAACGGCGGGCGATCTCGGCCGCGAGCCGACCCAGTACCTTACCCGACGCATCGACGACGAACCAGTCACGCTTGACTTCGTGTGGCTTGGCGGAGAACGTTTTCATGCGTATCCTCGATCATCTCAGGCCCGAGTCCGGCCCTTCTGGAAAGCAGGGGATGTTAGCGTAAAGGCAGCGCCTTTGTCAATCTCGAGCCGAAAAAAAACGCCGCCTCGAAGAGGCGGCGTTCAATCCACACCAAAGGAGGAGGGTGGAGGAGACACCGGTCGAACCACACGAGTCGTGATCCGTTGCTGCGTATACTAGTGACACCCGGCAAAAAAAGCAAGAAAAAAATGGCGCACTGCACAATAAACTTTTAGATCGCAAAATCAAACTCGTTTATCCGCAAATCCCCTACAATTCTGCATTGCGCAAACCACGAGGGAAGATCAACATGGAATGCACGGTTCGCTGGATCGAGGGCCGCACTTTTCTGGCAGAAACAGGATCGGGACATCTGGTGGCGATGGACGGAGCCCCGGAGGCAGGCGGCCGCAATCTCGCGCCACGCCCCATGGAGCTGCTGCTCGCCGGCGCTGGCGGCTGCACCGCCTTCGACATCGTGATGATCCTGGAGAAAGGACGGCAGGCCGTGAAAGGCTGCGAAGTACGGCTCGAGGCCGAACGCGCTCCCACCGACCCCAAGGTATTCACCCGCATCCGTTTCCATTACGTCGTGCGCGGCCGCGGACTGGACGAGGCGCGTGTGGCACGAGCAGTCCGGCTGTCGGCGGAAAAATACTGCTCGGCCTCGATCATGCTCGGCAAGACCGCCGAACTCGAGCACACTTGGGAAATCGTCGAGGAGGGGTGAACCACCCCGAGACGGCAGGTCAGAGGCGGTAGGCGAGCGTCGTCATCACTTTGGAAGCGAGCCGCATGGCCCCTCGCACCGGCGCCGGCAGCGGTCGCGCACCCAATGACTCGGCGAGTCGAGCATGCCCCGTCTCATCTTCCTTCATCTGTTCGAGAATGGCGCGACTGCGCCGATCCTCTGCCGGCAGCGCCTGCAGATGCCCTTCGAGATGACGCTCGACCTGGCGCTCGGTCTCGGCGAGAAAGCCGAGATTCCAGTCGTCCCCCGCCGCCCCCGCCGCCACGCCGATCGCCAGGGAACCCAGATACCACAAGGGATCGAGCAGGCTGGTTCGCCCGCCGAGCTCGTGCAGACGCGCCTCGGTCCAGGCGAGGTGGTCGACCTCCTCGTCGGAAGCGCGGCGCAACGCCTCGCGGATCGACGGGTCGCGACTGGTGAGCGCCTGCCCCTGGTAGAGTGCTTGGGCGCAGATCTCGCCGGTGTGATCCACTCGCAGCAGGCCTTCCACGTGCCGGCGCTGCGCTTCGTCGAGCGGACCACCCGGCAGGCCGGCACCGGGCATCGGCCGCGCGCCCCTTGCCGGGGCAAAAACCGTACGCAGGGCGCGATCGAATTCGACGATCACCCGGTCGAGCGCATCGAGCCGCTCAGCGTCCATGTCGTTCCTCCAACGGCGAAACAACGGGAAAATCGGGGGGGATCTCCTCGATCAATTCACGGTACTGCGGCTGAGTGTGCGGCGGCGGCACGTCGAGATAGCGCGAAAGTTCGATGAGGGCAAGCTGGTAGACGCGGCGTTTGAAAGCGATCACCGCATCGAGCGGCACCCAGTACTGCGCCCAGCGCCAAGCGTCGAACTCGGGGTGCGCGGTTGCGCGCAGGCAGACGTCGGAGTCCCGCCCCACGAGACGCAGCAGGAACCAGATCTGCTTCTGCCCGCGATAGACATTACGCCACTGGCGCTTCACCCAGCGCCGTGGTACATCATAGCGCAGCCAATCGCGCGTGCGTCCAAGGATGCGGACGTGCTGCGGCAGCAGACCGACCTCTTCGTGCAGCTCCCGGTACATCGCCTCTTCCGGCGTTTCCCCTTTTTTGATCCCGCCTTGTGGAAACTGCCAGGAATGTTCGCGTATACGTTTGCCCCAGAACACCTCGTTGCGCGCGTTGACGAGCACGATGCCGACGTTCGGGCGATACCCTTCCCGGTCGAGCATGGTCGTTTCCTCGATTCTTCGTTGCCGCTATTGTTCCATAATGAGACGCCAAAGAAAAGCGACGGCTCATCTCCTTGATTTCTCGCCCAAAACAACACGACGCAAAAACTGCTTGACAGTTCCCCGAGGAATTACCTATAATTCCACCTTCTTCGACGGGTCGTTAGCTCAGCCGGTAGAGCAGCGGACTTTTAATCCGTTGGTCGCAGGTTCGAATCCTGCACGACCCATCTCCAACGCGCGATCCCCGTGCGCATTTTCATCGCATCGCAGCCGTCGACCCATGGCTTTGATCCGCATTCGCGGTGCGCGCACCCACAACCTCAAAAACGTCGATCTCGACCTACCTCGAGGAAAACTGATCGTCATCACGGGCGTATCGGGCTCCGGTAAATCTTCGCTCGCCTTCGACACGCTCTACGCCGAAGGCCAAAGGCGCTACGTCGAATCGCTCTCCGCCCAGGCGCGCAAGTTTCTCGATCAGCTGCCGAGGCCCGAAGTCGACACGATCGAAGGGCTTTCGCCGGCGATCGCCATCGAGCAGAAGACGCTTTCGCCCAGCCCACGATCGACGGTGGGCACGCTCACCGAAATCCACGACTATCTGCGCGTACTCTTCGCTCGGCTGGGCACGCCGTATTGCCCCGAACATCCACAGGAGGCTCTGACGCACCGCTCGATGAGCGATTTCATCGAGTCTTTATTGCACACTCTGCCGCAGCGACGCATCGCCCTCCTCTCGCCCCTCGTGCTCGATACCGAACCGCGGGCCGCGCTCGCCTCCCTGAAGGCACAAGGGTTCACCCGCATCGAAACCGGTGGCGAATTCGTCGAGCTCGATGGTTTGCAAGATGCCCCCTCCGACGCGCCTCGACTGGTGATCGACCGCTTGAGAGTACGGGAAGAGGCGCGGGCGCGGCTCGCCGATTCGCTCGAACTGGCGCTCAAGATGGGGCATGGGCGCTGCTTCGTGCGCGATCTCGACGAAGGGGAAGAACTGACTTTCGTCGTCACCCCTTCGTGCCCCCGCTGCGGTTTCACGGCCCCGGCGCTCGAGCCGCAGCTCTTCTCTTTCAACCATCCGGCAGGCGCCTGCCCCACGTGCGAGGGAACGGGGCGGCGATGGGAGCTGGACGCGGAACGCTTACCAGCATCGGAGCGCAGCCTGCGCGAGGGTGCATTGCCCGGTCTCGACCTCGGCAACGCCTTCTCGGCCCGGCTTCTGGAGGATTTGGCGGCATATTATGGTTTCTCCCTCGACACCCCGTGGTCCGGGCTGCCGGAACCGGTGCGACGGGTTTTACTCTTCGGCTCGGGCGAGGAACCCATCCCTTTCCGCTACCCGCTCGATCGCAGCCGCATGGTGCTCAAGTCTCATCCTTTCGAAGGCTGGGTCTCCTACCTGCAACGGCGCCACCACCCCGAAGAGGAAAGAGGACGCAGAGAGAAGGCTCTGGATCTCCCTTGGCAGGAACGCCCCTGCCCCACCTGTGGTGGTAGCCGCTTGCAACCTTTTGCCCGGGCGGTACGCGTGGCGGGCATGAGTCTGCCGGAGCTCACGGCACTTCCCTTGTCGGCCTGTGCAAGTGCGATCGAACGCATCGCCACCGTGTGCGGAACTCATCCCGTGGCCGAGATGACGATCGAGGCGATCCGCTCGCGTCTCCGCTTCCTGCTGCAAGTCGGGCTCTCCTACCTGAGTCTCGATCGCGCATCGCACACGCTCTCCGGCGGAGAGGCGCAGCGCATCCGGCTCGCCAGTCAGGTTGGCTCGGGACTCACCGGCGTGCTCTACGTACTCGACGAACCTTCCATCGGGCTGCATCCACGCAATCAGGACGATTTGCTGCGTACGCTCGAAGAGATGCGCGATCTGGGTAACACCGTCGTCGTGGTCGAACACGACGAAGCGACGATTCGCCGTGCCGATCACGTAGTGGAAGTCGGCCCAGGTGCTGGACGAGAGGGAGGTGAAATTCTCGTCTCCGGGTCGCTGTCAGCGCTGCTCGCTTCGCCGCGCTCGCGAACCGCCCCTTATCTGCAACGCCCCTTGCACGTGCCGCATCGTTCTCTCCCTTGCGAAGAAGACAGGCCCACGCTACGGCTGCAAGGCTGCCACGCCCACAATCTGCAGGGAATCGACGTCGAGATCCCCCTGGGATGCCTCGTGGTCGTCACCGGGGTCTCCGGTTCGGGAAAATCCTCGCTCGTAGAGGACACGCTGGTTCCCATCCTGCGCGATCACCTCTCGGGGCGCCCCTGCCGCGCCCCGTGTACGGGAGCCTCGGGTCTAGAGGCGATCGACAAGCTGATCGTCGTCGATCAATCGCCGATCGGCCGTACGCCGCGCTCGAACCCGGCAACCTATACTGGCATCATGGATGGGTTGCGCGAACTCTTTGCCGCCACACCCGAAGCACGCATGCGCGGCTACCGCGCCGCCCGCTTTTCCTTCAACCTGAGAGGGGGGCGCTGCGAGGTATGCGAAGGTGAAGGATATCGGCGCATCGACTTGCAGTTTCTGCCCGACGTCTATCTACCCTGCGAAGCCTGCAGCGGAAAGCGGTACAACCGTGAGACGCTGGAGATCCGCTACCGCGGGCTGAACATCCACGAATCCCTCTCCCTTACCGTGGAGGAAGCGCTACATCCCTTCGGCTCGCACCCCACGCTGCGGCGCAAGCTCGAGATTCTGCAGTCGCTGGGGCTGGGCTACTTACCCTTGAACCAACCGGCCACGACGCTTTCGGGGGGAGAAGCGCAGCGCTTGAAATTGGCTGCGGAGTTGATGCGCCGCGACACGGGACGAACGCTGTACGTGCTCGACGAGCCAACCACGGGGCTGCACTGGGTCGACGTCGAACAGCTCCTCACCGCGCTGTTCGCGCTGCGCGATCGCGGAAACACCCTGGTGGTGATTGAACATCACCTCGACGTAATCGCCCATGCCGACTGGGTGATCGACCTGGGACCAGGAGCGGGCGAAGCAGGCGGCCGAATCGTCGCTTGCGGCACCCCCGCGGCGATCGCCGCCCATCCCAATTCCGTGACCGGACGCTACCTCGCCGAGCGGATCGGCTCGGCGGGATAAAAACGGACGCCGCACCCTCGAATGGATGCGGCGTCCATCGTTCTTCCCTGAACGGAAAGGGCGATCAGCCTGCGTTTTGCGGTGCGGCTTGCGTTTCGCTACCCGCCCGATCGACGAGCTCGATGATCGCCATCGGCGCGTTGTCACCATCGCGGTAGCCGAACTTCAGCACGCGGGTGTACCCACCTGGACGATTTTGCACGCGCGGGCCGATCTCGTTGAAGAGTTTGAGCACGATCTCACGATCGCGCAGGCGAGCGAAGGCGAGCCGGTGATTGGCCAGCGTCGGTTTCTTCGCCAGCGTGATGAGCGGCTCGACGAAGCGGCGCAGTTCCTTGGCTTTGGGCAGAGTCGTCTTGATGACTTCCTCGCGCAGCAGGGCGTTGGCGAGATTGCGCATCAGCGCCTGACGATGGCTCGTCGTGCGGTTGAGCTTGCGATATCCGTTTCCGTGACGCATTTTTCTTTCCTCGTGCGTTATCCGTCAGCCGAGTTTTTCCAAACCGGGCGGAGGCCAGTTTTCCAGTTTCATCCCCAGCGTCAGCCCGTGCGCTGCGAGCACTTCCTTGATCTCGTTGAGCGACTTGCGACCGAGGTTGGGGGTTTTCAGGAGTTCCTGTTCGGTGCGCTGGATCAGATCACCGATGTAGTAGATGTTCTCGGCCTTGAGGCAATTGGCCGAGCGGACCGTGAGTTCGAGATCGTCGACGGGGCGCAACAGTAGCGGATCGATCGCTGCGCCGCTCTCGGAGCGTGCACTGGGCTGGCGTCCTTCGAGATCGGCAAAGACGGCGAGTTGGTCCACCAGCACGCGTGCGGCATAGCGAATCGCCTCTTCGGGATCAATCGAGCCGTTCGTCTCGAGTTCGAGGACCAGACGATCGAGGTCGGTACGCTGCTCGACCCGGGCGCTTTCGACGGTATAGGCGACCCGACGCACCGGGCTGAAGGAGGCGTCCATCAGGATATGACCGATCGCACGATCGCCCTCGGTTTTGCGCGCGGAGGCCGGAACGTAACCCCGGCCTCGCTGGACACGGATTTCCATCTCGAGGCGCCCGCCTTCTTCGACGTGGGCGATGACGTGATCTCCGTTGATGACTTCGACGCCATGGCCCAACTGGATGTCGGCCGCGCGAACCACTTTCGGCCCCACGGCTTCGAGGCGCACGGTCGCATCTTCACGTTCGTGCAGTCGAAACACGACGCCTTTCAGATTGAGCAGCAAATCGACGGCGTCTTCGCGCACCCCTTCGATCGTCGAATACTCGTGCAACAGGCCAGTGATCCGCACCTCGGTAGGAGCGCTACCGGGAAGCGCAGCCAGGAGCACGCGCCGCAGCGCGTTGCCCAACGTATGGCCGAAGCCGCGCTCGAACGGTTCCATCGTGACGCGCGCCAACACCGGCGACAGATTTTCCACGTCGATGCTGCGCGGTTTCAGCAGGCTTTCCAAAGACATCGATGCTATCCTCTGTTTCTCGCCGCTGCGAGGGGCTTATCGCGAGTAGAGTTCGACCACGAGGTTTTCGTTGAGCGTGGGCGAAAGCTCGGCGCGCTGCGGATAGGCCTTGAACACCCCCTTGCCCGCCTGCACATCGACTTCGATCCACTCGGGGAAACCACGTTGCGCTGCCGCTTCCAACGCAGCCTTCACGCGGAGCTGGGCGCGGGCCTTTTCGGTGAGCTCGACCACGTCGCCCGGACGAACGAGGTAAGAAGGAATGTTGACCCGGCGACCGTTGACCATCACGCCATTGTGGCGCACGACTTGGCGCGCCTCGGCGCGTGAGGCGCCGAAACCCATGCGATAAGCGACGTTGTCGAGCCTGCCTTCGAGGAGTTGCAGAAGGTTCTCGCCCGTCTGGCCGCGACGGCGAGCCGCTTCGGCGTAGACACGACGGAACTGCATTTCCAAAACGCCGTAGAGCCGACGGATCTTTTGCTTCTCACGCAGCTGTTTTCCGTATTCGGACAAGCGCTGCCCCGAGGTTTGACCGTGCTGACCGGGTGCATAGCTGCGACGCTCGATCGCGCACTTGTCCGTGAAGCATTTTTCCCCTTTGAGGAAGAGCTTTTCGCCTTCCCGCCGGCACTGCCGGCACTTGGGATCGAGATTACGTGCCACGTTCGACTCCTGTTAGATCCGACGTTTCTTGGGCGGACGGCAGCCGTTGTGCGGAATCGGCGTTACATCCTGTATGCTGGCGATGCGGATGCCGAGCGCGGCAAGCGCCCGCACCGACGATTCACGCCCTGGGCCAGGACCTTGCACACGCACTTCAAG
The DNA here is from genome assembly GCF_006980705.1 of Tepidiphilus olei. GTDB lineage: Bacteria > Pseudomonadota > Gammaproteobacteria > Burkholderiales > Rhodocyclaceae > Tepidiphilus > Tepidiphilus olei. Next base: position 12,320 of record NZ_SBHO01000009.1, on the reverse strand, counting down.
GCTCTTGATGCCACATTCCTGGGCTGCCTTGCCTGCCGCATCGGCCGCCACCTGGGCGGCAAACGGGGTACTCTTGCGCGAGCCCTTGAAACCCGCCGAACCGGACGAGGCCCAGGAAAGCGCGTTGCCTTGCCGATCGGTGATCGTGATGATCGTGTTGTTGAAACTCGCGTGGATGTGCGCGATGCCCTCCGCAACATTCTTTTTGACTTTACGTCGGGCCTTCGTCGTAGTTTTAGCCATGGAGTGACCTCATCATTTCTTCTTGCCGGCGATGGTCTTGGGCGGCCCCTTGCGGGTACGCGCGTTCGTGCGAGTACGCTGTCCACGCACGGGCAACCCCCGGCGATGGCGCATGCCGCGATAGCAACCCAAGTCCATCAAGCGTTTGATGTTCATGGTGATCTCACGCCGCAAGTCGCCCTCGACCTTGTATTTGGCGACTTCCTCGCGCAAGCGCTCGAGCTCGGCGTCCGTCAGATCTTTGACCTTGGCCGATGGCTGGATGCCTGCGGCCTCGCAAATCTTGCGGGCACGGGAACGACCGATGCCGTAGATCGCCGTGAGCGCGATCTCGGTGTGTTTGTGGTTGGGGATATTCACCCCTGCGATACGGGCCATCTGCAATCACCCCAAAAACGAAATTTTCAAGTATAAAAGATTCGCGCCCAAGGTTCAACCTTGACGCTGCTTGTGGCGCGCTTCTTTACAAATGACCCGCACCACGCCCTTGCGCCGCACGATGCGGCAATTGCGGCAGATCCGCTTCACTGAGGCTTGGACTTTCATGGAGCTCTCCCTGGATTCTTCACTTGGAACGGAATACGATGCGCCCGCGCGTCAGGTCGTACGGAGTGAGCTGCACCGTGACCTTGTCTCCGGGCAGGATGCGGATGTAGTGCATTCTCATCTTGCCCGAGATATAACCGAGAATGACGTGACCATTTTCCAGACGCACGCGGAAGGTGGCGTTGGGCAGCGTCTCGATCACTTCACCCTGCATTTCGATGACGTCTTCCTTGGCCATGCCTTACTTCCTCCGCAACGCGCCAGACGTGAAATTCGCCTTCTTGAGCAAACTCTCGTATTGGTGCGACATCACATAGGATTGCAGTTGCGTCATGAAATCCATCGTCACGACCACGATGATGAGTAGCGAAGTCCCCCCGAAATAGAAGGGCACGTTCCACTCGAGGATGAGAAACTCGGGGATCAAGCACACGAGCGTGATGTAGATTGCCCCGGCGAGCGTGAGTCGCATCAACACGCGGTCCAGATACTTCGCCGTCTGCTCGCCCGGCCGAATGCCTGGCACGAACGCACCGCTCTTCTTCAGGTTCTCCGCCGTCTCCTTGGCATTGAAGACGAGGGCGGTGTAGAAGAAACAGAAAAAGACGATCGCCAAGGCATAGAGCAGGATATAGACCGGCTGCCCGGGCGACAGCGCTCCAGCCAGGTCTCTCAACCAGATGAAGCGATCGCCCGACCCGAACCACTGCGCCAGCGTGGCAGGGAAAAGAATGATGGACGAGGCGAAGATCGGCGGGATCACACCGGCCATGTTGAGCTTCAAGGGCAGATGCGAACTCTGACCCCCATAGATCTTGTTGCCCACCTGTCGCTTGGCGTAATTGACCAGGATTTTCCGCTGACCTTTTTCGACGAAGACGACGAAAGCCGTCACCAGCAACACCAGCATGCAGACGAAGAGGGCGGAGAAAGGATGCATCGCCCCGCTCGAGACGAGCTCGAAGAGTCCGCCCAGCGCCTGGGGCAGCCCCGCGACGATCCCGGCGAAGATGATGAGAGAAATGCCGTTCCCAATACCCCGTTCGGTGATCTGCTCACCGAGCCACATCAGGAACATCGTGCCGGTCACCAGCGTCACCACGGTGACGAAACGGAACATCAATCCTGGTTCGAGCACCAACCCGGGCTGGGATTCGAGGGCGACCGCGATTCCCAAGCCCTGCGCGAGCGCGAGCACCAAGGTACCATAGCGCGTGTACTGCGTCAGCTTGCGCCGACCCGCCTCGCCTTCTTTTTTCAGCGCCTCGAGCGCAGGGAAGGCGTAGGACATGAGCTGCACGATGATCGATGCCGAGATGTACGGCATGATCCCGAGCGCGAAGATCGTGAAGCGCGACAACGCCCCGCCGGAGAAGAGGTTGAACACCCCCAGGATCCCGCCACCTTGCGTCTGGAAGAGCTGGGCAAGTTTGGCCGGATCGATGCCCGGGACAGGGATGTGCGCCCCGATCCGATAAACGACGAGCGCCCCCAGCAAGAACCAGAGACGCCGTTTCAGGTCGGCAAATTTCCCTACCGTCGCGTGTTGGGTCGCTTTGGCCACGACGTTTCCCTACTCAGGATTCGACGAGGGTGCCGCCGGCCGCCTCGATGGCGCTCTTGGCCCCCTTGGTGGCCGCGATTCCCCGCAGGATGAGCTTGCGCGAAAGGGTACCCGCAAGGATGACCTTTGCCGCTTTGGCGGTTCTCGGAACGACCCCCGCTTGCTTGAGCACGAGCAGATCGATCTCCTCGACCGGGATTTGCTCGAGGTCGGAGAGGCGCACCTCGGCCACGTCATTGGCCGTAGGCGAGACGAATCCACGCTTGGGCAGACGGCGTTGAAGCGGCATCTGACCGCCTTCGAAACCGACTTTGTGAAAACCTCCGGAGCGAGATTTCTGGCCCTTGTGCCCCCGGCCGCAGGTCTTGCCCAGACCGGAACCGATGCCGCGGCCGACCCGCTTCTTGGCTTTCTTGGCCCCATCGGCCGGTTTGATGGTGTTGAGTTGCATTTGTCAGCCCTCGACCTTCAGGAGATAAGACACCTTGGCGATCATGCCACGCACCTGAGGGGTGTCGGCGAGCTCGACCGTGTGGTTGAGCCGACGCAAGCCGAGCCCACGCACGGTGGCACGATGATCCTTACGCGTGCCGATCAAAGACTTGATCAGCGTCACCTTGACTTTGTCTTTCGCCATGGCTCACTCCGTGATCTCTTCGATGGACTTGCCGCGCTTGGCGGCAAGCTCGGAAGGACGGCGTGTGGCCGTCAATCCCTTGATCGTGGCGCGCACCACGTTGTACGGGTTGGTCGAGCCGATGATCTTGCAGATGACGTCCTTGACGCCCATCACCTCGAACACCGCGCGCATGGCACCGCCGGCGATGATTCCGGTACCCGGAGGAGCCGACTTCATCATCACCGTGGAAGCACCGTGCTTGGCGATCACGGTATGCTGGATGGTGCCGTTTTTCAAAGGCACCTTGACCATGTCACGACGGGCCGACTGCATGGCCTTTTGCACCGCGACCGGTACCTCACGGGCCTTACCCTTACCCATGCCGATGCCACCGTCACCGTCGCCGACGACCGTCAGCGCCGCAAAGCTCAGGATGCGCCCACCCTTGACGGTCTTGCTGACGCGGTTGATCGACACCATCTTTTCATTGAGCTCGTCCTGCCGCTCTTCCGCAGGTCGGCGCTTGTCTTGCTGATTCCTGGCCATCGCTTTTCCCGTATCAGAATTTGAGCCCGGCTTCGCGCGCGGCCTCAGCCAAGGCTTGCACGCGACCATGATAGAGATATCCCGAGCGGTCGAACGCGACCGTCTCGATGCCGATCGCCTTGGCTTTCTCGGCGATGGCACGACCCACGAGCGCCGCAGCGGCCTTGTTACCCCCGTTGCTCACCTTGTCGCGCAGCTCCTTGTCGAGCGTAGACGCGGCAGCGAGCACGCGTGAACGGCACGGGGAGATGATCTGCGCGTAGACGTGCGAGTTGGAACGGTAAACCGTGAGGCTCGGCACTTTCAGCTGCGCGATCTTCGCCCGGGTTTTGCGGGCACGGCGCAGACGTGCAAGTTTCTTGTTCATGATCGAATGCCCTTATTTCTTCTTGGTCTCTTTCAAGACCACGATTTCATCCGCATAGCGTACACCCTTGCCCTTGTAAGGCTCCGGCGGACGGTAACCGCGGATCTTGGCGGCTTGCTGGCCGAGTTGTTGCTTGTCGGCCCCTTTGAGCACGATCTCGGTCGGTTGAGGTACTTCGGCCTTGATACCCGCAGGAAGCTCGTGCTCGATCGGGTGCGAGTAGCCCAGCGAGAGATTCAGCTTGTTACCCTGCAGCTGTGCGCGGTAACCCACCCCGACCAAAGTAAGGCGCCGCTCGAACCCTTTCGCGACCCCATGCACCATGTTGGCGAGGATGGCCCGCGCAGTACCGGCTTGAGCAACGCTGCCGGGAATCTTCTCGTCGCCCTGGCAGCGCAGCACGTTACCCTCCCGGACGATGCGCACGGCGGGATTGAACGAGAACTCGAGCGCGCCGAGCGGACCTTTGACCGCGACACGGCTGCCGTCGATCGTGACGTCGACGCCACCCGGAACCTCGATCGGTTGTTTTGCGATTCTCGACATCTCGATCTCCCTCAGGCGACGTAACAGAGCACTTCGCCACCGACTTGCGCCTTGCGAGCGGCACGATCGGTCATCACCCCCTTGGGCGTAGACACGATGGCCACTCCCAGACCGTTCATAACCTTGGGCAAGTCGGCGACGGAACGGTAGATGCGCAAACCAGGACGCGACACCCGCTCGATGCGCTCGATCACGGGACGACCAGCGTAGTACTTGAGCTTCAATACCAGGGTCGATTTCGGCCCATCCTGCCGCACCTCGAACCCATCGATGTAGCCCTCTTCGTGCAATACGCGAGCGATCGCGGACTTGAGCTTGGAGCCAGGAACCTCGACGGTAGGCTTTTCCGCCTTTTGCGCATTGCGAATGCGCGTCAACATATCGGCGATCGGATCAGACATGCTCATCTTCGGACTCCCTTACCAGCTCGCCTTGGTCATGCCGGGGACTTCGCCGCGGAAAGCCATTTCACGCAACTTGTTTCGGCTCAGACCGAATTTACGGAAAGTTCCGCGCGGACGGCCAGTGATCGCGCAACGATTCCGCAACCGAGTGGGGCTGGCGTTGCGCGGCAGTTGCTGCAGCTCGAGGCGCGCCTGCATGCGCTCTTCTTCGGACAGACTCATGTCCCGTATTTTGGCGAGCAGAGCGTCGCGCTTGGCTGCGTACTTGGCCACCAGCTTGCGACGTTTTTCCTCGCGATTGATCATCGATTTCTTTGCCATGTCAGCCTCAATTCCGGAAGGGAAACTTGAACGCGGCCAGCAGCGCCTTGGCCTCTTCATCGGTTTTCGCCGTGGTCGTGATGGTGATGTTCATGCCGCGCAGCGCATCGACCTTGTCGTACTCGATCTCCGGAAAGATGATCTGCTCACGCACACCCAAGTTGAAGTTGCCACGACCATCGAACCCCTTGCCGCCAACGCCGCGGAAATCCCGCACGCGGGGCAGAGCGATCGAAATGAGCCGATCGAGGAATTCGTATGCCCGAGCGCCGCGCAGCGTCACCTTGCATCCGATCGGGTATCCCTCGCGGATCTTGAAACCGGCGATCGATTTGCGCGCCTTGGTGATCACGGGCTTTTGCCCCGAAATCGCCGCCAGATCTTTGACGGCATTCTCCAGGACTTTCTTGTCGGCCACGGCCTCACCTACGCCCATGTTGAGCGTGATCTTGGTGATGCGCGGCACTTCCATGATCGACTTGTAGCCGAACTTACTGACGAGTTCGGGCACGACCTTTTCTTTGTACTGTTGTAGCAACCGGGCCATGTTCGCTCCTTAGACGTCCACCACTTCGCCGGTGCTCTTGAAGAAGCGCACTTTACGGCCATCTTCGAGCACCCGAATCCCGACCCGGTCGGCTTTCTGGGTCTGCGGATTGAATAGCGCGACGTTGGAGATGTGGATAGGCATCTCTTTTTCGATGATCCCACCTGCGATTCCGCGCAAGGGATTGGGGCGCACGTGTTTCTTGACGCGGTTGATCCCCTCGACGATGACTTTTTCGTCGCTGACGCGGCGCGTCACTACCCCCCGGCGCCCTTTGTCTTTGCCGGCGATCACGATCACCTGATCGCCCTTACGGATCTTCTTCATTGCGACACCTCAGATGACTTCGGGGGCGAGCGAGACGATCTTCATGAATCGCTCGGTACGCAATTCACGCGTAACAGGGCCAAAAATACGCGTACCGATCGGCTCGAGCTTGTTGTTGAGCAGCACGGCGGCGTTGCCATCGAATTTGATGAGCGAACCGTCGGGACGGCGCACCCCTTTGGCGGTGCGAACGACGACGGCGTTATAGACGTCGCCTTTCTTGACGCGCCCGCGCGGGGCCGCTTCCTTGACCGACACCTTGATGATGTCACCGACGTTGGCATAGCGGCGCTTGGAGCCCCCAAGCACTTTGATACACATGACCTTGCGCGCGCCGCTGTTGTCGGCGACCTGCAAGAGGGTCTGCATCTGGATCATGAAAATCTCCAACTTATACCGCTAGAGCGGACAGTTTTGGACTCAAACACCTTCGGCGCGCAAACGGCTCAGGCGACGAAGGAAAACGAAGCGCCCCGCCTTGCGACGGGGCAAGAGTCCAGCACTATAACCGATGCGGCAGAAAATTGCAAGGGCGAATCAGGCAAGACGTGCCTTGGACACGAGCCGGACGACCTTCCAGGTTTTTGTCTTGGAAATCGGACGGCACTCTTCGATCTCGACGACATCGTTGAGCGCCACTTCCGGATCTTCGCAGTGCGCATGGAATTTGCGCGATTTGGTGACGATCTTCCCATAGAGGGGATGCGCCACTCGACGTTCGACCAATATGGCGACCGTCTTGGCCCGAGCGGTACTCACGACGCGTCCAACCATGCGCTGCCGGGTCTTGTTTTGCATTTCTTCGGTCATTTACGCACCCCTTTTTCCCGCAGGAGGGTCTTGATCCGCGCGATATCGCGCCGGGTAGCACGCATCGCCGCGGTATTGGTCAGTTGCTGCGTCGCTTGTTGCATACGAAGCGAGAATTGCGCCTTGCGCAACTCGAGCAATTCTTTCTCGAGCTCGTCGACGCTCTTTTCACGCATGTCTTTTGCTTTCATCATGCCGCTCCCAACTTGCGGGTGACGAAGACGGTCTTGAACGGCAGCTTCGCGGCGGCGAGTTCGAACGCCTCACGGGCCAGCGCTTCGCTCACACCGTCCATCTCATACAAGACTTTGCCCGGCTGGATTTCGGCGACCCAGTATTCAGGGTTTCCTTTCCCGCTTCCCATACGGACCTCGGCAGGTTTCCGGGAGATGGGTTTATCGGGAAACACTCGGATCCAGATCCGCCCGCCGCGCTTGATGTGACGGGTCATGGCGCGCCGCGCTGCTTCGATTTGGCGAGCCGTGAGCCGTCCGCGGCCGATCGCCTTGAGACCGAACTCGCCGAAGGAAACGGAGGTCCCGCGCGTTGCCAGTCCCTTGTTGCGGCCCTTCTGGACCTTGCGGAATTTAGTTCGTTTCGGCTGCAGCATCGCCCACTCCCGAAGTTACGTTCGCTTTGGCGGCGCGGGTGCGACGACCGCGACGCGCGCCTTCCCCTTCGTCACGACGACCCCGCGCGGGACGCCGAGCTTCCCGCTCGACAGGCTCCTGCGGTGCCTGATTACGCGCCAGGATGTCGCCCTTGTAGAGCCAGACCTTGACGCCGATGATCCCGTAGGTGGTCTGTGCCTCGGCAAAACCATAATCGATGTCGGCGCGCAGGGTTTGCAGGGGAACCCGACCCTCACGGTACCATTCGGAGCGTGCGATCTCGGCCCCGCCCAGACGGCCGGAGGTCATGATCTTGATCCCTTTCGCCCCGAGCCGCATCGCGTTTTGCATCGCACGTTTCATGGCGCGACGGAACTGGATGCGTTTCTCGAGCTGGGTCGCGACCGATTCGGCGATGAGCTGCGCATCGAGCTCGGGTTTGCGGATTTCCTCGATCGTGAGGTGCACCGGCACGCCCATGCGACGGTTCAGATCCGCTCTGAGAAGCTCGATGTCCTCACCTTTCTTCCCGATGACCACACCGGGACGCCCCGAGTGGATCGTGATCTTTGCACTCTTGGCCGGGCGTTCGATCACGATACGACTGACGGCCGCATGCTTGAGCTTGTTCTTCAAGTACCCACGAACCTGGGCGTCTTGCTGCAGCAGGCGCGGGAAGTCCTTGCTCGAGGCAAACCAGCGCGAGGACCAGTCACGCGTGACGACGAGGCGAAAGCCGGTCGGATGGATTTTCTGTCCCATGTTCGCTCCTTATTCTCCGACCGCGACGATGATGTGCGACGTAGGCTTGAGGATCTTCGCCCCACGCCCTTTGGCCCGCGCCCGGAAGCGCTTGAGCACCACGCCCTTCTCGACCATGATGCGTTTGACCTTGAGTTCATCGACGTCGGCACCGTCGTTGTGTTCCGCATTGGCGATGGCCGAAAGCAGCGCTTTACGAATCAAATGCGCGCCTTTTTGCGGACAGAAGGCGAGGATGTCGAGCGCCTGCGCCACCGGTTTGCCGCGGATGAGATCGGCGACGAGACGACCTTTCTGGGGAGAAAGGCGCACGCCGCGCACGATAGCCTTGGTTTCCATATCTCGTTTCCTCGACCTTTAGCGTTTAGACTTCTTGCCCGCGGCGTGCCCTTTGAAGGTGCGGGTGAAGGAGAATTCGCCGAGTTTGTGTCCAACCATGGCCTCGGTAACGAATACCGGGACGTGCTGCCGGCCATTGTGCACCGCGAACGTCAACCCGATGAATTCGGGCAGGATCGTGGAGCGGCGAGACCAGGTCTTGATCGGACGCTTGTCGTTGGTCGCGCGGCTTTGCTCGACCTTCTTGAGCAGATGGGCATCGACGAACGGCCCTTTTTTGACGGAACGTGCCATGACTTACCCCTTAACGCTTGTGCCGACGCTGGACGATCATGTTGTCCGTGCGCTTGTTGCGGCGAGTGCGATACCCTTTCGTCGGCTGACCCCATGGGCTGCGCGGCACGCCGCCCTCGCCCGTGCGCCCTTCACCACCACCATGCGGGTGGTCGATCGGGTTCATCGCCACACCGCGTACGGTAGGACGAACGCCACGCCAGCGGGAAGCCCCCGCCTTGCCGAGTTTTTCCAGGGAATGCTCACCATTGCCCACTTCCCCGATAGTGGCGCGACATTCGACGTGCACCTTGCGCACTTCGCCCGAGCGCAGACGCACCTGGGCATAGGCACCTTCACGCGCGACGAGCTGGACCGAAGTTCCTGCAGCGCGAGCGAGCTGCCCGCCCTTGCCCGGCACGAGCTCGACGTTGTGCAGCGTCGTTCCCACCGGGATGGCACGGATCGGCAGCGCATTGCCGGGCTTGATCGGCGCTTGCGGACCGCTCATGATGGTCTGGCCGACCGTCAGCCCTTTTGGCGCGAGGATGTAACGGCGCTCCCCGTCGGCGTAGCACAGCAGTGCGATGTGCGCCGAGCGGTTGGGATCGTACTCGATCCGCTCGACCCTGGCCGGGATGTTGTCCTTGTTACGCCGAAAGTCGACGATGCGATAGTGCTTCTTGTGCCCGCCGCCCTTGTGCCGGGTAGTGATGCGTCCGGCGTTGTTGCGACCCGCGAGACGCGTCATCGCCTCGACGAGTGAAGGATACGGCCGACCCTTGTAGAGTTCCTTGTTGACGACCCGCACCATGGCACGACGGCCGGGCGAAGTCGGTTTCATCTTGATCACTGCCATGATGGTTTACTCCCCGGCCATGAAGCTGAGCTCTTGGCCCGGCTTGAGCGAGACGAAGGCTTTCTTCCAACCGGCACGGCGGCCCGTGATTCGCCCCGTCCGTTTCTCCTTGCCTTTGACGTTGAGCACCCGCACGCCCTCGACTTCGACCTCGAAGAGCTTCTCGACGGCGGCCTTGATTTCGGGCTTGGTGGCATCGCGCGCGACGCGGAATACCACTTGATTGAGACGCTCCCCGAGCATCGTGGCTTTTTCCGAAATCTGCGGGCCGAGCAGAACCTGATAGAGGCGTTCTTCGCTGATCGTCATTGCCACATCTCCTCGAATTTGGCCACGGCGCCCTTGGTGAGGAGCACTTTCGGGAAGTGCACCAAAGCCACCGGATCGGTCTCGTGCGCCGCCAGCACCAGCGCATCTTTGAGGTTGCGGCTGCCGAGCAGCAGATTCTCATCGAGCTCGTCGGTGATCAGCAGCACGCGCGTCCCCGCAAGCCCCATTTCCTTGAGCTTTTGTGCCACGAGTTTGGTCTTGGGCGCATCGACGCGGAAATCGTCGATCACCGCCAGGCGCTCTTCGCGGGCGAGCTGCGACAGGATGGTGGCCATTGCCGCGCGGTACATCTTACGGTTGACCTTCTGCTTGAAATTCTCGTCCGGCGAACTGGGGAAAATCTTTCCGCCATGCCGCCACAGGGGGCTGGAAGTCATCCCTGCGCGCGCACGCCCCGTCCCCTTCTGCCGCCAGGGCTTACGGGTGGAGTGATGCACCTGGGAACGATCTTTCTGAGCGCGCGTACCTTGACGGGCATTGGCCTGATAAGCGACGACGACCTGATGCACCAGCGCTTCGTTGTAAGGGCGGGCGAAGAGCGCGTCGGAGACCTGAGTGGTTCCGGCAGGCTGACCCTGCGCATTCAATAGCTTGAGTTCCATATCCACCTCGCCTTAGCCTTTGACCGCCGGGCGCACGATCACGTCGCCGCCCTTGGCACCAGGAACCGCCCCCTTGACGAGCAGGAGGTTGCGCTCGGCATCGACGCGCACGATCTCGAGATTCTGCACCGTGACGGTCTCGTCGCCCAAATGCCCCGCCATGCGCTTGCCGGGGAAGACGCGACCGGGATCCTGCGCCATACCGATGGAGCCGGGCGCGCGCGTAGTGATCGAGTTCCCGTGCGAGGCACGGTTGGAGCTGAAGTTGTGGCGCTTGATCGCGCCGGCGAACCCCTTACCGATGGAGCGACCGGTGACGTCGACTTTCTGTCCCGGCTGGAACATCGTCACGGAAAGCTCCTGGCCGAGCTGCAACGAGGCGAGATCGGAGGGGGCGACGCGGAATTCACGCAAGACACGCGCCGCAGTGACGCCCGCCTTGGCGAAATGCCCGGCGAGCGGCTTGGTGGTGCGCGAAGGCTTTCGCGCGCCAAAACCGACCTGGACGGCTGCATAGCCATCGGTCTCTGGCGTTTTGAGTTGCGTCACGCGGTTGGCGGAGGCTTCGAGCACGGTCACCGGAATGGACTGACCATCGTCGGTGAAAATCCGAGTCATGCCCACCTTGCGAGCGACAAGGCCTAGACTCATGTTGTTCTCCTCGAACCGGTTACGATTGACCGGACGTGTACGAAATAAGACCCGCCGAAGTGGGTAAACGCGCAATTATAGGCCGGATCGATCTCTAATGCAAGGCAAGGCTTACATCAGCTTGATGTCGACGTCCACCCCGGCAGGGAGGTCGAGCTTCATCAAGGCATCGACGGTCTTGTCCGTGGGCTCGACGATGTCCATGAGCCGCCGATGGGTACGGATCTCGAACTGGTCACGCGAGGTTTTATTCACGTGCGGCGAGCGCAATACGTTATAGCGTTCGATTTTGGTCGGCAAAGGAATCGGGCCGTGGACGACGGCCCCAGTGCGCTTGGCCGCCTCGACGATCTCGTGCGCGGACTGGTCGATCAACCGATAGTCGAATGCCTTGAGGCGGATGCGGATCTTCTGATTGTTCATGATTCATTCCAAAGAGCGAAAGGTAGAAAAACCCGGCGGGGAATGTCCCGCCGGGTCAGAGCAGCAAAACGATTACTCGATGATCTTGGTGACGACGCCGGCGCCGACGGTACGGCCGCCTTCACGGATGGCGAAGCGCAAGCCTTCTTCCATCGCGATCGGGGCGATCAGCTTCACTTCCAGCTTCACGTTGTCACCGGGCATCACCATCTCCACCCCTTCGGGCAGCTTGATGGCACCGGTGACGTCAGTGGTGCGGAAGTAGAACTGCGGCCGGTAGTTGCTGAAAAACGGCGTGTGACGCCCGCCTTCTTCCTTGGAGAGCACGTACACTTCACACTCGAAGTGCGTGTGCGGCGTGATCGTCCCGGGCTTGGCGAGCACTTGCCCGCGTTCGACGTCTTCGCGCTTGGTGCCGCGCAGCAGCACCCCGACGTTGTCGCCCGCTTGCCCTTGATCGAGGAGTTTGCGGAACATCTCCACGCCCGTGACCGTGGTCTTCTGCGTCGGGCGCAGACCGACGATCTCGACTTCGTCGCCCACCTTGACGATGCCGCGCTCGACCCGGCCCGTGACCACCGTGCCACGACCGGAGATGGAGAACACGTCTTCGATCGGCAGCAGGAAGGG
>NZ_SBHO01000008.1 GCF_006980705.1 Tepidiphilus olei | reverse complement strand
GCCACGTCATCTTGCGTGATGCCCAGTTCCTCCAACTTGGCCCGTACCGCGTCGGCCTGCTGCAGGCGAACCGGCGTCAGCACGATCTTGCCGTCCTGAACCGTGACGTCGTAGTAGTCGGCCTCGCCCACGCTCTGGACGATGGCCTTGGGCAAGGTGACCTGGTTCTTGCTCGTGCGCTTGGTCAGCATGGCAATCTCCGAAAGTAATGAAGTAAGGAATCAAATTTTAGCGAGTTTTCAGGCCAATGCAACCAGGAAAAAACAAAGGCACCCTTAAAAGCTGGCCGACGGCGCTACGTCGATGGCCACACGGGCATCAGAGCCCCGCAAAGGCCCCCGGCAGCGCCTCGGCAGCGGGTTTCCCCTTGGAAACCCGCCAGCAAGCCTTCTACGGGCCCACACGAGCGCCGACAACAAACCCGCTCGCGCGGGCGCGTTCGCGGCTACAATGGCTTCTTGCCGTAGCCGTAGGCAAGGCAGCTGAGGATGACAACAAAGTCGAGAGGGGGTTGGACGTAGACACGGCGAGGCTTTTAGGCTTTTTGCCCTGCAAGCGGTATCCCCAGCGCCAGAGCTGGGCGCCTGCGAGGAACTGTAGGCGCAAGAGGGGCAATCGTTCAAGGCGCTGGCCGGGCTCTTTACGCAAGGCGACGATGCGATTCCCCCGCGCTTTGTGGATCCCGGAGCGGGCGAGGTGACGTCCTCAGGAAGTACTCGACGACATCTTCCAGAGAAAAAAGCGCATCGATGAACCAGAAGGGACAAACAATGAGTGACTGGACCGCCGGCTACGTGGCCGACATTGGCTACACCTACGGCTACTACAACGAATTGAATCCCCTGCGCATCAAGCTGGCGTTTCTGAACCAGGGCTTGGTATTTCCCGAGGTGGGATCAGCCTGCGAACTCGGCTTCGGCCAGGGACTGTCGGTCAATTGCCACGCCGCCGCTTCGGTGACCCAATGGCACGGCACCGACTTCAATCCCAGCCAGGCCAGCTTCGCCCAGGAGCTGGCGGCTGCATCGGGTGCGGGCGCGAAGCTCTATGACCAAGCCTTTGCCGACTTTTGTCACCGGCCCGACCTGCCCGACTTCGATTACATCGGCCTGCACGGCATCTGGAGCTGGATTTCGGACGACAACCGAGCGGTCATCGTCGACTTCATCCGCCGTAAGCTCAAAGTCGGCGGCGTGCTCTATATCAGCTACAACACCCTGCCCGGCTGGGCCAGCTTCGCTCCCATGCGCCACCTGATGGCCGAACACGCCCAAGCCATGGGCGCCGCAGGCACGGGCATCGTCAGCCGCATCGATGGCGCCATCGCCTTTGCCGAGAAACTGCTGGCCACCAACCCTCTCTTCAGCCGTGCCAATCCTTTGGTGGGCGAGCGCTTCAAGAAACTCAAGGAACAAAACCGCCACTATCTGGCACACGAATACTTCAACCGCGACTGGCACCCGATGCACTTTGCCACCATGGCCGAGTGGCTGACTGGCGCCAAGATGCAATATGCCTGCTCCGCGCACTATCTGGACCACGTCGAGGCCATCAACCTCACCGCCGAGCAGCAAGCCTTGCTGCGGGACATACCCGACCCCATGTTCCGCGAGACCACCCGCGACTTTATGGTCAACCAGCAGTTCCGCCGTGATTACTGGGTCAAGGGGGCGCGCAGGCTGAGCATGCTGGAGCAAGCCGAGGCCTTGCGCAGCGAGCGCCTCGTTCTCGTCGTCCCGCGCGATCGAGCAAGTCTCAAGGTCACGGGCAGCCTCGGCGAAGCCAACCTGCAAGAAGCCATCTACGTGCCCATTCTTGACGAACTAGGGGATCACAAACCCAAAACCCTCGGCCAGCTCGCTAGCCCCGTCACCGGCGGGGGCGTCCCCGTGAGCCGCTTCGAGCAGCTCTTTCTGCTCGCCCGCCAAAGCGGCCACAAAACCCTACAAGATTGGGCCCGCTTCGCCTGGAGCCTGCTCGCCGCCCAGGGCCAGCGCCTCGTCAAGGAAGGCAAGCCACTGGAGACCCCCGACGACAACCTCGCCGAGCTCTCCGGACAGGCCAGCGAGTTCGCTGAGAAACGCTTGCCGCTGTTGAAGAGCCTGGGAGTGGCGTAAGCGCATGCGCCCTTCGCCCGAAGGGCGGGGTTTTTCTTCTCCTGCGCGCATTCGGCTGGAATGCGCCACTGAAAGGACAAAAGGAGCTTATTGAATGCCGAACTACCAAGCCGTGACCAAAAGCGCGCACGCGCATCTGCGCTGGAAGCGCTACGACAGCTACGCCTTTGCATCGATGGATGCCGTTGCCCCGCTGGTGATGCAGGAGCTGCCCAAGGCCTGTATGACGCTGCCGATTGCCTTCGTCGCGCAAGACGACAAGTTCATCCCTGTAGCGGTGCAGGGTCTGCACCCCGGTCAGAACCTCTTCGTCGCCCCCGACGGCCGCTGGCTGGGTGGATATATCCCGGCGATCTACCGGAGTTACCCCTTCGCCCTGGCGAATGCTGAAAACGACCAACTCGTGCTGTGCGTGGATGCCGACAGCGGCCTGCTCTCGGACAGCGAGGGCGAACCGTTCTTCGACGAGCAGGGTCAGCCCAGCCAGCCGGTCAAAGACGTGCTGAACTTCCTGCAGCAGGTGCAAGCCAACCGCACGCTCACTGCGCGCCTGTGCGCCGCACTCGCCGCTGAAGGGCTGATCCAACCGTGGTCCATCACCCTCGAGACCGAAGAGGGAGAGAAGACCGTCCAAGGGCTGTACCGCATCGATGAAGCCGCATTCAACGCCCTGCAGGGCGAAGCGCTGTACCGCATCCACCAGGCCGGAGCGCTGCCGCTGGTCTACTGTCAGTTGCTGAGCATGCAGCACCTGCACATGCTGGGCAAGCTGACCGCAGCGCATGCCCGAGTGAAGGCACAAAGCCAGCCCGCCACCCGGGCCGGCGAACTCGATCTCGATTTTCTGAACAACCACGGCACCATCAGCTTCAGACCGCATTGAGGGGGCTGTCGCGGGCCAAAATAGTTTGATCGTGATGGAGCGGACGCAGGGCAAAAGCGGCCCTATCGTCGATATTCCCGGAACGCCTCGATCGTCAAGCCGACGTCTCGTGCAATTTGGCGCAGCAACGGGGGCGAGATATCCATTCCTGGGTGGCATGACACGCTCGTGCAGCGAGGTCACCACGGGTGCCGAGATCGCCCTGACGCGCCGCGCCGCGACCGAGATTCCCCTCGGAACGCCCAGCCAGTACGGCGAACGCGGCGAAGACCGTGCCCGGCTCGTCGATCGACGCTGCACGTGCACATCGACCTTGACGTAGTTCATGCGATAGCGATCGGCCGGGATTTGCAACTTCAACCCTTCGCAAGACACACAATGGTCCTTGCCTACCACGCGCTCGTAGTGCTCGCACAACACGTCGTCGAGACACACTCTCTCCGGCGAAAGAATCTCGAGGGGTTTACTCGTTCAGCTTCCGCTCAGAATTTTATTTTTCCAAAAAGCATATCCCGGAACATCACCCAATCCCCCATCAAGCTATAGAGGGGATACGTAAAAGTCGCCGGTTTATTCTTCTCGAAGAAGAAATGGCCGACCCAGGCGAAACCATAGCCGACCACGGGTGCCAGCAAGAGCGCCAGGAAATGCCCCGTCAGCAAGACGTAGGCAATGACCACCAAAACGAGTAAAGAGCCGACGAAATGCAGACGGCGGCAGGTAGGATCACGGTGCTCATCCAGATAAAACGCATAAAATTCGCGAAAATCGCGAAACTCCCTTTTCGCCATAACGTTCTCCTTATCTCAAATGCGCCACATCCTTCGGGCGCCACCCCTCACGCCGAATCGGAAGCTTCGACCTCTTCCCTGCGTCGTTGGGCAAATTCCAAGAACCAATCCAGGCTCTGGGGATTGGCCATGGCATCGCGATTGAGGATCTTCTCCGGCGCAAAGCCCAGCAGCAGTTTCTTGATGGGCAGCTCGAGCTTCTTGCCGGTAAGGGTGCGCGGCACCTCCGGCACGGCAAAGATCTCGTCGGGCACATGCCGCGGCGAGACGTTGGTGCGTATGGTCTGCTTGATGCGCTCAACCAGCGTCTCGTCGAGCTCCACCCCGGGACGCAGAACGACGAAAAGAGGCATGTAGCTTTCGCGACCGAGGTATTCCAGATCGACCACGAGGCTGTCGAGCACCTCGGGCAGGCTCTCCACTGCGCGATAGATTTCGCTCGTTCCCATGCGGATGCCGTGGCGATTGATGGTCGTATCGCTGCGCCCGTAGATGATGACCCCGCCGCGCGGGGTGATGCGGATCCAGTCGCCGTGGCGCCACACGCCCGGATACATCTCGAAGTAGCTCTCGCGGTAACGTTTGCCTTCGGGATCGTTCCAGAAATACAATGGCATCGACGGCATGGGGGCGGTGCACACGAGCTCGCCCACTTCGTCGATCAAGGGATTGCCGTGTTCGTCGAACGCTTCCACCCGTGCGCCGAGGCAACGACCTTGCATCTCACCAAGGTAGACGGGCAAGGTCGGCACACCGCCGACGAAGGCGCCGGCGAAGTCGGTTCCTCCGGAGATCGGATTGATCCATACGTCGGGGCCGAGCTGCGCTGCCAGCCAACGATAGCTCTCCGGCGACAGGGGCGAGCCGGTCGAACCCACGCTGCGCAACCGACTCAGATCGGCCTCGGAGCGCGGCACGATGCCCGCTTTCTCACAGGCAGCGTAGAAGGCTGCCCCCGCCCCGAGAAAAGTAACTCCGGCCTCGCCCGCGAAACGCCACAAGGCGCCGTAATCCGGCCAATGGGGGCTACCGTCGTAGAGCGCCAGGGTCGCGCCCGTCAGCAAACCGCCCACCTGGCAATTCCACATGATCCAGCCGGTGCTCGAATACCAGTTGAAGCGATCACGCGGGCCAACGTCGAGGTGCAGACCCACCAATTTGACGTTTTCCAGCATGATGCCGCCGTGCCCATGGACGATGGGCTTGGGCAGGCCCGTCGTGCCCGAGGAATAGACGATCCACAAGGGATGGGTAAAGGGTAGGGTCTCGATGTGCAGCGGCACATCACCTGCAACCGCTTCATCCCAAGGTGCCTCGCCTCGTACCCCCAAGGAAGGGGACTGTGGGTCTAGATAAGGCAATACGAGGGTACGCTCGACACTGGGCAAGCCTTCGAGGAGGGCGCGCACCGTCTCGCGCCGATCGTAGGGACGGCCGCCCCATTGATAGCCGTCGACGGCGATCAAGACCTTGGGCTCGATCTGGCGAAAGCGATCGAGCACGGTCGGAGCGCCCATGTCCGGCGAACACACCGACCAGATCGCCCCGACCGCGGCGCTCGCAAGAAATGCCACCACCGTCTGGGGGACGTTCGGCAGATATGCCGCCACCCGATCGCCGGGGCGCACGCCCGCAGCGCGCAACCACGCGGCGAGCGCAGCCACCTGTCGCTGCAGCTCCGACCACGACAGCTCACCGCCTTGGCCGCGCTCGTTGCGAAATACGATCACCGGACGATCTGCCGTGGCATGGCGAAACACCTGATGCACGTAATTCGTTTTCGCCGAAGGAAACCATTGGGCCCCGGGCATGCGTCGGTCGACGAGCACGCGCCCGTCCCATCCCTCCAACGGCAGCGCGAAATAGCGGGCGATCGCTGCCCAAAATCCCTCCAAGTCGGTCACCGACCAATTCCACAGAGCATGGTAATCGGCAAAGCGCAAGCCTTCTTCCTGCGCCAGCCAGGATTGGAACCGCGTCAAGGTCGCCTCGGCGATACGCTGCGGCGACGGGGTCCAAATGATTTCGGGAGTATCGATAACCGCCATCTTCCATTATTCCTCATTACTGTAAAACTGTGGTCAGTTCTTGCCTCTCGTCCTCACGACGGCATGCCCGAGGCCGTAGCGCTTGACCTTTTCATAGAGCGTACTCTTGGCGATTTTCAAGTCGGCCGCTGCCCGCGTCAGGTTGCCGCCGTGCGTGGCGATCGCGCGCATGATGGCGATTTTCTCCGCCCCTATCAGGGTAATCGTCCCCTCCAAGGGACGGTCTCCCTCGGCGGTGGCAAGTTTTTCGTCGGTCGGAACACTCCCCTGCCAAATCTCCGGCGGAAGATCATCCCTCTCGATCCATTCTCCTTCGCTCATCAACAAAGCGCTCTCGATCACGTTGCGCAGCTCTCGGACATTGCCCGGCCAAGCGTATTGCTGCAGACAGGTGAGTGCCTCCTCGCTCAAGGGTTTGGCGGGAAGTCCATGCCGGCCGGCGAAGTGGGCGACGAAATGTGCCGCGAGTACCGCCACGTCCCCCTTGCGCTCGCGCAGGGGAGGAATCATGACGGTGGTCACAGCGATGCGGTAGAAGAGATCCATGCGAAAACGCCCTTCCTCCACTTCGCGGCGCAAATCACGGTGCGTTGCCGCGATCAGGCGAAAATCCACCTTGCGTGGGGTGTTTTCACCGAGGCGATAAATTTCGCCGCGTTCGAGCACCCGCAACAAATGCGGCTGCAAATCGAGCGGCATCTCGCCGATCTCGTCGAGGAAGAGCGTGCCGCCGTGGGCCGCCTCGATCTTGCCGACCATGCCACCACGACGCGCCCCGGTGAATGCGCCCTCGGCATAGCCGAAGAGCTCGCTGGCGAGCAGTTCGCGTGACAGGCCGCCGCAGTTGAGCGCGACGTAAGGACCAACGGCGTGAGGACCGGCGCGGTGAATGCCCTGGGCGAACTCTTCCTTGCCAACCCCCGTCTCGCCGAGTAGCAGAATTGGTACTTTGGCCCGCGCCAGACGATCGGTCTTGTGGATCAATGCTTGCATCGCCGGATCGGCGGTGACGATACCGGCAAAGGCATGGGGCACGCTTTCGTTGGGAAGGTACTGACGCTCGCTGGTGCCACGCGCCGCCCGGCCCACCCGTGGCAAAGGCAGATGAACGACGGCGCCGAGACGCTCGCCCTGATCGACAATCGCCTCCATCCATTCGGGGCGCAACCAGGGCGGCACGGTTGGCGTATCTCGCGCCGAGTTCATGGGACCGACGAGCCGGGAAGGACGGGAAAAATCGATCACTCCCCCCAAGGCTTCGATCGCCGCCCGGGCATTTGCGCTCGCCCAGATGGGGTAACCCCGTCGATCGACGACGAGTAGACCATCACTGTGGCTGCGGGATCGCGCCACCTCGAGCAAGCGATAGCGCAGTTCCATCTCTTGCATCGTGATGCGGCTCTCGATGCGCTGCGCCGCAGTGACGACGAGGGCCAAGCTCTGGCGACTGAAGGAATGAGATAGGCCGGAGACGTCGAGCACGCCGAGGATCTCGCCGTCGTGGGGGTGGCGGATCGCCGTCGCGGCGCAGCTCCAGCGCTTAAATCCAGCGCAAAAATGCTCTGCGGAATGAATTTGTACCGGCTGCGCCAACGTCAAAGCTGTACCAATAGCGTTGGTACCACACTTTTCCTCGCCCCACCCCACCCCTGGTTGCAAATGGACAATCTGGGCCGCATCAAGGGTGGAAGCATCCCCTTCCATGGTTAAGATCGTACATGAGGGATCAGCAAGCAACATTACGGTGCCCGTTTCGCGCAAAAAATCCCGCGCACAGGCCATCAC
Source organism: Tepidiphilus olei (assembly GCF_006980705.1). GTDB lineage: Bacteria > Pseudomonadota > Gammaproteobacteria > Burkholderiales > Rhodocyclaceae > Tepidiphilus > Tepidiphilus olei. The sequence goes on along the minus strand of NZ_SBHO01000008.1, from coordinate 105,103 downwards.
CGGCGCGCTCGCTTGCAACAGCTCACGCTGCCCTGCCTTGATCTCCTCGAGGTAAGATTCGGCGATCGGCGGGGGAGCAGCCACCTGGCGCGGATCGACCGCGAAGCGCCGACATCGCTCCCAGGACCGTGCGACCAGGTCTCGCAAGGAAAACACGGGCTCGCGCTCGCCGGCAAGGAAGCGCTCCCATGCCGTCATCACCGCGCGCTCTTTTTCTGGCTCAGGGAATGACTCCCTCTGCCTCTGTGCTCGAACCCCCATCTGCTCCTCCCCCCAGATCGACGAGATGACAATGTGCAGCGGCTCTCGTTCTTGTTCAGAGACAACAAAAACCCATGTCACCACATAAGCTTACACCAATCTTCAGCGGAAGCAACGGTAGCCACGGGCAAAAGGGAAGAAGAATTTGTCAAACTTTACCATCATTATAGCTTCTATTATATATCAAAAAATCATAAGACATGCGCAGCACCGCGATGGGAGGCGCCGCGCATGCACGTTAGTCCAGCGCCCGCTCCGGTACCGGCAGCCCCAGCCATTCTTTATAGAACGCTTCGATGTCCGGTTCAAAGTCGTGGATCACCGGGTACCACGGCGTGGGCGCTTCCACGTCGTGCAGCGTGCCGCACTCGGGGCAGTAGTATTCGCGATACACTTGCCAGGCGGGATCGGGGGCCATCAGCTTGGGATAGATCTCGGTGAGCGCCTCTTCCGTGTCGCGCACGTAGATGACGGCGTGCATCTTCCAGTTCTGGCGGTAGTCGCAGAATTCGTGGCCGCAGTCGCACTTGGTCACCCAGCGCTTGTCGGCGGCGGTCTGCACGATGTAGAGATGCGGCCCCAGAGGCAGGATGATCTTGTCCTTCCAGCCGAGTCGCTCCTGCAGCACTTCTACATAAAGACTAAATCGTTCCGCATCTTTTGGCATTGAAAGCATGCGAAAAACCGTATCCCAATCAAGTCGACCGTCGACTAATTTGGCCACCTGCTCTTTTGTATAAGCACTCATTTATTTGTCTCCTCTGCAATTTGAGCGGGCATAAAAATGCCCGCCGTAACATTTAATCACTATTCTTCAACGAGCACCACAGGATGCACATCGGGTAATTTGCTGAGATCCATACGATAGTGGGCACCATAAGAAGGCACTTCAAGCTCATCTTCAGTGAGCTCCCAATCAACCGGCAAATCCCAGAATTTTTTGAAATCAGCATAGAACTTCTTCGACAAACTGAAGCTCGTTGCATACATGTGCCGTACCGGCGCATTTGCGTGTTTCGTCACAATACGCGCTCTTTCATCGCGCATCCAATCTTTCACAGGAACCGCCCGGCGAAGTCTTTCTTTACGGATTTCCGCTCGTCTGCTTGCCGTTTTTTCAGGATCGACGGACCATATTCCTTTATCGTCCTGGATCAATACAGCGCCATAAACTTTCCTGGCGTAATCCGGAAGAAGAAGGCCATTGTTCAAATCCTGAGCTATCGCTTTAGGATCCCTGTCAATCGGATCACCAAATCCTGGACCTCCACGAAGGTAATTAAGATACAAATCATAATCCTTGAAGCATTTTTCAGTCGTAATTGCTTGCTTATCTCGTTTTACTCTAGCAGTTGCATTGATATGTTGCTCATAAGTTGGTGCACCCGGGTTCAAGTCACCCCCCAATGGGATCGTTTCATTGGCTTCTATCCTTTCTTTGATACCAGTATCATGGGCCTCAAAACGATAACCAACTGCGGATGGGTAGCCTCCCATCAACCCCCAGTCAGCATTCATATAACCATTTCCCATAAAGTACATTGTCCAATCTTTGGCATTCCATACCATACGCAAGGTTTCAAAACCGCAGCCACCGCGGTACTTACCATATCCACCCGTATTTGCTTTGACATTTCTACCAAGATACAGCAGAGGTTCGATCATCTCCCAAATCTCGATATCTCCCATGTCACCTTCGGGGTTCCAAATAGCAGCGGCATGATTTAAACCATCTTTTATCGCACAGGCACCAGTACCACATGCAGCCATCTCGAAACTATTGACGGCATGTACCTCACCATTAGGCAACATTCCACCGCCCTGTAAAATGTTGGTTGTTAATGCATTTCCAGAGTTAACTTCTTCTAGATATCCTCTACTGAAATAGGATTGTGACAAACCACGCCATAAGGCGCTCCATCCAGACATCAGAAAATACCAAGAACATCCGTGAGCTGTTCGACGATCATCGGGATTCATCCACGTTCCTTTCGGCAATCGGAATTGGGTCCCATAATAAGCACCATCATTTATTCGTTGCGTCGGAACTAGGGTCTGGGTCATCATCACCCATATCCCACTGGTAAATGCAACCTGATTTGCATTGAACTGATGCCATCCCCAACGACTAGCCCCTTCAAAATCAAGTTTCCACGTTCCATCAGGTCTAATCGTCATTTCACAAGGTGAATGCATGATAGTATTTACTTTTGCATACTCTGAAGGAGTATCGAAATCTTCATGCCCATGTGGTACATCAATAAAAGCAACTTTTCTGTATTTACCAGGAATCGTCATGGCTTTGATGCGATTCTGCAAACCCCTACGTCCTTCTTCGATAACTTCATAGGTAAATTTTTCATAGGCATCTAACCCTTCTTCTTCAATGACCTCTTGAATAAGATCACGTACCATATGGCAACCAGCTATTCGAGTGCGTTCATCGAGAATCCAATATTTTGTCGTACGAACTGAACGCTGGCTTTCATGTAGCCAATCACGCAAGGGTACGTCATTATTAACCCGGCAATATGACTTACGATATAATAACCCAATCCGTTTCTTTTCATGAGATTTGATGATCATGGAAAAGATCGACACCCGTAAGCTGCCTCGTGAAGTGCTGGAGGAGAAACGCCGCATGGCAATACGGCTGCGTGAGGAGTTGAACCTGACGTGGAAGGAGATCGCGCGGCTGGTGCAAGTGCATTTGACGACGGTACTGGGCTGGTCCAAACGCTATCAGCAGGCAGGAGAAGCGGGGCTGCAAGACCGGCGCCGTGGGCGGGCCCAGGGCGAGGGCAGGCGGCTGAGCTCGGAGCAAGAACGCCGGATCCAGGAGGTGCTGCTGCACGATACGCCCTCGCAGCACGGCATCGAACGGGCGCTGTGGACACGCGAGGCGGTGCGTGCGCTCATCACCCGTCTGTGTGGCGTAACGCTGCCGATTCGCACGGTGGGCCTGTATCTGCATCGCTGGGGCTTGAGGCCGCAGCGGCCGATGAAACGGGCGATCGAACAGGATGCGGCGGCGCTGCAGCGATGGCAACAAGAGGTTTATCCCCAGATCGCCGAGCGGGCCAAGAAAGAAGATGCCGTGATCTACTGGGCCGATGAGACGGCGGTACAGCAAGACGCACACTGGGTACGGGGCTACGCCCCGCCGGGCAAGACGCCGGTGCTGGCGCAGGCCTCGCAACGCACGAAGCTCACCCTGATCTCGGCGCTCACCAACCAGGGGCGGATGCACTTTGCCCTGCAGGAAGAGGCCATCGACGCGCAGCGCTTCCGCAGCTTTCTCGAGCGTTTGGTGGCGGATACCGCCCCGCGCAAGGCCTTCGTGATCGTGGACAACCTTGCAGTGCATCACGCCCGGGCGGTACGCGAGTGGGTCAAGGCGAATCTCGAGCGCATCGAACTCTTCTACCTGCCACCTTACGCCCCCGAGCTCAACCCTGATGAGCTGCTCAACCGTGACCTCAAGACCGAGCTGCGGCGGCTCGACCGCACCCGCGACAAGCAGACGCTGCGAGAAAAAGCGAATGCCTTCCTGCAGTATGTGCAACACACGCCGGAGCGGGTAAAAGGCTATTTCAAGCATAAAACCATGGAATACATCGTTCAATCGGGTGTTTTGCTGCCGGGTTAATAACTCCCGTTTTTCGGCAAGTAGCAACGAAGCCATCTCCAAAACGAGATGCTTGCCCAGCTGACATAGAACCAGGAGCAACTCCACCCGTATCGATCACGTGAGTGACTCCACCCACCCATCCAACAAGTTTGCCCTCAACAAAAATGGGTACGATTGTGGCAACATCGCAAGTATGGACATTACCAATGGCGCAATCGTTGTTGGTGAACATGTCCCCCGGGTTGATGCCGGGATTGCTCTCCCAATCGTTCTCGATCATGTACTTGATCGCCGCGCCCATGGTACCGACGTGGATGATGATGCCGGTGGAAGTGAGCACGCAGTCGCCAGCCGGGTTGTAGAGGGTGAAGCACAGCTCCCCTTCCTGCTCGACGATGGGGCTCGCGGCGATCTTCTTCGCCGTTTCGCGGGCATGCACCAGGCCGCCGCGCAGTTTCGAGAAGAGCTTCTCGTAGCGGATCGGATCGCTCTCGCGCAGCTCGAGCTTTTTGAGGCCGTTGTAGTGACCGGTCTTGGCGGTACGCTCGAGAATGCCGTCGCGGAACTGCTTCAAGGTCATGCCGTTGCCTAGCAAGCTGCCGACCCGGGTTGCATTCGGGTTCATGATGTTCATGGATGTCTCCTCCTCAGATTTCTTTCAGATGGAACAGGCGATGCTTGTCGAGCCGCACTTCGAACCCGGTGGGAACGACCAGGGTGGTGGCATCCGACTCGATGATGGCCGGCCCCGTGATACGGTTGCCCGGTTTGAGCGCCTCCATCTTCCAGATCGTCGCTTCGACCCACTTGTGGTGGCGATAGAATGGGCGCGTACCGAGTTTCGCTTCCGCCGCCGGATTCGGGCCGCCATCGGGATCTTCGGGAAGTACCGGTTTTTGCGTCGCCACGTAGCCGCGCATGATGGCGCCGGTGACCGAGAAACCGAGTTCGGGCGAACGGGCCGAATGGGAATACACCCGCCCATAGGTGTTCTCGAACGCCTCCACCATCTTGTCCCAGTCCTGTTCGGTGCGAGCCTGGGCCACCGGCGACTCGATCTCGAGGTCGTTGAGCTGACCCATGTACTGCATGCGGTAGCCGGGGCGCAGCATCACGTCCTCGGGCTTGAATCCGTTGATGACGAATTCCTCGACCACCTTGGCGGCGAGTTCCTGCCAGGCGTCCATCAGCACGGCACAGGCGGCCACCTTGTCGGTGTCGCTCGCATGCTGGGGCAAGGCCAGGTCGACGCTCTTGTCGTAGCGGTATTCGAAGTCGGCGCAGGCACAACCGAAGGCGGAGAATCCTGCCGCCCAGGCCGGGATGATGACGTCGCGGAATCCCGCTCCCTGCGTATAGCCATAGGTGTGCACCGGGCCGGCGCCGCCGTAGGAGAAGCAGACGAAGTCGGTGGCGCTGTAGCCCTTGCCGCTGATGGTTGCCCGCAGGTAGTCGCGCAAGTGCAGGTCGAGCAATTCGATGACGCCGGCGGCGGCGTCTTCCACGCTCAGGCCGAGCGGGTCGGCGATCTGCGCCTTGAGATGCTGGCGCGCACGCTCCACGTCGAGCTTGATCGCCCCGCCGAGGAAGTTGTTCGGGTTGAGATACCCCAGCACGACGTGACAGTCAGACACGGTGACGGTATCGAGCCCGCTCTCCGGCCAGCAGGTCCCCACTCGGTAACCGGCGCTGTCGGGCCCTAGCTTGATGCCGCCGCTATAGGGGTCGATGCGCACGAAGGAACCCGCTCCGGCCCCGACCGAATCCATCGACACGAGCGGCAGCGAGAGCACGAGCCGCGCCATGTCCGGGTCGGAGGCGATGGCGAAGTTACCCTTGGTGATGAGCGCCATGTCGAAACTGGTGCCGCCGATGTCGCTGCAGGCGATGTTGTCGTAGCCCAGTTTCTCGCCGAGCAGTTTCGAACCGATCACCCCGCCGATCGGCCCGGAGACGATGGTGCGCGCCAGTTCCTTCGCCTTCCAGCTGATGGTGCCGCCGTGGGTGGCCATCACGCGCAGGTCGAACTTGGCGCCATGCTTCTTGAAGCGGTCATTGACTTTCTTCAGAGTCTGCCGCGAAGGTTCGGCGGCATACGCCTCGAGCACGGTGGTGTTGGTACGGTGGCTCTCCTTGCGCGAGGGGTAGTAATCGACCGAGGCGAAGACGGGGATTTTCACGCCGAGCTTGTCGAGTTCTTCGAGGCAGACGTCGCGGGCACGACGCTCGTTGGTCGGATTCTTGTGCGATTGCAGCAGCGAGATGACGATGGCTTTGGAGCCGGCGTCGACCAGTTCCCGCACGGCTTGGCGGACCTCGTTCTCGCGCAGGGGCACGACGATCTCGCCTTGTACGTCGGTGCGTTCGGTCACCCCCCGAGTGCGCGACAGCGGCACGAGGGGTTCGTCGTAGCGGTGGGTATTGAGGTGGATCCGCTCCTCCAGCGCGTAGCCGAGGTAGGATTGGATCGCCCGGCCCATCGAATGCACGTGCTCGAAACCCTTGTTGCAGATGAGCCCGACTTCCAGCCCCTTGCGCTGTACGACGCGGTTGAGCATCGCCGTACCCGAATACACGCCCGTGACGAGTTCGGGATAGACGTCATCGACGGTGCGGTTCCAGTGCGCGAGCGCATCCTGCGACGAGTTGTAGATGGCGAGCGACTCGTCTTCGGGATTGCTCTGCGCCTTGCCGACGACGAAGCGGCCATCCTCGCGGACGAAAAAGGTGTCGGTCATCGTGCCGCCGGCGTCGATTCCCAGTACCTGGACTTTGGAAGTCTGCCCCCCGGCTCGAGAGGTCTGCTGTCCGGTCTCCATATGTGTCTCCTCCTCGTTTGACGAACGACGTTCGTGGATGAACGCCCATCTACCAAGGAGCAAGCCTCGTGCCATGTTCGACTTGATGCGCCGCAACAGCGAATTCACCCAAAAAAATCTGATTGATTCATTTATTTTTTGCATCACAACATCACGAGCTCTTCCAAGGTCGTTCGGAAATCGAACGCTCCGTATGTGAATCGAACGTTTTCTCCTCTATCATCACCAAAAAACCTGATACCTTCGACCATGCCCAACCCACCTCCCCGCCGTGGCCTGCGCGCCTTGCCTGCGAGCATCTGGGGCCTGGCGCTCACTTCACTCTTCATGGATATCTCCTCGGAGATGGTCCACAGCCTGCTGCCGCTCTTTCTTTCGACGGTGCTCGGCGCCTCGATGACGACGATCGGAGTGATCGAGGGGCTGGCGGAGGCCACGGTGGCCGTCACCAAGGTCTTCTCCGGGGCGATCTCCGACTTTCTCCGGCGGCGCAAAGCGGTCGTCGTGACCGGTTATGCGCTCTCGGCGCTCACCAAGCCGCTCTTCGCGCTCGCCGCCTCGGTCTCCTGGGTGCTCGCGGCGCGCCTGCTCGATCGTTTCGGCAAAGGAATACGGGAAGCGCCGCGCGATGCGCTGATCGCCGACGTCACGCCCGACGATCTGCGCGGTGCCGCCTACGGCCTGCGCCAGGCGCTCGATTCGGTGGGCGCCTTCGTCGGGCCGCTCCTCGCTTTCGCCCTCATGGCATGGTTTGCCGGCGACCTCCGGCTGGTGTTCTGGCTCGCCGTGATCCCCGCGATTCTGTCAGTCGTGATCCTGGTGCGCTTCGTTCCCGAACCCCGGCACTCCGCCGCCAGTACGGAACGCGAGCCTTTCTCCTGGCGCCACCTCTGGCATCTGCCCCGTGCCTACTGGACGGTGGTGGGCTTGGGTGTGATCTTCACGCTGGCGCGCTACAGCGAAGCCTTCCTGCTGCTGCGGGCACACGACGTGGGGCTCGCCGTGGGTGCAGTACCCCTCGTGATGATCGCGATGAATCTCGCCTACGCCGTGCTCGCCTATCCGGCCGGCGCCGCCGCCGACCGCCTCGGACCGCGGCGCTTGCTGCTTGCCGGCATCGCTGCCCTCATCCTGGCCGACCTGATGCTCGCCTTGGCAAGCGGTCCGATCGTGGTCTTCCTCGCCGCCCTCCTGTGGGGCGCCCATCTTGCCGCCACCCAAGGCATCTTCGCCAAGATGATCGCGCACGCCGCCCCGGCCGAGCTGCGCGGCACGGCCTTCGGCGGATTCAACCTGCTGACGGGCCTCGCGCTCTTGGCCGCGAGCGCGCTCGCCGGTTGGCTATGGAGCACCTGGGGCGCCGCCGCGGCTTTCCTCGCAGGGGCGGGATTCGCCGCGATGGCCGCGGTGGCGTTGGTGAGGTACGAAAAGACGTGACTGCAGACTACAGACACCCCATGACCGCTCCCCTGTCCCTCGACCTGCCCGTCCGCTACCTGGACGAAGTACGCACCCTTTTGCGCCGCCACGTGCCCGGCCACGAGGTCCTGGCTTATGGCAGCCGGGTAAAAGGTGAAGCGCACGCGGCGAGCGACCTCGATCTGGTCGTGCGCGACCCGCTCGACCCGCAACGCCCCTGCCCGGCGATCCCGGCGCTGCGCCGTGCCTTCATCGACAGCAACCTTCCGATCTCGGTCGACGTGCAAGACTGGGCGCGCTTGCCCGAGCCGTTTCGCCAGGAAATCGAACGGGCTTGCGTCGTCATCCAGAGTGGGGAGGTTCGACCTGACCCATCCCCCGACGCCCCAGCAGCTCCCGCGCGTGTTCGCGGGTCGTATCGGTGATTTCCAGCCCGCCCAGCATGCGGGCGATCTCCTCGACGCGGGCGGCAGCATCGAGCGCTTCGACTCGGGTACGCACGGCGCCGCCCTCTTCTTCTTTCCATACGCGCAGCTGCCAGTCGGCCCAGGCGGCGACTTGCGGCAGGTGCGTCACCGCCAGCACCTGCCGGTCGCGACCGAGCTGCCAGAGCGAGCGGCCGACGATCTCGGCCACCGCCCCGCCGATGCCGACGTCGACTTCGTCGAAGATGAGCGTGGGCGTATCGCTCGCGCGGCTGGCGATGACCTGGATCGCCAGGCCGATGCGCGAGAGTTCCCCTCCAGAGGCCACACGCGCGAGCGGAGCGAGCGTCTGGCTCGGGTTGGCGGCGACGCGAAATTCCACCCGCTCCAAGCCCGTGGCCGCCGGCTCGCCGGCAATGAGCGCCGCTGCGAAGCGCCCGCCTTTCATCGCCAGCTCCTGCATCGCCGCGCTGACTTCAGCCGAGAGCCATTCGGCCGTTTCGCGCCGGCGTTCGCCGAGCGCGCGGGCGGACTCGAAGTAGGCCGACTCGGCCGCGCGCACCTCGGCTTCGAGCCGCCCGAGGTCGGCGCTCTCTTCCAAGGCGGAGAGGCGCTCGCGCCAGCGCTCGGCGAGCGTGAAGAGCTCTTCCGGCGGCACGCGGTAGCGGCGGGCGAATTCATCGATGGCAGCGAGCCGCCGCTCGAGTTCGGCGAGCCGCGCCGGATCGAGCTCGAAGGCGTCGAGATAGCGCCGCAGGCCAGCGGCGGCCTCCTGTACCCCGATGCGCGCCTCGCTCACCAGTTGCACGGCCTCGGCCAGCTTGGCGTCGAACTCGAGGCTGCCGGCGAGCGCGCGTTCGGCCTGCCCGAGCAGCGCCTGCGCCGAAGGCTCTTCCTCGCTGAGGAGCGCCGCCGCCTGCGCCACCTGCTGCAGCAGCTGCGCCGCGTGCGCGAGCCGACGATGTTCCTGTTGCACCTCTTCCCATTCGCCGGGGCGCAGCGCGAGCCGTTCCCACTCCTGCAGCTGCCACAGCAGCCGCTCGCGCTCCTCGCCCAGGCTCTCCTGGCGCTCGCGCGCCCGGGCGAGCCGTTCGCGCGCCGACTCCCAGGCGGCGAAACGCTGTCGCACGTCCTCGGCGAGCGCCTCGGCCCCGGCGAGCCGGTCGAGCATGCGTCGCTGCACCGCGCTCTCGAGCAACGCATGGTGGGCGTGCTGTCCGTGGATGTCGGCGATCCATGCGCCGAACTCGCGCAGCGCCGTGGCCGGCACCGGCACGGCCTCGATCCAGGCGCGCGAACGGCCCGAGCGCTCGATGTTGCGGCGCAAGAGGAGCGTATCGCCCTCGACCTCGATGCCGTGCGCCTCGAGCCAGGCGCGCGCCTCCGCCGCTGGCGGCAGGGTGCATTCGAGCGTCACCTCGGCGCGTTCGGCCCCCTGACGGATCACCTCGGCGCTCGCGCGCCCGCCGAGTAGAAGGTCGAGCGCATCGAGCAGGATCGACTTGCCCGCGCCGGTCTCGCCGGTGAGCACGCCGAATCCCGGCGCCAGGCCGAGTTCCAGTTCGCGCACCAGCACGAAATCGCGGATGGTCAGGCGAACGAGCACTTTCTCCCCCTTGCGCCTCAACCGCGAGGCAGCGCGCTCCAGTGCAGTTTCTCGCGCAGCATGGCGAAATAGCAGTATTGCCGCGGATGCAGCAGCCGCACGCCGCGCTGTGCCCGCTGGATGCGCAGCACGTCGCCCGGCAGCATTTCGATGCGCCCCTGCCCGTCGAAATGCACGTCGGCCATATGACCCGGCAGGAGCTCGATCTCGATGGTGCACCGATCGGGCAAGGTGACCGGCCGCGCCGTCAGCGCGTGCGGACACAGCGGTACCAGGGCGATGCCATCCACTCCCGGATGCAGGATGGGGCCATTGGCCGAGAGCGCATAAGCGGTCGACCCGGTGGGCGTGGCGACGATCATCCCGTCGGAGCGTTGGGTATAGACATAGGCCCCGTCTACGGTGAGCCGGAATTCGATCATCCGTCCCAAATCGCCCTTGTTGAGCACGATGTCGTTGAGCGCGTGGCTCGACGTGAGCACCTTGTCGCCGCGCAGCAGCTGCCCGAGGAGCATGGAGCGCACTTCTTCTTGATAATCGCCCGCGAGGATCTCGGAGAGCCGTTCCAGCGCCTCGTCGCGTGGGATGTCGGTGAGGAACCCGACCCGCCCCTGGTTGATGCCCACGAGCGGCACGTCGTGATGGACGAGATGACGTGCGGCGTTCAACATCGTGCCGTCACCGCCGACGATCACCGCCAGGTCGATCTGCGTGCCCAGGCGCGCGTAGGGCAGTTCCGGGAAAGGAGCACAATTGCCGAGCGAACTCGCCGTCTCCGCCTCGATCAAAACGTGATAACCTCGTTCGTGCAGAAACCGCGCCGTCTCGACCAGAGCCGCGGCGACTTCCGCCGATTGGTGCTTGCCGATCAAACCGATGGAGGTAAATGGATTCGCCATGCCCCGGATTATTCCACAACTCGGCCACGATCGGCGCCGTCGCGCGGCACCCTTCCGGAGGGAAGAACGATGATGCTCGACCCGCGCAGCCGCATCCTGCTCAAGACGCTGATCGAACGCTACATCGCCGAAGGGCAACCGATCGGTTCGCGCACCCTGTCGCGCGCGAGCGGCCTCGACCTGTCCCCGGCCACGGTGCGCAACGTGATGAGCGACCTCGACGAACTCGGGCTCGTCTATAGCCCGCACGCCTCCGCCGGTCGCGTGCCCACGGCCAAGGGATACCGCTTCTTCATCGACGCGCTGCTCACCGTCGCACCGCTCGAAGAAGAAACCCGCGCCGAGATCGAGGCCAACCTCCAGCCCGACCAGCCGCAAAAGCTCCTCAGGAAAGCCTCCGAACTGCTCTCGGAGCTCACCCACTTCGCCGGCGTCGTCATCGTCCCGCCGCGCGATCAAGAACGCGTGCGCCAGATCGAATTCGTCCCCTTGAGCGGCAACCGAGTGCTGCTCATCGTCGTCACCCAGAGCGGTGATGTGCAAAACCGCCTGCTGCAGACGCCCCGCCCCTTCAGCGCGAGCGAGCTCGAGCAGGCGAGCAACTTCCTGAGCAGCCGCTTCGCCGGCCACACGCTCGACGAGATCCGCACCCGCTTGCGTGACGAACTGGCCAAGCTGCAAGACCACGTCTCCGAACTCATGACGCTGGCGCTCTCGCCGAGCGCGCTCGCTCATGAAGACGAAGACTGCCTGGTAGCCGGTGAAACGAACCTGCTCGAAGTCGACGATTTCACCACCAACATGCAGCACCTGCGCGAACTCTTCCGCCTGTTCGAGGAGCGCACGGCCCTGTTGCAGCTCCTCGAGCTCGCCCAGCGCGCCCGAGGCGTGCAGATCTTCATCGGTGCCGAATCCGGGCTGGAAGAACTCGAAGGGTGCTCGGTGATCACCGCCAACTATACCTTCGACGGACGCATGCTCGGCTCGATCGGCGTGATCGGGCCCAACCGCATGGCCTACGACCGCGTGATTCCCATCGTCGAGCTCACGGCGCAGCGCCTGTCGCAGGCGCTCGCCACCACCGCCGAAGAACGCTGAAGGAACCCGCATGCCCCGCTACGCCCCCGAGCCCCCCTTTCGCCACGACCGGCCGCAACGCACCGGCGTGCTGCTCGTCAATCTCGGCACCCCCGCCGCCCCCACGCCGGAGGCCATCCGCCCCTTCCTGCGCGAATTCCTCTCCGATCCGCGCGTCATCGAGCTGCCGCGCTGGCTGTGGCAAATCATCCTGCACCTCTTCATCCTGCCGCGCCGTCCCAAGGCGAACGCACAAAAATACGCCAGCATCTGGCTCGACGAAGGCTCGCCGCTCGAAGTCTATACCGAGCGGCTCACGCACGCGCTGGAATCCCATTGGACCGAGCGCGGGCGCGAACCGCTCGTGCGCTGGGCCATGCGCTATGGCGAACCGAGCGTGGCCAAAGTGCTCGCCCGCATGAAAGAAGAAGGTCTGCGACGCCTGCTCGTGGTACCGCTCTACCCCCAGTATTGCGCCAGCACCACGGCTTCCGTGTTCGACGCCGTGGCCGCCGAGCTCATGAGATGGCGCGACGTGCCCGAGCTGCGGCTCGTGCGCCACTGGCACGACGACCCCCGCTACATCGAGGCGATCGCGCAGACGCTGGAATCCCACTGGGCGCAGCATGGCCGCCCCGACAAACTGCTGCTCAGTTTCCACGGCATGCCGCGACGCACGCTGGAACTGGGCGATCCCTACCACTGCGAATGCCACAAGACGGCACGGCTCTTGGCCGAGCGGCTTGGGCTCGCCCCCGACCAATGGCTCGTCACTTTCCAGTCGCGTTTCGGCCGTGCCCGCTGGCTCGAACCCTATACCCAGCCCACCCTGGAGCGGCTCGCCCGCGAAGGGGTGGCGCGCGTCGACGTCCTCTGCCCCGGTTTTGCCACCGATTGCCTCGAGACGCTGGAAGAGATCGGCATGGAATGCCGCACCGCCTTTCTCGAGGCCGGCGGCAAACAATTCCACTACGTCCCCTGCCTCAACGATTCCCCTTTCTGGGTCGAGCGCTTCGCCGCCCTCCTCGAAGACCACCTCGGCCATTGGTCCGACCGCACGCCGGCCACGGACGAAGCACTGCAGGAACGCCTCGCACGGGCCAAAGCGATGGGGGCCCGACAATGAGGCCCAGTTTCTGGATGCTCATCCAGTGGCTGCTCAACGCGGTGGCGCTGATGGTCACTGCCCAGCTCGTCGATGGCATCACCATCACCGGCTTCGTGCCGGCGCTGGCGGCGGCGCTGGTGCTCGGCCTCATCAACCTCTTCATCAAGCCGGTGCTCCTCATCCTCACCCTGCCGGCGAGCATCCTCACGCTCGGCCTCTTTACCCTCATCCTCAATGCGCTGCTCTTTTGGGCGGGAACGGGGCTGGTGGCCGGTGTCGTGGTCGAAGATTTCTGGGCGGCCTTCTGGGGCGCCATCGTCTATAGCATCCTCACCTGGGTCGTGTCGCTGGCGCTGTCGCCACGCGGCACCGACACCATCGTGATCAAGATTCAGCGCCGCGACTGAAGGAAACTCATTTCTTCAGCGTTTCCTGAATCCTCCCGCTTATTCCAGAGGCGCTTCCAGCCCGGACGAGCGCAGCACGCGGCGCGCGATCGCCGCTTCCAGCATGGCCCCGCCCGACGGATCCACCAGAGTGAACCGCGAGCGGGCGCGGGTGATACCGGTATAGATCAGCTCGCGCGTGAGCAAAGGGCTGGGGGTATCCGGCAACACCAGCACCGCGTGCCCGAACTCCGAGCCTTGCGACTTATGCACCGTGAGCGCGAACACCGTCTCCACCTCGGGCAAACGAGCGGGCAGCACCCAGCGCAGCCCACCAGCGGCGGCAAAGGCCACCATCAGCCGCGGGGCTTGCCCTTCAGCCCCAGGCAGAGCAAGCGTCACCCCCACGTCGCCGTTCATCAGACCCAAGGCGTAGGCGTTGCGCGTCATCAACACCGGGCGCCCCTCGTACCAGCCTTCTTCGTCCGGCAACGACCCTTGGCGGCGCAACCAGTGCGCGATGCGCCGATTCATCTCCCCCACGCCCCAAGGCCCCTCGCGCAGGGCGCACAGTATCTGGAACCCGGCGTAGGCTGCGAGCACCGCCCGTGCCCAGTCGTCCCACGCCGCCTGCGGCGCTTCGGGCAGCGGGCGCTGCGCATGCAGCACTTGTAAATAAAACGCGTAGCCCGCGGGATTCTTTTGCGTGCCGCACACGAGCCGACGCAACGCTGCGTCCTCCTGACTTTGGGGAACGAGAAGGGCCACTTCGGAGCGCGGATGGCCGGGCGTGATCGAGGCGCGTCCTTCCCCACCCTCTTCGCCCGGAGCGTTCAGATCGTCCGCGAGGGGCCCACCCAGAACCCCCCGCGCCGCGGCCGCATCGCCCCGATTGACCGCCGCCGCGAGCCGGCCGATGGCGCTCTCGGCGGCGAAACGGTGGCTCTGGCGCAACATGGCGATCGCCTGATCGAGGGCCGAGCCCTGGAAGTCGACGTAACGAGGGGAAGGGGATTCTTCGCCCGTCTCCCCGGCAAATCCCGCAGGCAGGCTCTCCCCCAAGGTCGCCCGCAGCCAGGCGATCGTCTCGGGCGTATAGTGCCCTTCGTCGGCACGCCGACACAGACCGCCGAGCACGGCGCCGGCCTCGACCGAGGCCAGCTGATCCTTGTCACCGAGCAATACCAACTGCGCCGCCGGAGGCAAGGCCCGCAGCACCGCCGCCATCATCTCGAGGTCGACCATCGAGGCCTCGTCGATCACCAGCACGTCCAGCACCAGCGGATCGGCCTCGTCGTGGCGGAATCGTCGCGACCCAGCCCGGGCGCCCAGCAGACGGTGCAGCGTCGACACCTCCTGCGGCAGTGTGGCGCGGATCCGTTCGCCTTGGGGCAACGCCTCCCACTGCAACCGCTCGAGGGAACGACCGATCGATTCGCTCAGCCGCGCGGCCGCCTTGCCGGTGGGCGCGGCGAGCCGGATGCGCAGCGGCGCCTCGCCCCGCCCCGCCAACCTCCCCTGCAGGGCGAGCGCCTGCAGCAAGGCGATGAGGCGCACCACGGTGCTCGTCTTGCCCGTGCCGGGACCGCCGGTAATCAGCGCAAAGCGTCGCCGCAGCGCGAGCGCACAGGCGAGCCGCTGCCATACGTCGCCTTCGCCGGAGGGAAAGAGCGCTTCGAGGAGGGTTCGCACCGGCTCCGGGTCGAGCGGGACGACTTCCCGTACCCGGGCGAGAACCCCCTGCCGCACGGCACGCTCGTTGTCCCACTGGCGGCGCAGATAGAGGCGATGCGCCCGGCGCACGAGCGGCGCCGCCTCTTCCTCCTCGCCCTGTCCCACCAGCTCGGGGCAGGAGAGCGCGGCGAACCAGGATTCGAGCGCTTCCCCCTGGGCCGCCCCCGCTGGCGTCGGCAGCCCGTTTGCATCGCGCGAGGGGATCGCCAAGGTGAACACCGCATCGTCGGCGAGCGCGGCGAGATCGAGGCACACATGGCCGCGCCCCAACTGGTGGCTCGCCAGGGTCGCGGCAAGGATCGCCCGTGACGACGCCTGCGGCACTTTTTCCTGCAGGAATCGCGCAAAGGCCGCATCGAGCGGCCGCAACCAGCCATCCTGCACCCAGCGGGCCAGATCGTCGCGCAGATCCGCTGTGCTCATGCTTGCGGCAACCCCCGGGTTCGATGCATGTTGCTGACTGTTCGTATGGGCTGGGAATGATTTTTTTGACGTCGTCTCAGGCACCTTCTGTCACGGTCTCGAACAAAACCCGGCGAATGTCCTCTTCCGAAACCCGCTTCGACAGATAGAGCATTTCAATGCCGATCATTTTGCCTTCATCATCATAATCGACGATGATGCCGGGAAATATTTCTTCCGACCGGCTGGCAGGCAGATCACACAAAGTCAGATAGAGGGCGTCGGCCTGTCGATCGATTTTAAGTTTCACGGGATGACCTCCTGCGATCAATGAATGCCGTGACGACATGCGGCGGAACTTTTTTGACATTGACGATCACGCGCAACACCCGGTTGCCAAATTCGGGAATACGCACCAAGTGATGCTCCAGATCGGCATCGACGGAATCGGCTTCGGTCATTTCCGGCGTATGCAAGGCACGTTCAACCCAGATCAAGGGAATATTACGTCTCGCGAGCGCATCCCTGGCATGTTCCGTCAGGACATAATCCATGCTTTACCCTCTCCCTCGCTCGTATTCCACGTCGTGTGTCCACGACGTGGAATCGATCAGGGTCAAACCACACGATAGCACATTCATGTCAGCCTCCCGCCGGGGCCATCGAGCAAGGCGTCGAGCCCATCGAGCAGCGCTGCCTCCGCCTGCGCGCAAAACACGCCTTTGCCGGGTTCGTCGTGGATGCCGCGCAGGAAGAGCAGCACCGCGCTGCCCAGATGGTGCCGCGGATCGTAACCAGGCAGGCGCACGCGCAGATGCCGGTGCAAGGCATGCAGATAGAGCGCGTATTGCAGGTCGTAGCGCCCCTCCAGCACGGCCGCCTCCAGGTTCGCCCACCCATAGGCGGCATCCGTCGCCCCCAGGACGTTGGACTTGTAGTCGAGCACGTAATGGCGCCCCTCCCAGCAAAAGACGAGGTCGATGAACCCTTTGATCATGCCCTTGATCCGCCCCGGCGTCAGCCTCGGGCGCTCCGCTCCCTTCAAGGTGTGCCGCTGCACCAGGGCATCCAGCGCATCGATGCGGGTCTCGGGCACCGAGAACCAGAATTCCATCTCTGGCAGATAGTCGGAAAGCGTGGCCAATTGGCACGTCCCCCCTCCCGGCAAAGGCAGATTAGCCTGCATCACCGTCAGGAGCCAGTGGGTGAGCAGCTCGACGTGCGCCGTCCAGCCGCGCACCGCGCAGCGCCGCGCCACCTGGTCGCGCAGCCGCATCCCGCCGTCGGCGCACACCGTGGCAAACCCTTGGCGTGCCGCCCATTCGAGCAGACCGTGGAGGAAGGTGCCGGTCGCCGCTCCCGGCGGCAGGGCGTGGATCCCCGTCGCCGGCACCGTCGGCCCCGGTGGGGGCGCATGGACGAGCTCGCGCACCTTGGCTTCGTCCGGTGTCTGCGGGTCGGCCGCAAGCGTGCTGCGCAGTCCCGAGTAGCTGGAGATCCCCCACGAGGCGAAGATCCGGCGGCGCGGCGTACGCGCCGGCCCCAAGGTGATTCCTTCCCCGTCCGCCGGCAGGCGTTCCTCGCCAGGAACCGGCACGGGTGCGATCACGAGGAAATCGCATCCCTCGGCGAGCGAGTCCAGCTTCTGGCGCACCTCCGGCACGGAATCGCCCTGCCGCACGCCCAAGGCATAGCCCATGGCGCTCGCGTGCAGGTTCTCCAGCGCCCCCACGCCGATCCATGTGGCGAAACGCGCCCGGGTGAGCGCCACGTAGAGCTTGCGCAGATCCTCGGCCAGACGCTCGCGCTCGGCGCAGGCCAACGCCGTTTCGTCAGCACGGAGCGATACCTGCCGCCGCCCCGCTTCATCGTGCCAGACGAGGGGCAGATCGTCCTTCTTGACCTGCCGGAACGAACAGGCGAAGGGCAGGAAGACGAGCGGATACTCCAATCCCTTGGCCTTGTGCACCGTCACCACCTTGACGAGCGCCTCGTCGCTCTCCAGGCGCAGCTGCCGCTCCTCGGCGCCCTGCCCACCGTCCTGGCGCGCCTCGGCCAAGGCGCGGATGAGGGCATGTTCGCCGTCCAACCCGCGGCTCATCTTCTGCAAGAGCTCGCTCAAGTGCAGCAGGTCGGTGAGCCGCCGCTCGCCGCTGTCGCCTTCGGGCGTCTCCCCCGCGAGCAGTCGCGCGGGCACGTCGAAGTCATGCATCAACCGGCGCAGCATGGGCAATACCCCTTGCCGCCGCCACAGATCGCGATAACCGAGAAAGCGTGCCACTTCCGCTTCCCAGGCAAGGACATCGCGCTCCAGCACATCGATTTCTTCCCATGACCGCCCGAGCGTGGCGCTCGCCAGGGCCGAGCGCAGGCGCGCATCGTTCTGCGGCTCGGCGCAGGCCTCGAGCCAGCGCTGCAGGTCGGCCGCCGCGGGGCTCGCGAACACCGAGCTACGCTCGGAGAGATAGACGCTGCGCACGCCGCGCCGCGCGAGCGCCGCGCGGATCAGCCGCGCCTCTTCGCCCGTATGCACCAGCACCGCCACGTCGGCGGCCCTCACCGGTCGCATCGTCCCTTTTGCCGGATCGACGAACCCTGCCCGCCCTTCCCGCCCCAGCCGCAGCAGGCGCACGATCTCCTCGGCGCAGCCGTGGGCGACCAGTTCCCGATACGCCGTCACCTTGATCGCCTGACTCGCATCCTCGTTTTCCGCCACCCACCACGCCACGAGCGCCGGCGGCTCATGCCCCTCACACACGAACCGTTCGTCCAGTCCCTGGGCGGTTGCCGGCAGGAAAGGCAGGAGATCCTCCTCTTCCGAGATTTTGAAGAGAAAGGCACCGGCCTCGTTCTTTTCCTGCGCGTTGAGAAAGACGCGATTGACCGCCTCCACCATCGCCGGGGTCGAACGGAAATTGCGCCGCAGGGTGTAGCGCCGCCCGTCGCAGGCCAAGCGCGCTTCGAGATAGGTGTAGATGTCGGCGCCGCGAAAGGCGTAGATCGCCTGCTTGGGGTCGCCGATGAGGATAAGTGCAGTCTGAGGATCGTTCTTCTGCGGCGCATAGACCGACTCGAAGATGCGGTACTGTACCGGGTCGGTGTCCTGGAATTCGTCGATCAAGGCCACGGGGAAAGACTGTCGGATGCGCGCGGCGAGCCGCTCGCCGTTGGGTCCGCGCAGCGCCTCGTCGAGACGGGTGAGCAGATCGTCGAATCCCAGCTGCGCCCGCCGCCGCTGCAGCACGGCAAAACGCTGCGCCACCCAGCGCGCCGCATGTGCAAGGACGCTCGCCTTGCCCTGCTCGCGCAGCCGTTCGAGCCGTGAGCGCAGGTTTTCCAGCGCGTCGATCGCCGCATGCCTCGGCGCCTCGCCGCCCTTCCACGCCTCGTCCAAACCCGCGCGCGTCAAACGATTCCAGGCCGAATCGGACAAATCCGGCGCCTCCGCCAACGGGTCGTCGCGCCACCGAGCCAGCGCCGCCAACCAGTTCTGTACGATATCGGTGCGCAATTTCCGCCCGTCGAGCTCCTTGCGATTGCGCGCCTCATCAAAGAGGGCCTGCAACTCGGGCACCCATTTCTCCCACGGCGCCTTCGCCTCCCCCCATTGCCGCAGGACTTCCGCCGTCACCTCCGCCGGCCCGCTCTCCCCTTCCAGATCCGCGGCGAGCGGCAGCAGGCGGCTCAAGCGCCGTTGCATCCCTTCCGGCGTGAAATCCGGAGCAAACCAGCCGCGCAACAGCGCCAGCGCCTCGGCCGGCAGCGGCGTGAAGAACTCCCGCCAGTAATCGCGCACCGCCTCGAGCAACAGGTCCTCCGTCTCCGTCTCCAGCGTCTCGCTGAAGAGGCTGCCGCTGTCGAACGCGTGCTCGCGCAGCATGCGGTGACACCAGCCGTGGATGGTCGAGACCGCCGCCTCGTCCATCCATTCGGCCGCAGCCTGCAGCCGGCGCTCGCATCCCGGCCAATCCTGTTCGGGATATTGGGCGCGCAATGCGCGCAGGAACTCATCCACCCATTCGGGGATTTCCTCCCCGGCCGGATGGCCGAACCAGCGCGCCGCCTCGCTCAGACGCCGGCGGATGCGCTCGCGCAGCTCCTTGGTGGCCGCCTCGGTGAAGGTCACTACCAGGATCTCGGGCGGGGTGAGCGGGCAGCAGAGCATTTTTCCCTCCCCGCCGCCTGAGTTATCCCGGGTCTTGCCCTCCTCACGCGTGAAAGGGCGGCGGAACGCCGCCTCCGCTCCGCCATGCCCCAGCACCAGGCGCACGTAGAGCGCGGCGATGGTATACGTCTTGCCGGTACCGGCGCTTGCCTCGATCAGACGGCTGCCCCACAGAGGAAACCCCAGCAGATCTACCTCCTTCGCCTCTTCCGTCACGCCTGCGCTCCTTTTTTCCCTTCCTTGGTGGCCTCCACGTACTGCAGCAAAGGCCCGAGCAGCACCTCGGCCCAGTGCGCGAACTCGCCGCTCGCGCGCAAGTCGGCAAATCTCGGCCAGGCGCGCGCCAGGTAGGGGTCC
The DNA here is from genome assembly GCF_006980705.1 of Tepidiphilus olei. Classification (GTDB taxonomy): domain Bacteria; phylum Pseudomonadota; class Gammaproteobacteria; order Burkholderiales; family Rhodocyclaceae; genus Tepidiphilus; species Tepidiphilus olei. The sequence continues at coordinate 84,814 of NZ_SBHO01000008.1, read as the reverse complement.
TGGTCGCGCTCGCCGTCCGTCCAGCCGTTGCCTTCATACGCCTTGCGCGCCGCCTCCCACGCCTCTTCCTCGCCTTTGTTCGGCGCTTTACACCACGCTTTCCGCCACGCCAGCGACGCCTGGAACGCAAAGGGCAGCGGCCGGCACATGCCCTCGGCCCAGGCGCGCAGCAGCGCCGCGAGCGGTTCGGCTGCCGCGTCCCCAAGCGGGGCAAAAGTGTAGTCCCCCACGCGGCTCAAGACCACCGTCCACGTCGGCCCGGCCCCGGCATTGGCCGCCAGATGCTGTACCCAGTAGCCCGCCAGCCGATCCGGGCGGTATTTGCCGTCTTTCACGAGCTCGCTCGGCGAGATCAATACCCGCGCCCGTTCGCCCTCATCGTTGCCGCGCCAGTCCCCCAGCCAGTCGGCAAGCTCCAGACCGTCGGCGGCAAAGCGCACCTCCTCGCCGCCTGCGTGCTCCAGCGGCCAAGGCGTCAGCGCTTCCTGATAGCGCGCGAAGAGCTCGTCCATCCCCTCCTCGAGTTCTGCCGCCCACAGCGTTCCCATCTCCCCGGCAGGCAGCACGCCGCGCCGACGGATGCGGCCGATCGCCGCCCTTCGCACCGCGGCCACGTCCCGTCCCTGCCGCAGGGCCACCCGCTGCGCGTCGATCACTTCCTGGCGCAGGCTCCACAGGGTCAAACCATCGAGCGCGAACGGCTCGGCCTCCTCGCTGCCCGGATCGTCCAGTTCGAGGAAGACGCCGAGTCGATCGCGCAGGAAGGACCGTACCGGATGGCGCAGGAACTGCGCGAGCTCCCGCACTCGCAGCGGCTCCTCGAGCACGGGCGGTTGTAACGGCTTGGAAGGAACACGGGGCTCTGCCTCACGTCGCGCACGCCATTCGCGGGCATAGGTAAAGAGCGCCCCCGGCGCCGATTCGGGTGGGAAATAGGCCGGACTGAAAGGCTGCAGCCGATGCTCGGTCGTGAGCGCCGCCAGCAGATCCTCCCCTTGCACGGGCTCTTTCTTTCCCGCCCGATGCCCCGTCCAGCCCGCCGCCAGGTGCTCGCGCAGCTGGGCCACCAGCACCGAAGGCGGTTGCGGCGCATTGTCGGTGATGCGGTGCCCCACCCAGGAAACGTAAAAGCGCTCGCGAGCCGACAGGAGCGCTTCCAGGAAGAGATAACGGTCGTCCTCGCGCCGTGAGCGGTCCCCCGGACGATAATTTCCCGCCATGAGGTCGAAATCGGAAGGCACGCGCGCGCGCGGATAATCTCCGTCGTTCATCCCCAGCAGATAGACGTGCCGAAACGGGATCGCCCGCATCGGCATGAGGGTGGCAAAGATCACCCGCCCGGCAAAGAAACGCTGCGACAGGCCCTGTTCCTCCAAACGCTCCAGCCATGGTTCGCGCACCACCGCCAGCGGCAAACGCTCCTCCAGCCCCGCCGCGGCGCACGCTTCCACCCAGTCCTGCAGGGCGGTCTCCAGCCGCATCAGGGTGACGGTTTCCTCGTCGTCCCCGGCGGCAAAAAAGCGTGCGAGCAGCGCCTGCAGCCGCTCGCCCCACTCGGAGGGCGTGAGCGGCTCGCGTAGCTGATGACGCGCCGTCTCCAAGGCCTCGAGCACATCCGCCAGCGGACCGACGAGGCCCGCCTCCAGCCCCCCGACCTCGTCGAAAGGTTCGACCCCCCTCCAGGCCGGCGCATCACCCGCCGCATAGCCGTAGAGCATGCGCTCGAGACCGAATCGCCAGGAATTCTGCTCGAGCCACTCCCCTCCCCCCTGCTCGCCCAAGCCCAGGTCGCGCCGATGATCCCCATTCAGTCCCCAGCGGATCTGCGCCCCCTCGACCCAGGAACGCAGACGCGGCAGCGCCTCGTCGTCGATCCCGAATCGCCGGCGCAGTGCCGGTACGTCCAGGAGATCGAGCACATCCCCCACCCGTGCCCGCCCCTGCGGCAGATCGAGCAGGAGCTCCAGCCCCTGCAGCAGCGGGTCGCGCGCACGCAGCCCCTGGTCGGCGAGCGAAAACGGAATGTGGCGCGGATCCTCGGGTTCGATCGCACCGAACACCGCCTCGATGTGTGGCGCATAGACCTCGATGTCCGGCACCATGACGATCACCTCGTCGGGGCGCAGGGTCGGGTCCTCGTCGAAAGCCGCGCGCAGCTGATCGTGCAGCACCTCCACTTCCCGCTGCGGGCCGTGCGCCACGTGAAAGACGAGGGAACGGTCGTGATCGAGATCCACGCCCGGCCATCGTTCCCGCGTCTCGGCAAGGGGACGCAATTCGAGGATGTCTTCCTGCAGTTGCTGCAGTAAAGTGTTCGTTGCTTCGGGCGCCTCGAACCAGTCGAGCCGTCCGCCGTTTCCTTCCACCTTCCCCGCGTAGCGCTGGCGCACCGCCTCCTCGTCGAACTCGTCGAGCAGGGCGATGAAATCCCTTCCCTGCTTGCCCCAGGCCGCAAGCAAGGGATGACCATGGCGATGGAGTTCCGCTTCCGGGATGAAATCCGGCTGCCCCTCACGCCGCCGCCGGCGCCGACGCCATTTCTCCTGCTGCCGCAATAGCTCGCGCCCATCGACCACGTCGGCCCAATGGTAACGGCAAGGGTTATGCACGAAGAGCAGCACCGGAATCCAGCGCCCCAGCGCCGCCAACGCCTCCACCCACTGCTGCGGCAGGCTCGAAATCCCGAAGACGACGAGCCGCCGTGGCAGTCCCGGCGGGGGCGGACCTTGCCAGGTTCCGACCGCTTCGAGAAAGGCCGAGTGCACGCTCGAGCGCGCCGTGCGCTCGGCTCCTGGATCGGTACGCGCCACGTCGGCACACAACAGGCGCCACAGCGCCGCCTGCCAACGCTGCCCCTCCTCGAGCGGCGATTCCGTGCCGTGCGCGTCGCGCAGCACGTCCCGACCCGCGCCCCAAGCCTGCAGCCAGTCGGCACGATAGACCTGATACTGGTCGAACAGCTCGGCGATGCGCCCGGCCAACTGATCGCGCTTGCGCATCGCCCGCTCCGCGCGCACCTGCCGCCGCAGCCCCTCGCCCGGCGCGTGCTCCTCGGCTTGCGTTTCTTCCGCGAGGAAACGGCGCAGCGGCTCATAGACCGGATCCTCCGGCAGAGATCCCAGCAAACGCAGCAAGCGCCAACGCAGCAAGGGCAGATCGAAGGGCGAGCGCTCCGGCACCGCTTTCGCCCCCAACACGGCCCGGTAACAACGCCACAGGAAGGTCGAGGGCAGGGAAAACTCCAGCGCCGCCGCCACGCCATAGCCCCCTTCGTTTGCCCCCGCAGCCAGCGCGAGCCGCAGCCACTGCGCCATGGCGTTGCCCTGCACGAGGAAACACTCCGGCACGAGCGGCGGCAGCGGCTCCCGTCCCAGCCAGGTCACCGCCAGCTGGCGCAGGTTTTCCACCCGGTTGCCATGAAAAATCAGGAATCCCGCGCCGGAGTCCGCTTTGCCCGCCCCCTCGCCCATCGTCCATCTCCCATTCCCCGCCCCGGCGGTTGCGCCGACCGTCCCCAAGAGCATAAAGGGTCATTGGTGACCATGCAAGAGACCTTGGGGAAACGCTGAATAATTGGCTGCGCGGGCGAATCGCTGCGTTGCGCGGTGCTCGCTCCCTCGCCTATCCACTCGATATGTCTCGGTCGCTGCGCTCCGTGCGCCTTGCGCTTCATCCCGCTCGCTCATTTCTTCAGCGTTTCCCCAGCAGCGGGGTGCGCGTAGACGCAAAAAAGCGGGCACGAAGCCCGCTTTTTTGCGAAGAACTGGCGGAGTGGACGGGACTCGAACCCGCGACCCCCGGCGTGACAGGCCGGTATTCTAACCGACTGAACTACCACTCCGCACTCATGAACCTGGCGTCCCCACGGGGATTCGAACCCCGGTTACCGCCGTGAAAGGGCGGTGTCCTAGGCCTCTAGACGATGGGGACCCGTAAAACCGTTTCCCTGGTGGAGGTGAGCGGAATCGAACCGCTGACCTCTTGCATGCCATGCAAGCGCTCTACCAACTGAGCTACACCCCCGACGAAGCACCTGCGGTATTCCTGGCGGAGTGGACGGGACTCGAACCCGCGACCCCCGGCGTGACAGGCCGGTATTCTAACCGACTGAACTACCACTCCGCACTCATGAACCTGGCGTCCCCACGGGGATTCGAACCCCGGTTACCGCCGTGAAAGGGCGGTGTCCTAGGCCTCTAGACGATGGGGACCCGCACAACCGTTTTCTCTGGTGGAGGTAAGCGGAGTCGAACCGCTGACCTCTTGCATGCCATGCAAGCGCTCTACCAACTGAGCTATACCCCCGGCAGAAGAGCGCGCATGGTAGCAAAAAAACCATTCGCTGTAAACCGGTTCCGCACGCCTTGCGGCATTGCCAACGAAACCTGGCGGAGAGGGCGGGATTCGAACCCGCGTGCCGGTTTTACCCGGCCATCCGATTTCGAGTCGGCGCCGTTATGACCGCTTCGGTACCTCTCCGAGAGGATGGAATTATACTCACACCGTGGAGAAAAATCCAGACGGCACTCGAGATCAAGTTTTTCTCCATGGAACCGTCAACCTCGTTGCATCACACCCTTCACCTTCAGGAAGCCCTACATGCCTCGCCTACTGCCCCTACTTTGCTTGAGCGTGGTTCTGCTCGCCGGCTGCGACACCTTCTATGACGCCATCGGCCTCAACGACGCCAAGAAGGCCGAAGCGGAGGCCAGGGCGATCGGGGCTGCCTGCCGCCACGCCGGACGCTCACTCGAAGATTGCTATGCCCTCAACCCCAACGCCTCGAAGTCGGCGATCTTCGAGGGATGGCGGGAAATGAACGATTACATGCTGCAGAACAACCTGCGCGAAGTACCCCCGGTGTTCGTCCCCACCGAACCGCTCAAACGCTCGCAGCCCATCATCCCCAAGCCGGAAAGCGCGCCCGGCGCTCCGGCTCCCGGAACACCACCGTCCACGGCCGCCCCACCGGGCCGTTAGCGTTCAGTCCTTCTCAAGGCGCCGGATTCGTATAGCGCAGGTGGATTTCATCGATGCGCGCGAGCACCTCCGGACTCGGGCGCCAATTCCATGCCTGCAGGTTCTCCTCCAGCTGCTCGGGGCGAGTCGCACCGATGATGGTGCTCGTCACGCAGTGGCGATGATAGACCCAGCCCAGCGCGAGCGTGGCCGGGCTCACTCCCAGCTCGCGCGCAAGCTGCGCGTAGGCCTCGACCGCCGGCTGGACATTGGGTTTGGTGTAGCGCTGCCCAAAACCAGCAAAGCGCGTCAAACGCCCCTCGGCATGAGGGTCAGCAAGATACTTGCCGCTCAAAAGGCCAAAAGCGAGCGGAGAATAGGCGAGCAAGCCCACCCGTTCGCGGAAGCAGACCTCTTCCAGGCCATACTCGAAGGTGCGGTTCATCAGATGATAGGCGTTCTGGATCGAGACGATGCGCGGCAAACCATGCTCTTCGGCTAGGCGCACGAACTGCATCACGCCCCAAGGATGTTCGTTCGAGACGCCGACGTAGCGGATCTTTCCTTCCTCGACCAGCTTGGCGAGCGCTTCGAGCTGGGCGCGGATCGGCACCATCGGTCGCTCCTTGTCCGGATCAAACCGCCATTGTCCGAACATCGGCTGGTTGCGATCCGGCCAGTGCAGCTGATAGAGATCGACGTAATCGGTCTGCAAGCGCCGCAGGCTGCCTTCGATCGCCTCGCGCAGATTACGCTCGTCGAACCCGCTGGGACCACCGCGGATCCACGTCAACCGCCGCCGCGGCCCTGCCGCCTTGGTGGCGAGGATCACTCGATCGCGCGGCTTGCGTTTGAGCCAGGTACCGACAATGCGCTCCGTCGCCCCGTAGGTCTCGGCGCGCGCCGGCACGGGGTACATCTCCGCCGTGTCGTAGAAATTGATCCCGGCCTCCCAAGCGCGATCGAGCAGCGCGTGCGCCTGTGCCTCGTCGTTCTGTTCCCCGAACGTCATCGTCCCCATGCAGATCGCCGACACCTGCAAGGCACCCTCTCCCAGCGTGCGATATTCCATGCTCGTTCTCTCCTTCGTCGAAAAGCGCGCCGCTGCCGGCACGCCGCGGTATCATTGCCATTTCGCTCGTAGTGTACGCCATGCATTCCCCGCCGCAAGGGTTGATCGCCCTCACCCGCCCAGGTTTCGAGCCCGAGGCCGCCGCCGAACTGCGCCGCTGGGCCGACGCCCAAGGCGTCCCTGTCGAATTGACGGTACAGACGCGCAGCGGCTACGTGCTTCTGGATGCCCGTGCCCCACTGCCGGACGAGATCTCCCTGCCCTCCTGGCGCGAGCTCGTCTTCGCCCGCGAGTGCCTGCCCTGGTTCGATCGCCTGACGCTGCCGGAGCGCGATCGGGTACGCCCCTTGCTCGAGAACGTCGTGCACCATCACCCCCGCACGCGCTTCTCCGCCCTGCGTCTCGCCTTTCCCGATAGCGACGAAGGACGCACTCTCTCCGGTTTCTGCCGCCGCCTGCGGCCGCACCTCGAAACGGCGCTCACCGAGGCCGGCAAGTTCGCCGAGCGCGCCCGCGACGTGCTCGTCGTCTTCTTCCCTTCCTCGCGCGAAGCCTTTTTGGGTAATGCTCCCGCCGCGCTCCTCTCTCCCTGGGAAAACGGCATTCCGCGGTTGCGCCTGCCGGCGGAAGCCCCCAGCCGATCGGCGCTCAAACTCGCCGAAGCGCTCCTCGTGCTGCTCGACGAAGACGAACGTGCTCGCTGGCTGCGCCCCGGCACGAAAGCCGTGGATCTGGGCGCCGCCCCGGGAGGCTGGACCTGGCAGATGGTCCAGCGGGGATTGCGCGTGAGCGCGATCGACAACGGCCGGCTGGATGCGCGGCTCCTCGCCTCGGGACTCGTCGACTGGCAGCGCGCCGACGGGTTTACCTGGCGCCCGCGCGGTCGCGTCGATTGGCTACTGTGCGACATGGTGGAGCAACCCAGCCGCATCGCCGAGCTCGTCGGCCGCTGGTTTGCCCAACGCCTGTGCCGCTACGCCCTCTTCAACCTGAAACTCCCGATGAAAAAACGCCTCGAAGCGCTAGAAGACGCCCGCAAGCGGCTACAGCGGCTCACGCGCGAGGCCGGCGGCATCGAGCTGCGTTGCAAGCAGCTCTACCACGACCGCGAAGAAGTCACCGTCTTTGCCCGAGCCTTGGCTTGAGTTCGCCGCCGATTGCCCGATGCCGGCGTATAATTTCTTGTCTTTGCCATTTTCTTCCGTTTCTGGAGCGCACGACCTCCGATGACTTTCTCTGAGCTTGGGCTTCTGCCGGAACTGCTTGCCGCCGTCAACGACCTCGGTTACACCGAACCCACGCCAATCCAGGCCCAAGCCATCCCGCGCATTCTCGCCGGCAAGGACCTGCTCGGCGCAGCCCAGACCGGCACCGGCAAAACCGCCGGATTCACCCTGCCGCTGCTGCAGCGCCTCGCGCCCCACGCCAACACCTCGGCGAGCCCCGCCCGCCACCCCGTGCGCGCGCTCGTACTCGCCCCCACGCGTGAGCTGGTGTTGCAGGTCTATGAATCCGTGCGTCAGTACGGCAAACATCTGCCACTGCGCGCCGCGGCGATCTATGGCGGCGTGGACATCAAGCCGCAGATCGAGGAACTGCGCCGCGGCGTGGAGATCGTAGTGGCCACCCCGGGACGGCTACTCGATCACCTCGAACAGAAGACCATCCAGCTCAACCAGGTCGAATTTCTCGTCTTCGACGAAGCCGACCGGATGCTGGACATGGGGTTCATGCCCGACATCCGCCGCATCATGGAGCGCTTGCCGCGGGAACGCCAAACCGTGCTCTTCTCGGCCACTTTTTCGCCCGAAATCAAGAAACTCGCCCAACAGCTATTGCGCGAGCCGGAAACGATCGAAGTGGCGCGGCGCAACACGGTGAGCGAGACCATCACGCACCGTGTCGTGCGCTGTGAGGCCGCGCACAAGCGCGAAGCGCTCGTCGAACTGCTGCAGCGCCACCCCGGCCAGGCGCTCGTCTTCGTCGACACCAAAATCGCCTGCGGACGGCTCGCCTCTCTCCTGCAACGGCGAGGCATCCAGGCCGAAGCGATCCACGGCGACAAATCCCAGCAGCAGCGTTTCGAGGTACTCGAGTCCTTCAAGAACGGCTCGCTGCGCGTGCTCGTGGCCACCGACGTCGCCGCCCGGGGTCTGGACATCGAGGAACTGCCCTTCGTCATCAACTACGCCCTACCCTCCAACCCCGAAGACTACGTGCACCGCGTCGGACGCACCGGGCGCGCCGGCCACGAAGGCTTGGCGATCTCGCTCGTCGATGCGAGCGAAGAGGAGCGGCTGCAGGCGATCGAAAAAATGCTCGGTCGCCCCATTCCCGCCGAAACGCTGGAGCCCCCACCACGCGAACGGCGCACCGAACCCGCCCGCCGTCGCAGCGCCGAGCGCAGCGGACGCGCCCCCGACGGTTTCGACTTCTCCCGGCCCTACGAACCCAGAGGCGACAACGCCCCTTTTGCAATGAAAGAACCGGTAGCATCTCGCGCCGAAAGCAAGAAAGCGGTGCCGGTGTTGCTGGGCGGCAGCGGACGCGCCCGGTAAGACCTGGGCTCACATCCCCTGAGCCTCGGCTTGAAAATCTCCCTTGACCGACCCCGCCCAACGCTCGTAACCGGGATAATGTTCGGCCCAAGCCGCGAGCATTTCTTCGCGGGGGAGGTCGGCGAAGGTGCCGCGGTCACGCACGTATTCCATGTGGCGACGGCCAGCGACGTCGAACTCGTGAAAGAGCGAATCGTGTCGTCCGTCGAACTCCAGTGGTTTGATGCCGGCTTTTTCACACAGAGTACGATTGAAGGCCGGGGTAGCTTTCACCCACCGGCCATCAATCCACAGCTCGGTGTAGCCATGAAAAACGAACAGGTCGGTGCCCATGGCCTCGCGCAGGCGCGGGCTAGTGAGGTGGTTGCGCACATCGGCATAGCCCACCCGGGCAGGAATCCCCACGACGCGGGCTGCCGCCGCCAGCAAGGCCGCCTTGGGCACGCAGAAGCCACGACCGACTTCGATCACTCGGCTCGCCTTGAGGGCCTCGACGGAGGTATCGATGCCGTAAGGATCATAGAGAAATTCGTCGCGCACGGCGTAATATAAACGCACCGCGGCTTCGCGCACGTTTTCACACCCTTCGACCCGGGCGCAGGCAAATTCGATCACCGCAGGATGATCGCTGTCGACGAAGACACCGGGGCGCAGATAAGGGGCAAAGGCGGCAGAATCCGCGAGGTTCGCGGCAAAGAAAGGGCGATTCATTGCTGTTCTCCCGTTTCGGGCTGTAGGCAGCGCGGTGGCCGATAGAGCAAAAAGCCGTTGAACGGCTTGGAGCGGTCGTGGGGAATCAACGTCCAGGTCGGCCGGGCGTTGGGTACACCGCCATCGACCCGAATGCAGGAACCGGTGATGAAGGCAGCCGCCTCACACAAGAGGAAGACGATGGCCGCCGAGACTTCGGCTTCGGTCCCATAGCGCTGCAGCGGGACTTTCGTCTGTAGGCGGCGCAACTCCTTCTGCATCGCCTCATCGTAGGTATCGAAGCCGCTGCTGGCGATCCACCCCGGAGCCACGGCATTGACGCGCACACCCGAGTGGGCCCATTCACAGGCGGCGGTCTCGGTGAAATTGAGCATGCCGGCGCGAGCGGCGCCGCTGTGCGCCATGGTCGGCATCCCGCCCCAGATGTCGGCGATGATATTGACGATGGCGCCGCCGTTCTGCTCCATCCATTGTGTATAGACTTCGCGCGAGACGAGAAAGCCCCCGGTGAGGTTGTTCTTGACCACCGCTTCCCAGCCCTTGAGCGTGATATCGCGGGCGCGGGCGGGGAATTGACCGCCGGCGTTGTTTACGAGGCCATCGATGCGGCCGTGCTGAGCCAACACTTCGGCCACCATCGCCTTGACTGCCCCCTCGTCGCGAATGTCACAGGAGTGGATCGTCGCCTGACCGCCGCCGGCTTCGATCTCCCCTTTGACCGCTTCGAGCTTCTCGAGGCGACGTCCCACCAGCGCGACCCTAGCCCCGAGGTTGGCCAACTCGTGCGCCGTGCAGCGACCGATGCCGCTTCCCCCGCCCGTGACGATGACGCTCTGGCCGGCGAACAAACCGGGCCGGAACACCGAACGATACGTTTCGACTGCCATTCCCTGTCTCCTTCCTTGGCTTGGATTACCCCGCAGCCTCAGCACTGCGAATAGGTCAATATGTTTATCCAAGTATAACCCAAACTCGAAGAAGGAAACGCAGCCTCACTCCCACTCGATCGTCGCCGGCGGCTTGCCGGAAATATCATAGACCACGCGGTTGACGCCGGCCACCTCGTTGATGATGCGGTGTGATACCTGGGCGAGCAACGCGTGCGGCAGCTCCGCCCAGTGCGCTGTCATGAAATCCTGCGTCTGCACCGCGCGCAGGGCGATCACGTGCTCGTAAGTGCGGGCGTCCCCCATCACGCCGACGCTGCGCACCGGCAGGAACACGGCAAACGCCTGGCTCACCTTGTCGTACCAGTCGGCGCGGCGCAGCTCGTCGATGAAGATGGCATCGGCCTGGCGCAGGGTGTCGGCGTACTCGCGCTTCACTTCCCCGAGGATACGCACCCCCAGCCCCGGTCCGGGGAAAGGATGGCGATAGACCATGTCGTGCGGCAGCCCCAGGGCGATGCCGAGCTCCCGCACCTCGTCTTTGAAGAGCTCGCGCAGCGGCTCGAGGAGCTTGAGGTTCAGGGTCTCGGGTAGCCCCCCCACGTTGTGGTGGCTCTTGATGCTTGCCGCCTTCTTCGTCTTGCCCCCGGCCGATTCGATCACGTCGGGATAGATGGTCCCCTGGGCGAGCCAGCGCGCACGCGGCAACTTCGCCGCCTCTTCCTGGAAGACTTCGACGAAGATGCGCCCGATGATGCGCCGCTTCTGTTCCGGATCGGCCACGCCGGCGAGCGCCGAGAGAAAGCGCTCGCTCGCATCGACGTGGATCACCTTCACGCCCAGATTGCGCGCGAACGTCGCCATGACCTGCTCGGCCTCGTTGAGGCGCAGCAGGCCGTTGTCGACGAAGACGCACGTGAGCCGATCGCCGATGGCGCGGTGAATGAGCGCCGCGGCGACCGACGAATCCACCCCGCCGGAGAGCCCCAGGATCACTTCCTCGTCACCGACCTGCGCGCGGATGCGGGCAATGGCCTCGCCGATGAAATCGGGCATGGTCCAATCGCGTCCGCAGCCGCAGATCTCGTGCACGAAGCGCTCGAGCATCTCCTTGCCCTTGAGCGTGTGCGTGACTTCAGGGTGGAACTGCACGCCGTAGAAACCGCGCGCCTCGTCGGCCATGGCGGCAATCGGGGTGGACTCGTTGCTGCCGATCACGGTGAAACCCGGCGGCAACTCGACCACCTTGTCGCCGTGGCTCATCCATACCTCCAGCACCGCGTGCCCTTCCTCGTCGCGGCGATCGGCGAGCGATCCGAAGAGGCGGTTCGGGGCGGTGACGCGGACCTGGGCGTAGCCGAATTCGCGCTTGCCGCTCGCCGCTACTTTGCCACCCAGCTGCTCGGCCATGGTCTGCATGCCATAACAGATGCCCAACACCGGCACCCCCAGCGCAAAAACGATCTCGGGCGCGCGCCAATCGAGCGCCGCGTAGGCCGAATTCGGCCCGCCGGAAAGGATGATTCCCTGGGGCGCGAAGGTACGGATGAAGTCCTCGCCCACGTCGAAAGGATGGATCTCGCAGTAGACCTGCGCCTCGCGCACGCGCCGGGCGATGAGCTGGGTGAGCTGCGAGCCGAAATCGAGGATCAGGATCTTGTCGTGTCGGGTCATGGGATCATTCGACGTGGTAATTGGGGGCTTCTTTGGTGATCTGCACGTCGTGCACGTGGGATTCGCGCACACCGGCCGCGGTGATCTCGACGAACTGCGCTTTTTCCTGCAGCTCGGCGATGGTGCGGCAGCCCAGGTAGCCCATGGCCGAGCGCACGCCGCCCACCAGCTGGTGGATCACCGCACTCACCGGCCCCTTGTAGGGCACCCGACCTTCGATGCCCTCCGGCACCAGTTTCTCCACGTTGGCGCTCGCGTCTTGGAAATAGCGGTCGGCCGCTCCCTGCTGCATCGCCCCGAGCGAGCCCATGCCGCGGTAGGCTTTGTAGGAGCGCCCTTGATAGAGCACGGTCTCGCCGGGCGCCTCTTCGGTCCCCGCGAAGAGGCTACCGAGCATCACGGAATCGGCCCCGGCCGCGAGCGCCTTGGCGATGTCGCCCGAATAGCGGATGCCGCCGTCGGCGATGAGCGGCACGCCGGTACCGGCCAGCGCCGTGGCCACGTCGTCGATGGCGGTGATCTGCGGCACGCCCACCCCGGCGACGATGCGCGTGGTGCAGATCGAGCCCGGGCCGATGCCCACTTTCACTCCGTCCGCGCCGGCATCGAGCAATGCCCGCGCCGCCTCGGCGGTGGCAATGTTGCCGCCCACCACCTGCACTTGGGGATAGGTGCGCTTGACCCAACGCACACGATCGAGCACCCCTTGCGAGTGGCCGTGCGCCGTATCGACCACGAGCACGTCCACGCCGGCGGCCACGAGCAACTCGGCGCGCTCCTCGGTGCCGGGCCCCACACCGATCGCCGCCCCCACGCGCAGGCGGCCCTGCTCGTCCTTGGTGGCGAGGGGATGTTCGCTCGATTTCTGGATGTCTTTGACCGTGATGAGCCCTTTGAGCGTATCGTGCTCGTCGAGGATCAGCACGCGTTCAAGGCGGTGACGCTGCATCAGCGCCTTCGCCTCTTCGAGCGAAGAGCCTTCTGGCACGGTGACGAGCCGCTCACGCGGGGTCATGATGACGGACACGGGTGCCTCGAAGCGCGTCTCGAAGCGCAGATCGCGGTTGGTGACGATGCCCACCACTTTGCCGTGCTCGACCACCGGCAGCCCCGAGACCCCAAGCTGGCGCGTCAACGCCAGTACTTCGCCCACGGTCATCGTCGGCGGAATGGTCACCGGATCCTTGAGAATGCCCGATTCGAAACGCTTGACCTTGGCGACTTCCGCCGCCTGTTGCTTGGGCGTGAGGTTCTTGTGGATGATGCCGATGCCGCCTTCCTGGGCGAGCGCGATCGCCAGGCGCGCTTCGGTGACGGTGTCCATCGCGGCGGACACCAGCGGCAGATTCAAGCGGATGTCGCGCGTGAGCCGGGTGGAGAGGTCCGCGTCGCGCGGCAGAATGGCAGAATGGGCGGGAACGAGGAGGACGTCGTCGAAGGTGAGGGCTTTCTTCAGCAATCGCATGGTACAGTCCTTGGACCAAAACGGAATTATACCGGCGAGGCAGCTTCGAGAGGGCTAGTTTTTGTTGCGAGACGTTCGGGCGCGACGCCGGCGCACCGCTTTCGGGTCGGCGATGAGCGCGCGAGTGAGTTCCAGCCGGTCACCCTCGGCAAGGGGCGTCTCCGGCGGCACGAGCCGGCCGTAGAGGCTGCACGCGCGCTCCCAGTCTCGCTGCAACGCCGGATGCCGTTCGAGCACCCCCGAGCGCAGCACGGCATCGCGCACCGTCGCCCCTTCAGGCAACACGAGCGATACACGATCGATCACCCCCGGGGCGGGGGCGCAGACGAGCTCGATACGCAGTTCAGTCACTGCCTTCCCCCTTGATCTGACGAGCCCGGCGCACGAAGGCATCGATGAAAGTGGCCGCGATGCGATTGAACACCGGCCCCAGCACCTTCTCCAGCACGCGCGACGAAAATTCGTAGGAGAGGTCGAACTCCACGCGGCAGGCCTGCTCCCCCAGCGGCACGAAGCGCCATTCTCCCTCCAGGCGGCGAAAAGGCCCCTCCTTGAGGCGAATGCGCATGCGATGGGGAAATTCCTTTTCGTTGACCGTGGTAAAGTGGGTCTTGATGCCATGGAAATCGACGTGCAGCGTCGCCTCGGTTACCTCATCCGTGCGTCGGTGCAGCTCGACCCCGCCACACCAGGGCAGGAACTCGGGGTAGTCCTCGCAACGGTCGACGAGTTCGAACATCGTCTCCGCTGGGGAATCGATCAAGACGCGCTTGTGGACTTCGGCCATCCGTGCCCTTTCGCCGGCTGCTCACCTATAATTGGGCGATTCTACCCCAGCACTTCACCGGAACGTCGTCCATGAGCATCGTCGAAAACCGCAAGGCACGCCACGATTACTTCATCGAGGAGACGTTCGAGGCCGGCATCGAGCTGCAGGGCTGGGAAGTCAAGGCGATCCGCGCCGGCCGCGTAAACCTCAAAGAGGCCTACGTGATCGTCAAAGACGGCGAGATCTTCCTGCTCGGCATGCACGTCACACCGCTGGCGAGTGCCTCGACCCACGTCCACCCCGACCCCACGCGCACCCGCAAACTGCTACTGCACCGGCGCGAGATCGATCGCCTCGTCGGCCAGGTAGAACGCGCAGGCTATACGCTCGTACCCCTCGATCTGCACTTCTCCCGCGGCCGCATCAAAACGACGATCGGTCTGGCCAAGGGCAAGAAACTGCACGACAAACGGGAGGCCGAGAAAGAACGTGACTGGCAGCGCGAGAAGGCACGCCTGATGCGCGAGAAGCGTTGAGGATCACGGACGCCACGAAAACCGCTACGCGCGTTTGCCGAGCAAGGCGCCCGAGGCACGGAACGCAAGACAAATCACAAAGATGGCCGAGCAGCCGAACCCGCATAACGACGCGATCGGACCGCACGACGTACGATTCACCGGCGCCGATAGAATGCCCCTTCGGGCTTGCCGTATAATCGCCGCCATAAGATAACCATGACGGAGCACACCCAATGGGCTTTCTCACCGGCAAAAAGATCCTCATCACGGGGATGATGAGCAACCGTTCGATCGCCTATGGCATCGCCAAAGCGATGCACCGCGAAGGTGCCATCCTTGCCTTCACCTACCAGAACGAACGCTTCGAGGAACGTATCCGCAAGATGGCGTCTGAATTCGGCTCGGAGCTGGTCTTCCCGCTCGACGTCACCGACGATGCGCAAATCGAAGGGCTGTTTACGGCGATCAGTCAATACTGGGACGGCCTCGACGGCCTGGTGCACTCCATCGCCTACGCCCCCACCGAAGCGCTCGATGGCGATTTCCTCGATGGGTTCACCCGTGAAGCCTTTCGCATCTCTCAGGAAGTGAGCGCAGCGAGCTTTCCCTTGCTCGCCAAAGCCGCCAGGCCGATGATGCGGGGACGAAACGGGTCGCTCCTCACCCTCACCTACCTTGGCGCCGTGCGCACCATGCCCAACTACAACATCATGGGGCTGGCGAAGGCGAGCCTGGAAGCGGCCGTGCGCTACATGGCTGCCTGCCTCGGGCCCGAAGGCACGCGCGTCAATGCCGTCTCGGCCGGTCCCATCAAAACGGTGGCCGCCTCTGGCATCGGCAGTTTCGGCAAACTGCTGCGCTTCAACGAGCACAATGCCCCGCTGCGGCGCAACGTCACCATCGAAGAGGTGGGCAATGCCGCCGCCTTCCTCTGCTCGGATCTGGCAAGCGGCATCACCGGCGAAATTCTCTACGTCGACGGGGGGTTCAACACCACTGCGCTCGGCAACCCCGAACAGGAGTAAACCGGCAATGAGCTTCTGCTGCGCCGGGCCTTACCAGCGCAGGGTCATTGTGCCGTCGTGAGCGCCTGCAGCGCCTCACGGCGGATCACTACCGGGTGGCGCGCTTCCAGCGTTCTCAGCCAGGCGCGCCACTCGACGTTGCCTACCACCGAGCGGATGCGCTCACCGGCAAAACGCACCATGGGGTCGTCTGCCTGTAATTGCGGACGCCGCGCTCCCTCGATCCGTACGAACCAGTGATCACCGTTCTCGGCTTCCCAAGCAAGGTAACGGGGCCAAGGCGCAACGGCCCTGAAAACCTCATCGACGAGCTCGGGCGGCAACACGCTGGAGGCTCGGGTCACACTACGCGCGGGCTGCCAGGACAGCTCGGGGAGCGCTTCGCCCTGCGTCAGCCGATCCAGCCATAGCGGCGCCAGCTCGCGCAGCCGCTCTCGTCCTTTTTCTCGCGCCAAATCCTGGGTCACTCGCTCGCGCGCCTCGTCGAACGTCATCTGCCTCGGCGGAACGTATTCGGCCACCCGCACTGCGGCGAGCTTGCCCGGCGCGAGTTCGATCGGATCGAGATTCTGTCCTTCCTTCGCTTGCGCTTCCTGAAGGGCCGCGATGAGTTTGTCGCTCTTCACGCCGGCGATTTCGACTTCCTGCAGAGGGACGAGCCCCGTCTCGTGGATCTCCAGACCAAAACGTTCGGCCACCGGATCGAGCCGGTCGATCGCCTCGAACACGGCGTTACCCAGCTCCTCGTGCAGCTCCCCGTAGCGTACCCTCGCCTGGCGAGCGCGCCAGGAATCGGCCAACACCTCTCGCACGTCCGCGAAAGCCCGTAGTTGCTGGGTAGCCGGATCGCGAAACAGCTCTGGCGCCTGCTCATAGAGAGAGCGCAAGTCGGACTCGCTCGGCGTCAGCGACCGTCCGATCTCTGCTTCATCGACGAGCAAGTATTGCAGCCGGACCTTGGCCGGCTCGACGTAGCGCGAGGCATTCGCCTCGTAGTAGGCACGCAAGTCATCCTCCGAGAGGCGAGCGGGATCGGCTTCGTGCAGCGCCGTACGTACCGCCACGCGCACTTCACGCTCTTCGAGCTGCTGTGCCACCAATTGCAGCATTTGTTCGCGCGGGACGATGGCCCCCTGCGCGATCGGCTCCACCAGACGCTGGACCGCGAGATCCTGTGCGAGCATCGCTTCGAACGCCTTGGGAGTCAGTCCCTGAGCTCGTAACACGGTCTCATAGCGCGTGTAGGAAAATTGACCGTCCTGCTGAAACACCTCGAAGGATGCAATCGCGCGCTGCAAGGTCTCGGGCGTCACCACCACCCGCGCCCGGGCAGCCTCGGCCTGGACCAGACGACGTTCGATGAGCTCGCGCAGTATCATCTCGACGAAGACGGGGTCGCGTGCGATGCGCACGTCGAAGTTCGCGCCGAACTGCTGACGCAATTGCGCCGTACGATCTTCCAGTGCGCGCTGCAATTCGGCCACGGTCACGACCGTATCCCCTACCTTGGCCACCTCCAGACGATTGGGCCCGCTGGAGAAATAGTGTTCGACTCCAAAGAAAGCAAAGGGCAGAATCAACAAAAGCAGGATGCCTTGGGCGATGCGTTTCTTCTTGCGAATGACCTCGAACATGGAACCGCCTTCCTTTACGATGAGCGCAGGACGGCCATGCGCCCCTGCAACGAAAGGGCGATTATCGCATCAAACTTCGGATGAGTGGGGGTGTGGCGGGCTGGGCTATAATGGCTTTTTCTGTTCGAGGCCGGGACGACAATTTGGCAGGCCATCCATGAAACCCAATGTACATAATTTCTTGATCATCGGGCTCACTTCCGAAGGCAAACGGTTCCGCCCCAGCGACTGGGCCGAACGCCTGTGCGGCATCATGTCGCAGTTCGGCGCCGACCACAAGATGCGCTATTCCCCCTACGTCCAACCCGGCCCCGACGAAAACGGCGCCAAGACCGTACGAGTCGACGCCCGTCTCTACGACATCGAACCGCTCGCCTACCACTTCTTGCTCAATTTCGCCAAAGACAACGACCTTCAGCTAAGATTCCTCGAAGAAGAATCCTCGATTTCCAACGGCGGCGAGCGGAAAAATGAAAAAGGCAGCCTTTGAGCTGCCTTTTTCGCACCGAGGGGGCGATCCCTGTCGGGCGACTTCTCAGCCGAGCGCCTTGATCCGCGCCATCAACCGACTCTTGTAGCGTGCAGCGGCATTCTTGTGAATGATGCCCTTGCCAGCCATCGAATCGATCACACCCTGAGAGGACTGGAAAGCAACGAGCGCTTGTTGCTTGTCACCAGCGGAAAGCGCCCGCCGAACCGCTTTGATCGCGGTACGCAGACGCGAGCGCAGACTGCGGTTGTGCGCGCGGCGCTTGAGCGCCTGACGGGCGCGCTTGCGAGCTTGAGCCGTGTTGGCCATGTCCTTCAACCCCGAAATACTTGGAAGAAACTATAATTTTAGCCTTTCCGCCATTCCGATGCAACCAACACGATGAATCTGTTGCGCGCGCTGGCCACCGTCAGCGGCTTTACCCTGGCATCCCGCATTCTCGGTTTCGTGCGCGACCTTCTGATCGCCGCCGTCTTCGGTGCCGGCCCTGCCACCGACGCCTTCTTCGTCGCCTTTCGACTGCCGAATCTCTTGCGGCGGCTCTTTGCCGAAGGGGCGTTTTCCCAAGCGTTCGTGCCGGTGCTCGGGCACACCCGCGAGCGCCACGGCGCTCGCGCCATGCAAACGCTGATCGATCGCATCTTCACCCTGCTCTTCACCTCCGTGAGCGCCGTAACGCTCTTGGGAATCCTCGCCGCCGCGGTCCTCATCTCCGTTTCCGCTCCCGGATTCCTCGCTCAGCCCGAAACCTTTGCGCTCGCCGTGTCGCTGACGCGAATCACCTTTCCCTACATCTTGTGCATGACCCTGGTGGCGTTTTCTTCGGCCATCCTCAACACGTGGGGCCGGTTCGCGGTACCGGCAGTCACGCCTGTGGCGCTCAACCTCTCCTTCATCGCTTTCACGGCGCTCGTGCTCGCCGGCCCGCCCCTCTTCTCCGTGCCGGTGAAGGCGCTCGCGTGGGCCGTGCTCGTTGGTGGACTCGCCCAGGTGTTGATTCACGCCGTTGCTTTACGGCGGATCGGCATCTGGCCTCGTTGGGACTGGGCACCGCGCGACGAAGGCGTGCGCCGCGTGCTACGGCTCATGGCCCCAGCCGTACTCGGGGTTTCGGTCGCTCAGCTCTCGCTGCTCATCAACACCGTATTCGCCTCCTTGCTACCCAGCGGCAGCGTCTCCTGGCTCTACTATGCAGATCGCCTCATGGAGTTTCCTGCCGGGCTCTTGGGAGCGGCGCTCGGCACCATCCTCTTGCCGAGCCTGTCCCGAGCCCACGCGCGTGCCAGCCAAGCAGACTACCGAGCTCTACTCGACTGGGGACTTCGCCTGACGGTGCTCCTCACGCTGCCCGCAGCGGCGGGCATGGCCCTGCTGGCCGAACCCCTCGTGAGCACCCTCTTTCAGCGTGGGGCCTTTGGGGTACCAGACGTAGCAGCCACCAGCCGCGCGCTCCTCGCCTATGCCATCGGGCTTACGCCCTTGATCGCCGTAAAAATCCTCGCCCCGGGATTCTATGCCCAACAAAACGTGCGCACGCCCGTGCAAATCGCTGTGATCTCGCTCGTGGCCACTCAAGCCATGAACGTGGTGTTCGTCTTCGTCCTGCAGCTCGCGCACGCGGGTCTGGCGCTGTCGATCAGTCTCGCGGCCTGGCTCAATGCGGCGCTGCTGCTCCGGGGGTTGTGGCAGCGCAACACCTACCGCCCCCTCCCGGGCTGGGGAAAATTTCTTTTCCGAGTCATGTCGGCTACGATCGTGCTCGGAGCCATCGCCTGGATCGGGGCACAAATGGCTGGCGACTGGCCCCATCTACCCTCCCTCGAACGCGCCCTATGGCTTTCTGTGCTCCTGGCCGCCTGCGGCCTCGCCTATTTCGGCACGCTCTACGCTTTGGGGATGAGATTGGCCGAGTTCCGCCGCCAAGGCGGTGCGTGACGAGGCACGGTGCGCCTACATCGCGTCGGGATCGAGCCAACCATAGACGTAGCTCACGCTGGTGCGCTCGACCACGCCATTGCGGAAATGCACGTTGAAAAGTGTGAAAAGCACCCCGCGCCACTCGGTCTTGATGTTCCAGTCCCACACTTCCTCGCCCGAAAGCCTGAAGTAACGTTCGCGGCGATGCGTCCCCAGAATACGGGAGACCTCGGCCTTGGTCATACCCGGCTTGACCCGCTCCAGGTTCTCGGGCGCAAGAGCATCGTACTGCTCGACGATACGCCCCTCAGCATCCACCGTGTACATCCAACAGGTCCAACCATAAGGTTGCGTGGCGTATTCCAGGGTCCGCGTGCCGTCGGGATTATCCCAAACCCGCGTGGGCGAACCGCGTGCGGCAAGGAGCTGCGCCTCCGTCTCGAAGACGGGCGTATGGATGAGCGGTGTCGTGCATGCCCCCAGCAGCACCGCAACGATGACAACGACGGGCAATAACCGGGCGCGCATCCTCGTCTCCTGTCTCCATAGTCTCAAGGAAATTATAGGGCACCTCGAATAACCTGCTGCGCGGCTGCATGGCGGCGTTGCGCGGTGCTCGGATGCTCGCCTATCTGGGTGATATGTCTCGCATCCTGCGCTCCGGGCGCCTTGCCCTGCAGCCGTTCGCGACGGTTCTTCGAGCTACCCTATAGTCCCGCCATCCGATCAAGGCATGGACCAAGGCGTACAGCGCTTCGGCAGGCTCTCCCAGACAGGCAAATGCACGTCCGGCAATCCACCACGGCAAGGGGTAGGCAAGGTTCCTTCGATGAGGGGCAAGAGCCAACGCGAAAAAGCCTCGTTTACGCCACAGCCGGCGGTATCGATCCATTGGGGCGGAAAGCCTCGCTCGCGGTTGGCCGGCGTATCGATCGGCACCGTCACGCACCGATGACGGCAAGGGGCTTCGTCGAGGCGCTCCACCGCCACCATCACCGCCGAACTGCCCCCGAGCGCCGTTTCCACGGCGAATTCACCCAGGCGAGCGGCCACCTCGTAATCGACTGGGCTTGCCCAATGCGCCGCGGCCCGCTGCAGATAATCCGGTACGGCGACGTGATACTTCACACCGAATTCCTGCGCAAGCCGCTGCGCGAGCGCCATTCCCGCCCCGCCGAGTTGCACGTAGCGCCCCTCCTCCACCCCGCGCATCGACAGCAGTCGCCCCGTTTCGTCCTTGACCCCTTCGGCGACGACGAGGGAGCAAAAACCGAGGCGGGAGAGCGCCTCCTCCACGCGAGGGAAAACCGCTTCAGGACGAAAAGGCGTCTCCGGCAGCAACACCAGGTGCGGCCCTTCGTCGGGCGCGAACCGCTGCACGAGCGAGGTACTGGCGGCGAGCCAACCGACGTTGCGCCCCATCGTCTCCATGACGAAGAGCCGAGGCTTGCGCACGTAAAGAGAGGCCAGATCGAGGCTTGCTTCGAGATAGCTCGTGGCGAGATACTTCGCCGCCGAAGGATAACCGGGAGAAAAATCGGTGCCGAGGAGATCGTTGTCGATGGTCTTGGGCACCCCCACCACGGTGAGGGGATAGCCCAAGCGTTGCGCGCTCAGGTGCAACTGGCGCACCGTGTCCATCGACCCGTTGCCGCCGTTGTAGAGCAGCCAGCGCACCTCATGCGCCTCGAGCACGGCAAAGAGCCGCTCGTGGAGCGCCGGCGCTTCATCGAGCGGCGGTAGGTCGAAACGGCAGGAACCGAAGGTCCCGCCCGGCGTGCGCGAGATGCGCGCGAGCACGGAAGAATCGAGCGCACCGGGCGCGACGAGCTCCTCTTCGAGCACACCGAGGATACCGTGCCGGGCGGCGAGAAACGGCACCCCGGACGCGGCGCAGGCGCGCATCACGCCCACGGCGCTCGCGTTGATCACCGCCGTCATTCCGCCCGATTGGGCGTAGAGGAGCGCGCTCATGGTGTGGGCAGCCCGAGCGCACGTAGCCGCGGCAGCGCGAGCAGGATCGCCGAGAGCGTCTTGCCGTCGATGATCTCACCGGCGAAGATCGCCTGCCACAGGCGCGGCAGCGGCCAGTGCAGCACCTCGAGGAATTCGCCATGATCGAGACGACGGCGACCGGCACGCAGCCCGCGGGCGAGAAAGACGTGAATCACCTCGTCGGAATAGCCGACACAGGGATGGAAGCGCCCGATCGCTTCCCAGTGCTCGGCCGTATAACCAGTCTCCTCTTCCAGCTCGCGCCGAGCACAATCGAGCGCGGGCTCGCCTGCATCGAGCTTGCCTGCCGGCAGCTCGACGATGCTGCATCCCAGGGGATAGCGGAACTGGCGCTCCAGCACCACTTCGCCTGCGTCGGTGAGCGCGATCATCGCCGCGGCGCCAGGATGGCGCAGATATTCGCGCGTCGTCTCGTGCCCATCGGGGAGACGCACGCGATCGCGCAGCACGCGCAGAAAACTTCCTTCCCATACCGTGTCCGAGGCCAGCGTCCGCTCGCGCAGGAGGTCGTCGGCCGAGGACACGGGCACGCCTCGCTCAGAAGGACGTGAGCACGGCGTAGCCACACACCGCCATCAACCCCTGCGGCATGAGTCCCGCCACCGCCAGCGTCAGGGCATTGGCCGAGAGCAGCACGCGCGTCTCGCTGGAGGCGATGAGCGCCGTGCGATCCATCGGCTCATCGAAGTACATCACTTTGACCACCCGTAAATAGTAGTATGCACCGATCACCGACATGATCACGGCGAGCACGGCGAGCCAGGTATGCCCCGCGCTGACCACCGCTTCGAGCACGGCGAACTTGGCGAAAAAGCCGAGGAAAAAGGGGATGCCGGCCATGGAGAACATGACGAGCATCATCATCGCCGCGAACCAGGGACTACGGCGGTTGAGTCCCTTGAAGTCGTCGATGTGCTCGGCCTCGAACCCGGTACGCGCGAGCAACAACACCATGCCGAAGCTCGCCAGGCTCATGAGTGCGTAGGACACGGCGTAGAAGAGCGCCGAGCTATAGGCATTGAAGACCTGTTGATGACCGCCATCGGTGACGCCGGCGAGCAAGCCAAGCAGCACAAACCCCATGTGGGAGATGCCCGAGTAGGCGAGCATGCGCTTGATGTTGCTCTGGGCGATCGCCGCGAGGTTGCCGAGCACGATAGAGGCCACCGCGAGCAGCATCAGCATGGGTTGCCAGGTCTCGGCCAGACCGAAAAAACCACCAACGAGCAATCGCACGGCCAGGGCAAAGGCTGCCAGCTTGGGCGCCGACGAGATGAGCAGCGTCACCGGCGTCGGAGCACCGTGATAGACGTCGGCCACCCACATGTGGAAGGGCACCACGCCGAACTTGAAGGCGATGCCGGCCACGAGGAAGGCGAGACCGAACTTGAACACCAACTCATCGCCTGCCCCCAGGGACACCGCCTGGCCCACCACGCCCAGATCGAGCGAGCCAGTGGCGCCATAGATCATCGACATACCGTAGAGGAGCAGTCCCGAGGAGATCGCCCCCAGAACGAAATACTTGATCGCCGCCTCGGAACGCAAACCATTGTCCCGGTCGAAAGCAACCAGAGCGTAGAGCGCCAGCGTCATCATCTCCAGGCCGAGATAGAGGACGAGCAGGTTGTTGGCCGACACCAGGATCATCGCTCCCAGCATCGACAGCAGCATCAACACGTAATACTCTGCTTTCTCCAGCCGCCGTTCGATGAGGTAGAGCCGTCCGTAGAGAAGCGAGGCGAACACCGACAGGTAGATGAAGAGCTTGAGCACCTGGCCGAGCCAGTCCGAAACGTACATCGTGCCGAAGGTGTAGCGCACCGTCGGGTCGTCGACCGAAAAGACCGTGATGAAGGCAGCGCCGATGACGGTGAGCTGCGCCAGCGCATAGCCGAGCTCCCGGCTGATGCGGCGCAGGAAAGTCCCCGTCACCATGACGACGAGCGCCATCACCGCCACGAAGATCTCGGCAGCTGCCAAGGAGAAGTCCGGTCGTTCGAATTCCATGTTCTATCCCGTCCCAGCGTAGAGGGCTTGACTCAGTGCAGTTTGCCGGCGGCCACGTGCCGCAGCAGTTCATCGACGGAGGCGTGCATCACGTCCAAGAGCGGCGCCGGATACACCCCCAGCAGCAACACGAAGAACGCGAGCACCGCCAGCATCCAAAATTCGCGCGCCCCGATGTCGTCGAGCGCCGCGACGCGGTCATTGGCCACCGGACCGAAGACGACGCGCTTGTACATCCACAGCGAGTAGGCCGCGCCGAGGATGAGCGTAGTGGCGGCCACGAAGCCGATCCAGAAGTTGGTCTTCACCGCGGCGAGCGCCACCATGAATTCCCCGACGAAACCGCTAGTGGCCGGCAAACCCGAGTTGGCCATGGCGAAGAGCAGGAAGAAGGCCGCGAACTTCGGCATGACGTTCACCACTCCGCCGTAGTCGGCGATGCGCCGAGAATGCATCCGATCGTAGAGGACGCCGATGCACAGGAACATCGCCCCCGACACGAACCCATGCGAGATCATCTGCACGATGGCCCCTTCCACCCCAAGCCGGTTGAACAGGAAAAAGCCCAAGGTGACGAATCCCATGTGCGCGATGGAGGAGTAGGCCACGAGTTTCTTCATGTCCTCCTGCACCAGGGCGACGAAGCCGATGTAGACCACGGCGATCAGGGACAGGGTCACCATCAGCCACTGGAAACTCATGGAGGCATCCGGCGCGATCGGTAGGGAAAAGCGCAGGAAACCATAAGCCCCGAGTTTCAACGCGATCGCCGCCAGCACCACCGAGCCACCGGTGGGCGCTTCGACGTGCGCATCCGGCAACCAGGTGTGCACCGGCCACATCGGCACCTTGACGGCAAAGGCCACGAGGAACGCCAGGAAGAGCAGCTGCTGCGTGCGCAGATCGAGCGGCAGCCGGTGCCAGTCGAGGATCTCGAAGCTGCCGTTGGAGGCGTAGAAGAGATAGAGCAACGCCACCAGCATCAGAAGCGAGCCGGCGAGCGTATAAAGGAAGAACTTGATCGCCGCGTAGACCCGGTTCGGTCCGCCCCAGATGCCGATGATGAGATACAGCGGAATGAGGGAAGCCTCGAAGAAGACGTAGAAGAGCACGGCATCCATCGCCGAGAAGATGCCGTTGATGATGCCGGACATGATGAGGAAGGCGGCCATGTACTGCGCCACCCGCTCCTGGATCACCTGCCAGCCGGCGATCACGACGATGAGCGTGACGAAGGAATTGAGCAGCACGAAAGGCATCGAGATGCCATCCACGCCGAGGTGATAGCGCACTGAATAGCGGGGAATCCAGTCGCGGATCTCGACGAACTGCAGCGCCGAGGTGCCCGCATCGAACTGGAACCACAAGGGAAGCGTCACCGCGAAGCCGAGCGCCGCCGCGAAGAGACTCGTCACCCGCGCCAAAGGCGCGTTGCGGTCGTTCCCTCCCACCGCCAGCACCAGCAGCCCCCCGAGGATCGGAATCCAGATCGCCAAACTCAATAAAGGAATTCCCGCCATATCGCTCTTCCGTGTGCGCGTCGTCTTGGTATCGTAAAAATCGGGACCTGATCCCGCCTCAATGTCCGCCGTAGATGAACCAGAGCAACACCACCATGCCGACGATCATCGCGAAGGCGTAGTGGTAGAGCCGCCCGGACTGCAAGGTGCGCGCCGCAGCAGCGATCTCACCCACCATGGAAGCCGAGCCATTGACCACGGCTCCGTCGATGATGGTGCGATCGCCGATCTGCCAGAGGAAACGCCCAAGCAACCGCGCCCCGCCGGCAAAGACCACCTCGTTGAATCGGTCGAAATAGTACTTGTTCTCCAGCAGCACGTAGATCGGGCGGAACGTGCGCGCGAAGAATTCCGGCACCTGCGGACGTACCAGGTAGCAGAACCAGGCGAACACGACGCCGGCGAGCGCGAGCCAGAACGGCGCCGTGGTGAAACCGTGCAAAGCCATCGCCAGAGGCCCGTGGAATTCCTCGGCGAGTTTCTCCATGGCCGGGTGTTTCTCGGCGAGCACCTGAATCGCGTCACCGAACCAACCACCGTAGAGCATGGGCTCGATCGTGAAATAGCCGATCACCACCGAGGGAACGGCCAAGAGCACCAGCGGCACCGTCACCACGGCAGGGGATTCATGCGGTTTCTCGCCCGGCGCCAGCCCATGATGCTCGTCGTGACCATGCGCCTCGTGCCCATGGTGCGCTTTCTCGAAACGCTCCTTGCCGTGGAAGACGAGGAAATACATGCGGAAGGTGTAGAACGCCGTGACGAAGACGCCGGCGAGCACGCAGAAATAGGCGTACCCCGCGCCGAAGACGTTCGCCTCGGCCACCGCCTCGATGATGGTGTCCTTGGAGTAGAATCCGGAGAAGAAGGGCGTGCCGATGAGCGCGAGCGAGCCGATGAGCGCCGTGATCCAGGTGATGGGCATGTACTTGCGCAAGCCCCCCATGTTCCGCATGTCCTGGTCATGGTGCATGCCGATGATGACCGAACCGGCGGCGAGGAAGAGCAGCGCCTTGAAGAAGGCGTGCGTCATGAGGTGGAACACCGCCGCCGAATAGGCCGACGCGCCCAGCGCCACCGTCATGTAGCCGAGCTGCGACAGGGTCGAATAGGCCACCACGCGCTTGATGTCGTTCTGCACGATCCCGAGAAAACCCATGAAGAGCGCGGTCGTGGCGCCGATGATCAGCACGAAGGAGAGCGCGGTGTCGGAGAGCTCGAAGAGCGGCGACATACGCGCCACCATGAAGATACCGGCCGTGACCATGGTCGCGGCGTGGATGAGCGCCGAGATCGGCGTCGGACCTTCCATCGAATCCGGCAGCCACACGTGCAAGGGGACCTGGGCCGATTTGCCCATGGCGCCGACGAAGAGCGCGATACAGATGGCGGTCACGAGCGGCCAACCGGTGACCGTCTCGGTGAGCCCCGCCAGATGCTCGGCCTTGGCAAATACTTCGACATAATCGAGAGAACCCGCATAGGCCGCCACCAGACCGATACCCAAGAGGAAGCCGAAGTCGCCGACGCGATTGACCAAGAAGGCCTTGAGATTGGCGTAGATGGCACTAGGACGCGTGTACCAGAAACCGATCAACAAGTACGACACCAAGCCCACCGCTTCCCAGCCGAAGAAGAGCTGCAGGAAGTTGTTGGCCATCACCAACATCAGCATCGAGAAGGTAAAGAGCGAGATGTAGCTGAAAAAGCGCGTATAGCCCGGATCATCGGCCATGTAGCCGATGGTGTAGATATGCACCATCAGCGACACGAAAGTGACCACGAGCATCATCATCACCGTGAGCGGGTCGATGAGGAATCCCACCTGGAAGGAGAGCCCATCGCTCGTACCCCAGACATAGAGCGGCCCGTTGAACGTGTTACCCGCCTGCACGTCGAAATAGATCGCGATCGAGGCGAGGAAGGACACGAGCACACCGAGGATGGTGACCGTATGCGCCCCACGGCGCCCCACCCAGCGACCGAAGAGCCCCGCCACGATGGAACCCACCAGCGGCGCGAACGGGACCAGGAGATAGAGCGTTTTCATTTCGTTCATCGCGCTCATCGCAATCAACCCTTCAGTTGGTCGAGGTCATCGACGTGGATGGAGCGGCGGTTGCGGAACAGCACCACCAGGATCGCCAGCCCGATCGCGGCCTCGGCCGCCGCCACCGTCAGGATGAAGAAGACGAAGATCTGTCCATGGATGTCTCCCAGGTAGCGGGAAAAAGCCACGAAATTCGTATTCACCGCCAGCAGCATCAACTCGATGGCCATCAACAACACGATCAGGTTCTTGCGGTTGAGGAAAATTCCGACCACGCTGATCGCGAACAGGATGGCGCCGAACACCAAATAATGGGACAAAGTCAGCATGATGTCTCCCCGCTCACTCTTTTTCTGCGGGCATGGAGATCACCCGCAACCGATCGGCTGCTTTCACCTTCACCTGTTCGGCCGGATCGAGATAACGCACGTCCTTGCGCTTGCGCAGCGTCAGGCTCACCGCAGCCACCATCGCCACGAGCAGGATCATCGCCGCCAGCTCGAAGGGATAGGAATAGAGGGTGTAGAGCACTCGACCGATCGATTCGGTATTGCTCGCATCGGTTGGCAAGGCGGGTGGAGAGGAAGCCTGGCGGAAGACATCTCCCGTGAGCACGAGCAGCATCTCGACTACCAGCACCGCCGCCACCAACAAACCCAGCGGTAGGTTGGACCAGAATCCCTCGCGCAAACGATCGACGTTGATGTCGAGCATCATTACGACGAAGAGGAAGAGCACCATCACGGCGCCCACATAGACGAGCACCAAGGTGATGGCCAGGAATTCTGCCTCGAGCAAGAGCCAGATCGCCGCGGAAGAGAAGAAAACGAGCACCAGGCACAGGGCGGCATGCACCGGATTACGCACCAGAATCACCCCTAGGGCTGCGGCTACCGCGATCGCGCCAAAGAGATAAAAAACGACGGTTTGGAATTCCATGGCCTGTCCTTTTCCCGGCTCAACGATACTTCGCGTCGGCCGCACGATCGGCAGCGATCTGCGCTTCGTACTTGTCGCCCACTGCCAGCAGCATCTGCTTGGTGTAATAGAGATCGCCGCGCTGCTCCCCGTGGTACTCGAACACCCGCGTCTCGACGATGGCATCCACGGGGCAGGCCTCCTCACAAAAGCCGCAGAAGATGCACTTGGTCAGGTCGATGTCGTAGCGCGTGGTACGGCGCGAGCCATCGGCACGCGGCTCGGCCTCGATGGTGATGGCCATGGCCGGGCAGATCGCCTCGCACAGCTTACAGGCGATGCAGCGCTCTTCGCCGTTGGGATAGCGACGCAGCGCGTGCAACCCGCGAAAACGAGGACTCTGCGGCGTGCGCTCTTCGGGATATTGCACCGTGATCTTGCGGGCGAAAAAGTGCCGCCCGGTCACGGCGAGCCCTTTGAAGAGCTCTTTGAGGAACAAGGTTCCGATCAGGTTGTGCGCGCCCATCGTATTCTCCTCAGCGCCAGATCGACAGTGGCGAGAGCAGCCACACCGTCACCACGAACAGCCAGATCAAGGTGATCGGGACGAAGACCTTCCACCCCAGACGCATGATATGGTCATAACGGAACCGCGGGAAGGTGGCGCGGAACCACAGAAAGAGGAAGAGGAACACCGCCGCCTTGATGAGCAGCCAGTGCAGGCCGTCGGGCAGGAAACCCACCGGAGAGAGCCAGCCCCCGAAGAAGAAGATCGAGGTGAGGAAAGAAACCAGGATCATGTTGGCGTATTCGGCGAGGAAGAAGAGCGCGAACGCCATCCCCGAATACTCCACCATGTGCCCGGCCACGATCTCGGATTCACCCTCGACCACGTCGAAGGGTGCACGGTTGGTCTCGGCCACGCCCGAGATGAAATACACCACCGCGAGCGGCAAGAGCGGCAGCCAGTTCCAGGACAGGAACCCCAAGCCCATCTCGGCGAACCGACCCTGAGCCTGTGAATGCACGATATCGATGAAATTGAGGCTACCGGCCACGAGCAGCACCGAGATCAGGCCGAACCCCATCGCCACTTCGTAGGAAACCATCTGGGCCGAGGCGCGCATCGCTCCGAGAAACGGATATTTGGAGTTCGAGGCCCAGCCCGCGATGATCACCCCGTAGACTTCCAATGACGTAACGGCCAAGACGAAGAGGACACCCGCGTTGAGGTTGGCGATCCACGTGTTCTCGCCGAAAGGAATCGCCACCCAGGCGAGCAGGGCCGGTGTGAGCGCCATGATCGGACCGATCACGTACAGCCCTTTGTTCGCCTGGGTCGGGAAAATCACTTCCTTGAAAAGGAGTTTCAAGGCGTCAGCGATCGGTTGCAACCACCCCTTGGGGCCGACACGGTTCGGACCGATGCGCACCTGCATGTAGCCGATGACTTTGCGCTCGGCAAAGGTCAGGTACGCCACCGCCAGCATCAAGGGGATGAGAAGGGCGATGATCTTCAATAACACCCAAACCGCCGGCCAAGTCGGGCCGAACCACGTCGCGAGAGTTTGCCACGTCGCTTCCATCATGCACGCTCCACAGTCAGCACCGCCCATGGATGCCCTGCCCGGGCAAACGTCTCGTCACAGGCAAGCAACACGGCGCCCGGCGGCACCCCGGCATCGAGCGCCGCCTCGGCCACACACCCCATTCCCACACCGATCCGATCCCCTTCGGCCACGTTCAGCGCCCGAGCCGTATCCGGATGCAGACGCGCCATGCGCAGACGGCGCGCTTCCGCCGTCTGCTGCAACGGCGGGGAACGGCGCACGATCGGATCACGCGCGTAAGGATGCACGAGCGGGATACGCTCCACACCTTCGCCGGAAGGCCACGTCGCCGCGCTGAAACCGGAGACCCCCGTGCGCGCGAGACGCGTCTGCCAGCCCGAGGGAAGGGCCTCGGCCGTCACTTCCTCCGAGCTCTGCTGGGCGAACCCTTGGAGCTCGAGCATCGCACCGAGCGCACGCAGCACTTTCCACGCCGGGCGGGTCTCCCCCTTGGGGCGCACCACGGCGGTGAAGGACTGCGCCATGCCTGCGAGATTGACGAAGGTGCCGGACGTCTCGGTGAAGGGCGCCACCGGCAGCAACACGTCGGCACGGGCACGTAACGCCTCTCCGGCATAGGACGTGAGGGCCACCACGGTGCGGGCACGCTCGAAAGCCGCCTGGGCTGCCATCTCGTCGGCAAAGTCTTCCGGCTCCAGGTGCAGCAACAGGTAGGCCGAGCGCGGCTGCGCGAGCGAAGCGAGTGCCGTCTCGGCGCCGATCGCCCCCACGAGCTGCGCCCCGACGGCATTCGCCCCGGCCGGCAACCAGCCGAGCGTCGCGCCGGAAATCTGGGCCAATTCCGTGGCAAGGGACTCGATCGCTGCCGCATCCGGATGCGCCAGGGCAAGCGCCCCGAGCCAGATCGCTCGCCGCTCACCCGAAAGCAGCTGCCGAGCGATTGCCCGTTCCGCTTCATTGGGCGCAGCAGCCTCTCCGGCTGCGCTCGGCACCGCCACACCTTTCGCTTCGGCCGCGGCACGCACCACGGCAGCAAGGCGGGCGACGAATTCACTGGGTTTGGCCACGAGCCGCGGCGCGACCGGCAGGCGCCAGTCGTCGGCGACGAAATCGAGCGCAGCCACCTCGAGCCCGCGTTTGGCCGCCTGCCGCACGCGGTGCGCGAGGAGCGGCAGATCCTGGCGCAAGGCGGAACCGATCACGAAGAGGCGATCGAGCGCCGCGACGTCGGCATACTCCATGCCGAGCCAGGCGACAGCGCCGCGGGCGGCATCGGCTCTGGCATCCAGCCGATCGGGACGCGCATCGACCAGCCCCACCCCCAGAGCTTCACCCAGGCGTTTGAGCAGATGGAGCTCCTCGACGGTGGCCATGGGGTGCGCAAGGAAGGCCACCTGCCGTGCCCCCTCCTCGTCGATGACGCTCTTGAGGCGATTGACCGCCACTTCGAGCGCCGTCGCCCAATCGACTTCCACCCATTGGCCGTCGCGCTTGACGAGCGGAGTCGTGAGCCGGTCGGCCGCTTCGAGCCCGGGATAGGCGAAACGGTCGCGGTCGGAGAGCCAGCATTCGTTGATCGCTTCGGTATCGAGCGGCAACACCCGCTTGACCACGTCGTGGCGCGACTGCACGATCAGGTTGGAACCGAAACCGTCGTGCGGGCTCACCGAGCGGCGACGGGTGAGTTCCCAGGTACGCGCCCGGTAGAGGAAGGGCTTGGACGTGAGCGCCCCGACCGGGCAGAGGTCGATGATGTTGCCCGAGAGCTCGGAGTCGATCGTGCGCCCGAGGAAGGGCATGATCTCGGCCCGCTCGCCGCGGAACGCCTGCCCCATTTCCTGATAGCCGCCGATCTCGTCGAGGAAACGTACGCAGCGGGTACAGTTGATGCAGCGCGTCATGAACGTCTGCACCAGGGGCCCGAGGTCTTTTTCGTGCACCACGCGCTTTTCTTCGTCGTAGCGCGAGGCGCTCTGACCATAGCCGACGGCCAGATCCTGCAGCTGACACTCCCCCCCCTGGTCGCAGATCGGGCAGTCGAGAGGGTGATTGATGAGGAGAAACTCCATCACCCCTTTCTGCGCCTTCACCGCCGCCGGCGAGTGCGTATACACCTTCATGCCGTTGGTGGCAGGCGTGGCGCAAGCCGGTAGCGGCTTGGGTGCCTTTTCCACTTGGACCAGGCACATGCGGCAGTTGGCGGCGATCGACAGTTTCTTGTGATAGCAGAAGTGCGGGATGTAGATCCCCAGCTTCTTCGCCGCATCCATCACGGTGCTGCCGTCGTCGACCTGGACCGGCTTCCCGTCGATTTCGAGTTCTAGCATGACGGCCCCACGTAGATTTCACTTCCCGCCCGCTGCACTTCGGGCGGCACCAGACACTGCTTGTGCTCGATGTGATGCTCGAATTCGCTGCGGAAGTGCTTGATGAAGCTCTGCACCGGCATCGAAGCGGCATCCCCCAGGGCACAGATGGTACGCCCCATGATGTTGCCGGTGACCGACTCGAGCAGCGCGAGATCTTCGGGCCGCCCCTGCCCGTGCTCGATGCGATGCACGACGCGGTAGAGCCAACCGGTGCCCTCACGGCAAGGGGTGCATTGCCCGCAAGATTCTTCGAAATAGAAGTAGGAGAGGCGCTCCAGGGCCTTGACCATGCAGGTGGTCTCGTCCATCACGATCACCGCGCCCGAACCGAGCATGGAGCCGGCTTTGGCGATGGAATCGTAATCCATCGTGCACTGCATCATGATCTCGGCCGGCAACACCGGGGCCGAAGAACCCCCGGGGATCACCGCCTTGAGCTTGCGGCCACCGCGCACGCCGCCGGCCATCTCCAGCAGCTCGGCGAACGGCGTACCCAGAGGCACCTCGTAGTTGCCGGGACGATTGACGTGGCCGGATACGGAGAAGATCTTCGTGCCGCCGTTGTTGGGCTTGCCCAGCTTGAGAAAAGCCTCGCCGCCCATCTGCAGGATGAAGGGGACGGAGGCGAAGGTCTC
The DNA here is from genome assembly GCF_006980705.1 of Tepidiphilus olei. GTDB lineage: Bacteria > Pseudomonadota > Gammaproteobacteria > Burkholderiales > Rhodocyclaceae > Tepidiphilus > Tepidiphilus olei. Next base: position 52,046 of record NZ_SBHO01000008.1, on the reverse strand, counting down.
GGTGTTGTTGATCGTGGTGGGCTTGCCGTAGAGGCCGAAGCTCGCCGGAAAAGGCGGCTTGAAGCGCGGCTGCCCTTTCTTGCCTTCGATCGATTCGAGCAGCGCCGTCTCCTCGCCGCAGATGTAGGCGCCGTAGCCGTGATGGGCGTAGAGATCGAAGGAGAAATCGCTGCCGAGGATGTTCTCGCCGAGGTAGCCGGCGGCGCGGGCTTCTTCGAGCGCTTCTTCGAATCGCAGATAGACTTCGAAGATTTCGCCGTGGATGTAGTTGTACCCGCGTCGGCACCCCATGGCGTAACCCGCGATGATCATGCCCTCGATGACGGCGTGCGGGTTGTAGCGCAGGATGTCGCGATCTTTGAAAGTACCCGGCTCGCCCTCGTCGGAGTTACAGACAACGTACTTCTCGCCGGGGAACTGCCGTGGCATGAAGCTCCATTTCAGCCCGGTGGGAAAGCCGGCGCCGCCACGACCGCGCAAACCGGAAGCCTTGACTTCCTGGATCACCTGCTCCGGCGGCACTTTGTCCGTGAGGAGACGGCGCAGGGCCGAATAGCCGCCGCGCACTTCGTAGTCTTTGAGCCGCCAGGTGCGGTCGCCGTCGAGTCCCTTGAGGATCAGTCCTTGCGCGCTCATTTGGCCCTCAGCTGCTCGATGAGCTGGTCGATTTTTTCCTTCGTCATCCAGCTGCACATGTGGTGGTTGTTGACGAGCATCACGGGTGCGTCACCGCAGGCCCCCATGCACTCCCCTTCCTTGAGCGTGAAGAGGCCATCGGGCGTGGTCTCGCCGAAATCGATGCCGAGTTTTTCCTTGAGATATTCGGCGGCATGGACCCCGCCCGAGAGCGCGCACGGCAGGTTGGTGCACACGGTGATCTTGTGCTTGCCCACCGGCTCGAGATCGTACATGTTGTAGAAGCTGGCCACTTCATAGGCGGCCACCGGCGGGATCTCGAGATAGCCGGCGACGAATTCGATCGTCTCCGGGGCGAGCCACCCCTTCTCCTCCTGCGCGATGCGCAGCGCCGCCATCACCGCCGAGCGTTTCTGGCCTTCGGGGTATTTGGCGATTTCACGATCGATTTTTGCGAGCGAGTCTTGACTTAGCATGGTCGTGCGTTCTCCCCGTCTCAGCGGTCGATCTCGCCGAAGACGATGTCCATGGTCCCGATGATCGCCACCACGTCGGCGACGAGATGCCCCCGCGCCATGCGATCCATCGCCGAGAGATGCGCGAAGCCCGGCGCGCGCAGCTTGACGCGGTAGGGTTTGTTGGCGCCGTCGGAGACGGCATAGACGCCGAATTCGCCTTTGGGATGCTCGACCGCAGCATAGACTTCACCCGGCGGTACGTGAATCCCCTCGGTCATCAGCTTGAAGTGATGGATGAGTTCCTCCATCCCTTCTTTCATCCTGGCTCGTGGTGGCGGCGCGACCTTGTGGTTGTCGGTGATCACCGGACCGGGGTTCTTGCGCAGCCAGTCGATGCACTGCTTGATGATTCGGTTCGACTGGCGCATCTCTTCCATGCGCACCAAGTAGCGATCGTAGCAGTCGCCATTGGTGCCCACGGGGATGTCGAATTCGAGCTGGTCGTAGACCTCGTAGGGCTGCTTCTTGCGCAGATCCCAAGCCACACCGGAGCCACGCAACATAGGGCCGGTGAAGCCCCAGGCGAGCGCCTGCTCGGGCGAGACCACGCCGATCCCAACGGTGCGCTGCTTCCAGATGCGGTTGTCGGTGAGCAGCTCATGGTAATCGTCGAGGTATTTGGGAAAACGCTCGGTGAAATCTTCCAGGAAATCGAGCAGCGACCCTTCGCGGTTGCGGTTGAGCTCGCGTACGCGCTTCTCGTCCTTGACTTTGCTCACCTGATACTTCGGCATCTGATCGGGCAGGTCGCGATAGACGCCGCCCGGTCGGTAATAGGCAGCATGCATGCGCGCACCGGAGACCGCTTCGTACGCATCCATGAGATCCTCACGCTCACGGAAAGTGTAGAGCACCATGGTCATGGCGCCGATGTCGAGCGCGTGCGTGCCAATGTTGAGCAGGTGATTGAGGATGCGCGTGATCTCGTCGAACATCACCCGGATGTACTGGGCGCGGATTGGCACCTCGATACCCAGCAGCCGCTCGATGGCCATGCAGTATGCATGCTCATTGCACATCATCGAGACGTAGTCGAGCCGATCCATGTAGGGGACCGATTGCACCCAAGTGCGTGTCTCGGCGAGCTTTTCCGTACCACGGTGCAGCAGCCCGATGTGCGGATCGGCACGAGCGACGACTTCCCCGTCGAGCTCGAGGATGAGCCGCAGCACGCCATGCGCGGAAGGGTGCTGCGGACCGAAGTTGATGGTGTAGTTGCGAATCTCAGCCATGGTCGACGTCCCCGTAATGGGCTTCACGCACGATGCGCGGCGCATTGACGCGCGGCTCGATCGTGACGGGTTGGTAGATCACGCGGCGTAGATGGGGATCGTAGCGCATTTCGACGTGGCCGCTCACCGGGAAGTCTTTACGCAGCGGATGACCCACGAAGCCATAATCCGTGAGGATGCGCCGCAGATCGGGATGTCCATCGAAGAGAATGCCGAAGAGGTCGAAGGCCTCGCGCTCATACCAGTCGACACTGGGCCAGACCTCGATCACGGACGGAATCAGAGGAAACTCGTCGTCTTCGGCGAAGACCTTGACGCGCAGACGCACGTTGTGCTGCAAGGAGAGCAAATGAACGGCCACGGCGTAGCGATGACCAGGCCACGGGCGATTACCATAGGTGGAATAATCCAGCCCCGAGAGGTCGATGAGCTGCTCGAAAGCCAGCTCGGGATGATCCCGCAGCAACTGGGCCACGAGGGGATAGTCGGCAACGCTCACGCGCAAGGTCACCTCGCCGCGGTCGAGGAGCACCTCGAGCGCTTTGTCGCCGAGCACCTCCTGTAGCGTTTGCGCCAAACGTTCGATGCGACTCATGCTGGGTCTCCGGGGCTCAACGCGCGATGGTCGATGTGCGCTTGATCTTGTTCTGCAGCTGGATGATGCCGTAGAGCAGGGCCTCGGCGGTGGGCGGACAACCCGGCACGTAGATATCGACGGGAACGATGCGGTCACAGCCGCGCACCACCGAGTACGAATAATGGTAGTAGCCCCCGCCGTTGGCGCAGGAACCCATGGAGATCACCCAGCGCGGCTCGGGCATTTGATCGTACACCTTACGCAGTGCCGGGGCCATCTTGTTGCACAGCGTGCCGGCGACGATCATCACGTCGGACTGGCGCGGGCTGGGACGGAAGACGACGCCGAAGCGGTCGAGATCGTAGCGCGAGCAGCCGGCGTGGATCATCTCGACGGCGCAGCAGGCCAGACCAAACGTCATGGGCCACAGCGAACCGGTGCGGGTCCAGTTGAGGACCGTGTCGAGCGAAGTGGTGAGAAACCCCTCGCGCATGACGCCTTCGATGCTCATCGTTTCACTCCCAGTCGAGTGCGCCGTTCTTCCACTCGACGATGTAGCCGATCACCAGCACCGCAAGGAAAACCATGACGGTGCCAAACACATAGAACGCGTGTGCCCCCTCGGCGATCATGTCTTTGAAGACCACCGCCCAAGGGAAGAGGAAAGCGATTTCCAGGTCGAACAGGATGAAGAGGATCGCGATGAGGTAATAGCGCACGTCGAAGCGGATGCGCGCATCCTCGAACGGCTCGAAACCGCACTCGTAAGGCGAAAGTTTTTCCGGATCAGGACGACTCGGTCCGAGCAAACGCCCGAGAAGGAGAGGCGCCATGCTAAAGAGCAGCGCAACGACGAGAAACACGAATACCGGGAAATAATTCTCGACCATGATCACCTCTCGGCTGCCCAATCCGCCCGGAACACTGGTCCATCATAGCGCAAAAAATCTCGCGATTCAGGACTCGGACGAACAAGAACCTGGTGCCGTCGTAGTTATTTATTTATCATAGATTCGACGAAAAAAAAGCAGCGATTTTTCAGCTGCTTTCTGGTGCCGACGGTGAGACTCGAACTCACACGGCTTGCGCCACCACCCCCTCAAGATGGCGTGTCTACCAATTCCACCACGTCGGCTTGCGTAATTCGTAAATTATAACGCAAAGAGACGATTTTTTGCAAGCGGCTCTTCTTTATTGTGGCACGGCCGGTGCTTGAGAACCGGGCACGGGAGCACTCGGTTGCGGCAGCGCTTCGACCGGCGCCGCCTCCATGACGCTGCCGCTGCCTTGCTCGAGGCGCTGACTGGCCAAATACGTCAAAGCCAAGCTTGTCAAGAAAAACAGCGTTGCGAGCACCGCGGTGGTACGGCTGAGGAAATTCGCCCCGCCGCTCGCCCCGAAGAGACTGGCCGAAGAGCCACCTCCGAAGGCAGCCCCTGCGTCGGCCCCTTTCCCCCGCTGGAGCAGCACCAAAGCGATCAAGGCGACCGCAATCAAGACATGGACCGTCAATATGACCGAAAACCAGACTCCCGACATTCTCTTCTCCTAACTTCCTTGCACCGCACGCGCGGCCGCCGCTGCGATGGCAGCGAATTCTCCGACGACACGGGAGGCCGCACCGACGAGCACGCCGTCGCACCCCGGAACGGCGAAAATACTCTGAGCATTGTCCGCCTTGACGCTGCCGCCATAGAGAAGCACGAGATCGCGCTGCGGCACACCCAACGCCACCAGCTGCCGGCGCAAAAACGCATGCGCCTCGGCGATGTCCCGTGGCTCAGCACTGCGCCCGGTGCCGATCGCCCAGACCGGTTCGTACGCAAACCAGGCGCGGGCGCATTTATCGACTCCGAGCCGAGTGACGAGCGCCCTCACCTGCCCCTCGAGCATCTCGCGCCAAGCGCCAGACTCACGTTCGGCGAGCGTCTCGCCGACGCAGACCACGGGCCGGACGTTGGCTGCCAACAAACGATCGATTTTACCAGCAATCAGCTCATCCGTCTCACCGAAATACTGACGCCGTTCCGAATGCCCGACGAGGGCATACCGGCAGCCGAATTCGGCGAGCATTCCTGCGTGGACCTCGCCCGTGTAGGCGCCGGCACCAAACGGACTGACGTTCTGCGCCCCCCAGCCGATCTCCGTGCCTTCCAGTATCGCTTTCGCCTGGGGCAGATACGGATAAGGGACGCATACACCGAGTTCCACGCCGGCAGCAGGAGCATGCTGGGCGAGCGCAGTGAGCAGCACGACGTTACTGGCCGTATCGCCGACCGACTTCCAGTTGCCGAGTACGATTTTCTTCATGGATTACCCCCCGAGTGCATCGATGCGCTTTCCGTGGCGAGCGACGACTCGATCGCCGCTGCAAGCGCATCGGCCCAACGCTGTACGAGCGAGGCATCGCGCCCTTCCACCATGACGCGCAACAACGGCTCGGTTCCCGAGGGGCGCAACAGGATGCGCCCTTGCGCGGCCAGTTCGGCCTCGGCGGCGCGGCAAGCGGCGAGCACCCCGGGATGGTCCTTCCAGTCATAGCCGCGCGGTACCGAGACATTGCGCAGCACCTGGGGGTAGCGCACGAGGTCGGCGCAGGCTTGCGCCAGGGTCTCACCGCGGCGGCGCAAAGCGGCCAAGACCTGCAAGGCGCTGATGATACCGTCGCCCGTGGTATGTACGCCGAGGCACAGCAAATGCCCAGAACTCTCGCCGCCGTACTCCCACCCACGCTCGCGCAGCGCCTCCGCGACGTAGCGATCGCCGACCTTGGTGCGCTCGAATCGCACCCCGAGTCTGTGCACGGCGTGCTCCAGCCCCAGGTTCGACATCAGCGTACCGACCACTCCGCCGAGGCGCTGCCCTGCCAGCACACGATCGCGCACGATCACGTAGAGGAGCGCATCGCCATCGTAGAGGCGTGCTTCGGCGTCGGCCATGATCACCCGATCGCCATCGCCGTCGAAGGCGATGCCCAAGTCGGCACGGTGCGCTCGTACCATGGCCTGCAGGTATTCGGGATGCGTCGCCCCGACGCCCTCGTTGATGTTGAATCCGTTGGGCTGATTGGCGAGCGCCACCACCTCGGCGCCGAGTTCGTGGAACACCGCCGGAGCGACCTGATAGGCGGCGCCGTGGGCGCAATCCAGTACCAGACGCAGCCCATCGAGCGACATCGAAGCGGGGAAAGTACTCTTGCAGAATTCGATGTAGCGCCCCGCGGCATCGTCCAAGCGCCTGGCACGTCCCAGCTCGTGCGCTTCGCGGCAAACGAGAGGCGATTCGACCGTCGCTTCGATCTCGGCCTCCAATTCATCGGGCAGTTTCTCGCCATTCGGGCCGAAAAACTTGATCCCGTTGTCGGGATAGGGATTGTGCGAGGCGCTCACCACGATTCCTGCCTCCAAGCGCAAGGCGCGGGTGAGATAAGCCACCCCAGGCGTGGGCAAGGGGCCACACAGCACCACGTCGACGCCGGCCGCCGACAAACCGGCCTCGAGAGCCGACTCGATCATGTAGCCGGAGATGCGCGTATCCTTGCCGATGAGTACCGCCGCCCGCTTGGCGCCACCGTGCGCGTGACGCGCGAGCACCCGCCCGGCGGCATGCCCGAGCTTGAGGACGAACTCCGGCGACATCAGCGGCTCGCCGACGCGCGCGCGAATCCCGTCGGTACCGAAATAACGACCCATTCTTAGACCCTATGCTGCGCAGGGTGCGAATTGTCGCACGAAATCAGGGGAAAAAGGCTCAGACCGTCGTTGCGTCGCCAGAAGAGGGCCCGAGCGCGCGCAGGATTTCACGGGCATCGACCGTGGCGGCCACGTCGTGTACGCGCACGATGGCGGCGCCATGAACCCAGGCGAGCACGGCGGCCGCGAGGCTGCCGGCGAGCCGCTCGCCCACGGGCCGGCCCGTGATCTGGCCGATCATGGTTTTGCGCGACACCCCCACCAGGAGCGGCTGGCGCGCCGCCAAGCGCGGCAGGGCGCGAAAGAGCGCCGCGTTGTGCTCCAGCGTCTTGCCAAAACCAAACCCCGGGTCCCAAAGGATGCGCTCGCGCGCCACGCCCGCCGCCTGCAGCGCCGCGGTTCGTTCTTCGAGGAATTCCTCGACCTCGGCGAGCACGTCCGTATAGACGGGAGAGTGCTGCATGGTGCGCGGCTCGCCTTTCATGTGCATGACGCACAAGGCGCAGTCGCTGGCGGCCACCGCCTCGATGGCGCCGGGCAGGCGGAATCCGGCCACGTCGTTGATGAGATCGGCCCCCACGCGCAGCACCTCGCGCATCACTTCGGGTTTCATGGTGTCGACCGACAGCGGCACCGGCGCCCCTTTCAGGGCTTCCAGCACCGGCAGCAAGCGCTCGAGCTCCTGCTCGGCCGGCACGGGTTCGGCCCCGGGGCGCGTCGATTCCGCGCCGAAATCGAGCAGATCGACCCCAGCCGCGATGAAGGCCTCAGCCTGGCGCAGCGCCCGATCGCGCTGCGCGCCGAGCCCGTCGCCGGAGAAGGAATCCTCGGTGAGATTGACGATGCCCATCACTTTCGGCTCGGAGAGATCGAGCCGAAAGCGCCCCGCCTGCAGCCACCGCATCACACCACCGGTTCGGGCGAATCAGGCGCCGCTCCGGGCTTGGGCTCGCTCGCTGGACCAGACGCGCCACCGCGTGGAGAGGCGCCCATGTCACCCCGATCCTTGGGGGGACGAGGCGGGCGACCGGCCATGATGTCGTCGATCTGCTCGGCATCCAGCGTTTCATATTCCAGAAGGGCCTGGGCGAGCGCCTCGACCTTGTCGCGGTTCTCTTCGATGAGGCGCCGCGCAAGCGCATATTGCTCGTCGATGATGCGCCGGATCTCGGCGTCGACTTTCTGCATCGTGGCCTCGGAAACGTTGCGGTGGGTGGTCACCGAACGTCCCAGGAAGATCTCGCCTTCTTCCTCTCCATAGACCATCGGACCGAGCGCGTCGGACATGCCCCACTGCGTGACCATCTTGCGGGCGATGTCGGTGGCGCGCTGGAAGTCGTTGGAGGCTCCGGTGGTCATCTGGTGCATGAAGATTTCTTCGCAGATACGCCCGCCGAAGAGCACGGCGATCATCTGCAGCAAACGCTCCTTGTCCTGGCTGTAGCGATCCCCCTCGGGCAGCTGCATGGTCACGCCCAGAGCGCGGCCGCGCGGGATGATGGTGACCTTGTGCACCGGGTCGGTCTTGTCGAGGAGCTTGGCCACCACGGCGTGCCCGGCTTCGTGATAGGCCGTGTTGCGCCGTTCTTCCTCGGACATGATGAGGGAGCGCCGTTCGGCCCCCATCATGATTTTGTCCTTGGCTCGCTCGAAGTCGTCCATGTCGACGAGGCGTTTGTTGCTGCGCGCGGCAAAGAGCGCCGCCTCATTGACCAAGTTGGCGAGATCCGCACCCGAAAATCCCGGCGTGCCACGAGCGAGGATGGAGGGGTCTACATCGGGTGCGATCGGAACTTTGCGCATGTGCACCTTGAGGATCTGCTCGCGGCCACGTACGTCGGGCAACGACACCACCACCTGCCGGTCGAAGCGCCCCGGGCGTAGCAGCGCGGGATCGAGCACGTCGGGACGGTTGGTGGCGGCGATCACGATGATGCCGCTCGCACCCTCGAACCCGTCCATTTCGACGAGCAGCTGGTTGAGCGTCTGCTCGCGCTCGTCGTTGCCCCCGCCGAGCCCAGCACCGCGCTGGCGGCCCACGGCGTCGATCTCGTCGATGAAGATGATGCAGGGGGCGTGTTTTTTCGCCTGTTCGAACATGTCGCGCACCCGCGCCGCCCCCACGCCGACGAACATCTCGACGAAATCCGAACCGGAGATGCTGAAGAAGGGCACCTTGGCCTCGCCGGCGATCGCTTTGGCGAGCAGCGTCTTGCCCGTACCCGGAGGGCCCACCATCAGCACGCCCTTGGGAATGCGCCCGCCGAGTTTCTGGAACTTGGTGGGATCGCGCAGGAAATCGACGAGCTCCTGCACCTCTTCCTTGGCTTCGTCACAACCGGCAACGTCGGCGAACGTCACCGTGTTGCTCGACTCGTCGAGCAAGCGCGCCCGCGACTTACCGAAGGAGAACGCCCCACCCTTGCCGCCGCCCTGCATCTGGCGCATGAAGAAAATCCACACCCCGATGAGCAGCAGCATGGGGAACCACGAAATGAGGATGTTGGTGAGCAGCGAAGGCCCTTCATCGGGTTTGGTCGCAGAGATGCGCACTCCCGCCTGCATCAGGTCGGACACCATCCAGATGTCCTGAACCCCAGGGGTATAGACGGTTATCTGGCGTCCGTCCACGGTGAGTGCCTTGACGACGCGCCCATCGATGACGGCCTTGGTGATGCGACCGGACTTCGCCTCTTCCATGAATTGGGAATATTCCATGGTATTGGCGGAAACAGGGCGCTGATCGTTGAACTGGTTGAACACCGTCATCAACACCATGCCGATGACGATCCAGATCGCGAGATTTTTGACGACGTTGTTCAAGGGACGAACTCCTAGATGATGCTACCAGTGTTGCTTCAGAGCCCATTCTAGAGGCGTTTGTTCCGTGCGCCAAGAGGAAAGACGATCGAAAAAAACGATCGCGGCGACGTGACCAGGCAATCACGCGCCGCGATCGTCCCGGCGAGACGCTCAGCGCGGCCGCGGATCCCCTCCTTTCCCTTTACCCCAGCGCATGAATTCCCGATCGAACACGTCGCGCTGCGTATCGTCGAGCTGGAGGTAAAACTTTTGCACCGCCTCGCGCAGGCTGCGTACCGCTTCGAGATGGGCCGCCAAGCGCTCTTCGCGCTCCTGTAGCCTCCCCAAAGCCGTCACGGGGCGCTGGCTTTGCTCCCAGCGATAGGAGAAGAACTGCTCCCGGTGCGCACTCCAAACGGCGAGGAGTTCCTCCCAGGCGGCACGCTGCTCCGGGCGAAGATTCAGCAACCCCTCCAGGCGCTTTACTTCGGCGTCGTGGCGCTGCTGCATGCGTTCGCGCCATTGCTCCGGCGTCATCTGCGGGCGTACCGCCGGGCCGGCATCGGGCCCCATCGGAGCGCCCCCCCTGGGGGCTGGCGCCGGCTGCTGTGCGAATCCGGCCCCCGCGACCCCGATCAGTGCCAGAGCGACGAGGCCGTGCCGCCAGCGGCGAGTCAGACCGTTTTTCCTCATCCGAGCATCCATCATCGTTTTCTCCTCATTCATCATTGCGTTGCGTCCCTTGCGGACATGTTCATTAGAGCACGCAACCGCCGTCCTCGCGCCTCATCAGCGTTTCGGCGTGTAACGTTTGTTATCGCCGACGATCGTATCTTTTTCCTTTGGAGTGAAGTGCGCCATAATGCAGTCGATGTTACATACGAAGCCCCCAATGGAGTCGACCTCTCACCTCATCCTGGTCGATGACGACCATGAGTTTCGCCGCTTGCTCGGCGAAGATTTGCGACGACGCGGTTTTTCGGTCGAAGCGGTAGCCGACGCTGCGGCGCTCGATGGGCTCTTGGCACAGCGTCTGCCCGATCTCATCGTGCTCGACTGGATGCTACCCGGTGAAGACGGGCCCAGCGTGCTGCGCCGGCTGCGGGCCAATCCACGCACCCGAGCAGTCCCCGTATTAATGCTCACCGCGCGCAACGACGAGTTCGACCGTGTCTTTGGGCTCGAGATCGGTGCCGACGACTATCTCACCAAGCCCTTTCTTCCCCGTGAGCTCGAGGCGCGCATCAAGGCGATCCTGCGACGCACGCGCAGCCCCGGCACCCAGCCATCGCTCGCACCCAGGCGCTGGCGCATCGGGCCGGTCGAATTCGACACCGTGGCACGAACCCTCACCCTACCGGATGGCACGGTCCAGCCGCTCACCGGGAGCGAGTTTGCCCTGCTGTCGCTCTTCGTACAGCACCCCAACGAAGTGCTCACCCGCGACTATCTCATGCGCGCCACGCGTGGGCGCGGCGCCGACGTGTTCGACCGTGCCATCGACATCGCCGTCAGCCGCCTGCGCGCCAAACTCGAGTCCGACCCTCAGGTACCGCGGGCCATCCGCTCGGTGCGCGGCCAAGGCTACGTGCTCGCCGCTCCGGTCGAATCGATCGAATGAGCCTGATTCCTCTGCTGTCTTTCGGCCGACGCTTGCGCACCCGACTCGCCTGGGTGGTCAGCGCCGCCGTCGTCGCCCTCTTTGCCCTGACGCTGGCCTTGCTCGCCTACCAAAGCCGGGCGAGCGCGGAAGTGCGTCTGCAACGCGACGCCGCCCAAGCACTGGCGCGCGCCGTTGCAGTCATGGAAGCTCTGCCCTGGAGCGAGCGGCCCATGGCCGCTCAATATTGGGAATTCGCCCCCTTGATCGTCGCTCCGGCCGCGCCTCCACCACGAGCTCGGCCACTCCCCCTGCCGCCGGTATGGCATGAAACGCTCGCCAATTTCTTTTCGCTGGAAGACCTCTCTTTCTGGGAAATCGAAACCGAGGCCGGATCCCGCCGCGGAGCCACCGTCATCCTCGAAGACGGCACTCCTTTGAGCGCTTTGCTCCCACCTCAACTCCATCGGCCGCAACCCAACCTGCCCTGGCGCATCGTCACCGCGCTCGCACTCGCCGGGATCGGGACCTGGCTCATCACGCTGTGGGCCTTGCGCCGGGTCACTTCCCCGCTGGAGCGGCTCATCGGCGCGCTCGAGACCTTTGCCACCCCTCAGGCGTCAGCCACTCCACTGCCCGAACACGGCCCCTACGAAGTCGTACTCACTGCCCGCACCCTCAACGCCCTACGGGAACGCATCGAGCAGCTGCTCGCCGCCCGCACCGCCCTGCTCGCCGGTATCGCACACGACCTGCGCACACCACTGGCGCGCATACGCCTGCGCGTGGAGGTTCTGCCCGAGGACGAGATCCGCAACGGGATCGAGCGCGATTTGGCGGACATGCAAAAGCTCATCGACCTCAGCCTCGACTATGCCCGAAGCCTCACCCCCCATCTCGAATACCAGGAGGTCGATCTCAACGAATTCGTTACCGATCTCGTCGCCCTCTACCGTGAAAGCGGCGTGGAGATCGAAACCATTCTGCCTGCTCCCCCCTTGTCGGCAACGGTCGACCCAGCAGCACTCGGGCGCATCCTCTCGAATCTGCTCGACAATGCCTCACGCTACGGCACTCGCGTGCGACTCACCTTGCGCCCCTCGGCGGAGCGAACCTACGAGTTCACCATCGAGGACGATGGCCCAGGCATCCCCCGCGAATCGAGACGCGCCGTACTAGAACCCTTCGCTCGGCTAGACCCTTCGCGCAATTACGACACCGGCGGCACGGGGCTGGGTCTAGCGATCGCCGTCAACCTTGCCCGCGCGATGAACGGCACGCTCGTGCTCGAGGATTCCGCACTGGGCGGTCTGTGCGCCCGTCTCGTGCTGCCGTGCGAGCCCGCGACGGGTTGCGGGGGCGGGCACGGATCGCTATAGTGAGCGTGTTCGTTCCCGAGGAACCGCACCGTGATCACCATCGAAGTCCGCGACGACCTCATCTCCGCCGCCGTGTTCGGCGAATTCACGCTCGAAGATTTCAAGGAATTCGAGGATGCGGTCGAATACCGCAACCGCTTCGGCGGTCCGGTGGACGTACTGCTCGACCTGCGCAACATGCTGGGGTTTACGATCGACGCTGCCTGGGAAGAATTCCGCTTCGCCCGGCAACATCCGAACGACTTCCGTCGCATCGCCATCGTCGCCGAAGACGACTGGCTTGCCGTGCTGACCTGGCTCGAAAGCCTCTTTCTCGAGGCCGAGATCAAGGTTTTCGACACGGAGGAAGAAGCCCTCGCCTGGCTCAAAGAGGGACGAGATGCACCAGGCCATCCATGACGGCGTCGGCCCCATCCTCTCTGTTCGCACGCTCGCCGAACACCTGGACGATCCTTCCTGGCGGGTGATCGACTGCCGGCACGACCTCAGCGATCCGACGCTCGGCCGCCGGGCCTGGGCGGAGGCCCACATCCCCGGGGCGATCTTCTGGCATCTGGACGAAGATCTCTCCGGTCCACGCACCGGCACGAATGGGCGCCATCCCCTTCCTGCGTATGGCGATTTCGTCCGTTTCGCGGGGGACTGCGGCCTCACGCCCGAGACTCGGATCATCGTCTACGACGACGACGGAGGAATGTTCGCGGCACGCGCGTGGTGGCTGCTGCGCTGGATCGGGCATCGGCGCGTCGCCGTGCTCGACGGGGGCTGGAACGCCTGGCGCAGCGACAATCTGCCGTTCGACCGCAGCGTGCGGCAAGCCGCGCCGTGTACCTACCCGGCCGCACCCGAGCCGTGCATGCCCACCGTCACCGCCGACGAACTCCTCGCCCAACTCGGAACGGGCCGGTTCCTCATCCTCGATGCCCGCAGTCCCGACCGCTATCGCGGCGAGAACGAGGCGCTCGACCCGGTCGCGGGCCACATTCCCGGCGCCGTCAACCGTTGCTACCGCCTCAACCTCGACGAGCACGGCCGCTTCCGCCCACCCGAGGCCCTGCGCGCCGAATTCGCGGCGCTCCTTGCCGGCCGCGATCCGTCGGAAGTGGTACATCAATGCGGCTCCGGCGTCACCGCCTGCCACAACCTGCTTGCAATGGAATGGGTGGGCTTGAACGGCTCGCGCCTCTATCCCGGCTCATGGAGCGAGTGGTGCGCCGATCCGCGCCGTCCGGTCGCCACCGGGCCCGAACCCTGAGAAACGACCCGAGCAGACTACTCCGGCACGTCGACGCGCACCACTTCCGGCAAGGACCGCCCCAGGAAGCGTTCGGCGATCGTCTGGAAACGCAGAGGGACGTCAGTCACGTAGAAACGATGCCGGAGAACGACGCCGACTCCGGCGCGCAGTCCCTCTTCTCGATCGAGCACCTGGGCGGCCTGCTCGGCCGTGGTCACGGCCGAATCGACGATACGCACCCGCGGCCCGGCGATCTCGGCGAGCACCGGCTTGAGCAAGGGATAATGGGTACAGCCGAGCACGAGGGTGTCCACCCCTTCGGCGAGCACCGGCTTGAGGTACTCCTCGGCGGTAAGCCGCGTCACCGGATGGTCGAGCCAGCCCTCCTCCACCAGCGGCACGAAGAGGGCACAGGCTCGTGAATGCACCCGCACGTCGCCGCGCAGCGCGTGAATGCGCAGCGCATAGGCATTGCTATTGATGGTGGTCGGGGTACCGATCACGCCCACCGTGGCGTTACGCGTGGCCGCCACCGCCGCCCGGGCGCCGGCCTCGATCACGTCGAGCACCGGCACGTTCGGCCCGGCGAGCGCACGCACCACTTCCTGCGCCACCGCCGCCATGGTGTTGCACGCCACGATCAGCATCTTCACGTCCTGCGCGAGCAGGAAACGGGTGAGCTGGGCCGCGTAACGCGCGATGGTGTCCGGCGACTTGATCCCGTAGGGCACGCGCGCCGTGTCGCCGAAGTAGACGATGGATTCGAACGGTAGCCGCTCCATGAGGGCGCGCACCACCGTCAAGCCGCCCACTCCGGAATCGAACACCCCGATGGGGCGCTCCGCCTTCGTCATCCTGTGCCATCCCTGCAAAAGCGCGAGTGTAGCACCGCCCCTCGAGACGCTCCATGCCGCGCGAGCGCCCAGGCGACGTGCTCGCGCACCAGGTGGGAGGGATGCTCTCGCCGCGCCGCGAGCGCCGCCACCACCTCCGGACTCGTGGGCGCGTTGCCCAGGGCCACGGCCAGGTTGCGCAGCCACCGTTCCCAGCCGATGCGCCGGATGGGGCTGCCGGCGAAGCGCTCCAGGAACTCGGCCTCGCTCCAGGCGAAGAGCGAAGTGAGCGCCGGCGCATCCAACCCATGGCGTGGCGCGAATTCCGGGAGATCGACGCGCCGCGCGAAGCGGTTCCACGGGCAGACGAGTTGGCAATCGTCGCAGCCATAGATGCGATTGCCGATCATCGGGCGCAGGGCTTCGGGAATCGGCCCTGGATGCTCGATGGTCAAATAGGAAATACATCGGCGTGCGTCCAGACGATAGGGCGCCACGATTGCCCGGGTCGGGCAGAGATCGAGGCAACGGGTGCAGCGCCCGCAGTGCGGCGCAACCGGTTCGTCCACCGGCAAGGGCCAATCGGTGAAGATCTCGCCGAGAAAGAAGAAGGACCCTTCCTCTCGGTTCAACAAGAGCGTGTGCTTGCCGCGCCAGCCGAGCCCCGCGCGCTCGGCAAGGGCCACTTCCATCACCGGCGCCGAATCGACGAAGACCCTCCCACGGTGCGGCCCCAGCGTTTCCATGAACGCAAGGAGCTTTGCCAGGCGCGCGCGCACGACTTTGTGGTAATCCCGCCCCAGGGCATAGCGCGACACGTAACCAAGCCTCGGGTCGGCGAGCACGGTCCGTGCCGGCACCTCCTCCACAGGCCAATAGGGAAAGCGCAAGGAGATCACCCGGACCGTGCCCGGCACCAATTCTGCCGGACGCGCACGCAAAAGCCCATGCCGGCGCATATAATCCATCTCACCGTGGAAGCCAGCCTCCAACCAGGCGAGCAGGCTCGGTTCGCACCGAGACAAATCAGGCTCGGCCACCCGCATCGCCGAAAACCCCAAGGAGGCAGCCGCCTCGGCGATCGCGCGTTTGCGCGCCTGCCAATCGACCAAGTTCGTCATCTCCACAAACGCCCCATGTCCCTGCCTCGTGAAACTTCGGCCATCACCCTATCGCTCAGCGACGAGAATGCCATGGCAGCGCTCGCCGCACGTCTGGCCCCCTGCCTTGCCCCTGGCTGGGTCGTTCACCTCGTCGGCCCCCTGGGCGCGGGCAAGACCACCTTCGTGCGCGCGATTCTGCGTGCTCTGGGACACACCGGTCCCGTCAAGAGCCCCACCTACGGACTGGTTGAACTTTATCCTGTTTCTGGATTAAACTTGTATCACTTTGATTTTTATCGGTTCGCGACACCGGAAGAATTCTACGCCGCGGGGCTGGAGGAATACTTCGACGGCACGGGTGTTTGCCTCGTCGAATGGCCGGAAAAAGCTGCAGCACTCGCCCCCGGAGCCGATCTGACGATCACGATCGAACCACGACCAGACGGCAGCCGTGAAGTTCGGCTAACCGCCTCGACCCCGAGGGCTCGCCAATGTCTGAACCGCCTCGCCGCACCATGACGCCCATACCCGCAACGGTCCCTCGGCGCCGTTTCCTCGGACGGGCCGGCGCCCTCCTGGCCGCCTTCACCCTCACGCCCCATCTGGCCAGGGCACAAGGAACGACCTTCGTCGCCGTGCGCGCCTGGCCGGCCGAAGATTACACGAGGATCACCCTCGAAGCGAACCAGCCACTGCATTTCGAGTATCTTTTCGTTCCCGACCCCGACCGGCTCGTGATCGACCTGCCTGGCATGAACATCGACGAAGTGCTCAAGAGCCTACCAGACAAGATCGCGGCCGACGATCCCAACATTCATGGCGTGCGCATCGGTCAGTTCCGTCCCGACGTGGTGCGCGTGGTCATCGACCTCAAACGGCAGGCCGAACCGCAGATTTTCACCTTGGATCCGGTGGCTCAGTATCGCCACCGGCTGGTCATCGACGTCTATCCCAAAACGCCGCGCGACCCCATCGAGGCCCTGCTTGCCGAGCTCGACGGCAAGCGAGCGGCCACATCGCCCACGGCGGCATCCTCCGCGCTGAGCGCAACGCCCGATCTCACCGCTTCAGCCCCTCCCCCTGCCCAGACGAAAGGCGCCCCGACCACGGCTCGGGCCTCGGGCGGAGCCCCCTACGTGGTCGTGATCGATCCCGGTCACGGCGGCGAGGATCCGGGAGCGATCGGCCGCTTCGGCACCCGCGAAAAAGACGTGACCCTGGCCATCGCGCGCCGGCTCAAACGCATCATCGATGCCCAACCCAATCTACGTTGTGCCCTGACCCGTGACGGAGACTATTTCGTTCCCCTTGGCGAGCGCGTACGGCGAGCCCGTAGGGCCCAGGCCGACCTCTTCATTTCCATCCATGCCGACGCCGTGGCCTCCTCGGCACCGCGCGGCAGCTCCGTCTATGTGCTGAGCAATCGCGGCGCCTCGAGCACCACCGCACGTTGGCTCGCCAACAAAGAAAACCAGGCCGACCTCATCGGAGGCATCAATTTGGGGCAACAGAACGAGCACGTCGCCAAGACCTTGCTCGATCTCTCGCTCACGGCGACCATGCAGGATTCCGCCCAGCTCGGGCGCCACGTCCTTACCGCCCTCGGGCAAGTCAATACGTTGCACAAACGCGACATCGAATACGCCAACTTCGCCGTGTTGCGCAATCCGGACGTTCCTGCCATATTGGTCGAGACTGCCTTCATCAGCAACCCAGAGGAAGAGCGGCGACTGAAAGACCCAAAATACCAAGAGCAACTGGCGCAGGCGATCCTCAAGGGACTGCAACGCTACCTCGAGACCACGGCTCCGACCCCCCGCCTGCTGATCGCTGCACGCGAGGGAAGGGGCTGAAAAGACGGCGTTTCGCTGCACAGCCGATATAATCAAAGTTTTTTCCGGCACAGCGGCCATGCGCGTCATCCGAGGCAGCGGCGGACCTCATCCGCCCACCGTGCTGACGATCGGCAATTTCGATGGTGTCCATCGCGGACACCAGGTTCTGTTGCGCCTGGTGCGCGAGCGCGCCGACGAAGCCCGGATCCAGGCCGCCGCCCTCACCTTCGAGCCTCACCCGCGTGAATTCTTCGCCCCGCAATCCGCCCCGCCGCGGCTGAGCACCTTGCGCGAGAAGCTCCTCGCGCTCACCGACTCGGCGCTCGATCGCCTGCACGTGCTGCGATTCGACCTGCGCCTTGCCCGGCTCGGAGCCGCGGAATTCATCGAAACGCTGCTCGTGCGCGGTCTCAACGTCAAGCACCTCGTCATCGGCGACGATTTTCGTTTCGGCGCCCGACGCAGCGGAGGTCTCGCCGAACTGCTCGAAGCCGGCGAACGGTATGGTTTCACCGTCGAGCCGATCCCTGAAGTGCGCATCGATCAGTGGCGCGTCTCCAGCAGCCTCATCCGTACCCTGGTGACCGAGGGCAAGCTCGCCCAGGCCGCACGTCTGCTCGGGCGCCCGTACAGCATCGAGGGCCGAGTGATGCACGGCGAGAAACTCGGACGCACGCTCGGCTTTCCCACCGCCAACATCGCCTTGTCGCCGCGCCGGCTCGCTCCGCCGGGCGTCTATGTCTGCGCCGTGACGGGGCTTGCCGCCTCGCCGCTGCCCGCGGTGGCCAACATCGGCCTGCGCCCGACGGTGGGCGGACTCTTGCCGCGGCTCGAGGTCCACCTGCTCGACTGGCACGGCGAATGCTACGGCCGTCGCCTGTGCGTCGCCTTCTTCCACAAACTGCGCGAGGAACGCAAGTTCGCCGGCCTGGACGCCCTGCGAGCCCAGATCGCCGAAGACGTCGTCCATGCCCGCCAATGGCATCGACATCACGGCGCGACGTTCCCCCTGACCGAGGATCATCCATGACCGACTATCGTGCCACGCTCAACCTTCCCGATACGCCCTTCCCCATGCGCGCCAACCTCGCCAAACGCGAGCCGGGCTGGATCGCCCAATGGCAGCAGAAAAAGCTCTACCGCAAGATCCGCGAGGTCTGCCGCGGTCGGCCCAAATTCGTGCTGCACGACGGCCCGCCCTACGCCAACGGCGACATCCACATCGGCCACGCGGTCAACAAGATCCTCAAGGACATCATCGTACGCTCGAAGACGCTGGCCGGGTTCGATGCCCCCTACGTCCCGGGCTGGGACTGCCATGGCCTGCCGATCGAACATCAGATCGAAAAACTCTACGGCAAACACCTGCCGCCGGACGAGGCCCGCCGCCGCTGCCGCGAATACGCCGCCGAGCAGATCCAGCGCCAGATGAAAGATTTCATCCGCCTGGGCGTGCTGGGCGACTGGGACGATCCTTACCTCACGATGAACTTCGCCAACGAGGCGAACGAGATTCGGGCGCTGGGCAAAATCTACGAGCGCGGCTACCTCTACAAGGGGCTCAAACCCGTCAACTGGTGTTTCGACTGCGGCTCGGCCCTGGCAGAAGCCGAAATCGAATACGCCGAGCGCACCTCGCCGGCGATCGACGTCGGTTTCCCCCTCGAAGACCCCGCCGAACGCACGCGCCTCGCCCACGCCTTCGGCCTGAGCGAGCCGCCGCAAGGGCCGATCTACGCCGTGATCTGGACCACCACGCCGTGGACCATTCCCGCCAACCAGGCGATCAACGTGCACCCCGAGGTCGTCTATGAACTGGTGGCCACGCCCCGCGGCGCGCTCATCCTCGCCGCGGCGCTGCGCGAACAGGCACTCGCGCGCTACGGACTCGAGGGGCGCGTGCTGGGCGCAGCGCACGGCACGGCGCTCGACCGGCTGCGTTTCCGCCACCCTTTCTATGCCCGCGACAGCCTGGTGATCGCGGCCGATTACGTCGATACCTCCACCGGCACGGGTCTGGTGCATTCGGCGCCGGCCTACGGCGTCGACGACTTCCTCACCTGCCTCAAGGCCGGCATGCGCCAGGAAGACATCCTCATGCCGGTGCGCGGCGACGGGACCTATGATCCTGCGCTCCCCTTCTTCGGCGGGCTTTCGATCTGGGACGCGAACCCGAAGATCGTCGCCAAGCTCGAAGAAGTCGGATCGCTCTTCGCCCACGCGCCGATCCGCCACAGCTACCCCCACTGCTGGCGCCACAAGAGCCCGACGATCTATCGCGCCACCGGCCAGTGGTTCATCGCCATGGATACGATACCCGGTCGCGCCCTACCCGACGGCGAGACCCTGCGCGACAAAGCCTTGCGCGGGGTGGAAGCCACGCGCTTCTATCCGGCCTGGGGGCAGGCGCGGCTGCATGCCATGATCGCCAATCGTCCCGACTGGTGTATCTCGCGCCAACGCAACTGGGGCGTGCCGATCGCCTTCTTCGTCGACAAGACCACGGGTGAACCGCACCCCGCTACGGCGCAGCTCATCGAGGAAGTCGCCCAGCGCGTCGAACGCGAGGGGATCGAGGCCTGGTTCCGGCTCGATCCCCGCGAACTGCTCGGCGAGGAAGCGGATCGCTACGAAAAAGTGCTCGACACGCTGGATGTGTGGTTCGACTCTGGCACCACCCACGTGCACGTGCTGCGCGGTTCGCATCCCGAGCTAGGGCATCCGGCCGACCTGTACCTCGAGGGGTCCGACCAGCACCGCGGCTGGTTCCATTCGTCGCTGCTCACCGGCTGTGCCATCGACGGGCATCCGCCCTACCGGGGGCTGCTCACGCACGGATTCGTCGTCGACGGCCAAGGGCTGAAGATGTCGAAATCGCGCGGCAACGTCGTCGCACCGCAGCAGGTAGCCGACACGCTCGGCGCCGAAATCCTGCGTCTGTGGGTCGCCGCCACGGATTATTCCGGCGAGCTCACCATCTCCAAGGAGATCCTCGACCGCGTCGTCGAGGTCTACCGGCGACTGCGCAACACGCTGCGCTTCATGCTCGCCAACGTGGCCGACTTCGAGTACGCGCGGGATGCGGTTCCGGTGGAAGACATGGTGGAGCTCGACCGCTACGCCCTGCTGCGGCTAGCGCGCCTGCAGGCGCAGGTCTGCGCCGACTACGAGCGTTTCGAATTCCACAAGGTGGTGCAGGCGCTGCAGAACTACGCCGCCGAGGAGCTGGGCGCCTTCTACCTCGACGTCCTCAAGGATCGCCTCTACACGACCCCGGCCGATGGGCTGCCGCGGCGGTCGGCACAGACGGCACTCCACCACATCTTGCACGCCTTCGTGCGCCTGATGGCGCCGGTGCTCGCTTTCACCGCCGAAGAGATCTGGACCTACCTCACCGGCAGCGACGACGACAGCGTGATGCTGCATACCTGGCACGAGATTCCGGAAGTCGCTGACGCCGAGACGATCGAACGTCGCTGGACGCTCGTGCTCGAGACGCGCGAGGCGGTCAACAAGGCGATCGAGGCGGTGCGCATGCAAGGCCGCGTCGGCCCCTCGCTGCAGGCCGAAGTCACGATCCGTGCCCACGGCGAACGCTACGCCGCGCTCGCGGCCTTGGGCGCAGAGCTCAAGTTCGCCCTCATCACCTCGGAAGCGCGTCTGGCGGAAGTCGACTCGCCCACAGACGAGGGAATCGAGGTCGAGCCGAGCCCACACGCCAAATGCGAGCGCTGCTGGCACTATGAAGCCGACGTGGGCAGCGACCCCGAGCACCCCACCCTGTGCGCGCGTTGCATCGACAACCTACACGGCGCGGGCGAGACGCGCCGCTGGGCATGAGCGCCTTCGCCCGCCTGCGGCCGACGCTCGCCATTGCCCTGGCGGTGATGGCGCTCGATCAGGGTAGCAAGCTCGCCCTCTCGCGTTGGCTCCCCGAGGGTGAGCGCCTGGTGCTCGCGCCTTTCCTGCAGCTCGTCTCGGTATACAATCCGGGAGCGGCCTTCAGCTTTCTCGCGCAAGCCGGAGGCTGGCAGCGCGGGTTCTTCCTCGTGCTCGCGCTCGCCGTGAGCGCATGGCTGCTTTGGCTCGCCGCGGCTAGAGAGGCAGGACGGATGGAGCGCCTCGCCTATGGTCTGATCGTCGGCGGGGCGCTCGGCAATGCCATCGACCGGCTGGTGCATGGCGCAGTCTACGATTTCCTGCTCTTTCACGCCGGCCGTTGGGCTTGGCCCGCCTTCAACCTCGCCGACAGCGCCATCACCGTCGGCGTGGCGTTGCTGCTGTGGCACCAATGGCGGCAAGGCAAACAGGCGCGTCACGCCAACGAACCACCAAATGAGACCCCGACATGACCGACACCGTCCGCCCCGACAGCCTCGTCACCCTCCACTACCGTTTTCTCCTCGAAGACGGCACCGCCGTGGTGAGCACCTTCGAGGCCACCCCTGCCACCTTACAACTTGGCACGGGGGAAGTGCTGCCGGCGCTCGAGCGCTGTTTGGTGGGACTGAGCGTGGGTGAGCATCGCGTCTTCACGCTGCCACCCGAAGAAGCCTTCGGCCCGCACCGCCCCGAGCTCGTCGAGCGAGTGGCGCGTGCCGATTTTCCACCGGAAGTCACCGAGGCCATGACGCTCATGGAGTTCGCCGCTCCCGACGGTTCGCGCTATACGGGTCTGGTACGGGAACTCACCGAGGAGTATGGCGTCGTGGACTTCAACCATCCCCTTGCCGGCAAGACCGTCCGGCTCGAAGTGCACATCATCGGCATCAGCTGACCCCACTATGGCTACTACTCCTCCCACCGTGATGCTCGCCAACCCCCGCGGCTTCTGCGCCGGGGTCGATCGTGCCATCGAGATCGTCGAGCGGGCACTCGAACGCTTCGGCGCCCCCATCTATGTACGCCACGAGATCGTGCACAACCGCCACGTGGTCGAAACCCTGCGCGCGCGCGGGGCCGTTTTCGTCGAAGAGCTCGACGAAGTCCCCGACGGGGCCGTCGTCGTCTTCAGCGCCCACGGCGTGGCTCAGACGATCCACGAGCGCGCCCGGGCGCGTGGCCTCACCGTGCTCGACGCCACTTGCCCCCTGGTCACCAAGGTGCACCACGAAGTGCAGCGGCTGCACCGCCAAGGCTACGACATCGTGATGATCGGACACCGCGGGCATCCCGAGGTCGAGGGAACGATGGGGCAAGTGCCCGATCGCATCCACCTCGTGGAGACCGAAGAAGAGGTTGACCGGCTCTCGCTCGATCCCGAACGCTGTGCCTACGTGACCCAGACGACACTCTCGGTCGATGACGCCCGGCGCATCATCGCACGGCTCACCGCACGCTATCCTCGCATTCTCGGCCCCAAGAAAGACGACATCTGCTACGCCACGCAAAACCGCCAGGATGCCGTCAAGCAGCTTGCCACCCAATGCGACCTCGTGCTGGTGATCGGCTCTCCCAACAGCTCCAACTCCAATCGCCTGCGGGAAGTGGCCGCGGCGCTGGGCATCCCGGCACGGCTCATCGAGGACGAAACGGCGCTCACGGCCGAGACGCTCGGCCAAGCACGGCGCATCGGCCTCACCGCCGGTGCCTCGGCCCCGGAAGAACTCGTACAGCGCGTCCTCGCCCGGCTACGCCAGCTGGGGGTCAGCGACATCGCCGAACTCCCGGGCGTGGCGGAAAACGTCCGTTTCACCCTTCCCAAAACCCTCACGGAGGCGACATGAACGAACCCGCCGCCGCACCCGAGAACCTCGACTTCGAAGCCGCGCTCACCGAACTCGAGCGCATCGTCCAGGCGCTCGAGACCGGCCGCCTACCGCTCGAGACGGCCCTACAACGCTATCAGCAAGGCGTGGCGCTGGTGCGTCGCTGCCGTCAGGTGCTCGACGAAGCCGAGCAGCGCCTGCTCGCCATCGAAAACGGCTCCCTCGTGTCCCTAGACCCTCCCGCCGAACGATGACGCTCTCCGTGCGCGAACCGTTCGAGCTCTGGTGCGAGCGCCGCCGGGCCCTCGTCGAACACTTCCTCGAGCAAATTCTCCCGCCGGCCGACACGGAACCCCGGCGCCTGCACGAAGCGATGCGCTACGCCGTGCTCGGCGGCGGAAAACGCATCCGGCCGCTGCTCGTCTTCGCCTCCGGCGAGGGATTCGGTGCCCCGACCGAAGCGCTGTTGCCCGTCGCGGCGGCGGTCGAGCTCATCCACGTCTATTCGCTGGTCCACGACGACCTGCCCGCGATGGACGACGACACTCTGCGCCACGGCCGCCCCACCGTCCATGTGGCCTTCGACGAAGCCACGGCACTACTCACCGGAGATACGTTGCAGACACTCGCCTTCCAGCTCCTGGCCACGTCCTTACCCAGTTTGCCTGCGAAACGTCAGCTCTGCCTGGTGCGTGAGCTCGCCCGCGCCAGCGGTTCGCACGGTATGGCCGGAGGGCAGGCGCTCGACCTGGAAGCCACCGGCCGCAAGATCCCCCTGGAATCGCTGCAAGCCCTGCATCGGCGCAAAACGGGGGCGCTCATCCGCTATGCGGTCCTCGCCGGCGCTTACTGCGACGAACCCGATGCGCAAGCCCATGCCACGCTCGAGCGCGGTGCCAACGCCCTCGGGCTCCTCTTCCAGATCACCGACGACATCCTGGACGCCACTGCCGATAGCACCACCCTGGGCAAGACCGCCGGCAAGGACGAACGCCACGCCAAGGCCACCTATGTCACGCTCCTGGGGTTGGAGGGAGCGATCGAGGCTGCACGAAATACCCTGGCAGAAACCCTCACTGCATTCACCGCCCTGGGACCGCCTGCCGAGCGCCTGTGCGAGCTCGCCCGTTTCGTCGCCGAGCGCCGGCGCTGATCCATCATGACGACCGAACGTTTTCCCCTGCTCACCCGCATCGAGGATCCGGCCGATCTGCGCCGCCTGTCGCTGCCCGAACTCAAGCGGCTCGCCGCCGAGTTGCGCCAGTTCATCCTCGAGACCGTGGCCCGCACCGGCGGGCACTTGGCCTCCAACCTCGGCTCCGTCGAGCTCACGCTCGCGCTGCACTACGTCTACGACACCCCGTACGATCGCCTCGTCTGGGACGTGGGGCACCAGACCTACGGCCACAAGATCCTCACCGGCCGGCGCGACCGCATGGCCACACTGCGCCAACTCGGAGGATTGTCTGGTTTCCCCAAGCGCGAGGAAAGTCCTTACGACACCTTCGGCACGGGGCACTCTTCCACCTCCATCTCCGCGGCGCTGGGCATGGCGGTCGCCGCCCGGGCCCGCGGCGAGAAACGCCAATGCGTGGCGGTGATCGGCGATGGGGCGATGTCGGCCGGAATGGCCTTCGAGGCGCTCAACCATGCCGGCGACCTCGACGGGATCGATCTCACGGTGATCCTCAACGACAACGAGATGTCGATCTCACCCCCCGTAGGGGCACTCACCCAGATATTCGCGCGGCTGCTGAGCGGCGAGCCTTACAATACCGCGCGCCGGGTGGGCGAGACGGTGCTCTCCGCCGCCCCGCCGATCAAGGCGCTCGCCCGACGCGTCGAAGAGCACGTCAAAGGCATGATCTCGCCGCCGGGTACGCTCTTCGAGGAATTCGGTTTTCACTATTACGGCCCCATCGACGGGCACGACCTCGACGTGCTGGTGCCGACGCTCGCCAACATCCGCAAACTCGGCGGTTTGCGCTTCGTGCATGTCGTCACGAAAAAAGGGCGCGGTTACAAACTCGCCGAGGCCGACCCGGTGCTCTATCACGGCGTATCGCGTTTCGATCATGCCCGGGGGCTGGAGCCGACCAAGGGCACTCGCCCCACCTATACCCAGATCTTCGGCGACTGGATCTGCGACATGGCCGCGCGCGATCCACGCCTCATCGGCATCACCCCCGCGATGCGCGAGGGTTCGGGCCTGGTGCGCTTCGCCCAGGAATACCCCGAACGCTACTTCGACGTCGGCATCGCCGAACAGCATGCCCTCACCTTCGCCGCGGGGCTTGCCTGCGAGGGGTTCAAACCGGTGGTGGCGATCTACTCCACCTTCCTGCAACGCGCCTACGATCAACTCATCCACGACATCGCCCTGCAAAAGTTGCCCGTGGTCTTCGCCATCGACCGCGGCGGGCTGGTGGGCGCCGACGGACCCACGCACCATGGGGCTTTCGACCTGAGCTTCCTTGCCTGCGTCCCCAATCTCGTGGTGATGGCACCGGCCGACGAGAACGAATGCCGCCGCATGCTCACCACCGCCTTCCTGCACGACGGCCCGGCGGCGGTACGCTACCCCCGCGGCCACGGCCCCGGCGTCCCCGTCGACCCGGGGTTGGAGCCTTTGCCGATCGGCAAGGCCGAACTGCTGCGCCAGGGCCGACGCATCGCACTGCTCGCCCTCGGCTCGATGGTGGCGCCGGCGCGCGAAGTCGGCGAGCGGCTCGACGCCACGGTGGTCAACCTGCGCTTCGTCAAACCGCTCGACGACACCACGATACGCGCCGTGGCCGCCACCCATGAAGTGCTGGTGACCCTCGAAGAAAACGCCGTCATCGGTGGCGCCGGCAGCGAGATCGCCCGCATCAGCCAGACGCTGGAAACTCCCCCGCGACTACTGCGACTGGGCTTGCCCGATCGCTTCGTCGAGCACGGCGAGCACGGTCAACTCCTGCACCTACTGCGGCTGGACGTCGACGGCATCCTGGCGGCGATAGAGCGCTTCGATGACGGCGATGCTTGACGAGAACCCATGGCGGGCTACGATACGACCGAACCCCAAGAACGAGACGAGAGAACCCGACGATGAACGAACCCCTCCAAGCCATCCCCGACGTGCAATCCTTCGCCGATCACCGCCACATGGCCATCGACAAAGTCGGCATCAAGAGCATCCGTCATCCCATCCGCGTGAGCGACCGTAGCGGCGGCGTGCAGCACACGGTGGCCACTTTCAACATGTACGTGGGGCTGCCGCACAACTTCAAGGGCACGCACATGTCGCGTTTCGTCGAGATCCTCAATGCCCACGAGCGCGAGATCTCGGTCGAGAATTTCGAACCCATGCTGCGGCAAATGGTCGAGCGGCTCGAAGCCGAGACCGGCCACATCGAGATGAGTTTTCCCTACTTCATCGAGAAGCGCGCTCCCGTGACCGGCGTGGCGAGCCTCATGGACTACGACGTCACCTTCATCGGCGAGATCCTCTCCGGCGGCGAGTACCGTTTCACCATGAAAGTGGTGGTCCCGGTCACGAGCCTGTGCCCCTGCTCGAAGAAGATCTCGGAGTACGGCGCGCACAACCAGCGCTCACACGTCACCATCACCGCGCGCACGATCGATCACGTCTGGATCGAAGAGCTCGTGCAACTGGCCGAGAAAGAGGCCTCCAGCGAGCTCTATGGCCTCCTGAAACGCCCCGACGAGAAGTACGTCACCGAGCACGCCTACGACAACCCGAAGTTCGTCGAAGACATGGTGCGCGACGTCGCCGCCCGGCTCGATGCCGATCCGCGCATCGTGCACTACATCGCCGAATCGGAAAATTTCGAGTCCATCCACAATCATTCGGCCTATGCGCTGATCGAGCGCGACAAGACCAAACCCCGTTGACGCGAAAAGGCGCCGGTCGGCCTGCCCCGGCGCCTTTTCAGACCTGCTGCGCGACCTCAGCGCGGCGGGATGAACACCACCGCTTCGCCCTCCAGCACCACCTTGTCGCGCACGATGCAACGCGTATCGAGCGTGACGCGGCGCTTTTCTGGCAGCAGGCCGATGACGGTCGCCCGCGACACCACCGTATCCCCAGAATGCACCGGGGCGAGGAAGCGCACCGTCTGCGACACATAGACCGCCCCCGGGCCGGGCATCTTCGTGCCCAGCACCGACGAAACGAAACTCACCGTGAGGAAGCCGTGGGCGATACGGCCCTTGAACATGGTCGTAGCGGCGAACTCGTCGTCCATGTGCACCGGGTTCATGTCGCCCGAGACGCCGGCGAACATGAGGATGTCGGCGTCGGTGACGGTGCGGCTCGTCTCCGCCGTCATCCCGACGTGCAGATCTTCGAAGCGATAGCCCATGATCGCATTGAAGTCCCTTGCCATTCTTCTTCTCCTGTGCTCTGAATTGGGAAATACAGTTTACCATGGGTATGCTGCAGTGCAAAAAATCCTGCAGGAACCCCAACGCCCACCAGACGTTCCAAGCAGGAAAAAAAGCCCTTTCCTGCCGTCTTATCTCGCCCCGAAGGGCGATAGGGCGGTGTTATCGTGTCTGCATCAGTCATTGCGCCCGAGCCTCCGCCACCATGGGAATCCAGCCCCCGCCTGCCGAACCCTTCCGGCCCGACTTTTCCGAGGGCGCGGAAACGGGCCTGTATCTCGCCCTCCTCGAGCTCATCGACGAAGGGCTCATCCTCACCAGCGACGAGACCATCCTGGAGGCGAACACTGCCGCCTGTCGACTGCTCGAGCGCGACTACCGTGACCTGATCCGGCAGCCGCTCGCCACACTCTTCCCCTCGGACAAGGAATTCCTGCAAGCCAGGGCTCGCTGGTTCATCCAGGGGCAAAGCCGCGGCAGCATCCGTATCGCGCTACCCGGCGGCCGTTCGCGCCTTTTCCGCTTCATCGCCGCCGCCCGCCTGCGCCCCGGCCTGCACGCGATCCTTTTCTCGCCCGATCTGATCGGAGAGGTATATCGCGACGTCGCGCACACCGACGCATTCTGGCCCCGGCTTGCCGCCGCCGTGCCTCAACCGGTGGTGGTGCTCGACGACGCCGGGCGCATCGCCGCGCTCAACGATGCCGCCCGAGCGTTCTTTCCCGCCGCACGGCAAGAATGGCTGCTACAACCGCTCACGCACTTCGCCGCCGTCTCCTGGCCGGAAGAAGGCGAGGCACCGCTCGCCCGCATCAAGGGACTGGGCGAGGCCCCGGTACGCGCCCGGGTGCTCGAGGGGCCACAGCTGGGATGGCGCGTCCTCGTCTTCGAGCGGCTGCCGCGATTCGCTCCTGCTACCATCTCTCCCGCCCGGTCGGCCCCGCCGCTCGACCCACTCGCCGTTGCCCTGAGGGAAAGCCCGGCGGAATCCTTCGCCTTGCAGCTGGAACCGCTCGTCGATCTCCAGCAGCGTCGGCTTGCCGGCGCCCACGCCCGACTCGTGTGGAATCACCCTGCCACCGCCGGCCTGGCCCCCGAACGGCTCACCGAACTCGCACGCCGCGCCCAGGCCGTACCGCAGCTCACCCGCTATGCCCTGGCCAGACTGCCCAAGCTCGCGGCGCGCATTCCGGGGCGGCTCACGCTCACCCTGGCGGCCGAGGCACTGCGTGACCCCGAATTTCCCCCGGCGGTAGAGACGGCGCTCGCCGCCGGCATCCGCCCCGAGGCGCTCGAATTCGCACTCGATCTGCCCGCCTGTGCCGCACTCGACACCGAGGCGGCCGCGACGTTGCTCGCCCTCTCCCGACGCGGCATCCGCTGGATCGCCGCCGGTCTCGACGAGGCCGCCTTGCCGCTCGAGCAACTCGCCCGCCTCCCTTGGAGCGGGGTGATGCTGCCTGCTGCGTGGGTCGCGGGACTCGGGCGGGACGAACGGCTCGAAGCCCTCGTCGGGGGAACGGTATCGCTCGCGCAGGCCATGCATCTCGAAGTCCGCGCCCAAGGCGTGGCCACGGCGGAACAACGCGATTTCCTCACCGCGCTGGGCGTTCGATTGCAACAAGGCCCCTGGTTCGGCCCGGCCGTCACCTCGGGCGAACCTTTACACGTCAAGGGGATGGATTGATCGGCCTCGGCGCCAGGGAAAGGATCAGCGCGACAACACCGTCCGGCAATCCTCCTCGCGGCCGGTGAGCGCGCCGAGTCGCCCGAGCTGGCGCTCCAGCACTTCGTCCGGAATGCTGCGGTTCAGGCACCAGTCGCGCAGCTGCAGCATCAGGGCGAGCGTCTGCAAGTCGATGGAAGTCGCCCAAATACCGGCAAAACCCGGATCGGGCCCCTCGCGCAGTGGCGGGGTAGGCAAAGTCTGGCGCACTTCGGGCGCGGCGAGGGGTGGGATGGCTTGGGGCACCGTGCCACTTTGCGCGTAAATCGCTGCGCTCAGCGCCCACAAAAGCCCCAAGACCAAGGTTCGACGCCACATCGCCGCCCGCTTCAGGCTTCCAGCTCCTTGAGGCGCTGGATGATGCGCGCCACCACTTCCTGCGCGCTGCCATAGACCATGTGGCAGTTGTCGCGGTAGAAGAGCTCGTTCTCGATGCCCGAGTAGCCCGTGCCCTTGCCGCGCTTGATCACCAGCACCTCGCGCGCCTGGTCGACGTTGAGGATGGGCATGCCGTAGATGGGGCTCGCCTTGTTGGTACGCGCCGCGGGGTTGACCACGTCGTTGGCCCCGATCACCAGGGCGACGTCGGTCTGGGCGAACTCGGCGTTGATCTCCTCGAGATCGAAGATCTTGTCGTAGGGCACCCCGGCCTCGGCCAGCAACACGTTCATGTGCCCCGGCATGCGCCCGGCCACGGGGTGGATGGCGAACTTCACTTCCACCCCCGCCTCTTCCAGGAGCTGCGCCATCTCCCACACCTTGTGCTGGGCGCCGGCCACCGCCATGCCGTAGCCCGGCACGATGATCACCTTCTGCGCATAGCGCAGGGTGGCCGCCGCGTCGTCGGGCGAATACTCTTTGAGCGAACCCGTCACTTCGCCCTCTGCCTCCTGCGCCTCGCCGGTGATCGGCGCAAAGATCACGGTGCGGATCGAGCGGTTCATCGCCTTGGCCATGAGGAGGGTGAGCAAGGTGCCGGAAGCTCCGACCACCGTCCCCGCTACGATGAGCAAGGGGTTGGCGAGCACGTACCCTTCGAAACCGACCGCCAGGCCCGTAAAGGCATTGAGGAGCGAAATGACCACCGGCATGTCCGCCCCACCGATGGGCAAGGTCAGCAGCACCCCCAGCGCCAGGGCGAGGAGGAAGAAAACCGTGAGCTCGAACCCGCCCGGATGGGAAGAAAACCCGATCGTCAGTCCGATGCCAAAAGTGAAGAGGGCGAGGAAGAAAGCCACGTTGTTCTGCTGCGGCACCCGGTAGGTCTTCTTCAAGACCCCCTGCAGCTTGGCAAAAGCCACGCAGCTGCCGGAAAAAGCCACCGCCCCGATGATCGCCCCCAAGGCCGCGAGCAAGCCGACCGAAGAATGATGGACCGCATCTGCGCGCATGAATTCCACCGCGGCGATCGCCGCCGCCGCGCCCCCGCCCATGCCGTTGTAGATCGCCACCATCTGCGGCATGTCGGTCATCTTCACCGTCTTGCCGAGATACCAGGCGATCGCAGCGCCGATCACGATCGCCGTGATCATCAGACCGTAGTTGTGCAACCCCGGCAGATAGAAGGTGACCAGGACCGCCGCGAGCATGGCATACCCCGCCCACTGCACGCCACGGCGCGCGGTGGCTGGCGAACTCATCGCCTTCAAGCCAACGATGAAAGCAACGGTCACGAGGAAATAGACGAACTGGATGAACGTACTCATCGCCCGCTCTCCCCGGCACCTTTGTTCGACTTGAACATCGCCAGCATCCGCTCGGTGACGACGTAGCCCCCCGCCGCATTGGCCGCCCCCAAGAGCACGGCGATGAAG
The DNA here is from genome assembly GCF_006980705.1 of Tepidiphilus olei. GTDB lineage: Bacteria > Pseudomonadota > Gammaproteobacteria > Burkholderiales > Rhodocyclaceae > Tepidiphilus > Tepidiphilus olei. Next base: position 20,965 of record NZ_SBHO01000008.1, on the reverse strand, counting down.
CCGATGGCAAGCGAGGCCGCATCATCCGGTGGTGTCTGCCCTAGTACGATCATCCCCCCGATCAAGACGACGCCGTGGATGAAATTGGACCCGGACATCAACGGCGTGTGCAGAATGACCGGCACTCGCGCGATCACCTCATAGCCCGTAAACGCCGCCAACATGAAAATGAACAACGCGCTCATACCGTCCATCGCAGCCCCCTCCTCACAGTCCCAGCCATTGGCGCACCCGCTCGCTCTTGAGCTCGCCGGCATGCGTCACGCAGGTGCCAGCGAGCACTTCGTCGTCCCACGACAGCGACGACGCCCCATCACGCAGGAAGAGCGAGACGAAATTGAACACGTTCTTGGCGAACATCTCGGAAGCATGCACCGGCATGCGGCTCGGCACGAAAGTCGGGCCGATCACCAGAACTTCCCCGATCCAGGTCTTCTCGCCCGGCACCGTGCCCTCGACGTTGCCCCCCGTCTCCGCGGCCAGATCCACCACCACGGCGCCGGGACGCATGCGCGCGATCATCTCGGCGGTGATGATGCGCGGTGCCGGCCGCCCGGGGATGGAGGCGGTGGTGATGAGCGCATCGGCCTGCCCCACGGCCTTGCCGAGTTTCTCCGCCTGCAGTGCTTTCTCTTCTTCGGTGAGCTCGCGGGCATAGCCGCCCTCGCCCACGGCGCGCACTCCCGTGTCGAGGAACTTCGCCCCGAGCGACTCGACCTGCTCGCGCGTGTCGGGGCGCACGTCGTAGGCCTCCACCGCCGCGCCCAGCCGCCGGGCGGTGGCAATCGCCTGCAACCCCGCCACGCCGGCGCCGATCACCAAGACCTTGGCCGGACGGATGGTGCCGGCGGCATAGGTGAGCATGGGGAAGAATTTCGGGCTGTGGTCGGCGGCGATCAGCGCCGCCTCGTATCCGGCCACCGTCGCCTGAGAGGAAAGGATGTCCATGCTCTGCGCACGCGAGATGCGCGGCAAGAGTTCCAGTGCGAAGGACGTGATGCGCCGCTCGAGCAGCCGCTCGACGCGCTCGCGGCTCGCCCAAGGCTGCAGCGCCCCCACCAGGATCGACCCTTCGGGCATGAGCATGAGCTCTTCGTCGCGCGGCGGTTGCACGCACAGTACGAGCTGAGCGCGGTGAAACACCTCCTCCGGCTCGGGCACGATCTCCACCCCCGGAAACGCCTCGTCGGCCCAATGCGCCCGCTTGGGCGTGCCGGCAGCCATCACGACATTCGCGCCCAGCGCTTCGTACTTCTTCACCAGCTCCGGCACCAGCGCCACCCGCCGCTCTTGCGGCTGCGGCGCGCTCGCCACCCCCACGATCACGCCCATCCTCTTCCTCCTCTCTACCCGATCACCGACGAGGCTCGATCAGCTCCTGCCCCCCCATCCACGGCCGCAGCGCCTCGGGCACCACCACCGAACCGTCGCGCTGCTGGTAGTTCTCCAGCACCGCCACCAGCGTACGCCCCACCGCCAGACCCGAGCCGTTCAAAGTATGTACCGGCTGGGGCTTACCCTTGCCGCCGGCGGGGCGAAAACGCGCCTGCAAGCGACGGGCCTGGAACGCCTCGAAGTTCGAGCACGAAGAAATCTCGCGGTAGGAGTTCTGCCCCGGCAGCCATACTTCCAAATCATAGGTCTTCGCCGCGGAGAATCCAAGATCGCCGGCGCACAAAGCCACCTTGCGATAGGGCAGGCCCAGGCGCTGTAGCACCGTCTCCGCGTGCCCGGTGAGCTCCTCGAGCGCCTCCCAGGAGCGGTCCGGGTGCTCGATGCGCACCAGCTCCACCTTGTCGAACTGATGCTGGCGGATCATGCCGCGCGTGTCACGCCCATAAGCACCGGCCTCCGAGCGAAAGCACGGCGTGTGCGCGACGAACTTCAGCGGCAATGCCGACTCCTCCACGATCTCGTCACGCACCAGGTTGGTCACCGGCACCTCGGCAGTGGGAATGAGGTAGAAATTCTCCGGATCGCGCGGCACGGCGAAGAGATCCTCGGCGAACTTGGGCAGCTGCCCCGTCCCGAAGAGGCTGCGCCCATTGACGAGATAGGGCACATGGACTTCGAGGTAGCCGTGCTCGCGCGTGTGCAGATCGAGCATGAACTGCCCCAGCGCCCGATGCAGCCGCGCCACGTCGCCGCGCATCACGGCAAAGCGCGCCCCGGCGATTTTCGCTGCCGCCTCGAAATCCAGCCCCAGGGGCGTACCCACGTCGACGTGATCGCGCACCGGGAAATCGAATGCCCGCGGAGCACCCCAGCGCGACACCTCCACGTTGTCGGCCTCGCTCGCTCCGTCGGGCACGGAAGGATGCGGGATGTTGGGCAGGGCGGCGAGAAAGGATTCCAGCTCGGTGAGCAGGGCCGAAAGGCGCGCTTCGCAGGTGTCGAGCTCCGCGGTGATCAGCGCGAGCTGGGCGAGCAGGTCGGAAGCATCCTCGCCCCGCCCCTTGCGCCGTCCGACTTCCTTCGAAAGGGCGTTGCGCTGCGCCTGCAGTTCCTGGGTGCGGGTCTGCAGGTCTTTCCGCTCGGACTCGAGCGCCTCGAAGCGGGACCAGTCGATCTTCGCGCCGCGCCGCGCGAGCGCCGCTTTCACCTCGTCGAGCCGGGTGCGCAACCACTGAACGTCGAGCATCACACATCCTGATCAATCGTCTGACGGGGTGCAACGATACCAGTTCTGCCCATATCCGACAACGATCGGGCGCGAAGAAACGATCGATAGTCAGGGTCAAAGACGGAACATCATTCCGAAACAAAAAAATCATTGGCAATAATGAGTTGCAGCGCCTACAGTGACCGGTGTGGCATATTTTCGAAGGGCCCCTCGCCATGCTCACGTTACGCGACTGCCTCGACTACTGCAACCTCACTGAAGAAGAAATCGGGCTGCTGGCCGAGCATCATGATCTTCCCGCCGAAGCGGCCGGCCTCATCGCCTGCAGCCTCACCCAATCCGACGAAGGCATCGTCGTGCTGACCAACTGGCTGCTCGAGATCGCCGAGCGCGCCATCGAAGACGGCAACGCCGCCAAGGCGCAGCAGGCGCACGAAGCCTGCAAGCGGCTGCTCGCCGATCACCCCTTGCACGCCCCTGCCAACGCGGGTTCATGAACGGCGCTCTTGCGCCTGCGCATCCAATTCACGCAGGTGCTCCAGCTTGGCGCGGATCTTCGCCTCCAGCCCCCGTTCCACGGGTCGATACCAGCGCTGCGGCGTCATGCCGTCGGGGAAATAACGCTCGCCGGCGGCGTACCCTTCCGGCTCGTCGTGCGGATAGCGGTAAGTCTTGCCGAAGCCCAACTCCTTCATGAGCCGGGTCGGGGCGTTGCGCAGATGCAGCGGAACCGGGCGCGAGCCGTCCTGACGCACGAAGGCACGCGCGGCGTTGTACGCGAGGTACACGGCGTTCGACTTCGGTGCACAGGCCAGGTACACCACCGCCTCGGCGAGCGCCAGCTCCCCTTCGGGAGAACCCAACCGTTCGTAAGCGGCACAGGCATCGAGGGCGAGCGTGAGTGCGCGTGGATCGGCAAGACCCACGTCTTCGCTGGCCATGCGTACGATGCGCCGCCCCAGATAGAGCGGATCGGCGCCACCGTCGAGCATGCGCACGAACCAGTAGAGCGCGGCGTCGGGGTCGGAGCCGCGCACCGCCTTGTGCAGGGCCGAGATCTGGTCATAGAAGGCGTCGCCCCCCTTGTCGAAGCGCCGCAGCCGCTCACCCATCACCGAACGCGCGAACGGCACGTCGATCACCGCCTGCCCCCGGGCCCGCGCCGCCTGCCACAGCCACTCCACGTCGTTCAACAGCCGCCGCGCATCCCCGTCGGCGAGTTCGACCAGCATGACGCGCGCCGCCTCGTCCAAAGGAACCGCCTCCTCGGGAAAACGCGCCTCGGCACGCGCGAGCAGCGTCGTGAGCGCCGTTGCATCCAGGGGTTCGAGCCGCAACACGGTGGTGCGCGACAGCAGCGCCGAATTGACCTCGAAGGAAGGGTTCTCGGTGGTCGCCCCGATGAAGGTTACCAAGCCTTCTTCGACCTGATGCAGGAAGGCGTCCTGCTGCGCCTTGTTGAAGCGGTGCACCTCATCGACGAAGAGCACCGTCGTGCCGCCGCGTTCGCGCTCGGCACGGGCTTCGTCTATCGCCGCGCGGATCTCCTTCACCCCCGCCATGACGGCCGACAGGGCGATGAAGCGCGCCCCCACCGCCTGCGCGAGCAAGCGCGCGAGGGTGGTTTTTCCCACCCCGGGCGGTCCCCACAGGATCATGGAGAAGAGCCGCCCCTGCTCCCAGGCGACCCGCAGCGGCTTGCCCGGACCGAGCAGATGCTCCTGCCCCACCACCTCGTCGAGGTGCTGCGGACGCATGCGCTCGGCGAGCGGCGCGCGCGCCTCCCCGCTCATCGCCGCCCCGGGTGGTTTTCCAGCACCTTGGTGCCGGGCGGCGGAGTAAAGGCAAACTCGGCCGGCGGCACCGACCAGGCCCGCTGAAACTCGGTGAACGTAATCTCGCTCGTCTGGCCGAAATGATCCTCGATGCGCATGCGCCGCAACCGCTCTCCTTCGCCTTCGACCACGACGCGCTCGATGCCCGCTTCGGCCGAACGCGCCCTCAGGCGCACCGCCCAGCGCTCGCCATCGATCTCCCCACCCTCCGGGACGAACTCGCGATGCAAGGCTTGGGAGTCTGCGAGAATCGCCGCGGGAGAGCCAGAGAGCGCATGGGTGAACTGCATCACCATCACCTGCTCCAGATCCGGATCCCAGACCTGCACGACCGTTCCATCGCTCACCACCAGCTGCTTCGCCGGCGAGTGCACTTCCCAGCGGAAACGGCTCGGCCGTTCATAGAGGAATCGTCCCTCGGCACGCTGCAGCACTCGCCCCTGACGATCGAGCACCTCTTGACGGAATCGCCCCTGTGCTGCATTCGTTTGCGACACGAACGCTTCGAGCCTTCGCACCGCCTCCTCGGCCACTGCCGGTTGCTGGGCAAGGGCCACACTGGCAAACATCATCCACAACGCAACCCCCCATCCGGCCAACGCCTTCGTCACGCCTCTTCTCCCCGTGCCGGCACCAGCACCTGGCGGTTGCCGTTGTGCTCCGGCGGCGATACCAGTCCCGCGCGTTCCATCGCCTCGATGAGCCGCGCCGCGCGGTTGTAACCGATGCGCAGATGCCGCTGCACCAGCGAGATCGACGGGCGGCGCGTACGCAGCACCACCTCCACCGCCTGATCGTACAAGGGGTCGTTCTCCTCGCCCCCGTCCGGACCTTCCACCCCTCCTTCCTCTCCCTCCTCCGGCTCGGCGAGCACCGCCTCGACGTACTGCGGCGGTCCGAGCCGCTTGAGGTATTCGACCACCCGATGCACCTCCTCGTCGGCGACGAAAGCCCCGTGCACCCGACGCGGCAGACCGGTTCCGGGTGCGAGATAGAGCATGTCCCCCATGCCGAGCAAGGTCTCGGCCCCCATCTGGTCGAGGATGGTGCGTGAATCCACTTTGGAAGAAACCTGAAAGGCGATGCGCGTGGGCACGTTGGCCTTGATGAGCCCGGTGATCACGTCCACCGAAGGACGCTGGGTCGCCAAGATGAGGTGGACGCCGGCCGCCCGCGCCTTCTGCGCGAGTCGGGCGATGAGCTCCTCGATGCGCTTGCCCACCACCATCATCAGGTCGGCGAGCTCGTCGACCACGACGACGATGTAAGGCATCTTTTCCAAGGGTTCGGGTGCATCCGGCGTGAGCGAGAAGGGATTGCCGAGATATTCGCCCTCGCGCCGAGCCCGCTCGAGCAAAGCGTTGTAGCCGGCGATGTTGCGTACCCCCAGCGCCGCCATCAGTTTGTAGCGCCGCTCCATCTCGCCCACGCACCAGTCAAGCGCCTGGGCCGCGAGCCGCATGTCGGTGACCACGGGCGAGAGCAAGTGCGGGATCCCCTCGTAGATCGACAGTTCCAGCATCTTCGGGTCGACCATGATGAGCCGCACTTGCTCCGGCGTCGACTTGTAGATGAGCGACAGGATCATGGCGTTGATGCCGACCGACTTACCCGAACCGGTGGTTCCGGCCACCAGGAGATGCGGCATCTTGGCGAGATCCGCCACCACCGGCTGTCCCGCGATGTCCTTGCCCAGACACAGCGTCAGGGGTGAGGCCATCTCCCGATAGGCGCGCGAATCGAGCACTTCGCTCAGACGCACGATCTGGCGCTTCGGATTGGGTACTTCCAACGCCATGCAGGATTTCCCCGGGACGATTTCGACCACGCGAATGGATACGAGCGACAGCGCCCGCGCCAGGTCCTTGGCCAGATTGACGATCTGCGCCCCTTTCACTCCAGTGGCCGGCTCGATCTCGTAGCGCGTCACCACCGGCCCGGGAATCGTTCCGACCACCTGCACGCGTACGCCGAATTCGGCGAGCTTGCTCTCGATGAGCCGGGCGGTGGCCGCCATCGCCTCGGCGCTCACCGACACGCCGCCGAGCGTCGGTGCATCCAGCAGAGCCAAAGGCGGCCGCGGCTCCAGGGGGGCGGACGCTTGAGAGGGAGTTTGAGCGCCGAGGGCGGAACTCGAGGACGGGGGCGAACTTTGCAAAACGCTCTCTCCCTCGCCTCGGTCTCGTCGCCCGTGCCGTTTCGGGCTGGACCTCGGGGCACCGGTGTGCATCGTGGACACGGGCTCGGAGGCCGTGGCATCGAACGCCCCGTCCGTATCCTTCCCCGGTGGAGCAGAGAGATCCGGCTCGACCCGCTGCCGGGGCCGGCTCGAATCGGGCGACCTTCCCCACCGGGCCCAACGGCGCAGTCCTTGCCCTGCCTGCACGATGCGGGCACGCCACCGTTCCCAGCGAGCACGCACACCCCCTTCTCCGTCAGCCCGTACGGACGAAACCGTGACCGCAGCCATGTCGCGCAAGGATTCGGCCCGCTGACGCTCCCAGCGGCCTTGCAAGCGATGCACACCCGCCTCCACCCAAGCCCCGACGCGTTCACACACGTCGAGCCAAGAAAGGCCGAACGTCAGACTCACCCCCACCATCCACGCCACGAGCAACAGCAAAGTCCCTCCCGTGAACCCGAAATAGCGCGCCACGGTCTGAGCGAGCTCTCCCCCCAGATACCCCCCGGGGCCGGCCCCCGCGGGCAACACGATGCCGTGCCCATGAAAGCGCAGGGCCTCCAAGGCGCTGCTGCTCGAGAGCAGCACGAGCAAGCCCGCACCGGCGAGGGCCATGGAAGCACGCCACCCCGCGGTCGAGCGTTCATCCCCCTGCCACAGACGCCACGCCGACCACAGACCGCGCAGGGCAAACGCCAAAAGCCACCAAGCGGACACCCCGAAGATCGACAGGCAGAGATCCGCCAACCAAGCCCCCACCCGGCCGCCGGGATTGGCGATCGTCTCGGTCGACGCCTCATGCGACCATCCGGGATCGGACGGTGAATAGCCGAACAAGATGAGCGCGAAATACCCTCCCAAGGCGGCGAGCACCAACCAGGCGATCTCCCGCACCCCACGAGATGAACGCAAGGTCGTCATCCAATTCATCGAGCGAGCCGTACCCAAGAAAAGAGGTCGAGACCAATTATACGCCAGCGACCTGCCCGCCCCAGAGTTCGCGGGCGCCCCGTTTTGCGCGATAATCGCCGTTCTTGTTTCCCGCTGGATGATCGAAAGGATGACTCAGCCTGCCTCGCGCCTGCCGCGCACGTTCAGCCCGCTCGCGAACGCCCTGCGCGCGCTCGCCATGGATGCGGTGCAATTGGCGAAATCCGGTCACCCCGGCGCCCCCATGGGCATGGCCGAAATGGCCACGGTGCTGTGGCGCAAGCACCTCAAGCACAATCCCGCCAACCCCCAGTGGTGCGACCGCGACCGTTTCGTGCTCTCCAACGGGCACGCCTCCATGCTGCTCTACGCACTGCTGCATCTCACAGGGTACGACCTCTCGCTCGACGACCTCAAGCGCTTCCGGCAGCTGCACAGCAAAACACCGGGACACCCCGAATACGGCGAGACGCCCGGCGTCGAAACCACCACCGGGCCGCTCGGGCAGGGGCTGGCCAACGCCGTAGGGATGGCGCTCGCGGAAAAACTCCTTGCACGCGAGTTCAATCGCCCCGGGCACACACTCGTCGATCACCACACCTACGTCTTCGTCGGCGACGGCTGCCTCATGGAAGGCGTCTCGCACGAAGCCTGCTCGCTTGCCGGCACATGGAAACTCGGCAAGCTCATCGTCCTCTACGATTCGAACGGAATCTCGATCGACGGCCAGGTGCAAGGCTGGTTCACCGAAGATACCGCCGCGCGCTTTCGCGCCTACGGCTGGCAGGTGATCGAGGCGATCGACGGGCACGACATGCGCGCGATCGATGCGGCCATCACGCTCGCCAAAGCCGAGACCGAGCGCCCCAGCCTCATCATTTGTCGCACCGTGATCGGCGCCGGAGCCCCGCACAAACAAGGCACGAGCGAGGTGCACGGCGCTCCCTTGGGCGAAGCCGAAATCACTGCCGCACGCGAGGCGATCGGCTGGCCCTACGGCCCCTTCGAGATCCCCGAAGAGATCTACGCCCAATGGGATGCGCGCACAGCCGGTCGCGAACGCGAAGCCGCCTGGCTGGAACGCTTCGAATCCTATCGCCGGGCCTATCCGGAACTCGCCGACGAGTTCGAACGTCGCGTCGCCGGGCTTTTGCCCTTGCGCTGGCCGGATCTGGCCGACGAGGTGATCCGCGCCACCGCCACCCGGCGAGAGCACATCGCCACGCGCAAGGCAAGCCAGAACGCCATCGCCGCCTATGCCAAGATCCTGCCGGAGCTGCTGGGCGGCTCGGCCGATCTCACCGGTTCCAACCTCACCGACTGGCCCGGCGCCCACCCCGTCACGCCTGAAGAAGGGGGAAACTACCTTCACTACGGCGTGCGCGAGTTCGGCATGGTGGCGATCGCCAACGGCATCGCGCTGCATCGCGGCCACATCCCCTTCACCGGCACCTTTCTCGTCTTCTCCGACTACGCGAGAAACGCCATTCGCATGGCCGCGCTCATGCGCCAGCGCCAGATCTTCGTGCTCACGCACGATTCCATCGGCCTGGGCGAGGATGGCCCCACGCATCAGCCCATCGAACACGCTGCCTCGCTGCGCCTCATCCCCAATCTCGACGTCTGGCGTCCGGCCGACAGCGTCGAGACTGCGGTGGCCTGGCGCCTGGCGCTCGAGCGTACCGACGGGCCCTCGGCCCTGCTGCTGTCGCGCCAGAACCTCCCCTTCATCGAACGCTCGCCGCAGCAGATCGAAGCGATCGGGCGCGGCGGTTACGTGCTGCGAGAGGCAGAGCGTGCCCCTGACCTCATCCTGATCGCCACCGGCTCGGAAGTGTCCCTCGCACTCGACGCGCGCGGCGCACTGGCGCAATCCGGCATCGCCGCGACCGTCGTCTCCATGCCCTGCACGCGGCGCTTCGACCAGCAGCCGATCGAATACCGTAACGCGGTGCTGCCGCCGGACGTGCCCAAACTCGCCATCGAAGCCGGTTCGGGCGAAGGCTGGTGGCGTTACGTCGGTGGTCACGGCGACGTGCTCGGCATCGACCGCTTCGGGGCCTCCGCTCCTGCGCCGCGCCTGTTCGAGTTCTTCGGTTTCACGGTCGATCACGTCGTCGCCCGGGCGAAACTGCTGCTGTCGCGCTGATCCCGTCTTTCATCCTTCAAGGAGCGACCCATGAGCAAAATCCGCATCGCGATCAACGGCTACGGCCGCATCGGCCGCTGTACCCTGCGCGCCCTCTACGAGCTCGGCCGGCGCGACGAATTCGAGGTGGTGGCGATCAACGCCTCGGGCGACCTGCCCACCAACGCACACCTCACCAAATACGACACCACCCACGGCCGTTTCCCCTTCCCCGTGGCCACCGAAGGGGACAAGACGCTCATCGTCGACGGCGACCGCATCCCCTTCTATTCGACCAAGAATCCCCTCGAAACCCCTTGGGGCGAACACGGCGTCGATGTGCTGCTGGAATGCACCGGCGCCTATACCACCAAAGAAAAGGCCCGGATCCATCTGCAACAAGGGGCGAAAAAAGTCCTCATCTCCGCCCCCGGGAGCGACGACGTCGACGCCACCATCGTCTATGGCGTGAACCACGGCATCCTGCGCCCCGAGATGCAAGTCGTCTCGAACGCCTCCTGCACCACCAACTGCCTCGCACCGGTGGCCAAGGTGCTCCATGAACACATCGGCATCGAACGTGGCCTGATGACCACGGCGCACGCCTACACGCTCGACCAACAGCTCATCGACGCACGCCACAAGGATCTGCGCCGGGCCCGCGCCGCGGCGATGAACATCATCCCCACCAAGACGGGGGCCGCCAAGGCCGTCGGGCTGGTGCTGCCGGCACTCGCGGGTAAATTCGACGGCTTCGCCCTGCGCGTGCCCACCCTCAACGTCTCGCTCGTCGATCTCACCTTCACCGCGAGCCGCCCCACGAGCAAGGACGAGATCAATGAACTCATGCGCCAGGCCGCCGCGGGTCCGCTCCAGGGCATCCTCGCGGTGAACGACGACCCGCTCGTATCCTGCGACTTCAACCACGACGGCCATTCCGCCATTTTCGACGCGACGCAAACCCGCCTCATCGAGGGCACGCTCGTCAAAGTGCTCGCCTGGTACGACAACGAATGGGGCTATTCCTGCCGTATGCTTGACGCCGCCAAGGCGCTCGCTACCTGCGCCTGAGGAGCCGACCATGCGCGTCAAGACCCTCAAGGACGTCGAACTGCGCGGCAAGCGCGTCTTCATCCGTGCCGACCTCAACGTGCCTCAAGACGAGACCGGGCGCATCGTCGACGATACCCGCATCCGCGCCTCCGTCCCGACGATCGAATACTGCCTGCAGCAAGGCGCCGCGGTCATGGTCACCTCCCATCTCGGCCGCCCCAAGGAAGGTGCCTGCACCCCCGAAGACTCGCTCGCGCCCATCGCCGAGCGACTCTCCGAGCTCCTCGGTCGGCCGGTGCCGCTCGTCAAGCACTGGGTCGATGGCGGATTCACCGTCCAGCCGGGTGAAGTGGTGCTGCTCGAGAACGTACGCTGTAACGTCGGCGAGAAGAAGAACGACGAGGCACTCGCGCGCAAATATGCCGCCCTGTGCGACGTCTATGTGAACGACGCCTTCGGCACCGCGCACCGGGCAGAAGCCAGTACCGTGGGCATCGCCCACTTCGCCCCCGTCGCCTGCGCCGGCCTCCTCATGGCCGCCGAGATCGAGGCGCTCTCGCGCGCGCTCGAACATCCCAAGCGTCCGCTCGTGGCCATCGTCGGCGGGGCCAAGGTCTCGACCAAGCTCACCATCCTCAAGTCGCTCGCCGAGAAAGTCGACCAGCTCATCGTCGGCGGCGGCATCGCCAACACCTTCCTCCTCGCCACGGGCAAGCGCATCGGCAAATCGCTCGCCGAGCCGGAACTTGTGGTGGAAGCGCAGGCGATCATGGACATGATGGCCGCGCGCGGCTCCGAAGTCCCCTTGCCCGTCGACGTCGTCGTCGCCGACGAAGTCTCGGCGTTTGCCCGTGCCAACCGCGTCCCGGTCGACGAAGTCGGCCCGAACGACCGCATCCTCGACGTCGGTCCCAAGACCGCCTCGCGCTATTGCGACATCGTCGCGCACGCCGGCACCGTCGTGTGGAACGGACCACTGGGCGTGTTCGAATACGACCAGTTCGCTGGCGGCACCAAGATGCTCGCCTCCGCCATCGCGCACTCGGAAGCCTATTCACTCGCCGGGGGGGGCGATACCATCGCTGCCATCAAGAAGTTCGGCGTGGAAAAGGATATCGATTACATCTCCACCGGCGGCGGAGCCTTCCTCGAATTCCTCGAAGGCAAGAAACTGCCCGCCATCGCCGCGCTCGAAGCGCGCTACGACGGTTGAGCCCTGATTCCGTCCAGGCCGGGAACCTCCTCTCGGCCCGGACGGTCGACGCCGCACCGGTCTTTTCCCGCCTCTTCGGCCCAAAAACGATGCCCACGCCCGACGAGATCGACGCCCTGCTGCCGCAAACGCAGTGCCGCCGCTGCGGCTACCCCGCGTGTCGCCCCTATGCCGAGGCGCTCGCGCGCGGTGAGAGCACGCCGAATCGTTGTCCTCCGGGCGGGGAAGTGCTCATCGGCAGGCTGGCGAGCCTGCTCGGCGTACCCGCCACCCCCCTCGATCCCGAAGTCGGCCCACCGCAAGCGCCCCAGGTCGCCCGCATCGTCGAAGCGGATTGCATCGGCTGCACGCTGTGTCTCCAAGCCTGCCCGGTGGACGCCATCCTCGGCGCACCCAAGCGCATGCACACGGTGATCGAGGACGAATGCACCGGCTGCGGCCTGTGCCTACCTCCCTGCCCCGTCGACTGCATCGTCCTGCTGCCCGCACCCGCCTTCCCCGAGGCGAGCGCCTCGCGCATGCGTTTCCTGCGTCGCCAGGCCCGGCTCGAACTCGGCGAAGATCCCCGCAAGCGCATCCGACGTCCGCGCGACGAAGATCAGCTCAAACGCACGCTCGTGGCGGCCGCCCTCGCACGTGCCCGAAGCGGAAAAACGCATGGCTCGAGCACCTGAAAAGGCGGCCGACGGAACGCAGGCACGGCGCCGCCAGCGCAAACGCCCCGGTGCCGGGGAAGCGGCCGCGGCCGACCCCGCCCCGCCCATGACGCCGCAGGAGATCGAAGCCTTCTTCGAGCGACTCGCCGCGCTCGATCCCCATCCCACGACCGAGCTCGAATACGCCACCCCTTTCCAGTTGCTCGCCGCGGTCGTCCTCTCGGCGCAGGCCACCGACAAGAGCGTCAACGAGGCCACGCGCACCCTCTTCGCCGTCGCACCGGATGCGCGCGCCATGGTGGCGCTGGGTGAAGCAGGCATCGCCCAGCACATCCGCCGCATCGGCCTCTACCGCAGCAAGGCGAAACACCTCTACGAACTCTCGCGCCGGCTGCTGGAGACCACGGGCGGCGAGATCCCGGACAACCGGGCCTTCCTCGAATCCCTGCCCGGCGTGGGGCGCAAGACCGCCAACGTGGTGCTCAACACCCTTTTCGGGCATCCCGTGATCGCCGTCGACACCCACATCTTTCGCGTCGCCAACCGCACCGGCCTCGCCCCGGGCAAGACCGTTCGGGCCGTGGAAGAAGCGCTCACGGCGCGCATCCCGCCGCGCTTTCGGCGGCATGCGCATCACTGGCTCATCCTGCTCGGTCGCTACACCTGCACCGCGCGGGCACCGCGCTGCGACACCTGCCCGGTTCATGACCTCTGCCATTGGCCGCACAACCCCCCCGGCACTAGGGAGACGCTAAAGCAATGAGCGAGCGGGATGAAGCGCAAGGCGCACGGAGCGCAGCGACCGAGACATATCGAGTAGATAGGCGAGGGAGCGAGCACCGCGCAACGCAGCGATTCGCCCGCGCAGCCAATGATTCAGCGTTTCCCCAGGAGACAAACGATGTTCACGCCCAACCGTGAAGAGGTACGGCGATTCTTTGCCCAAGCCTATCGCAAATGGCGCGACAAGCAGCCGCTCGAGCCGATCGAGGCGATGGCCGCCGACGTGATCGCCCTGCACCCGGAGTATTTTCCTCTACTGGAAGACGAGGCGGCGCTCGCGCGCGATTACACGCCGGAAGACGGCGGCCTCAACCCCTTCCTGCACCTGTCGCTGCATCTGGCGATCGCCGAGCAGCTCTCGATCGACCAGCCCCCCGGCATCCGCGCCGCCTGGCAGGAACGGCTCGCCGTGCGTGGCGATCTCCACGAAGCCTTGCACGACGTACTCGAAGCCCTGGGCGAAACGCTACACGAAGCCCAGCGCGACCGCCGCCCTCCCGACAACGCCCGCTATATCGAACGCATCCGCCGTACCCGGCGCTGAAACGCCGAAGGCCGACGGAATGCGGTTCCGTCGGCCTTCGTATGCCCGCGCTCAGGGCGCTCTCAGAGCGGGATGCGATAGGCGTCCTGGGTCATGAGATCGACGCCGCAGGGCAAGGTCTCGATCCAGTCGATGAATCGACGTACCATCTCCTTGCCGACGAAACGCTGCCCGTGCTGCGGCACCAACATTTCGATCTCGATCTGACGCGCCATGTTGGCCCAAAAGCGCAAGATCTTGTTGGAGATCATGTAGCGCTGATGGAAAGCCTGCATCTTGGGAATGTGGCGATCGAAATCCTCCACCGGTTTCGCCGCCTGCTCGTGATCGACCAGCGACACGCCCAAGTCTCCCGAGAAGAGGATCTTGGCGACGGGATCGTAGAACTGGAAATTCCCTTCCGAATGCAAAAAGTGCGCCGGCACAGCCACGATCTCGCTATTGCCGAGTGGGATGCGCATACCGGGATCGGGAATACCGATGATGCGAGAAGAATAATCCTTGCCCGTGGTGAAGTGGGGTACGAAACGCGTCCACAGCTTGGAGATGAACACCTTGGCGTGCGTGGTCACCATCCACTTGTTCACCGAAGCGATGATGTCCGGGTCGGCATGCGACGCGAAGATGTAGTCGACGTTCTGCGGGCGACAGTAGCGGCTCATGCCCATCAACAAACCAGTATGGGTCATGTTCCCGCCCGGATCGATCAGCGCCGCGTGACCGTTGTCGATGACGAGGAACTGATTGCACTGCACGGCATGATCCCCCTGCTCATCGACCAGGTCGTAGAACGCCAGACAGATATGCTTTCCGTCATTGTATAGTTCGACCGCCATGATCCCATCCCACGGAACGGATATACGAACATTCTACCAAGAAGCGGGGGACTTCACACCAAGAGGCGTGTATTTTTCTGCGAAGCGAGGAAAACCCTCGGGTTCTCCCCTCTTTTCCGGACATGGTCTCCATCCTTTCATGCCATCCTATCTTCGAGGAGAGCTCCATCATGACCTACGACTGGATTCACCCCATGGCTCAGCTCGCACTCGGTCTCGGCTTGACCGCAGTCGCCCTATGGGCAGTTTTCACGGCCATGAAAAACTTGCAGCGTCGCCGAGGGGCACGCACGGGACTGAGCATCGTCGGGGTGATCGCAGTGGGCACGCGCGAGCGCGTCGTCCTGCTCGAAGCCGAAGGCATGCGGCTACTGCTCGGCGTCACCCCCTCCTCCATCACGCTACTACAACGCCTGCCCGAACCGCCCACTCCATTCACCGAGCAGCTCAACGCCGCCATCGACGAACGCCGCACTGCACCCCCCTCCCCTGCCACCAGCGAAGGCGAAGGAGCACGCCGATGAGAGCGGAACGGGCGCACATCGCGCTGTTCGGGTTCGCCGCCCTGCTCCTCCCCTCGCTCGCGGCCGCCCAAGGGCTTCCGCTGGCCACGGCCACCCCGGCCAGCGACGGTGGCACGAGTTACTCCCTCACGGTGCAGACGCTGCTGCTGCTCACCGCCCTCACCTTCATCCCCGCCGCGATCCTGATGATGACGAGCTTCACCCGCATCATCATCGTGCTCTCGTTGCTGCGTATGGCACTCGGCACGCAAACCTCGCCACCGAACCAGGTATTGATTGGCCTGGCGCTCTTCCTCACCTTCTTCATCATGGCGCCGGTGGCCGAACGGATCTACGTCGAAGCCTGGCAACCTCTCCAAGCGAACCAGATCGATTTCACGCAGGCACTGGAGCGCGCCGCGGTTCCGACCAAGCGCTTCATGCTCGCCCAGGTGCGCGACAACGACCTCACCCTCTTTGCCGACCTGGCCAAGACGCCACCGGTCGAACGGGCAGAGGACCTGCCACTGCGCGTCATCATACCGGCCTTCGTCACCTCCGAGCTCAAGACGGCGTTCCAGATCGGCTTCATCGTCTTTCTCCCATTCCTGATCATCGACATGGTGGTCGCCTCCGTGTTGATGTCGATGGGGATGATGATGATGTCGCCGGTGATCGTCGCGCTCCCCTTCAAGCTCCTCGTCTTCGTACTCGTCGACGGATGGACCCTGCTCATCGGTTCGCTCGTCAAAAGCTTCGCACTCGTCTGAGGACCCACCATGACCCCCATGCTGATGGATTTCGCTCGCGACGCCGTGATCACGGCCCTGCTACTGAGTGCCCCGCCATTCATCGCTGCCCTGGCCACGGGTCTGCTGGTGAGCATCTTCCAGGCCGCCACTCAGATCAACGAAATGACGCTCACTTTCGTCCCCAAGCTCGTGGCCGTGTTCACCACCCTCATCGTGATGGGCCCATGGATGGGTCAGACGATCACCGACTACCTCACGCGACTGCTCTCCTCGCTTCCCTCGCTCATCGGCTAAAGATCCGTGAATCGATCATTGCCGGCAGAGAGCGTAGCAAACGCCCGAAAAGCCACGACGAGATCCATCGAGACGGCAAGCGAGGAACGCACGGCGGGCGAAAAAGCACTCTGTCCGCGCAGCACATCCATTCATGGGCTCTGAAGCAATGTGGACGATCACGGAAGCACAATGGTCGGCATGGATCTCCGCTTACTTCTTCCCGGCGGTGCGCATCCTGTCCCTGCTCGCGGTGGCGCCGGTATTCTCCAATCGAGCGCTACCCACCCGCATTCGCCTGGTACTGGGGCTGGCGATCACGGTGGCCATCGCGCCGGTACTGCCGCCTGCCCCATCCATTCCGCTCGACTCCTGGCTGATCTATCCGATCATCGCCCAAGAACTGCTCATCGGCATCACCTGCGGCTTCGTGCTGCGCTTCATCTTCGCCGCGATCGACCTGGCTGCCGCCATGGTCGGATTCCAGATGGGGTTGTCTTTCGCGGTGTTCTATAGCCCCACCTCCGGCACCCAGACACCGGTGCTGAACGAATTCTTCGCGGTGGTAGCTACCTTGCTCTTCCTTGCTCTCGACGGCCACTTGATGCTGCTGCATGCCATCGTCGTCAGCTTCGACTGGATTCCCCTCGGCGCCGATCTCGCCCTGCAAGAAGGGATGGCAGTGATGCTGCATTATCCGGTGACGCTCTTCGCATTCGCCTTTCTGCTGTCGCTCCCGATCACGGCGGTGGTGCTGCTCACCAACATCGCGCTGGCCATACTCACACGCACCGCCCCCCAGCTCAATCTCTTCGCGATCGGATTCCCCATCACGATCACGATGGGTTTTCTCGCCTTGCTGGCGAGTTTGAGCCCCATGGGAGGGATACTGCAACAGGGATTCGCCGAAGGCATCGAGGCCGTCGGGCAAGTAATCCAGGCATTCGGCGGAAGATGAAAAAGAGGTGGTCGGGGAAAGAGGATTCGCGCCGAAGGCATCGAGGCCGTCGGGCAAGTAATCCAGGCATTCGGCGGAAGATGAAAAAGAGGTGGTCGGGGAAAGAGGATTCGAACCTCCGGCCCCTGCGTCCCGAACGCAGTGCTCTACCAGGCTGAGCTATTCCCCGACGTTTTGCGATTCATGCAGAACGATTCACCGCAAAGTCTGATAATTGTAGCAATGATTCCCGGAATTGGGAAGGGGACAAGCACGCCAGTCGCGCCTTGGCCGCCGTGGCATAGCGCTCGGCGACGCGGCGCGAGACCTCCAGCGCCCCCGTTTCCGCGATCGCCTCGAGCACGGCGGAAAGATGCTCTCTCCCCCCGTGCTCGATGACTTGCCGCACGAGGTCCGCTTGCACCGTCGTACCATGATGCAGCACGTGCAGCAGCGGCAGGGTCGGTTTCCCCTCGGCGAGGTCGTCGCCCACGTTCTTGCCCGACACCGCCGGATCGGCCGCATAGTCGAGCACATCATCGATGATTTGAAAAGCGCAGCCGAGTTCCCGGCCGAAGGCCGCCATCGCCTCCTCGACCTCGGGCGTCGCCCCGGCGAGGATGGCCCCCAGGCGGCCCGCCGCCTCGAAGAGCTTGGCGGTCTTGTATTCGATCACGCGGAAGTAATCCTCGAGCGTGGTGTCGGGATTGCCCTGGTTCATCAACTGCAGCACTTCGCCCTCGGCGATGACATTGGTCGCCTCGGCGAGCACCGCCATCACCCGCATGCTCTCCACCGAAACCATCATCTGGAACGAGCGGGAATAGAGAAAATCCCCTACCAGGACCGCCGCGGCGTTGCCGAAGACGGCATTGGCCGTCTCACGCCCTCGGCGCAGATCGGATTCGTCGACCACGTCGTCGTGCAGCAAGGTGGCGGTATGGATGAATTCGACCACGGCAGCGAGGGTGGCATGGTGCGGCCCGTCATAGCCCAAGGCGCGGGCCACCGCCAAGAGCAGCGCCGGGCGCAAGCGCTTGCCGCCGGCGGCGATGATGTAATCGGCGATGCTGCGCACCAGCGCCACATCCGAATGCAGTTCGCGCCGGATCACCTCGTCGGTGCGCGCCATGTCCGGCTGCAGCGGCGCAAGGATCTCCTTGATCGTCGGCGTTGGCGTCATGTTTCCTCGCTACACGGGCGGTCGTCGCCACGCACGACCTTGCCCGGATTGAACAGGTTCTCTGGATCGATCGCTGCCTTGAGCCGGCGCAGCAAAGAAAGCTCTTCCTCGGACTTGTAGCGCGGCAACAACTCGGCCTTGAGGCGTCCGATGCCATGCTCGGCCGAGATCGAACCGCCGAATTCGGCCACGGTGTCGTGCACCAATCCCGACAGCCGCGGTTCGATGAGCGGCCATTGGGCTGGTTCGATCCCGGTGGGGAAGACATTGTAGTGCAGATTGCCATCGCCGAGATGCCCGAAACAGACGAGCGTCACGGTGGGCCAATGCCGGCGCAGGCGCGCCTCACACTCGGCGATGAACTCTGGAAGCGCCCGGATCGGCAGAGAGACGTCGTGCTTGAAACTGAATCCCTCGAAACGCTGCGCTTCGGAGGCATTCTCACGCAACGCCCACAACGCCCGGCGTTGCGCCTCATTGGCCGCAAGCGCCACATCCTGCACCCAACCCCGCTCGATGGCCACGGTCATCGCCCGCTCTACCCGCTCTTGCAACTGCGCCCCACGCCCGGCTTCGGCGAATTCGACGAGCACGGACCATGCCGGAGGTTCGCCCGAAAAGGGCACCCTCGCCTGAGGAATGTGTTTCAATACCAGCTCGAGCGTCGTGCGGCTTATCAGCTCGAACGCCTCGAGCCCCTCGCCCACCGTCTCACGCAGCCAGGAGAAGAGCCTCACCGCCGCGGCCGGATCCGGTACGGCCACCCACGCAGTCACGACTTCGGTGGGCAAAGGAAAGAGCTTGAAGGTCGCCGCGGTGATGACGCCCAAAGTCCCTTCCGAGCCCACGAAGAGGGGCTTCCACGCATAGCCGGTGTTGTCCTTGCGCAAGCCTTGGAGCGAAGAAATCACGCTGCCGTCGGCAAGCACCACCTCCAGGCCCAGCACCAGGTCGCGCGTCGTGCCGTAACGCAGGACGTGTACGCCCCCCGCGTTCGTCGCGCACACTCCACCCACCGTGGCGCTGCCCTCCGAGGCGAGCGACAAGGGAAACAGGCGGTTCGCCGAACGCGCCGCCTCCTGCACCTCCCGTACCGTCACCCCCGCTTCGGCGACCACGGTGAACTCCTGCGGCTCCAGGCTACGGATTCGGCGCAAACGCCCCAGGTGCAGCACGATCGCCGGGGCCTGCTCTTCGAGCGGTGTCGCGCCGCCCACCAACCCCGTGTTTCCGCCCTGGGGAACGATATGCACCCCATACACGCGGCAATGGCGCACCACTGCCGCCACTTCGTCTGTCGTGGCAGGTTGAACCACCGCCAAGGCTCGGCCGCGATATCGCCCACGCCAGTCGAGAAGGAAAGCGGCCATCTCAGACTCGGCGCAACGCACGTGTGCCTCACCCACACAGCACGCCAGGGAACGAAGCAGATCGGAAGCGCTCATCGCGCGCTCTCCAGCAATTCGGCAATTTGCCACTCTACCCGCTGTACAGCCGCCTCGCCCTCCTCGATCGCATCCGCTGCGCGGTGAAAATCGAGGATCGACAAATCTGCCACTCGAGGCGAAATCAACACCTCGGGCGGGTCCCCCGCCAAACGTGACTGCGCGATACGCATCTGCATGATGTTGACCGAAGTGGCCAGCACCGCAGCGATCGGCGGCAACGATTCCGCTTGGTCCGCCTCGCCCGAGGAAGTCAACCCCACCATGGCGAACAAGCGGTTCTTCCAGCGTTCCACACTACCGTTACCGTTGGGTAAACGGAAATGCCGCCCCATCCGACTCGATCCCAACTCGACGGCGATGACCAGTTCGGCTCCCAGTGCACGGCATAAGCTCACGGGCACGGGATTGACGAGCCCACCGTCGACGAACCAACGGCCGTGCAGCTTGGTCGGCGTGAACATTCCAGGAAGCCCAATGGAAGCGCGCACCGCTGGACGCAACGGGCCTTCCCGTAGCCAGACTTCACGCCCGGTCGTCAGTTCCGTGGCCACACAACCAAAAGGGATCGTCAATTCATCGAATCGCGACGCGAAGAAATGCTCTGCGCAATAGTCGATCACCCGGTCGCCTTGAAGCGCACCGCCGCGCAGGGAAACATCCATCAGCGATAGCACATCGACCCAGGAAAGCGATTCTACCCATTGCTGCATGGCATCGAAGCGCCCCGAAGCATAGGCCGCCCCGACGATGGCACCGATCGACGTCCCTGCGATCACGTCGATCTTCACTCCGAGACGACGCAAGGCACGAATCACACCGAAATGAGCCCATCCACGCGCCGCCCCAGAGCCAAGCGCAATACCGATTCGCGACATAGGACGCACCAAAAAAACAAACAGAAAATGCCAGTTTAGCTCAAGGAAAGGCGCACAGGAGGTCGACGCAAAAACCCCCTACCGTTTTGGCAGGGGGTTTTTGTGTGCGGGGTAGGGGATGTCTGACGCTGACCTACGTTCCCGGAGGCGGAGCTCCAGTATCATCGGCGCGGCGCCGTTTCACGGTCCTGTTCGGGATGGGAAGGCGTGG
>NZ_SBHO01000007.1 GCF_006980705.1 Tepidiphilus olei | reverse complement strand
TAATGTAATCCATCCTGAAGGAAAAAAGCGTAAACGGTTATTTTTTCATGGATTTATTGGCTGTATCTGATAAATTGATATACGCTTCCCCCTTTTATTCTCGAAAGTGGCCAATGGTTTCCCGAACCGGTTTTCCAGTACTTGTTCACGATGGTAATCTTTTTTTGGTATGTGCACCACGAGATAGTCGTAGTGAATGATGTCATCGGACGAAATCAACCGTTCTATTTCATCCCAGGGAACTAGATGTCGACTTGAAGAGTCGCCTTCAACATAATAGCGAACTCGTCCATAATCATAATAAATCTTGCTGCCGGATGGTAGGTGTTCATGGATCCATTGTGCAGCTTCTTGTTCAGAGCGGTTGCGAGGATCAACCGGTTTGAGGTTGAGGGCGATCTGAACGGCCAATATTGTCGAAAGTATGGGAAGAATCCATCGCTTGCCTTTGCCTCGTTTCCAATCGTCTAGCATGATATAAAAAGAGAAAGAGGCAAGAACAATGATCACCAATCCCAATGGCTGTAGATAGCGTTTCGGTAGCGCGAAGCTGCTTATCAAGATACATGTTGCGTTGATTATGCAGATGGCGGATAAAAGTGATAAGAAAATCAGATTATTCGCTTTGAGGCCATATTCATGGTGGCGTTTCCATAGGGAAATGGAGAGCAGTAGTTGAGCTATACCAACGGAACTAAGGGATTTGACGACGAGAATGCAGGCCAATGTTAGTATTAGTCCCTGCATGGCGTAGTCATCCAGGAAGGGGCCGAGAATGGTTCCATAGCTGTCGGCTTTATTATTTAATCCGTCATTTATTTGATGTAATACCTTCTGCGCTATATTCACAGGGTCTCCTAGGCGCCCTAAGTGCTGGAGATCGAAATGGGGTATGAAATAAAGTGCTGTAATTAATAGTGTCATTCCGACAATCAGAAAAGCGTTTGCTTTTACGAGATCAATGATGTTTTCTTTGGTTGAGTGATCTTTTCTGAATAAATTGAGTAAAGGTAAGAGAATGAAATAAACGATGCCCTCTATGCGAAATAGAGTGGCTAGAGTTGCTATTGCGTTCCATGCCAAAGCATCGTATAGACTATTGCTGCGGAAGAATCGCAATAGAAAAACTAGACTCCAAACATGCGCCGCCAAAAAACCATGGTCGCGTATTACCATGGGTAGATAGTTTTCAACGAGAGGTGTGGCTCCTATGAGCATGAGAACAGAAAACATCTGGACGCGATGGTTTCCACCGAGCTCTCGCACTAGCAATGGCAGACCTGCAGCGAGTAGCGCAAATGCGAAAATGGTGATCACATGAGCAGCATCCAACAGACCGAGGCCGGTCGTCTGGTGTATGGTTGCAATGATCAAAGAATAAAAAGGCCAATTGTAGACAGAAAGTCCTTGTTGCCAATTTCCGAGAGAAAATTGTTTGGCAGATTCAATATATACAAGACCATCGCTATTGATGTAACCATGGTTCAGAAATATGACCCATGTCGCTACCGCTGCGCCGATCAGAGCGGCTAATAAGGCTTGGCGACGTTCTCTGGAGAGGAAGACCGTGTCGTTCATCGTCTCGGTAAAATGGATTGAAGAAGTTCGATGACCCTCTCTGGCTCGATGTCACGCAGGCATTTCAGATGATCGAGGGGACATTCACGGGCAAAGCAAGGGCTGCAGGGTAACCCTAGGTGGATGATGGAGGCTCGTTCACTCATCGGCGGCGTGTGGTTGGGGTCGGAGGAGCCATAGAGGGCGACCAGGGGGCGGTCGAGCGCGGCCGCCACGTGCATGAGGCCCGAGTCGTTGCTCACGACGGCAGCGCACAGGGACATGAGGTCGATGGCTTCGCCCAATCGGGTCTTGCCGCCCAGATCAAGGCAGCGGTTTCCGCTCAGGTGGTCGATGGCCCGGGTGACTGGGGCGTCCTTGGCCGAGCCGAAGAGCCACACTTCATGGCCTTGCTCCAACGCCCAGCGGGCCACGGCCGCGTAGTGTTCCTCCGGCCAGCGCTTGGCGGGCCCGTATTCGGCGCCGGGGCACAGGCCGAGGACGGGTCGATCGGGTTGCTCGCGTCCCAGGCAGTGCAGCGCCTGCAAGGCGCCACCGGGTGAGGCGATGAGGGAGGGGCGGGGCAAGGGGTCGGGCAGCGGCGCCCCGGGTGGCAGGCCGAGCGCGACGAATCGCTGCACGGTCATGGGCAGCCGCGCGGTATCGAGCAAACGCAGATCGTTGAGGAGACCGTAGCGCATCTCGCCGCGAAAGCCGGTACGCCGGGGGATGCCGGCGACGAAAGGCAGGATGGCGGACTTGAAGGAATTGGGGAGTACGATGGCCTGTGCGTACCCTTGGGCGCGCAGTGCCCGCCCGAGGCGGATGCGCTGCCACAGGTCGAGTTTGCCATGGCGAAAGGGCAGGGCGATGGCTTGGCGTACTTCCGGCATGCGTTCCAGCAGTGGCAGGGTCCAGGCGGGTGCGGCCACGTCGATCGCGCAGTGCTCGTCCTGCTGTTTGAGCAGCTTGAACAGGCTCTGCGCCAGGATCATGTCGCCGACCCAGGAAGGGCCGATGATCAGGATTTGCCGGTTCGTCATGCGCTGCCGAGTTTGCGCAGGATGTTGCTGGTGCTGCGACCCGGGACGACGTCGATGAGTGCGACCCGCCCGCCCCAGGATTTGACTTCCTTGCCGCCCACCACCTGGTCTTCCGTGTAATCGCTGCCCTTGACCAGGATATCCGGGCGGATGGCCTCGATCAGGGAGAGCGGCGTGTCTTCGTCGAACAGGACCACGGCATCGACCGATTCCAGGGCGGCGAGCACCCGGGCGCGATCCTGTTCGTGAATGACCGGCCGATTCGGACCCTTGAGGGCACGCACCGAGCGGTCGGTATTGAGTCCGACCACGAGGCGATCCCCCAATCTGGCCGCCTGCTCGAGATAGACGACGTGTCCGGCGTGGAGCAAGTCGAAACAGCCATTGGTAAACACGATCCGCTCGCCGTTGGCGCGCCATTGCCGGACACGTGCCAGCAGATGTGGCAGGTCACAGATCTTGTCCGCCTGCTCGCGGATTTCCTCGACGGCGAGTTCCGCCAGCAGTTCCTCGCGGGTGATGGGCACGGTGCCAACCTTGCCGACCACGATTCCGGCGGCGAGGTTGGCCAGATGCAGCGCCTCGGCCGGCTCGAGACCGGCTACCATGCCGGCGGCCAGCGTGGCGATGACGGTGTCTCCGGCACCGGAGACGTCGAACACCTGACGGGCCATGGCGGGGAGATGGAGCGTGCGCGTCTCTTCGAGGAGGGTGATTCCCTCCTCGCTGCGGGTGATGGCGAGAAAGCGCAGATCGAGCGCGCGACGCAGCGCTTGCGCGGCTTGCAGGAGCTCGTCGAGGTCCTGACCGGAGAGGCCGCAGGCTTCGGCGGTTTCCCGCCGGTTGGGAGTGAGGGCGGTCGCGCCGCGGTATTTGCCGTAGTCGCGGCCTTTGGGGTCGACCAGCACCGGGATGTTGGCCTGGCCAGCGAGTTCGATGGCCAGGCGGCACAGTTCGGGCGTCAAGACACCTTTGGCATAATCGGAGAGGACGACGACGGCCGGTTTCCGCTCCATCATTTCATGCAGGATGCGACCGAGCGCCTTTTGCTCGTCGGCGTCGGGGGCGGTCGTGGCTTCGCGGTCGAGCCGCAGCATCTGCTGGTGGCCGCCGAGGATGCGGGTCTTGGTGGTGGTGGGGCGCGAAGGCGAGGTGAAGAGTGCTTCGGTGCCGACACCTTGACTGGCGATGGCCGCGACGAGCTCGCGTCCGGGCGCGTCGTCGCCAACGGTGCCCAGCAGCCGGCAGGACAGGCCCAGGCCGGCGAGGTTGGCCGCCACGTTGGCCGCTCCGCCGGGACGGCTCGATTCTTTTTCCAGCAAAACTACCGGCACCGGGGCTTCCGGGGAGATACGATCGACCTTGCCCCAGAGGTAGCGGTCCAGCATGAGGTCGCCGATCACCAGTGCCCATGCGTCGGCGGGAAAACCCTGGCGGACCGCCTCGATCAGTTTGTGCTGCATGGTGCGGAATCGAGGGTTTCGGCGTCGATGAGGTCACAGAGGAGGTGACCGACCAGGATGTGGGTTTCCTGGATGCGGGGGGTATCGTTGCTGGCGACGACCAGGCACAGATCGCAGACTTGGGCCAGCTTGCCGCCGTTGGCGCCGGTCAGGCCCAGGGTGTAGGCGCCAATTTCCCGTGCAGTGTGGATGGCGGCCAATACGTTGGGGCTGTTGCCGGAGGTGGAGAGGCCGATCACCACGTCTTCTTTGGTGCACAGCGCTTCCACCTGGCGCGAGAAAACGCGCTCGAATCCATAGTCGTTGCCCACGGCCGTGAGGATGGAGGTGTCGGTGGTGAGCGCGATGGCGGGCAGACCGCGGCGTTCGCGCTTGTAGCGGCCGACGATCTCGGCCGCGATGTGCTGACAATCGGCCGCACTGCCGCCGTTGCCCAGCAGCAGGATCTTGCCGCCGGCGAGAAGGCAGTTCCTCAGTTTCATCCCCATCTGGATGAGGAGCGGCATCTGCTGGTGCAGCTGTTCGATGCTTGCCTGATGGGCGCTCAGCGCTTGCCGTATGGCCTGTTCCGGAATCATTCGCTTCCTGAGATTTCAACAATAAGGATCGGGCTGCAGGAGGTAATTCTGCACATAGTCGCGTATACCCTCTTCCAGCGTATGGAAGGGTTTGTCGTAGCCCGCCGCGCGCAGTTTGCCGATGTCCGCCTGCGTGTAGTACTGGTATTTGCCCTTGAGGTCGTCCGGCATGTCGATCCAGGTGATGTGGGGACGCGCGCCGCAGCTCTCCATCACGGCCGTCGCCAAGTCGAGGAAGGAGCGGGCTCGACCCGTGCCGACGTTGTAGATGGCCGAAGGACGCGCAGCCGCGAGGAACCACGTTATTACGTCAGCAACATCTTTGCCATAGACGAAATCGCGCAGTTGCATGCCGTCGGCCACGTCGGGGCGGTCGCTCTTGAAGAGGCGCACCGTGCCGTTCGCGCGAAACTGGGTGAAACTATGGAAGGCGACGCTCGCCATCCGGCCCTTGTGGTATTCATTGGGCCCATAGACGTTGAAAAACTTGAATCCGGCCCAGCGGGGCGGTGCCTGGCCCGCCGCGGCCTGGCGTAGCGCCCATTGGTCGAACAGGTGTTTGGAGTACCCGTAGGCATTGAGGGGACGCAAACCGTCGATGCTGGCATCGCTGTAGCCACGCTCGCCGTTGCCGTAGGTGGCGGCCGAGCTGGCGTAGAGGAGCGTCACCCCCTGCTGGGCACAAAACTGCCACAGCCGCTGCGAATAGCGCAGATTGGCTTCGAGGAGCCGGTTCCAGTCGCGCTCGGTGGTGTCGCTGATGGCCCCCATGTGGATGACGGCCTCGACCTGCGCGCCATGACGCTCGAGCCAGGGAAAAAGCTCGTCCTTGTCGAGATAGTCGGCGTAGGTGCGATGGCAGAGATTCTGCCATTGCTCGGGGTGAGTCGGTCGATCGACGAGGAGCAGGTCGTCACGCCCTTGGCGGTTGAGTTGCCAGGCGACGATGCTGCCGATCATGCCGGCGCCGCCGGTGATGACGATCATGAGGTAGATACCGGAAAAAACATTTCAAAATTTCAGTATAGCAGTTTTGTCGGGCAATCGGATAAGATGGCGCCGCAGCGTGAGTACGAGAACTCGGCGGTGATGGCCCGGTCGAATGTGGCCGGACCGATATGTTTGGGTCGGTCATGCATACTTGGGCGCGCGGAGTAGTTGGCGTGACTTGGGTATTTTATAGAGTAAAACGATGGAGCAGCTTTTCTTGAACGAACAGACTCACGGGCGGAACGTACGGTTCGCCTATTTCGGACTGGTCTACCTGGTCCTGCTGTGGATCAACGCCGCCAACGTCGATTTTGCCGCAGCCGCCGCGAGCGGGTACGCCAGCCTCTTGTTCCTCGTCAACGCCTTCGTCAGTTACAACGCCCTCTACCTCTTGCCGGCCTTGTTGCTGACCTGGCTCGTCGCCCGTCCCTCGCTGTGGCGGCGGCTTCGGCTGCCGCGGGCTGCCGTTTGGGCTCCGGATGTGACGGCGGTCCTGACCGGGGCGCTGACCACCCTCTTTTTCTACGCCAATGCAAAGCTCCATGCGCTCTATGGGATGTTCATCAACGGCTTCGTCATCAATCTGCTGATGACGCCGGGCGGCATCGAATCCTTGGGCGGCAGTGGGTCATCGACGATCGGCTTCGCGTTGATCGCTCTGGCGTTCTTCGTGGGGCATGCCGCGCTCTTCGTCGCACTCACCTTCGGCGCGCGGCGCCTTTCCTCATTGCCCGCGGGTATGCGGCGCCTGGGCCGGCCGCTGATCGTGGTGCTTCTGCTCTCGATACTGAGCGACCATTCCGTCTATGCCTATACGAGTGCGGTGGGCAACAAGCCCGAGATGCTCGAACTCACCGAGGGCGTGCCGTTTTACGTCGGTACCACGGCGCGTACGTTGTTCAAGAAACTCGGTTTCGAGGTGGCGGCGCAGGACAAATCCCTCAGACAGCAGGGAGGGGGGCATCTGCAGTATCCGGCCAAGCCGCTCGAATTCACCAAGCCGGAGAAGCCCTACAACATCGTATGGTTGGTGTCCGAATCCTGGCGGGCCGATACCCTGGATCCGGAAATCATGCCGGCGACCTGGGCGTTCGCCCAGAAAGCCCAGGTGTTCACGCAGCACTACAGCGGGGGTAACGGCACGCGAATCGGCATCTTTACCATGATGACGGGATTGCCCGGCACCTACTGGGAGGCTTTTTTGAAGGGACGCCGAGGCGTACCCATCATCGATGTGCTCCGGCAGCAGGGCTATCAGATGTCCTTCTATACGAGCGCCAAATTCAGCTATCCGGAGTTCGATCGGACCGTGTTCAGCCAGGTGCCGCGGGAACAGTTGCACGAAATCGATGCGCCCCTGGCCGGATGGGAAAAAGACCGGCAAAACGTCTCCGATCTGCTGAAATTCATCGACACGCGCGATCCTGCTCGACCTTTCTTCGCGTGGATGTTCTTCGAGTCGCCCCATGCGCGTTACTATTTTCCGCCGGAGAGCGTGATCCGTACTCCGTATCGCGATGACATAAACTATGCCACGCTCGATCGCGACGAGCTGCAAAAAGACATCGTTCCCATCAAGAACCGTTACCTCAACGCCGTTCATCATTTGGATGGTCAATTCGCGCGGATCATCGACCATCTCGAGACGCACGGACTGCTGGAGAACACCATCGTGGTGATGTTGGGGGATCATGGCGAAGAGTTCATGGAAAACGGCTATTGGGGGCATAACTCGACGTTTTCCGATCCGCAGACGCGCACCCCGTTGATTTTGTGGATTCCGGGTCGCACACCCGCCGTGCACGATAGGCTGAGCAGCCATCTGGACGTGGTTCCCACGCTCATGCCGCTTTTGGGCGTGAAGAATCCGCCCGAAGACTACTCGTCCGGCTACGACCTCTTTTCCGGCAGGCAGCGTGATCATGTCGTGTTCAGCGATTGGTCGCGCGTGGGATACAAGGATGCCGATGTCAAAATAACTTTGTCGGAGGATGTGGGGCCCTTGGGTAAGCGCATCAGCGGCCCTCATGACGAAAAGCTCACGCCGCAGCGCGCCCAGGAATTGTTCCAGAGCAAGCAGCCGCAATTGGTGCGCTTGATGCAGGAGTTGGGCCGGTTCAAGCAGAAAAGCCGGCATGAGCCGTGAGTGTCGCGGGGGCTGGCCGGGTCATGCGGGAGCGAACCCGATCAAAAGAGCGCCTGCTGCACCGGCTCGCCGGCGCGCTTCGCCGGCGGGCGAAAGAGGTGGGTGACGAGCGGCGGGAGAGATCGTTCGAGGCCGGCGCGACGTCGGGCGATGGCAAAGCGCTGGGCGAGCAGGTCGGCCCAGGGGCCACGGCCGCGGAAACGCTCGCCGAACGGGCCATCGAGCTTGCCGCCGTGCAATTCACGCAGTCGCGCGAGGATGCGCTCACGCCGCTCGGGTACGTGCCGCTGCAGCCAATCGTCGAAAATCGTCTCCAGCTCCTGCGGTAGGCGCAAGATGCTCATGAACGCGCTGCGTGCCCCGGCTTCGGCCGCGGCGGCGAGCACCGCTTCCATGTCTTCGGTAAGGAAAGGAATCTGGGGCGCGAGGCTCACGCCCACCGGCACGCCGGCTTGTGCGAGCGCCGCGATCACTTCCAGCCGGCGCCGCGGGCTCGCCGCGCGGGGTTCCAGCCGACGGGCGAGGCCGGCATCGAGCGTGGTCAACGTCACGTAGACTTCACACAGCCCTGAATCAGCCATGGGGGCGATCAGGTCGAGGTCGCGCAGGATGCCGCTGCCCTTGGTGACGACCGTCCAGGGATGGCGCGCCTCGGCGAGCACTTCCAGCACCGCGCGCGTGAGCCCCAGTTTGCGTTCCACCGGCTGCCAGGCATCGGTGGCCGTGCCCAGGGCGATCGGGGCAGGCTGATAGCCAGGGCGGTTGAGCTCGGAGCGCAGCCGGTCGGCGAGGTAACGTCGGGCGATGATGATGCGCTCGAAATCCAGTCCCGGCGAGAGGTCCAGCCAGGCATGCATCGGCCGGGCGTAGCAGTAGGCACAGCCGTGTTCGCAGCCACGGTAGGGGTTAATCGAGCGATCGAAGCCAAGATCGGGCGAGCGGTTGGTCGTGAGGGCGCTATGGGCTTCTTCCCAGCGCACTTCGGTCGGAGGTGCGCCGGGCGTTTCTTCTTCTTGTGGCCAGCCATCGTCGAAAGGCTCGCGCTCGAGACGGGCATAGCGATTCCGTGGTGCGATCGTGACGCCACGCCCACGTAAAGGGAAGGGAGGTTTCATGGGTGATCCGTCCGTGGGTCCTCGATTGACCGACTGCGCGGCCGCAAGATGCCGTTCTCCTGTGCTCGGATATGATATTCTTCTTCTGTTCGATTCTGCGCGAAAAGGATATTGCATGGAAATCATCGAGGCAACTTCATCCGCGGGCGATGAAACCAAGCTCCGCGAGGCGAAGAAGTGGGCCACCATCATCTATGCGCTCTACGCGGTCTCCTTGATCCTGGGAGTCACCTATCTGGTGGGAATCATCGTCAACTACGTGAAATACCCCGATGTGCGCGGCACCTGGGTCGAGTCGCACTTCCTGTGGCAGCGCCGCACCTTCTGGTACAGCCTGTTGTGGTTCGTCATAGGGGCGCTCACTTCGTTCATGGCGGTGGGTATGATCGTGTTGATCGTTTCCGGCATCTGGGTGATCTACCGGATCGTGAAAGGCTGGATCGCCCTCAGCGATGGCAAGCCCATGTATGCCGCGGCGAACGGGGGGTGATCGCTTCTCGCAGGTTCATACCAACCACGCCGCCATCGTCGCGCCGAGGGTGCGGCAGCGTTCGCGTTCGTGTTCGGGCAGCGTCTTGGGAGCGAGGATTTGCTCCGGCGTTTGGGCGTGGGTGAGCACGACGTGGGCGGGGGCGAGCGGACGCAGGCGCCAACCGGTGCAGATGCGTTCGATCTGGCGCACGGCGCCGGCGCCGTCGCTACCGGCGGCGATGAGGGCGAGATAGGGGCGTCCATTGACGCGATCGAGCGCGCCGTAGTAGCAACGATCGAAGAATTCCTTCATCTCACCGGAGAGGGTGGCGAGATTCTCCGGGGCGCAGAAGAGGTAGGCATCAGATTCGAGCACGTCCTCGAGCGTGGCCTCTGCCGCTCGTCGTAGGAG
Organism: Tepidiphilus olei; assembly: GCF_006980705.1. Lineage (GTDB taxonomy): Bacteria > Pseudomonadota > Gammaproteobacteria > Burkholderiales > Rhodocyclaceae > Tepidiphilus > Tepidiphilus olei. Next base: position 110,817 of record NZ_SBHO01000007.1, on the reverse strand, counting down.
GACCGAGACGCGCTCAAGGGCTTCGAGTTCGCGCAGCGCCTCGAGCGCGCCTTCGTGGGCGGATTCGGCCATTTGTCGGGCGGTGCCGGTGCGCGAGTGCCAGACGATCAGCATACGGGCCGCGGGGCGCGCCATGGCGATTCAAAGATAGTCGCGACGGTCGACGAGGCCGTGCACAGGCGCACCCTCGAGGGCGCGGGCGAGGTTGTCGCAGGCGCGTTCGAGCGCCACCCGTTCCCAGCCGGGAATGCGGGCGGAATTATGCGGGCTGCCGAGCACGTTGGGGAGGTCGAGGAAAGGATAATTCATGCGGAATTCCCCGTGGCGGAAGGGTTCGACCCACCAGGCGTCGATCGCCGCTTGCGCCTTGGGGTGCGCGAGGAGAAAGTCGTAGAGCGCCTTTTCGTCGACGATTTCGCCGCGCGCGACGTTGATGAAAATGGCGTCGTCCTTGAGCCATCCGAGCTCGCGCGCCCCGAGCAGGCCCCGGGTGTCGCGATTGAGCGGCAGGCAGACGACCACGACGTCGGCCAGCCGCAGGGCGTCTTCGAGATCGGCGAGGGTGCCGCAGCGCCATACGGGGACGTCGGTCTTGCCGCTGCGGTTGATGGCGAAGAGGCGCACGTCGAAGAGACCCAGCAGCTTGGCGCAGGCGTGCCCGATGCCGCCAAAGCCGAGGATCGTCACCGTCTTGCCGCGCAGCGTGCCGGTCTCGCCGAACTGGGCGAACACGCCTTGTTGCAGCAGGCGATGGTAATGGAGCAGTTTCTTGCTCAGGGCGAGCGCCGTGGCGAGCACGTATTCGGCCATCGGTTCGGCGAACCCGCCAACGTTGCTGGCGACGATCGTCTCGGCGGGGATGCAGGTGAAGTCGACGTGATCGACCCCGGCGGTGGTGAACTGGACGAAGCGCCAACGCGGTTGCTGCGGCCACCAAGGGCCGAATTCCTGCTGCGGATTGAGCGTGAGGAGATACTCGGCTTGCTCGAGGGCGTCACGCCGTTGCGCTTCGGGGAGATCGGCGAGGAAGACGATCCGGGCGAGTTCGCCGAGCCGCCCTTCGACGGTTTCCCGCACGGCGGGGGCTAGGGTGACGAGGACGGTGGGCGTGTTCGTCGTCATGAGAGGGCTCCCGGGGAGGAAGGCATTTCGAGGCCGAGGGCCTGCGCATGATGACGCAGGTGATCGTCGATGAACGTGGCCACGAAATAGTAGCCGTGATCGTAGCCGGGGTGACGCCGTAGTTGCAGCGGATGCCCGGCGGCGGCACAGGCGGCTTCGAGGGCTTCCGGATGGAGCTGTTCGGCGAGGAATTCGTCTGCTAGCCCCTGATCGACGAGTAGGGGCAGGCGTTCTTCGGCCTGGGCGATGAGCGCGCAGGCGTCCCATTGCCGCCAGCGTTGGGGATCGTCTCCGAGGTAGGCACGGAAGGCTTTCTGCCCCCAAGGACAACGGCTGGGGTTGGCAATGGGGGCAAACGCCGAGACCGAGGCGTAGCGTCCGGGATTTTTCAGGGCGCAGATGAGCGCGCCGTGTCCGCCCATGGAATGTCCGCTCACGGCACGGCGATCGGTCACCGGCAGGTGCTGCTCTACCAGGGCCGGGAGTTCGTGCACCACGTAATCGTACATGCGGTAATGGGCCGACCAGGGCGCTTCGGTGGCATTGACGTAGAAACCTGCGCCGGAGCCCAAATCGTAGCTGTCGTGCTCGCCGGGCAGATGGGTGCCGCGCGGGCTCGTGTCCGGACAGACGAGAGCGAGCCCCAAGCGCGCGGCCAGTCGCTGTGCCCCGGCTTTCTGCATGAAGTTTTCGTCCGTGCAGGTCAGACCCGAGAGCCAGTAGAGCACCGGCACGGGGGCGTGTTCGGCCCGAGGCGGCAGATACACGCCGAAGACCATGTCGGTGCCGGTGCTTTCGGAGGCGTGGCGGTAGCGGCGTACCCAGCCGTCGAAACAGCGGTATTGGGCGATCAAGGTCGGTGCAGTGCGCGAAGGGCTCATGGTTGTGTCTTCCGGAACGCTCTTCAGTATAGGATGACCGAACGGATGCTCTTGCCTTCGTGCATCAAGTCGAAGGCCCGGTTGATCTCTTCCAGCCCCATCGTGTGGGTGATGAAGGGATCGATCTCGATCTTGCCGTTCATGTAGTCCTCGACGTAGCCCGGCAGCTGGCTGCGTCCCTTGACGCCGCCGAAGGCCGAACCTTTCCAGACGCGTCCGGTGACGAGCATGAAGGGGCGGGTAGAGATCTCTTCGCCAGCGCCGGCCACGCCGATGATGGTGGAGACGCCCCAGCCCTTGTGACAGCATTCGAGCGCCTGGCGCATGACGTGGACGTTGCCGATACACTCGAAGGAGTAATCTACGCCGCCGTCGGTCAGATCGACGATGACTTGTTGGATGGGGTCGGTGTAATCGCGCGGGTTGATGAAATCGGTGGCGCCGAAACGGCGAGCCATGTCGAATTTCTCAGGGTTGACGTCGATGGCGAGAATGCGGCTCGCTCCGGCGATACGTGCTCCTTGAATCACGGAAAGCCCGATGCCGCCCAGGCCGAATACCGCTACCGTGGCGCCGGGTTCGACTTTGGCGGTGTTGAGTACCGCGCCGATACCCGTGGTGATACCGCAGCCGAGCAGGCAGACTTTCTCGAGCGGCGCATCGATGTCGATTTTGGCGAGCGCGATCTCCGGAACCACGGTGTATTCCGAAAAAGTCGAGGTGCCCATGTAGTGATAGATCGGCTGGCCGCCGAGCGAGAAACGGGTGGTGCCGTCGGGCATCAGCCCCTTGCCTTGGGTGGCACGGATCGCCTGGCACAGGTTGGTTTTGCCGGAGCGGCAGAACTTGCACTGGCCGCACTCGGGGGTATAGAGGGGGATGACGTGATCGCCCGGTTTGACCGAAGTCACCCCTGGCCCGACTTCTTCCACGATACCGGCGCCTTCATGGCCCAGGATGGTCGGGAATACCCCTTCGGGATCGGCACCGGAGAGGGTGTAGGCATCGGTGTGGCACACGCCGGTGGCGACGATACGCACGAGCGCCTCGCCCGCCTTTGGACCTTGCACGTCCACTTCTTCGATCGACAGGGGAGCGCCTGCTTTCCAGGCGACGGCAGCACGGGATTTCATGGAAGGCTCCTTGGGGAAACCGCCATCCTACTCGGGGAAATTAGCGGGGGGATGGGTCAGGACCGCGACGTTAGGGAAACGCTGAATAATTGGCTGCGCGGGCGAATCGCTGCGTTGCGCGGTGCTCGCTCCCTCGCCTATCCACTCGATATGTCTCGGTCGCTGCGCTACCTTCCGCCTTGCGCTTCATCCCGCTTGCTCATTTCTTCAGCGTCTCCTTAGTGTACCTTGTCGTGGCAGGAAAAGTACGCACGAAGGCAGAGGGTTCGTGCGAGGGTAGGCGCTCAGGGAAGCGAAGAAAACACCGCGACGCGGTTTCGGCCGCGCCCGCGGTAGTCCGCGGGCGCAAGAATGGAACGGGTGGAGCATTACTCAGTGCAACACCAATCCGCCGTCGACGCAGATTGTCTGACCGGTGACGAAGGCGGCGTCGTCGGAGGCGAGCCAAGCGGCGGTGCCGACCAGATCTTCGGGAACCTCGGGTCGCGGGATGGCTGACTGTTCGGCGAGCTGCCGGGCCATGGCCTCGAAACCGTGTTCGCGGATCGTCTCGCTCTGCGTCAGACCCGGCGAGATGGCGTTGACCGTGATGCCGTGGCGACCGACTTCACAGGCAAGCGCGCGCGTGAGCCCGATCACGGCGGCCTTGGAGGCGATGTATTGCGCACCGTTGCCGCGACCGATGAAGACGGTATCCGAGGCGATGTTGATGATGCGTCCCCAATGCTGTGCCTGCATGTCGGGGAAGACGGCGCGGGCGCACAGCCACGGGCCTTTGACGTTGACCGCCATCACCCGGTCCCAGACTTCTTCTTCCAGTTCGGTGAAGGGGCGGGCGGCCCGCTCCAGACCGACGTGGCGCAGCATCACGGCCGCGTTGTTGACCAGGATGTCGACTTTGCCGAAGCGCTCGCGCACGCGCCGAACCGTTTCCGCGACTTGCTCGGCCTGCGAGACGTCGCAGACGAGCGCGAGCACGTCGGGGCCGATCTCGCGCGCAGCCGCGTCCAGCACCTCGGGCGTGGTGCCGCAGATGGCCACTTTCGCCCCTTCCTGATACAGGCGGGTAGCGATGGCCTTGCCGATGCCGCGCCCGCCGCCCGTGACCAGCGCGACGTGGTTTTCCAGTCGTTTCATGGTGAAGGCTCCTGCATCCTCATTTCAATGAAGCGGCGATGTCGATGACGAAACGGTATTTCACGTCGCTCTTCAGCATGCGTTCGTAGGCGGTGTTGATGTAATCGATGGGGATGAGCTCGATGTCCGAGACGATACCGTGCTCAGCGCAGAAATCGAGCATTTCCTGGGTTTCGCGGATGCCGCCGATGAGCGAGCCGGCGAGGCTGCGGCGCCGGAAGAGCAGGTTGAAGACCTCGGGCGAAGGGTGCGGTTCGGAAGGGGCGCCCACGAGGGTGAGCGTGCCGTCGCGTTTCAGGAGCTGCAGGTAGTCGTCGAGCCGGTGCGGGGCGGCCACCGTGTCGAGGATGAAGTCGAGCTGCTCGCGGTAGCGGGCCATTTGCTCGGGATCCTTGGAAATGCAGACTTCGTCGGCGCCGAGCCGCTTGGCGTCGGCCGTCTTGCCGGGCGAGGTGGTGAAGAGCACCACGTGCGCGCCCATGGCGTGGGCGAGTTTGACGGCCATGTGCCCGAGCCCGCCCAGGCCGACGATGCCTACCCGTTTGCCCGGGCCGACGTTCCAATGGCGCAGCGGTGAATAGGTGGTGATGCCGGCGCACAGCAGCGGCGCCACCGCGGCGAGATCCTTTTCCGCATGCTTGATGTGCAGCACGAAGGATTCTTTCACCACGATGACTTGGGAGTAGCCACCGTAGGTGTTTTCGCTACCGGGACCTCGGCCGTTGTACGTGCCGACGAACCCTTCACGGCAGTATTGCTCCTCGCCACTCGCGCAGGCGTCGCAATGGCCGCAGCTGTCGACCATGCAGCCGACGCCGGCGAGATCGCCGACCTTGAAGCGGGTGACCTTTTCCCCCACGGCGACCACGCGCCCGACGATCTCGTGCCCGGGCACGCAGGGATAGATCGTGTTCTTCCACTCGTTGCGTGCCTGGTGCAGGTCGGAGTGGCACACGCCGCAGTAGAGGATCTGGATCTGTACGTCGTAGGGCCCCGGCTCGCGGCGGGCGATTTCCCAGGGAACGAGCGGGGAATGCGGGTCGAAAGCGGCATAGGCTTTGGCGGGAATGCTCATGAGTCGCTCCTCGGAACGAGAGAAAAATCGCAGGCGATCATTCACTATAGACCATCGTCCAAGGGTACGCGGCTGGGCGGAGGCAGAGGTTCTTGATCGGTGCTCCGCCCGGAAAGGATGTGCGACTACAGCAGGCGGTTGAAGATCTCGATCGCACGATCCCAGTGCGTCGTGTCGGGGTTTTTCACGTTGGGATCGATCGTACGGAAGGTCTTGGCCAGAGCCACCGTCAAGCCACCGACGATCTGCGGCAGCATGGCACGGACTTCTTCGTCGTATTCGAGGTCGAGGTGGGGCAGCTTGGCGAGCTGCTCCAAGATGGGCGCGAGTTCGAGCTCTTCGTCGAGTTCGCGGAAGGCATGCATGCTTTCCTGGAGGCCTTTCGTCAAGGGAAGATCCCAGGGGCGAATGACGTCTCGAGCGTTGGATTTGGCCGCCGCCTGGCTGACGAGCAACAGATCGTAGAGTTTCTGGTCGAGGAATTCGGTCAGCCGGCGCAGGTCGTTCTTGTCGACGTCGAGCCCGGCCGCGCGCCGGAAGAGTCGTTCGAAGCGGGAAACTGCCATGATGTCGCTCATCCGTACCTCCTTGAGTATAAGGATTTCGACTGATTGCCGATTCCGTTATAGGGACTATGGCGACGAAAAGCAAGCCTCAAGCCTTGCAAAATCCTGCACACCCTTCCCTATAACGACGAACGGCTCAATATTTTTGCCCCGAGCCTGGTGGTCGCTCCAGGACGGCTGTCGGAGGGAGATTTCAGTATCATCGACTTGCGCAGCCGCAAGATCGAAGCGGGTAACGTGCGCTGAGAGTCGATCGCTCCTTGGGTCCATAAACCTTCCTTTCGGCGTGGTTGTCGCAGCGCCGGACCCGTTCTATGATGGGTTTTGTCGTTCCGCCGGGAAGTAAGGCCATTTCAGTGCGCAGTAGCGCAGTCCTGTTACGGGGGCGACGCCCGGCTTCTCTGCCCAAGGAGAGACTCTATGATTGCATTTACGCTCAACGGTCGGCCGACCACGGTCGAGGCCGATCCCGGTACGCCCCTGCTGTGGGTGCTGCGCGACCAGCTGCAGCTCACGGGGACCAAATATGGCTGCGGCATCGCCCAGTGCGGTGCGTGCACGGTGCATCTCGACGGGCGAGCGGTCCGCTCCTGTGTCACGCCCGTGTCGATGGTGAGCGGCAAGCGCGTCACTACGATCGAGGGGATCGGCGAGACGCCGGTCGGCCGCGCCATCCAGAAGGCTTGGCAAGAGGTCGACGTGCCCCAGTGCGGCTATTGCCAGTCGGGACAGATCATGGCGGCCGCGGCCTTGCTCGCCGAGCATCCACGTCCGAGCGAGGCGCAGATCGTTGCCGCGATGGACGGCATTCTCTGCCGTTGCGGTACGTATAACCGGATCCGCAAGGCGATTCTCGAGGCCGCGGCAGGGGGTGCATGATGTTTTCGCTCAATGAACTCCAGCGTCCGGCGCGGCGTAAATTCCTGCGCGACCTGGCCGTGCTCGGCGGCGGATTGGTGATCGGTTTCCGTCTGCCCGAGAAGGGAGGACGCGCCTGGGCGGCTGAGGCAACGGCCACAGGAGGGGAAAAAGTCTATCCGCCGAATGCCTTCATCCGCATTGCCCCGGACGATTCCGTCACGCTCGTCGTGAACAAGTCCGAAATGGGGCAGGGGGTTTATACCTCGCTGCCGATGCTGATCAACGAGGAGCTCGATGCGCCGTGGGAGCGCATCCGCATCGAGCCGGCGCCGGTGGCGGCGGTCTATAACCATACCCAGTTCGGCCTGCAACTCACCGGCGGCAGCACCAGCGTCGCGTCCTCTTGGGAGCAGCTGCGCCGCGTCGGGGCGAGCGCGCGTCTTCTCTTGATCGAGGCGGCAGCCCGGCGTTGGGGTGTGCCGGCCACTGCCTGCAAGGCCGAGAACGGGCGCATCTTCCACCCCGACGGCCGCACGTCCCTGAGCTACGGAGAAGTCGCGGAAGAAGCGGGCAAGCTGCCTTTGCCGAGCGAAGTGCCGTTGAAGGATCCGAAAGACTTCAAATGGATCGGCAAGTCGCTCAAGCGCCTCGACACGCCGGAGAAGATCACCGGCAAGGCGGTTTTCGGCATCGACGTGCGCCTGCCCGACATGGTGACGGTGCTGGTGGCGCGATGCCCCGTGTTCGGCGGCAAGCTCAAGCAGTTCGATGCCACCGAGGCGCTGAAAGTCCCCGGCGTGGTTGGCGTCTATGAAGTACCGACCGGCGTGGCGGTGGCCGCCAGCGGTTTCTGGCCGGCAAAAACGGCGCGCGACTTGTTGCAGATCGAGTGGGACGAAGGCGAGGGGGCAGCGCTCTCGACGGCGAAGCTGCGGGAATCGTATTTCGCGCTCGCTCGCACCCCAGGCGCGGTGGCGCGGCGGGACGGAGACGTGGTGTCCGGTTTCAAAGCGGCGGTGAAGACGGTGCATGCCGAGTACGAAGTGCCGTATCTGGCGCATGCGCCGATGGAGCCGCTCAACGTCACCGTCGACCTGCGCCCTGATCATTGCACCATCTGGACCGGTACGCAGTCGCAGACGCTCGATCGCATGGCGGCTGCCACCGTGGCGGGACTGCAACCCGAAGAAGTGGAGATCCACACCACCTACCTCGGCGGCGGCTTCGGTCGACGGGCGAATCCCCACGCCGATTTCGTCACCGAGGCGGTGCAGGTCGCCAAGGCGGTCGGCAGGCCAGTGCAGGTGATCTGGACGCGTGAAGACGACCTGCGCGGTGGTTACTACCGCCCGATGTGGGTCGATGTGATCGAAGCGGCGATCGACAAGGGCGGCAAACCCGTTGCGTGGAAACATACGATCGTCGGTCAGTCCATCATGGAAAGCACGCCGATGGCGGCGGTCATGATCAAGGACGGGGTCGATGCCGCTTCGGTCGAAGGGGCGGCGACGATTCCTTACCAGATCCCGAACGTTCAGGTGGAATTGCATAGCCCCAAGAGCCCTGTGCCGGTGCAGTGGTGGCGTTCGGTGGGCCATTCGCACACGGCTTTCGTCGTCGAGACGATGATCGACGAGTTGGCTCACCTTGCGCGCCAGGATCCTGTGAAATTCCGTCTGAGCTTGTTGCCGCGTACTTCGCGCCATCGCGCCGTGCTGCAGTTGGCGGCGCAGAAAGCGGGATGGGGCAAAGTGAAACCCACGGCAGGACATGCCTTCGGCGTGGCGGTGCATGAATCCTTCGGTAGCGTCGTGGCGGAAATCGCCGAAGTTTCGCTGGAAAACGGTCAGGTGCGGGTACATCGCGTGGTGGCGGCGGTCGACTGCGGTCGGGTGATCAACCCCGACGGGGTGGTGCAGCAGATCGAGGGAGGTATCGTCTATGGACTGGCCGCCGCTTTGCACGGCGAGATCACGCTCGAGGGAGGTCGGCCGGTGCAGTCGAACTTCCACGATTATCCCATTCTGCGCCACTCCGAGATGCCGCGGGTGGAAGTACACCTCGTGCCGAGCGAGGCGCCGCCGAGCGGCGTGGGTGAGCCGGGCACGCCGCCCATCGCACCGGCGGTGGCCAATGCGCTCTTCGTCCTGACGGGGAAACGCGTGCGGCGATTGCCCTTGGCGCGTGAAACCTTTGCCTGAATCGAGAGGAATCGCCGCCCTCGTGCTGGCGGCTGGCCGGGCGCGGCGTTTTGGGGCGGACAAGCGGCTGGTGCTGCTCGAAAATGAGGGGCAGGTCCAGCCGCTCATCGTCCACGCGCTGCGACCTTGGTTCGCCGTCTTCGCCAAGGTTGCGGTGGTGCTGCGGCCGGACAACGACGAAGTGCGGCGCGTCTTGGTCGATGCGTTCGCGGATCGCGTGCAGTGCGTCGAATGCCTTCGTGCCGACGAGGGGATGGGACACAGCCTCGCCGCGGGCGTTGCGGCCACCATTTCCGCTCGAGGGTGGGTCGTCGGGCTGGCCGACATGCCCTGGGTGCCGCGAGCCGCGATCTCGGGGGTGCGCGACGCGCTCATGTCCGGTGCCGCGCTCGCAGCGGCGTGTCGTACCGCTCGGCGAGGGCATCCGGTCGGTTTTTCTGCTCGTTACCGGCAAGAACTGATGGATTCGACGGGCGACGTGGGGGCCCGTCTGCTCCTTCGGCGTGACGCCGAGCACGTCGTCCGTGTCGCGATCGACGACGAAGGCATCTTCGCCGACGTCGATACCCCGCAGGACCTCATTTTTTCCAGGAGTACATGATGAAGAAACCCGCCGTGACCGAAGTCCCGATCCATCCTCTGATCGCCGAGCGCTGGAGCGGTCGTGCGTTCGACGAGACCAAAGCCGTGACGCGCGAGCAGGTGCTTTCGTTACTGGAGGCGGCGCGCTGGGCGCCGTCGTGCTATGGCGATCAGCCCTGGCGTTTCGTCGTGTGGCACCGCACGCAAGATCCACAAGGATGGGAGAAGGCATTCGCTACGCTGTGGCCTTTCAACCAGGCGTGGGTGAAACGCGCCTCGCTCCTGGTGCTGGTGTGCGCCGACCCATTTTTTTCCTACAACGGCGAACCCAACGCCTGGGCCGAATACGACTGCGGCGCCGCAGCCGAGAATCTCTGCCTGCAGGCGGTGGCGCTGGGGTTGATGGCGCACCCCATGGCCGGATTCGACGCCCAGGCGATCCGCGCCGTGGCCGGCGTGCCGGATCGCTACAAAGTCATTTCGCTCATCGCCGTGGGGCATCCGGCGGAGCCGGACGTGCTCGACGGGGAACTCGCCGAGAAGGAACGTGCGCCGCGCGAGCGTCGGCCGCTCACTGAGTTGTGCTTTGCCGGGCAATGGGGACAGAGGTTGTAAGTCCTGCAGGCAGCAGCTCTTGTCGCTTGGTGTGCCGTTCCGCCAAAATGGCGCGGTAGAAATTGAGCACCGAGTCCTCGTCCTCGCGCTGCTGGCGCCAGGCGAGCGGGATGTGCGCCGGGTCCATCGGCTGCCACGGTTCGGCGCTCGAGAACCCCGCCTGCGGGCGGTTCGCGTCCCACGGAATGGGGGTGCGCGAGAGATCGCGGGCGCTGCGGTTCATTTCGGCGAGGATCGCCGCATCGCTCATGCCCTGCGCCCGCAAGGCGGCGATGCGGCGCAGGCTCAAGGGGTCGCGCAGGTCGGACGAGCGCGTGAAACGCGCATTTGGCAGACCCAGTTCCTGCCCCTGATAGAGCACGGCAAGCCCCCGCTGCAGGTAGGTGGCGGCGGCAAAGGCTTTGGCGGCCTGGGCGCGGCGCTCGGGCGGAGCCCAGCGCGAGACGATGCGCGGCAGATCGTGGTTTTCCAGGTAGAGCGCCGGCAGCGCCCCGTGCGGGGCGAGCGCCCGGTACCAGGAGCGCGCCGTGTCGGAGAAGGCGCGGGTGTCGAGCCCGGGGCGGCCTTGCGCATCGGTCGTGTCGATGTGCCATAGCTCGAAATGCAGCAGTGCCGACAGCGGCCCCTGCGGCTCGCCCACCCAGGCGGGCGCGTCCGTGGCGGCGATGCCGTTCGCCTCGCCCAGCGTGAGGTGGTCGCGCGTGATGCCGGCGCGCTCGGCGAAGTCGCGTACCCAGTCGAGGAGCCCGGGGCGGGCGAGGAAGCGCGACCAGGCCGGGCGCGGGCCGCCGGGTTCGCCAGGGGTGACGTCAGGCAAGCCTTCTTCTTTCTTGAGCACGGTGAGGGCGTCGAAACGAAAGCCGTCGACGCCTTCGTCCAGCCAGAAGCGGGCGATCTCGGCAAGCGCCTGGCGCACCGCCGGGTTGCTCCAGTCGAGGTCGGGCTGCTCGGGAAAGAAGAGGTGCAGGTAATACTCGCCCGTGGCTTCGTCCCATGTCCAGGCGGGGCCGCCGAAGATACTCTCCCAATCGTTGGGTCGCGCACGCCAATGGTACCAGTCGCGTTTGGCCGAGGTGCGGCTCGCGCGCGAGGCGAGAAACCAGGGATGGCGTACGCTCGTGTGGTTGATCACCAGGTCGAGCAGCAGCCGCATGCCGCGGCGATGCAGCTCGTCGCGCAGGGTGCGAAAGTCGGCCATCGTGCCGAAATCCGGATGCACGTCCAGATAGTCGCTCACGTCGTAGCCGTAGTCGGCATTGGGTGAGGGATGGATGGGCGCGAGCCAGAGGGCATCGACGCCGAGCCAGCGCAACTCGTCGAGCCGTTCGGTGAGACCGGGCAGATCGCCGATGCCATCGCCGTTGCCGTCGGCGAAGCTGCGGGGCCAGACGGTATAGACGACGCATTCCTGCCAGGGGCGGAAACGGGGTGGCATGATGCTCGGCTCGGAAAAGCAATGATCCCAGTGTAGCAGATGCCCGTGGCTGCCTATAATGACTCCACGATGCGGCCGGGGAGAGGGCGATGGAACGCTTGCGGGGGGTGAATCTGGGCTCGTGGCTGGTGCTCGAGAAGTGGATGGTGCCCAGCCTTTTCGAAGGGGTGGAGGCCACCGACGAGACGACCTGGTGCGTGGCGTTGGGCGAGGAGGCCACCCCGCGGCTGCGGGCGCACTGGGCGCGCTGGATCACGCGGGAGGATTTCGCCTGGATCGCCGAACGGGGCCTGAACGCGGTGCGCATCCCGTTCGGTCACTGGGTGCTGGGGCCGCCTTATCCCTACCATCCGGTCTATGGGACGCGGCGCGAACCCTTCGTCACCGGCGGCATCGAGGTGCTCGACCGGGCGCTGCGCTGGGCGCAGGAATTCGGGCTCAGGGTGGTGCTCGACCTGCACGCGGCCGCCGGCTGCCAGAACGGATTCGACAACGGCGGGATGCTCGATGTCTGCGACTGGCACACCAAGGAGGAGTACATCGACCATTCGGTCGAACTCCTGGGGCGCCTGGCCGAGCGCTATCGCGCCGAGCCGGCGCTCTTCGCTTTCGAAGTATTGAATGAGCCGCGCTGGGACGTGCCCACGGATATATTGAAGCGCTACTACGAACGCGCCTACGCGGCGATCCGGGCGCACTGTCCGCCCACGGTCGGCGTGATGTTCCACGACGGTTTTCGCGACTGGCGCGAGTATCTCGGTTTCATGAACGCGCCGCCGTACGAGAACGTCTGGTTCGACGTGCACCGCTACCAGTGCTTCACGCCCGAGGATCTGGAGGCGGACATCTACGAGCACTTGCGCAAGACCGTGGTCGACCTGCGGGCCGAGGCTGACGCCATCGGGCGCGAGCTGGGCCTGCCGACGGTGTGCGGCGAATGGAGCCTCGGGCTCAAGCTGCAGGAGGTATCGCTGTGGGCCGACGGGCCGACGACGCACCCCCTCGAAGGCTTGGACGCCTTTCAGCAAGAGGTGGCGCTGCGCGGCTACGCGGCGGCGCAGCTCCTTACCTTCGAGCGCTATCGCGGCTGGTTCTTCTGGAATTACAAGACCGAGACGACGCCGGCGTGGTGCCTGCGCGAGGCGGTGGCGCGCGGCTGGCTGCCAGCGCGGTTCAATTGAGGGCGACGACGCGCTGCACGCCGGGATAGGGCTGGTGATGCGGCCAGAAGATCACCAGTGTCGCCTCGGGCAGGCGCTCGCGCAGCAACGCCACCGGGTCGAACTTGCCCGGTGCGGGCACGGCATCGGGCGGGGCTTCGTAGAACACCCAGGCGGGCCGCTCGAGCAGGGTGCGGGCAAGCGCCAGCCGCTGCTGCACCGGCGCGGTTAGGGTGCGGTTCCAGTCGTCGCGCTCGTCGAGCCGCTCAACGAGCGCATCCGCGCCCACGGCCTGCAAGATGTCGACGACGGCCTTCCGCTCGACTTCCGCCGGATCGCGTGGATAGGTGAGGGCGGCGATGAGCGGTCCTTCGGGCAGGAAAGGCCGCTGTGGTACGAAGGAAAGCGTCTCACCGTCGGGCAGGATGATGTTTCCCTGTCCCCAGGACCAGACGCCGGCGATGGCCTTGAGTAGCGCAATCCCGGTGTTCGGGTCGCCCACGAGCTGCACGGTTTCGCCGCGGCGTAGCGTGAGCGAGAAATTTTCCAGCACCGGGTGACCATTGGGCAGGGTCAAAGTGAGCCGCTCGATCGCCATTTGTCCGGGTGGACCCACGGTACGGCAGACCTGTCCCGGCAGGCACAGGCGCTCGATCGTCTCGATTTCGCCGAGGTCGTGGTATAGCGCCGCGGCGCGTTCGATCGAGGCGCGGCAGCGGGCGATGTCGCCCATGCTGTGGATGGGCCAGGAGAGCGCGTTGGTGAGCCGCTCGAAGGCCTGTGCCGCCTGCATCAGCATGCCGAGCGTGAGCGCGCCGGCGATGTAGTGCGGCGCGAGCACCAGGATGGGGAAGACCGGCAGCAACGTTCCGTAGGCGGTGGAGAACGACACCAGGCCGAGGTAGCCGAGGGACTGCTTCCACCAGGTTCGCGCCAGCGATTCGAACCGCTCGCGCGTCAGACGGCGCTCGGAGGCTTCACCTTGGGCGAGCGCGATCGCTTCCGACTTGTCGCGGATGTGCGACAACCCGTAGCGAAAGTCGGCCTCGCGCGACTGATGCTGGTCGGTGGCCCGGGTGAGCGGCCGGCCCAGCAGCACCCCGGTGATCGTGCCGATGCCGGCATAGGCAAGCGCAAGCCAGACCATGGTGCCGGGAGGCGAGGCGTGCGGCTCGGCGCCGACTACCCACAGTACGTCGACGAAGAGCACGATGGAGGCGAGCGAGTAGAGCAGCGAGTGGAAGAGTTCGACGGACACTTCCGTGGCGATGCGTACGTCTTCGGCGATGCGGGCGTCGGGATTGTCGTGAGCGCCGGGCAGGTGGCGCAGGCGGTGGTGGTGTCCCCGGCTGAGCCAGTTCTCGAGCAGCTGCTCGGTGAGAAAGCGTCGCCAACCGAGTTGCCAGCCGCGTTTGACGAGGAGGTGGATACCGGTGACGGCCACGCTCAGCAACAGGATGGTGAGGAAGGTGGCGATGAGGGCGGGCAGTTCGACGAGGTCGCGGCGCTCCAAGGCGTCGAAAAGGGCACGTTGCCAGTGGTTGGTCCATAGCGCCAGGCCGACCTGGGCGAGGGTGAGGGCCACGAGCACCGCGGCGCCACCCCAGGCCCGCGGCCGGCGGTAATAGCGCAGGCCCAGCAGGAGGAAGGGCAGCAGGGGGACGGAGGGGGGCGGTGCACTCATGCCCGAGCTCCGGCGAGCAGGCGACAGGCGAAGGCGGCAGCGCCCTTCAAACCCAGCAGGGGATCCTCGGCGAGCAGGATCGGCAGGGTGGCGAGTACTCTGGCATGACGCTCCTTGGCGGCGAAGGCGGCGCGGAAAGTCGGCGCATCCAGCCAGGGGCGCAGGGCAGCGGCGAGCGCGCCCACGAGGTAGACGCCTTCCACAGTCCAGCCGATGAGGGCGAGATCGCCGGCACAGGCACCCAGCGCACGCACGAAGGTATTCACCGCCGTCTGGGCGAGCGGCTCTCCTTCCCTGGCCGCGGCGACGATGGCCGGCGCATCCGGCCAGGGTGCGCTGTGGCCGCGCTCGGCGGCGAAAAAGGCGGCAAGCCGCACCAGGCCGGGACCGCAGAGCAGGCTTTCCCAGGAAGCGATGCGCCCTTCGCGGGCGAGCCAGGCGCTCCAGGCGGCGAGGAAAGGAGGGTCGAATCCTCCGCAATCGGCGTGTCCGCCTTCGCTGGGGAAAACGCCCAAGGTCTCGCCTTCGCGCAGGAAGAATCCCATGCCCAGCCCCGTGCCCGGTCCGAGCACGGCGGCAAGCCCCGGTCGGCGTTCCCCTTTTTGCAGGACGTGCAGCGTCCCGGGCGGTGCGGTGGCCAGCCCGAACGCCTGGGCGGCGAAATCGTTCATCAGTTCCACGCGGGGCCAGCCGTAGCGGGCGCTCAGGGCATCGGCGTCGATCGTCCACGGACGGTTGGTCAGCCTCGCCCGCCGTCCGGTCACGGGGCCGGCGAGCGCGATCACGGCCAGTTTCGGCTCGGCCTCACGGGGACATTCGGCGAGAAAGGCATCGAGCGCCGCCTCGAAATGGGGAAAGTCATCGTCCGCGAACACGCGATGGGACAGCGGTTCCCAGGGCGAATCCCCGCCGGACCCCCGCCAGCGTGCGAGGAGGAAACGCGCGCGCGTGCCGCCGACGTCGGCGGCGAGAAAGAGGAGGGCGCTCCCGGCATTCACACGTCGCCTCCGAAGGGCAAGAAGCGTGCGCGCCACAGGGTTTGCCGTTCCTGCGCGGCAAAGGAGGCCAAGAGGGCGGCGGCCACGCGGGCGGCGGGCGCGGAGAGGATGCCGGCGGGGAGGGTGCCCAGGCGCTCGTCGACGGGGTGCGGGAGTACCGGCCCCTGGCCGCAGCGGCTCGCGCGCACCACGAGGAGCCCGGACGCGGTCGCATCGGCGATCGCCGCTTCCCAGCGCTCGGGCACGCTGCCGTGGCCGGGCAGCAGCAACACCGCGGCGGCGGCCCCTGTTTCTTGGGCCTGCCTCAAGGCCTCGGGCGCATCGAGCGCCGTCGCCGCAAGGAGGGCGACCCTCGGCCATGAGGGGGGGATGGGCAGCGGCGAAGGGCGTTCTTCGATCGGCGGCAACAACCAGGGGAAGGTCGTACCGAGCGCACCCCGCGGTTCGGCGGCAAACGGCTGGAGCGCGAGCGTGTGCGCTTTGCGTAGCCCCAGTGCGGGGAAGATTTCTTCGCCGAAAACGAGGAAGACGCCCGGCGGGGTGTCCGCATCGGCGGCGAGGCGGATCGCGTGCAGGAGGTTGCGCGGCCCGTCGGCCCCGGCTTCGGAAGGCGGGCGCATGGCCCCGGTGAGTACCACGGGCTTGGTCGGCGCGAGGGTGAGCGCCAGCAGCGTGGCCGTTTCTTCCAGGGTGTCGGTGCCGTGGGAGACGACGAGGCCGGCGAATTCGGGACGCGCGAGCGCTTCCGTGATCGCCGTGTGCAGTCTCAGCCAATGCTGCGGCGTGGCGTCCTTGGAATCGATGGCGTATGGGGCGGCGAATTCGATCTCGGCGTACCGGCCTGCTTCGGGGAGCGCTTCGAGCAAGGTTTCGGGCGAGAGCGCTCCGGCACGGTAAGCGATGCCCCGTCCGGCGGCGGCGACGGTGCCGCCGGTGGCGAGCCAAAGCAGACGCGGGCAAGCGGTTGCGGCCATGAGGTCGATCGCGGCGATGGGGTGTTCAAGTTTAGCAGCTCGACGCCCCGGCTGGAGGTTGGTGCGCACCATGCCGCGTCGCGACGCCTTTCAGGCGGTACTCGTGCAGGGTGCGTTCTCTTCGCGCTGCTGGTGGCGCCACAGCTCGGCGTAGCGTCCGCCCCGCTCGAGCAGCTCGGCATGCCGTCCGCGCTCGATGACGCGTCCGTGCTCGAGCACCAGGATCTCGTCAGCGTGCATCACGGTGGACAGACGGTGCGCGATCACCAGCGTCGTGCGCCCTCGGGCGACGCGTTCGAGCTGTTCCTGGATGGCCCGTTCGGTGGCCGAATCGAGCGAGGACGTGGCTTCGTCCAGTACCAGGATACGGGGGTTTTTCAGCAGCACGCGGGCGATCGCCACGCGCTGCTTTTCGCCGCCGGAGAGTTTGAGCCCGCGCTCGCCAACCCGCGTCTCCAGCCCCTCGGGCAGACGGGCGACGAGCTCGTCGAGTCGGGCGGCGCGGATCGCGGCCCAGACTTCCTCGTCGCTCGCCTCGGGCCGGCCGTAGCGGATGTTGTAGCCCAGTGTGTCGTGGAAGAGCACCGTCTCTTGCGGCACGATGCCCACGGCACGGCGCAGGCTCTCCTGCTTCAGGTGGCGCACGTCGATTCCGCCCACGCGTACCACCCCGCCGGTGACGTCGTAGAAACGAAAGAGGAGTCGCACCAGCGTGGATTTGCCGGCGCCGGAAGAACCGACGACGGCGACGGTACGCCCGGCGGGCAGGGTGAAATCGACTTCGTGCAGGATGGGGCGGCTGGAGTCGTAGTAGAAGGAGACCCGCTCGAAACGCACGTCCAGCGGCCCGTCGGGGAGTTCGATCGCGTCGGGGGCGTCGCGCACTTCCTCTTTTTCGTCGAGCAGGGCGAAGAGTCGTTCGAGATCGACCAGCGCCTGGCGCAGCTCGCGGTAGACCACGCCGAGGAAGTTGAGCGGCAGGTAGAGCTGCAGCAGGAAGGCGTTGACGAGCACGATGTCGCCCAAGGTCATCACGCCTGCCTGTACCCGCGCCGTGGCGAGCCCCATCATGGCGACCACGCCGACGGTGATGATGGCCGCCTGGCCGAGATTGAGCCCGGAGAGCGAGAGCTGGTTGCGGATCGCGGTTTCCTGCCAGCGTTCGAGATCCTGGTCGTAGCGTCGCCGTTCATAGGCTTCGTTGGCGAAGTACTTCACCGTCTCGTAGTTGAGCAGCGCATCGACGGCGCGGCTGTGGGTCTGCGCGTCGATCTTGTTGAGCCGGCGGCGCTGCACGGTGCGCCAGTTGGTGACGACGATGGTGAAGGCGACGTAGGTGAAGAGCGTGGCGAGCGTGATCGCGCCGAAGGCCGGTTCGTAGCGCGCGAAGAGGATGACGAGCACGAGCGTGATCTCTACCAGCGTCGGGGCGATGGAGTAGAGCGTGAAGTTGATGAGGCTGCCGATGGCGCGCGTGCCGCGCTCGAGATCGCGGGTGAGCGCCCCGGTCTGCCGTTCGAGGTGAAAGCGCAGCGACAGGGCGTGCAGGTGGGAGAAGACTTCGAGCGACAACGCGCGCACCGCGGCCTGGGTGACCCGTGCGAAGAGCAGTTCGCGCAGCTCGGTGAAGAGCGAGGTGCCAAAGCGCGCGAGCCCGTAGGCGAAGATGAGGGCGAGCGGTGGCAAGGCCCAGCGCGGCGCCTGCGGCGGCAGCGACAGGAAATCGACCAGCTCCTTGAAGAGGAGCGGCACCGCGACGTTGGCGAACTTCGCCGCGATGAGGGCGGCGAAGGCGCCGAGCACCCGCCAGCGATAACGCCACAGGTAGGGCCATAGCCGCGCGATCGTCTCGCGCAGGTGCAGGGGGCGGGTGGCGCCCTCGGCCGGCGGCGGGAGCGAGGAATGGCCGCGCATCGCTCAGGCGGGCTTGGCCGCGGCCTCGCGGTAGCGGCGCAGCAGGCGCAGGAGCTCGTCTTCGTCGTAGGGTTTGCCGAGATAGGCGTTGGCCCCCAGCGCCATGGCGTGTGCCTGGTGCTTCTCGGCGAGCCGCGAGGTGATGAACACCACCGGGAGGTCGCGCGTGCGCGCGTCGGCCCGGATCTGGCGCAGCAGCTCGAAACCGTCCATGCGTGGCATCTCGATGTCGGAGAGGATCGCCACGGGCAAGTGCTCCAGCGAAGCGAGTTTGTCGAGCGCATCCATGCCATCTTTGGCGAGGACGACCTCGTAACCCGCCCGCTCGAGGAGCCGCCCCGTGATGCGCCGCACGGTGAGCGAATCATCGACCACGAGGACCAAAGGTTTGGGCTGGGAAACGCCGCTCGGCCGATCGGGGAGCTCGTCCGCGGTCGATTTGGCGGGCGTGCGCGCGAGCGCCACCGGGTTGAGGATGAGCGTGATTTCCCCATCGGCGAGCAGCGTCGCGCCCAGCATGCCGGCGATACGCTTGAGATGCGGCCCCGCTGGTTTGGCGATGACTTCCTGACTGCCGGCGAGTTCATCGACGTGCAGCGCGAGCCGCTCTTCGCCGGAAGCGAGCAATATCACCCAGTTACGCCGCTCCAGGGGCTCGACTTGATTCGGACGATCGAGCAGATGGGGAAGATAGCGCAGCGGATAGGCTTTTTCTTGCCAAATGACATGCCCCATCTGCTGTGCGGCGCGCAGCGCCTCGGCGGGAAGGTGCTCGGTTTGAACGATCAAATTGGCCGGAATCGCCCAGCGGCGCTCGAGGGTACGCACGAGCAGCGCCTGCGTGATCGCCAGGGTGGCGGGTAGCAGGATGCGGAAGGTCGTGCCGTGGGCGGGGGTGCTCACGAGGTCGATACGTCCGCCCAAAGCCTGGATTTCGCTGTGGACGACGTCCAGCCCCACCCCGCGGCCGGCGATCTGGCTGACCTCCCCGGCGGTGGAGAACCCAGGGAGGAAGACGAGCCGAGCGAGGCCGGCTTCGTCGGGTCGAGCGTCGGGGGCGAGTAGCCCGGCGCTGCGGGCACGTTCGAGGATGGCGGCGTAATCGAGACCTCGACCGTCGTCTTGTACCAAGAATTCGATTTCGCTGCCGAGATTGCGCACGGCCAGCGTGATCTGGCCGAATTCGGCTTTGCCGGTAGCCTGCCGTTCTTGGGGAAGTTCGATCCCGTGGGCGACGGCATTTCGCAGGAGATGTTCGAGCAGCGGCACCATGCGCTCGAGTAGCGCCCGGTCGAGAGTGATTTGCCCCCCCTCGATGTCGAGATTGACGCGTTTGCCCAGTTCCTTGGCCGTCTGGCGCACGACCCGGTGGAGACGCGCGGCGACGCTGGCCACCGGAGCCGAGCGGATCTGCATCAGTTCGTGCTGGACCTCACGGGTGAGCCGCGCTTGCTGGTTGAGGGCGGACTCGGCATGGTCTAGGTGCGAGAGGGCGCTTTGTTGGATGGTGGCGACGTCGGCGATGCCTTCGGCGAGCAGGCGCGTGAGCTCTTGCAGGCGCGTGTAGCGGTCGAGTTCGAGGGGATCGAACTCGGCGTGCGTCGCGTCGGCCGTGTGGATGCGCGTCTGCATCTGGGTTTCGGCCTGGATCTCGAGTTCGCGCAGATGGGAGCGCAGACGGATGACGTCGTCGGTGAGCTCGAGCACGGCAGCGCGTAGGGCGTGGAGATCTTGCTCGGCGCGGGCACGCAAGATGCCGATCTCGCCGGCATCGTTGACCAGCCGGTCGATGGTGCCGGCCTGGACACGCAAGGTGACGTGGGGGGATTCGGCCGTTTCGCGCGGTGCCGTGACGGGTAGCGGTTCGGCATCCGTCATGGCAGGAGTGGGCGTTTCTCCCTGCGCCGGCGTATGCGGCACGGCGAGGCGGCGGAAGAGCGCATAGGCGTCTTCGATGCCGCTGCGGGCGAGCTCGCGTGCCGCGGCGAGTTCGACTTCCTTGAGTTCTTGTTCTAGGCGGTGGATGCGCTCGCCAAGCTCCAGGGCACCAGCCATGCGGGCGCTGCCCTTGAGGGTGTGTAGGGTGCGGGCGATGGCGGCGACGTTTTTCTCGTCGCTCGTCTCGTCCCAACGATTGATCTGCTCGAAAAGGCTCTCGAAGAGCGCTTCGCCTTCGTCCAGGAAGATCGGTAGGAGCTGCTGGTCGATTTCTTGGGCGACGTCTTCGGCGGAGGGGGGCTCTGGGGGCGATGCGGGAACTCCGGCAGGAGGGGAGGCTTCTGTCTCGACCGCCGGAGCAGACGGTTGGGCCGCCTGAGGAGGGGCGCCAACGGCTTCGATGGCGGGCAAAAGATCGTGGGGCGAGCCGGGAAGTTGACTCGCTTCGACGCGTTCGAGCGCGGAGGCGAGCCACTCGGTAGCGCTACGCAGAATGTCGCGCTCTGGCGTTTCAGGGGCTCGCTGCATCTTGGCGAGTCGTTCGAGCGCGAACTCGAGTGCCCGACCCAGCTCGTGCATTTCGAAAACCTTGGCAGTGGCCGAGATGCCCGCCAGTGTGTGGACGTGCCGGATGATGGGCTCATCGGGCGGCGGAGCGGGCTCCTCGTCGAGGTAATGGCGCAAGGCGGCGAGTCGCTCGTGCGCTTCCTGACGGAAGGCGTCGAACACGGCGCGCGAGACGATGCGATTCCCGATGACGTGCTTGGGGGGCTCGGCTGGGGGTGAGGTTTCGGCCGGAGGGGTGGCTTCTGGGCTTTCGAGGGTACGCAACCGTTCGGCTTCGGCCATGAGTGCCGGGACCGTCTCGGGGGGCTCGAGCCGGCCGGCGGCGATCGCTTCCACCCAGTCGGCGAGGAGGAGATGCGCCTGCTGGAGTAGCTGCAACAGCACCGGGGTGGCCGGCCATTGGCGCTGTAGCCAAGCGTTGAGGGTCTGCTCCAGAGCCCAGGCACATTCGCCGAGCTCGGTAAGGCCGACCATGCGGCCACTGCCCTTGAGCGTGTGGATGCTGCGACGCACTTCCGTGAGCGCGTCGACATCGTCCGGTCGTTCTCGTAGCTCCGGGATGCGGCACTCCAGGGTGGCGAGGACTTCGCGGGCCTCTTCGAGGAAGATGTCGAGCAGATCGTCCTCGGCCGCCGCTTCTTTTTGTTCTTCGCTGGGTGGCGCGGGGATGGGCTCGATCGCTTGCTCGGGAAGAGGGGACGGAGCGTGTTCCGGAGCGAGTATCGACGCTTCCTCGGTGGAGGACTCTTCTTCGAGCAACAAGTCGGTACCCAGCGCTCCTCCTTCCTCGGCGAAGAGTTCTTGCAGGGGAACGGCGGTGGCCTGGGGAACGGATGCCGCGGATTCCTCGAGGGATTCACCACGCGCCAAGGCTTCGGTTCGGGTATGGAGATAGGCGAGCGTCTCGACGAGCTGGCGCTGCTCGGAGTCTTCGAGGACGCCCTGTTCGGCCAAACGCTCGACCAACGGGGGCAGTTGGGCGAGCGCCTTGGCCTCTTCGTCGGCGCCGATGAGTAGCAAAGTGGCGCGTGCCTCCGCGAGCAGGCGGTTGACGTGGGCCTTGTCGAGGAGCTCGGTCGGATCGCGATAGTAGCGGTCGAGCAGGGATTCCGCTTCGGCCAGGAGGCGCGAGAGTTCTTTGCCGATGCTGCGGCTGTCGGCTTCGGTGGCCTGGGTCTCGAATTCGGGGAGAGGACGGCCCTCGACGAAGGCGCGCAAGCGCTCGATCTGGGTTTGGAGGCGACGCTCGGTGCGTTCGTCCCAATGGGCGGCGCGGCAGTAGGCCGAAAGGATGAGGAGCGTGCGGGCGAGCTCCAACTGGGCCTGAGCGGCGAGGGATTCGTCGGGTTGCTCTTCCATCCACTGTACGAGCGCGGCGAGCGCCTCGATGGCCCGATCGATGCTTGCCCGGCCCAAGGGTTGGGCGAGTCGGCGCAAGGCGTCGAGTTCTTGGCTGAATGCCCCAAGCGGCGGACTCGACGCCTGGGTGAGCCGCTCCCAGTGTTCGATCAGCCGGTCGATCCCCTCGGCCAGGGTGTCGAGCTGGGCGCGAAAAGGGATTTCGGCCAGAGGAAGATCTTGGTCTTCCAACGCTTCGGCGAGCCGCCAGTGTTCGTGCAACAACCGCTGCGCCCGGCTGCGGGGCTCGAGCCGGGCGACGGGATAAGTGAGCGCTTGCAAGAGCCGGCGCGGGGGCTGGGAGAATTCGCCGGCGTGGCGCATCGTACGATGCAGATCGTGCAGGATGCGTTTGGAGACCTCGTCGCGCGGCAGGCGAGCTTCACGCAGCGCGTCGGCGTAGGCAAGGGCGGCCAGCCACAGCGGCTCCAGCGGACGGCCGGCATCCAGCTTGAGGAAGCCGGCGAGCGCCTCGCGTATGGGCGTGAGGGCCGCGATGGCCTCGCGCTCGTCTGCCGGTTTGAACCAGCCGACCAAACCCTTTTCGAAGCGGCGCAGCAAGGCGGCGCGGATGCGCCCTTCGTCGGAGACGACGGGTTGCGGTCGAGGTTGGGTCGAGACTTCGAATTGGAAGAGGTCGCTCGCCGCGGCGCTAGGTTCTCCGGCGAGTGCCGCGAGCTCGAGGTAGTACCGACCCAGCCGCAAGGGTTGGTCTTTGCCGGAATGAATGAGCTCGAGGAAATAATTTTCGGCGGCGATCGCGGCGCGCTGCAATCGATCCATCGCTTCCGGGTCGGGATCGGGACGAGTGGAGACTTTCTCCATGGCCCGCCCCAGCATGTCGAGGTACTGGGCGAAGCCCTCGAGGCCGGCGACGATGAGCACGCCCCGGGTCTCGTGCAGCGACGATGCCGTTTGCCGTAGTGTTTCGGGGTCGTAGTGTGGGTCGTAGTGTGCGCGGGTCCGCTCAAAGGCCAAGCGCGCCCCTGCAAGGGCGCGTTCGACTTCGGGGGCGATCCAGGATAGAGGCTCGGGGGCTGGGCGATGCACCATGGCCTTCGTCTCGGGCGATCAGACGCGGAAACCGGCGACCGAACCGCGCAGATCGGCGGCGAGTTCACCCAGGGATTCGATGGACTGGACGGTGCGCTCCGTTCCTTCGCGGGTCTGCTGGGTGATGGCGAGGATCTCGCGCATGAGCGCGGAGACCTGGGCGCCTCGTTCGGCCTGAGCCTGGATGTCGTGGGCGATCCGGGTGATGCGGGTGGCGGTTTCCTTGGCAGCGCGCGAGATTTCTTCCAGTGCGGCGCCGGCCGAATCGGACAGGGCCGTTCCGGCGACGACCTCGCGCGTGGCGGCTTCCATCGAGCCGACCGCATCCTGGGTATCGGTTTGGATGGTCTTGACGATCGCGGCGATCTGCTTGGTGGCTTCGGCCGAGCGTTCGGCCAGCCGCTGCACTTCCTCGGCCACGACGGTGAACCCGCGCCCGGCTTCGCCCGCGGCGGCAGCCTGGATGGCGGCGTTGAGCGCGAGCACGTTGGTCTGGTCGGTGATGTCGGAGATGAGCTCCACGATCTCGCCGATCTCCTGTGAGGATTCGCCCAGTCGTTTGATGCGCTTGGCGGTTTCCTGGATCTGGTCGCGGATGCGGTTCATGCCCTGGATGGTTTCGTTGACCGCCTCGGTCCCTTTGGCGGAGGCGTCGAGCGAGCGGCCGGCAGTACCTGCAGCTTCTTCGGCCGAAGCGGCCGTCTCGCGCAGGGCGTTGGCCACGTCTTGGACGATGGCGTCGGCTTCCTCGATTTTGTCGGCTTGGGTTTGAGCCGCCTCGAGCAGTTCCCCGGAGATGCGGCGCGCTTCTTCGGTGGAGTCGGTGATGCGTTCTGCCGTGTCGTTGATGCGGCGCACGAGCGAGCCGAGTTCTTCGATGGCGTAGTTCACCGAGTCGGCGATCGCCCCGGTGATGTCTTCGGAAACGGTGGCGCGGATGGTGAGGTCGCCGTCGGCCAGGTCCGAGATCTCGTTGAGCAGTTGCACGATGGCCTGCTGCGTGCGGGTGTTTTCTTCCTCGAGCCGTTGGCGCTGGCGCTCGGTTTCGAGCTCGCGGGCGCGGGCGTCATCCAAGTAGGTTTTGCTCAACGAAACGAAGACGCCAGCGATGGCGATCGCAGCGAGCACGATGAAGAGGTAACGCGTGGAAATGGCGGTCTCGCCGGCGATCTGGACGGCGTCGCGTAGCTCGTTGGCGTCGGCGATGAGGCGGTCGATTTCTCCGAGCAGCTTGAATGCACTCTCGGTGAGCTCCTGTGCTTCGGGCGCAGACTCGCGAAAGGCGCGCAGCGAGGGTTCGGCGTCGAGGAATCGTTGCAAAAGAGGCTGTATCAGTCGCCAACGGGTTTGCAGTTCGGCGGTCTGGGGATGTTCGGCGGCTTTCGTGACCAGGACGGAAAGGGATTCGTCGAGGGTGCGGCGGTTTTGCCGCAGGGCGGTGAACGCTTCGGCCTCGCCGCGCAGGGTCCAGGGTAGGGTGCGTCCGAGCGCATGGGCGGCGTCCTTGACCCGTTCGATCGCGGCGATACGCTCTTCGACGGCGAGCCCGGCCTGGTTGACCGAGACGACGAGCCAGCCAATGGCTGCGACCATCACGATCAATACGCTCGCCAGGAGGATCAGACGGCGCCGCAGAGCGTCTGGCGAGAGCCGAGGGGGGGCGTCGGTGTGTTCATCGGATGCGCTACCAGCAGGAGCTTGGCTCTTGAAGAGACTGAACGCCATGATGATTCCTCGTTGCTCGGATACGTGTCGGGTGTCAGGGTGCGCCGGGGGTTCACCCCGGCGAGGTGATGCCAAAGAACAGAGGATCCGCCACCAGACGCGCCGTGTCGATCAGGAACCAGGGTTCGGGATCGTCGGCGCTGTGGTAGGCGCGCGCGTGCCAGGGGTGGATACCGGATTCGTTGTCGACGGGGGTGAATGCGTTCATTGGGCGCAGACCGGCCGTTTCCTCGAGTAGCAGGGCGGTGTTTTCGATGAGGCGGGGTGCCAGAACGAGCAGCAGGGACTGCTTGCCCAGCGTGGTTTCGGTGCCATTCTCCAGCCAGCCGAGATCGACGACGCCGACGAGATTGCCGCGTACGTTGGCCAGACCACGATAGCCCCCCGGTGCATGGGGAATGGGGGCGAGCGAGAATTCGCCGGCGATGGCCGTCGCGTTGGTGAGTGGCAGGAGCAGGCGCCGCCCTCCAGCACGGAGTACCAACCAGTGTTCGAAGCGGCTTACGGAAGCTTCGCGTAGCCGCTCGGCGAGCTGCTGCTGGAAGTCACGAAGGGAAATCCGCCGGGCCATGGATGGTTAGCCCATGCTGCGGATGGCGGCAAGCAGTGCCGCTTCGTCGAGGGGTTTGACGAGATAGGCCACGGCGCCCTGTCTCAAGCCCCAGACCCGGTCCGCTTCTTGGCCCTTGGTGGTGCAGATGATCACGGGGATGTGCTTGGTGGCTGCGTCGCGCTGCAGCTGGCGCGTGGCCTGATAGCCATTGATGCCGGGCATGACGACGTCCATCAGCACGAGATCGGGCGATTCGGTACGGGCCAGCGCCAGGGCCTGATCGCCGTTCTCGGCAGTGATGACCTGGTAGCCTTCATGGGTGAGGAGCTCGGTGAGCGCGAGTCGCTCGGTGGGGGAGTCGTCGACGACGAGAATGCGGCGGATGGGCATGGAATCACTCTCCTTGCACTGAAGCGTGCGCTTCGGACTTGGGCGGCCAGTGCCGGGCGATCGCCTCGAGCAGCTCGTTCTTGGTGAAGGGCTTGGTGAGGTATTCGTCCGAGCCTACGAGCTGCCCGCGCGCCCGGTCGAAGACGCCGTCTTTCGAAGTCAGCATGATCACGGGGATGTGGCGGAATTTGGGATTTTGCTTGATGAGGGCGCAGGTCTGATAGCCGTCGAGACGGGGCATCATTACGTCGACGAAGATGATGTCCGGCATGAAATCGACGACCTTGGCGAGTGCCGAGAAACCGTCCTCGGCCAGCACGATCGTATGGCCTGCCTGGCCGAGAAAGATTTCCGCGCTGCGGCGGATGGTATTGCTGTCGTCGACCACCAGGATGCGTGGTTTGCGTTCGGTGTTCACGTCGGATCCCCGTGCTTGGCATGCAGGCCGTGGCGGCGATGATCCATGATACCATGCATCCAATGCAAACGCGTTTTTCTCGGCTGCCCGGACGCGGCCTGTATCTGATCACCCCCGACGAACCCGACGACGACGTTCTCCTTGCGCGGTTGCGCACGGCGCTGCTCGCCGGGCCGGTGTTGGTGCAATACCGCAACAAGGCGCTCGATGACGTTGGCCGAGCGCGCCAGATCGAGGGCATCGCGCCGCTGGTGCGGGCTGCCGGGGCGGCGCTCGTCGTGAACGACGACGTCGAACTCGCCGCCCGGTTCGAGGCGGGCGTGCATCTGGGGCGTGAAGACGGTTCGATCGTACGGGCGCGGGAGCGGCTCGGACCCGGCGCGCTCATCGGGGCGAGCTGCTACGCCGATCTCGAACGGGCGAGGGCAGCGATCGCGGAAGGGGCGAGCTACGTCGCCTTCGGCGCGATGTATCCTTCCCCGACCAAACCCCAGGCGCAATGCGCCTCGCTCGAGCTGCTGCGCCGCGCCCGTGCCGAGCTGGCGGTGCCCATCGCCGTGATCGGCGGCATCACCCTCGAGCGCGCCGACGAGCTCGTCGCGGCCGGGGCGGATTGGCTCGCCGTGATCTCGGATCTCTTCGCCGCGCCCGATCCGGTCGAGCGGGCGCTCGCCTGGGCGGCGTGGCACAATCGCGTTTTCGGCACGGAAGGGAAGAAACGATGACGGATCGCAACGAGGCGTGGTTCGAACGGGCCCGGCGCGTGATTCCGGGCGGGGTCAATTCGCCGGTGCGGGCGTTTCGCTCGGTGGGCGGCACGCCGCGCTTCATTCGCCGCGCGCAAGGCGCCTATCTCTGGGACGAAAACGGGACGCGCTACATCGACTACGTCGGCGCTTGGGGGCCGGCGATCGCCGGGCACGCGCATCCGAAGATCGTCGAGGCGGTGCAGCGGGCGGCCGCCGACGGCCTCTCCTTCGGCGCCCCCACGGCGCTGGAGGTGGAGATGGCCGAGCGGCTCACGGCGCTTCTGCCTTCGCTCGAAATGGTGCGGCTGGTGAGCTCGGGCACCGAGGCCACGATGAGCGCCATTCGTCTGGCGCGCGGCTACACGGGGCGAGCCCGTATC
Organism: Tepidiphilus olei; assembly: GCF_006980705.1. Classification (GTDB taxonomy): domain Bacteria; phylum Pseudomonadota; class Gammaproteobacteria; order Burkholderiales; family Rhodocyclaceae; genus Tepidiphilus; species Tepidiphilus olei. Next base: position 83,308 of record NZ_SBHO01000007.1, on the reverse strand, counting down.
GTCAAGTTCGAAGGGTGTTATCACGGGCATGCCGACGCGCTGCTCGTCAAGGCGGGCTCCGGCGCCCTCACCTTCGGGCATCCCAGTTCGGCCGGCGTGCCCGAAGGGGCGGCGCGCGATACCCTGGTGCTGCCCTACAACGAGCTTGCAGCCGTGGAGGCGGCCTTTGCCGAGTGCGGCGACGAGATCGCCGCGGTCATCGTCGAGCCGGCCGCGGGCAACATGAACCTCGTCAAGCCGCGCCCCGGCTTCCTCGAAGGGCTGCGCGCGCTGTGCGACCGCCACGGTTCAGTGCTCATCTTCGACGAAGTGATGACGGGGTTCCGCGTGGGGCTGCAGGGGATGCAGGGGCGCACTGGCATCCGGCCCGACCTCACCACGCTGGGCAAGGTGATCGGCGGCGGCATGCCGGTGGCCGCTTTCGGCGGACGGCGCGAGATCATGGAATGCGTCGCTCCGCTCGGGGCGGTGTATCAGGCGGGCACGCTCTCCGGTTCGCCCGTGGCGGTGGCCGCCGGGCTGGCGTCGCTCGAGCTCGTTTCGGAACCTGGTTTCTACGAGCGGCTCGAGGCGCTCACCGCGCGTTTGGTGTCGGGATTGCAGCGTGCGGCCGAAGAGGCGGGCGTGCCCTTCGCTGCCGATTCGCTCGGCGGCATGTTCGGCCTCTATTTCGCGCCCAGGGTGCCGAGTTCCTACGCCGAAGTGATGACTTGCGACGTCGAGCGCTTCAAGCGCTTCTTCCACGCCATGCTGGCGGCGGGGCACCATTTCGCGCCCTCCGCCTTCGAGGCGGGCTTCGTCTCGGCGGCGCATACCGAAGCCGAGATCGACGCCACGGTGGAGGCGGCTCGTCGGGCGTTCGCCACGCTTGGACACCTCGAATAACCTGCTGCGCGGCTGCATGGCGGCGTTGCGCGGTGCTCGGATGCTCGCCTATCCATTCGATATGTCTCGCATCCTGTGCTCCGGGCGCCTTGCCCTGCCGCCGCTCGCGACGGTTCTTCGAGCTGTCCCCTTTGATCCTCAGCCCGTGAGCGCGGCGCGCAGGCGTGCATACACCGCCTGCGCGTCCGGGCGCACGCCGCGCCAGAGGAAGAAGCTCTCGGCGGCTTGCTCCACCAGCATCCCCAGCCCGTCGGCGGTGCGCGCACCGTGGCGCGCCGCCTCGCGCAGGAACGGGGTGGGCGCGGCGCCGTACATCATGTCGTAGACGAAGGGCCGCGCGGCGAAGAGCTCCGGCGGCAGCGGCGGCAGCTCGCCGGCGAGGCTCGCGCTCGTGGCGTTGATGACCACGGTGAACGGCAGACGTAGTGTTTCCCAGGTTCGTACTTCCAGCCTCACGCCCGTTGCGGCGGCGAGTGCCGCGAACGCCTCGGCGAGCGCCTCGGCACGGGCCAGGGTGCGGTTGGCGAGCACCAGGCGCTGCGGCCGTTCGCGCAGCAGCGGCCCTAGCACGCCGCGTGCGGCCCCGCCTGCGCCCAGGAGGAGCACTTCGGCTCCGGCGAGCGGCACGCCGTGGCGCTGCGTCACATCGCGCACCAGGCCCACCCCGTCGGTGTTGTCGGCCAGAATCCGACCGCCGCGCGCGATGAGCGTGTTGGCGGCTCCGGCCTCGCGCGCGCGCGGCAGCGCCTCGTCGGCGAGCTTCAGCGCCTGCTCTTTGAAGGGCAGCGTCACGTTGGCGCCTTTCCCGTCCTCGGCAAAGAATCGCCGCGCGGCCGCGGCGAAACCCTCGGCGCCGGGGTCGATCGCCTCGTAGCGCAGGTCTTGCTCCGTTTGCTCGGCAAAAGCGTGATGGATGAAGGGAGATTTACTGTGCGCCACGGGATGACCGAAAACGGCGTAACGATCGGTCATGGTTCAGTTCCCTTGCAGGCGCGATTCACGGGTGAAGGTCCAGGTGCGCTTGATGACGATCACGTCGGTGTCGGCACGGATCTCCGGCGGAAAGGGCGCATAAGGGGCACCGAGCCGGACGATGCGCAGCGCCGCCTGGTCGAGCACCGGATGGCCGGAGGAGCGTTCGATGCGTGCCTCGAGCAGCTCGCCGTCGGCACCGATCGCCACCGACATGAGCAGGCTACCGTAGAGCTTGCCTCGGGCTTCCTCGGGGTAGTTGAGCGTGCCGATGCGCTCGACTTTCAGCCGCCAGTCTTCGATGTAGCGGGCGAAACGGTATTCCTTCACGTTGGCCCCGAAAAAGCGCCTGCGCGGTCCGCTCAGGGGCTGGTTCTTTTCGTCGAGCGCCGCGTGCAGGCGGGCGATGCTCGCCGTCTGATCGAGCAGGTCCAGTCCGCTCGGGGCCGGAGTGCCGGGCCGAGTCTGCGGGGAATCGGACGCCGCTGTTTCGCCGTTGCGGCGGCTGAGCGTGGGTTTCGCCGGGGAGGGTTTCTCGTTGTGACGGGCGCGCGTCTCGACGCGGCTTTCCGTGGAACGTTCGCGCTCACGCGGTTTCTCGGTCGTGGTCGGCGTGGGCGCGTTTCGTTCGCTTCCACCGCCGATCAGGGAAGACTGTCCGAGGACCTTGGCATCCGTTGGCGTTTCGCGGTTTCGTGCATTGACGAGCACGATCTCCAGACCCTCGTCTCGTTTGGCCGACGCGGAGGGTTCGGGGGGCATGAATTCGAGGGAGAGCAGCACGAGGTGCAGGCTCACGGAGAGGAGCATGGCCCAGGCGAGAGGCCAGTGCCGGACCCGGCGCCATAGCCGTGGCAGCGCAGGAGTTGCAAAGGAGGGCAGGAAAGACGCGTTCATTGCACCGTGGTGGTGGATTCGTCGGGCGCGGCTTCGGTCGCCTCACCTGGTCCGATGAGACGCCGGAATCGCAGTTTGAGTTCCAGGTCGATGAGTTCGGTGCTTTCCACTTCCAGTTCCACCCTGCAACCGGGGTCGAGCGGAGGGAGGGAAGGAACTTTCACGATCAGCGGCAGGCGCTCACAGCGTACGAGATCGTCGCGCAGCACCGTGGCGCAGAGCCGCGCGATGCGGTGCTGCCGTAGCCAGCGCAGGCACCAGTAGCGCTCCATGTGGCGCTGGAACTCCTGGTAAGAGAGATAGGCCGCCTCGAACTGGCGCACGATCGAGAGAAGCTCGGGGCCGCGCTCGGGGAAGGGCGCAGGGGTGCCGCGAACCGTAGCGATCAGCTGCATCTGGTTCACCAGATCGACGTAACGGCGCAAGGGGGAGCTCGACCAGGCGTAGCAATCGACGCCCAGTCCCTCATGGCTTTCGGCGGCCAGTGCCATGCGCACCTTGCCGCCGGCAGGCTGGACCCGATAGATGCCGGGCAGATCGTGCTCGGCCAGCCGCCGGCCCCAGGTCTGGTTGGTGAGAATGGCGAATTCGCTCACCAATTTGTCGATGGGCGCCCCTCGCGGCCGCGGCGTGATCGTTACCCAGCCCGGCCCGTCTTCGGTCGTCACCGCCCAGTCGACATGGAAGATGTAATCCATCTGGTTCTGCGCCACGGATGCCTTGCCGCGCCCGGCTTCCAGCACCGTGGCCAGCTCCCAGAGCAGTTTCAACTCGGTTCGCCAGGGCAGATCCTCGGGCAAGGCGTCCTGCAGGGTTTCCTCGTTGAAGAAGGGTTCGAGCGCATGCAGGCGCAGATTGGCGGCGATGGGCACCCGTTCGAGCCGCGTCTCCATGCCCTGGATGGCGAGCGAGGCGTCTACGTCCAGATAGAGCGACAACGCCGGCGGAGTGTGCCCCTCGGCGAGAGTGAATCGTTCCACCACCGCCGGAGGGAGCATGGTGATCTTGCGCCCTGGCATATAGACCGTGGACATGCGGTTGCGGGCGATGGCATCGATCGTATCCCCGGGGGAGATTCCCAGTGCGGGGGCAGCGATGTGCACGCCGATGCGCCAGCCGCCGCCGGGGCGGGGCGAGACCGAGAATGCATCGTCGATCTCGGTGGTGGACAGGTCGTCGATGGAGAACGCCTCGACGTCGGCCGTGGGCAAATCTTGCGGCAAGGCCGGCACGGCATGCTCGGGGAAATCGAGTCCGTCGGGAAAGGCCTCGAAGACGAAACGGCCAAAGTGATAGTCATGCGTCGAGGCGATCGCACCCACCGAAAGCAGCAGCTGGGCCGTCGAGCAGCGCAGGGCGACGCTGGCGGCTTCCAGCGCCTGGGTCTCTGGGCGGTTGCGATCGGGCCGGTAGAGGATCTGCGGCAATGCGGCGGCGATCTCTCCGGGCAGCTGCCCGGCCAGGAGCTCGTCGCGCATGCGCTCGATCGCCTCCTGGCGCTTGCGTTTCTTTTCCAGGCCGGCGAGCGCCGCCTGCAGGATCTCGGGCGGAGCCTTCTGGAACCGCCCCTTGCCCTTGCGGTGAAAGTAGATCGGAGCAGCGTGCAGCCGCAGCAGCAGCGCGGCCGCGTCGACCGCGGAGGGCTCGGCGCCATGGTATTCGCGCGCAAAGTCGAGGAAGGAGAACTCGTCCTCCCCGCAGACTTCCCACAGGAAATCGACGTCCAGCGCTTCGGCCCGTGCCTGCGCTTCGTCGAGCAAGACCTGGGGCGGCGGCTCGTCGAAGCGTAGCAAAACCGCGTTACGCTTGACCTTGAGGCGCCGCCCGGAGGGGAGCTCGACGTGCAGCGTGGTTTCTTGCTCGGAAACGACCGTGCCGGCCTTGAATGCGCCGGCGTCTTCGAAAAGGACGAACATGGAAATGACATCGTAGGGCGGAATCCAGTGCAGTTTACCCGAAATCCACGTCGGTGCCGCCGCCTTCGGGAGCTCAAGTTTTTTTCGCTACTGCCGATAACGAACGTATCGAGAGCGGCTGGGCGCGGCGGAGCGGGTCATCATGGGACGCGGAATCATGACGATACGATGGTGGAGACGTCTGCTCGTGCTGCTCGTGCTGGGTGCGCTTGGCACGGTGGCGCGAGCCGAATGGCAGACCGTGGCCCGTGACCGCGACCGCCTGGTGCAGATCGATCCGGATACGCTCATCCCCGCCGAGGGCGGGGTCAAAGTCGTCTGGGGGCGGGTGACGTTCAGCCCGGAAGAATCCCGGCGGCGGGGTTATGCCGCGGTGAAGGCGCTCAACCGCTTCGACTGCCAGCGCCGTACCTACACCACGGTGAAGCGGGTGTATCTCGACGCGAACGATCTTCCCGTGACCGAAGAGACGATCGAGAGGCCGCAACCGGCGCCGGTCTTGCCCGGTACGGTCGATGAGCGCCTGTGGATGGTAGTCTGTAGCCCCCCTTCGGCGGAAGCCTTGCAACGCATCGCCCAAGAGGTCCTCGCCTCGGCCGGTAGCGCCATGGAAGGAAACGGGACCAAGCCGTCTGTCGCCGCGCCTCCGGTCTTGCCCCTCGGGGTGGACCTCGTGGATCCGAAGTCTCTCCCGCCCGAAATCGCCGGTTTGCCGCTTCCCTCGCCACCTGGGGGCACTCCGATGCCGCAGCAGCCGCGGCCTACGCCCCCGGCGGCATCCCCACCGGCACCTCCCCCGGCCCCTTCACGCCCGCCGCCGGGGCTGCTTGCTCCGCCGGTGGTCACTCCCGCTCCGGCGCCGAGCCGAGTCGCCACGACGCCGCCTCCGCCGCGCAGGGTCGCGTCGGCCCGCGCCGCGCCGCGTCCCATGCCGGAGGAATGGACGTACGCCGACGGCCCGGCCGGTCCCGCCCGCTGGCACCTCCTCTCGCCCGACTGGCGCCTGTGCCGCGAGGGCAAGCGTCAATCCCCCATCGCGCTCGAAGGCGCCACGCCGGCCGATATTCCGCCCCCTTTCTTCCGCTACCAACCCAGCCGCGTCGTCCTGAAGCAGGACAAAACGGGCTTGCTGCTCGAACCGACGCGGGAACAGCGCCTGGGGTGGCAAGGAACGTGGTATCGGCTGGAGCGGATCGGCTGGCATCACCCCGGAGCGCACCGGCTCGGGATGCGCGTCGCTTTGGGAGAGATGGTTCTGCAGCATCGGGCGGAAGACGGCTCCCGGCTCTTCGTGGCACTGCGCGTGGTCGCCGCCGAGCGCACCCATCCGCTGCTCGCCGCGCTGGCGGACTGGGCGGAGCAGGGAAGCGCCGCGCCGCGCGAATTGCCGCTCGACCTGCGCACGCTCGAGCCGGTCGACGTCTCTTACTTCACCTACGAGGGCTCCGAGCCTTGGCCGCCGTGCCGTGAAGACGTGCGCTGGATCGTCTTTCGCGAACCGCTCGAGGCCATCCCCGCCGAGATCGCCCCGCTCACGCAAGGGCCGCGCACCAGCCGGCCGCTGCAGCCGCGCCATGACCGGCCCCTGTTCGGCATCGTGCGCTGAGTCGGTCTCACAGATCGGAAGGTGATGGTAATCTATGAACCTTACCGGTAATCGAACGAGGTGCGCAATGAAAGTCTATAGCGCCGTCATCGAACGCTGCCCTCAGACTGGCCTCTTCGTGGGTTATGTCCCAGGTTTTCCTGGCGCGCATGCGCAAGGCAGAACGCTGGATGAGCTGCACCGCAATCTTGCCGAAGTCATTGCCATGCTGCTCGAAGACGGCGAGCCGAAGATGGAATACGAGTTCGTCGGCGTCCATCAGGTCGCCGTTGCATGAGCCATGGGAAACTTGCCCGTTCTCAAGCCGCGCGAGGTCATCTCCATTTTGACCGCGCTTGGATTCGTCGAAGTGCGTCAGCGTGGTTCGCACAAGCAGTTTCGGCATCCTGACGGTCGTTGCACGACCGTGCCGTACCACCCAGGGATGGATATCTCGCCCTTGTTGTTGCGTCAAATTGCGCGTGACGTCGGATTGACGCTCGAGGCGTTCCTGGAATGCCGACGATGAGTCGTTTTCCGCGCAGCGCCTCACACGGCAGGCCGTTCCTATCACGACCCCGCGCTCCCACGTCGCAGGCCCGAGGAACGCTATAGATCGGAGGGAATCGGCGGCTGGTCGGCGGCCTTGTCGAGCACCGCAAGCGCTGCGGATTTGTCGCTGGTTGCGGCAAGCTCGCGCAGACGCTGGAGGTAGAGGCGCTGCTCGTGCATCAACAGCCCGTCGTGAATCAGCTCGGCGTAGAGCCGGTTTTCCGAAATGCCCAAGGCCTCGGCCACTCGTTTGGCGCGCGCACGTTCGTCTTCATCGAGCCGCAGGGGATAGGAAGTCTTTGCCATCGTCGTTTTCTCCCTAGATGAGATCGGCGGCCATTCTTATCTTGTTGGCGGTCATGGGCAAACCGGCTCGTTCCAAAATGTCGGCAAATTCGCTCGGACCCGAACGAGGTTTTTTGCGACGGGCACGCATTTGCTTGAATGCCAAGATCGCCCCGATGGGATCCATATCCCACTGCTCGATGATGAAAGAATCGGGATCCGACAAGATGATCCCGTGTTCATTCAAGATGTCTCGTGGAAAGTCCTTGAAATTGAAAGTAACTATGTAGTCTGCATTGCAAGCGATGGCTGCGGCCAGGACGTGCGCGTCGTTCGGGTCAGGAAGATGGATACTCGGCACCAAGGGTCCCCAGGCCGATTCGGGGACCTCCCAGTCTTGGATGGCTTCTCGCATGCTGTCACGGCGGACCCCCAGTTTGCCGACGAGGTCTGGTCGCTGCCGCTCGAGCGCGCCCATCCACTCCTCCTCGATGCGTACGGTCCATTTGGCTGTGAATACCCCTTCCGCGGCCATGCTTACGAGGGCATCGGCTATTGCAATGGGGTACAGAACGCACGCATCCAGAATCGCTGTGTGAAGGGGGGAGACGATCATCAGTAGTCCAACCCCAACTCGCGCTCGTTTTCTGCCAGGCGTTCGAGCGCTTGCCGTTGCCTTGCCCGCATCTCCTTGGCGTACGCCAGAAGATCATCGAGGGCAACGCGCCGATGCGAGCCCACCTTGCGATACGGTAGGCGGCCGGCCTCCATCTCTTTGATGAGAAATGGGCGTGAGACATTGAGCAGATGCGCCGCTTGCACCGTCGTCAGCTCTTGAGTGCCCGGCATCAGCACGACGGTATGCCCCTCGCTCAAGGCCCCCAGCAACTGGCCGATCAACCTCAAGGTGGCCGGCGGCAGCTCGACGACGGGGGAAGAGCCTTCCTCGTCCGTTCGCAAGGTGATCGTCGCGGCCCGCGCATGGTCCAGCGAGGCCATGATGCAGCGCTGAGCGGCCTTGGCCAGTTCCTTGTCCTCATCGGAAAGCAAAGGAGGGGAAACACGGTGAAGATGATCGAGGGTACGCATGGTTCGCTCCTGAAGCAGTGATCCTTGCCAACCTTAGCACAATAAGTGCAACAAGTGAAACGCCCTGCACCTAAATTGACGCTCGAGGCGTTCCTGGAATGCCGACGATGAGTCGTTTTCCGCGCAGCGCCTCACACGGCAGGCCGTTCCTATCACGACCCCGCGCTCCCACGTCGCAGCCTCGAGGAACGCTATAGATCGGAGGGAAGTGGCGGCTGGTCGGCGGCCTTGTCGAGCACCGCAAGCGCTGCGGATTCGTCGCTGGTTGCGGCCAGCAGCGCGAGCAATTCCTCGCCCCAGCGCTCCCGTTTGCGCGCACCGATCCCTTCGATTTGGGCGAGTTCCGCGAGCGTTGCCGGGGCGCGGCGCGCGAGTTCGCGCAGGGTCTTGTCGTGGAAGATCACGTAGGCCGGCACGCCGTCGGCCTGGGCCTGCTGCAGGCGCCAGCGGCGCAGACGCTCGAAGCGCGCCTGCTCGGCCGGCGAGAGGGTGTCGCTTGCCGGCACCGTAGCCGCGGTCGCGTCGCGGGCCGAGCCCTTGGGCGTCGCGCGGGGCAAGGCAAGAAAGAACGGCTCCTCCCCGCGCAGCAGGGGCCTCGCGCGGGGCGTGAGCACCAGGGCGCGATGCCGTTCGAAGTCGAGCGAGAGCCGGCCGCGCAGCAGCAGCTCGTCGAACACCGCCTGCCAGGTCTCTACGGGCAGATCGACCCCCAGGCCGTAGGTGCTCAGCCGGTCGTGCCCGCGGCGCACCACCGCCTCGGTGGCGTGACCGCGCAGCACGTCGATGAGGTGCGCCGCGCCGTAGCGCTGGCCGGTGCGATAGACGGTGGAGAGCGCCTTGCGCGCCGCGTCCGTCGCCTCCCACGGCCGCACCGGCGCGAGGCACCGGTCGCAGCGCCCGCAGGGGCCGACGGTCTCGCCGAAATAGGCGAGGATCGCCTGCCGCCGGCAGCCGGTGCCCGCGACCATGTCCACCAGCGTGTCCAGCCGCCGGTGTGCCATCTCCTTTTGCTCCGGCAGCATGTCGGAGGTCTCGATCATGTGCCGATGCCACACCGCGTCCTCGCCGCTCCACAGGAGATGGGCTTGCGCCGGTTCGCCGTCGCGGCCGGCGCGTCCCGTCTCCTGGTAGTAGCCTTCGAGCGAGCGCGGCAGATCCAGGTGGGCGACGAAGCGCACGTCCGGTTTGTCGATGCCCATGCCGAAGGCGATGGTCGCCGTCATCACCAGGCCGTCCTCGGCCAGGAACCGCCGCTGGTGGCGCTCGCGCACCTCGTGCGTGAGCCCGGCGTGGTAGGGCAGCGCCGGGATGCCCCGATCGTTCAGCCAGCGGGCGAGTTTCTCCGTCTTGCCGCGCGACAGGCAATAGACGATGCCGCCGCCCTCCGGCTGCCGTCGCAGGAAGGCGAGGAGCTGCGCCCGCCCGTCGCCGCGCTTGCGCTCGGCGGCGTAGAAGAGGTTGGGGCGGTCGAAACTGGTGACGAAGCGGCGCGCCTCGTGCAACGCCAGGCGCGCCGCGATCTCCTCGCGGGCCGCCGCGTCGGCCGTGGCGGTGAGCGCGATGCGCGGCACCCGGGGGTAGCGCGCCGGCAGCATCGCCAGGTGCAGGTAGTCGGGACGGAAGTCGTGCCCCCACTGCCACACGCAGTGGGCTTCGTCGATGGCAAAGAGCGCGATCGCCCCTTGGGCGGCGAGCGCATCCAACAGCTCGAGGAAACGGCGCGTCTGCAGCCGCTCCGGTGCGCAATAGAGGAGCTTCACCCGCCCCTCGCGGGTCGCCCGCTCGATCGACTCGGCTTCTTCCGGGGCGATGCCCGAGTGCAGTGCTGCCGCGGCCACGCCGTTCTCTCGCAGCGCCGCCACTTGATCCTCCATCAGCGCGATGAGGGGCGAGATCACGATCCCTACCCCCTCGCGCAGCAGCGCCGGCAGCTGGTAGCACAGCGACTTCCCGCCGCCCGTGGGCATCAACACCAGCGCATCGCCGCCGCGCGCCACGTGCGCCACGATCTCGGCCTGCGGTCCGCGAAAGCGCGCATGCCCGAAGACGCGGGCGAGCAGCGCCTGCATGCGCGCGGCGAGCGACGATTCTTCCTCTTCCGCTACGGACGCGCTCATCGTCTCGACGCTATTCGGGACGATAGAGCTCGGCCCCACCGCGCACGAATTCGTCCGCCTTTTCCTCCAGGCCCGCGGCGAGCGCCGCTTCTTCGGAGAGCGCTTTCTCCTCGGCGTAGATGCGAACTTCCTGCGTGATCTTCATCGAGCAGAATTTCGGCCCGCACATCGAGCAGAAATGCGCCACCTTGGCCGATTCCTTGGGCAGCGTCTCGTCGTGGAATTCGCGCGCCTTGTCCGGGTCGAGCGAGAGGTTGAACTGGTCCTGCCAGCGGAACTCGAAGCGCGCCTTGGAGAGCGCATTGTCGCGGATCTGCGCCCCCGGATGCCCCTTGGCGAGATCGGCCGCGTGCGCCGCGAGCTTGTAGGTGACGATGCCTTCCTTCACGTCGGTCTTGTTCGGCAGCCCCAGGTGCTCCTTGGGCGTGACGTAGCACAGCATCGCCGTGCCGTACCAGCCGATCTGCGCCGCACCGATGGCGCTGGTGATGTGATCGTACCCCGGAGCGATGTCGGTGGTGAGCGGTCCGAGCGTGTAGAACGGCGCCTCGTCGCACCATTCGAGCTCCTTCTCCATGTTTTCCCGGATGAGCTGCATCGGCACGTGTCCCGGCCCTTCGATCATCACCTGCACGTCGTGTTTCCAGGCGATGCGGGTGAGCTCTCCCAGCGTCTTCAGCTCCGCCAGCTGCGCCTCGTCGTTCGCGTCGTAGATCGAACCGGGGCGCAGCCCGTCGCCCAGCGAGAAGGCCACGTCGTAGGCTTTCAGGATCTCACAGATCTCCTCGAAGTGCGTATAGAGAAAATTCTCCCGGTGGTGTGCCAGGCACCACTTCGCTATGATCGAGCCGCCGCGCGAGACGATCCCCGTGAGGCGCTGGGCGGTGAGCGGGATGTAGGCGAGCCGCACCCCAGCGTGGATGGTGAAGTAATCCACCCCCTGCTCGGCCTGCTCGATGAGCGTGTCGCGGAAGAGCTCCCAGGTGAGCTCCTCGGCCTTGCCGTCGACCTTCTCCAGCGCCTGGTAGATGGGCACCGTGCCGATCGGCACGGGCGAATTGCGGATGATCCACTCGCGCGTCTCGTGGATGTGGCGGCCGGTGGAGAGATCCATCACGGTGTCGGCCCCCCAGCGGATCGCCCAAGTCATCTTGTCGACTTCCTCCTGGATGTCGGAGGCGAGCGCCGAGTTGCCGATGTTGGCATTCACTTTCACCAGGAAGTTGCGCCCGATGATCATCGGCTCGGATTCGGGGTGATTGATGTTGGCCGGGATGATCGCCCGGCCGGCGGCCACTTCCGCGCGCACGAATTCCGGCGTGATCTCCTCGGGGATGCGCGCCCCGAAACGCTGCCCCGGATGCTGGCGCGCGAGGATCTGCGCGAGGCGCTCGCCGCGCGGGCCGCTTCGCGCCAGCGCCTCGAGATACGCCCGGCGGTTTTGGTTCTCGCGGATGGCGATGAACTCCATCTCGGGCGTGACGAGGCCGCGGCGGGCGTAGTGCAGTTGCGTCACGTTGGCCCCGGGCTTGGCGCGTCGCGGCGTGCGCGCAAGGCCCGGAAAGCGCAGCGCGGCGGTGGCGGGATCTTCCAGGCGCGCCCGCGCGTGCGCACTCGTCGGCCCGGGCAGCACTTCGGTATCCCCGCGCTCCTCGATCCACGCTCGGCGCAGCGGCGGCAGACCCCGGCGGATGTCGACGTGCGCCTCGGGATCGGTGTAGGGGCCGGAAGTATCGTAGACGTAGATCGGCGGGTTGGGCTCGGCACCGAAGGAGGCCGGCGTATCCGCCTGCCGGATCTCCCGCATGGGCACGCGCAGGTCGGGGCGCGAGCCCTGCACGTAGATCTTGCGCGAATTGGGGAAAGGCTGGACCGCGGCGGCGTCGACGCGCGCGCTCGCGGCGAAAAAATGGTCTCTGGCGTTCATGGGCGCGCTCTCTGTATGGGGGCCGGGCGACATGCCCGTCGGCCCATTATAGCCAGAGCGCGTGGAAGTGATGCAGCGGCCCGTGCCCGTGGCCGACGGAAAGCGCGCCGCTCGCCGCGATCGCTCCTTGGAGATAGCGGTGTGCCTCGGAGACCACTTCGCGCATCGTCGCGTCGGTGAGCGGCGAGCCGGCCCGGGCGGCGAGCGCCGCGATCGCCGCGGCGTAGGTGCAGCCGGTGCCGTGGGTGTTCTTCGTCGCCGCCTTCGGAGCGACGAATTCGTGCAGATGCTCGCCATCGAAGAGCAGATCCACGAGTTCGCTCCCCGGCAGATGCCCGCCTTTGAGTAGCACCCAGTGACCGTCGTCGGTGGGCAGGAGCGCTCGCAGCGCCTCGGCCGCGCGGATCATCTCGCGCCGGCTCTCCGGCGCCGTGCGCCCCAGCAGCACCGCCGCCTCCGGCAGGTTGGGCGTGATCAAGGTGGCGAGCGGCAGCAGTGCCTCCACGAGCGCGCCCACCGCCTGGCGATCGAGGAGCGTATCCCCGCTCTTCGCCACCATCACCGGATCGACCACCAAAATGGGGCTCTGCCCCTGCGCCCGCCAGTGGGCGAGCCGCTCGGCCGTGGTCTCGATCACCGCGGCGCTGGCGAGCATCCCCGTCTTGGTGGCGGCGATCGCCACGTCGGCAAAGAGCATGTCGAGCTGCGCACGCAGGAACTCCACCGGCGGCACGTGCACCGCGCGCACGCGCCGGGTGTTCTGCGCCGTGAGCGCCGTCACCACGCCGCAGCCATAGGTGCGCAGCGCTGCGAAGGTCTTGAGATCGGCGTAGAGCCCCGCCCCGCCGGAAGGGTCGATGCCGGCAATCGAGAGCACGTTGGGCACGGCCTCAGGCATGGGCAGGCACTCCCGCGCCCGCGGTCTGCGTGAGCCAGGCGCGCAGTTTCTTGATCGCCGCCGCCTCGATCTGGCGGATGCGCTCGGCCGAGACGCCGTACTCCGCCGCCAGCGCCTGCAGCGTCTCCGGCTCCTCGGCCAGCCAGCGCCGGCGCACGATGTCGGCACTGCGCGCATCGAGCTTGGAGAGCGCCGCGCGCAACCCCTCGTCGGCGAGCCAGTGCGCCTCGGCTTCCAGCACCGCCTCCTCGGGCGTCGCCCCCGGATCGGGCAGATAGGCGATCGGCGCGGGCAGCGCGTCTTCCTCGCTTTCCCCCGCGGGCGTCTCCAGCGGCACCTCCGCCCCGGCAAAGCGCGCCTCCATCTCCAGCACCTCTTCGGGCTTCACCCCCAGCTCCTCGGCGATCGCCCGCGCCTCGGCCGGCTGCAGGGCGTTGCTCGAGCCTTTCAAGCGGCGCAGGTTGAAGAAGAGCTTACGCTGCGCCTTGGTGGTGGCGATTTTCACCAGGCGCCAGTTGCGCACGATGAACTCGTGGATCTCCGCCTTGATCCAGTGCACCGCAAAGGTCACGAGCCGCACGCCGCGGGTCTCGTCGAAGCGGCGCACCGCCTTCATCAGCCCCACGTTGCCTTCCTGGATGAGGTCGGCCTCCGGCAGACCGTAGCCGAAATACTGCCGGGCGATCGCCACCACGTAGCGCAAGTGCGCCAGCACCAGGCGCCGTGCCGCCTCGAGATCGCGCTCCAGCCGCCAGCGGCGCGCCAATTCCTTCTCTTCCTCGGCGGAGAGCGGCGGAATGCTGCGCACCGCCCGCACGTACTGCTCCAGGCTGGAGACGGGGCTCGGCAAGCCCGGGGCGTATCCCAGCGGTACGACTGCATTGCTCGTCATGCTGCTCCTTCCTCGATGGTTTGCTGTGGCGAATTTAGCACTCGATGCCTGAGAGTGCCAAGAGCGGGTGCAGGTTCCATCGCATGTATCGAAATGTTGCAAAGCTGCAACATTCCTTGCAGCTGACGGTAACAAAAGGCGGCGAGAGGCTTGTCTTTGGTGATGGAATCGCGAAGAATTTATAGCGGCATCACTTTTACTCATTCGATGAAAGTGGTGTGTTTCTGGGGAGCCGAGAAGGCTCGAAAATCCGACCATGCTGGAGGAGATACTACGATGAAAAAACTTGTCGCGCTGGCGGTGGCCGGTGCCCTGGCAGCGCCGGTATATGCTCAATCGAACATCCAGCTCTATGGCGTGCTGGACGCCAACTTCCAATATGGCGATTCGATGGGCAATGATTTTTTTATGATCAATTCCACGAGCGGCACAGGGGGGCCGCGCATCGGGGTGCGGGGTGAGGAGGACCTGGGTAGTGGTCTCAAAGCGGTGTTCCTGCTCGAGCAAGGGTTCAACATCGACACCGGCAAGAGCGTCGAGGGGGACTCCTCCGCTCAGGGGAACGACGTCTTCACCCGGCAAGCCTATGCCGACCTCAAGGGCAGCTTTGGCCAGCTCACACTGGGGCGGCACCAAGCGCCGGGTTACTATATCTACGAATTCGAAGGCATCGGCGGGTCCGGCGCGAGCGCGCTCGTTCAGATCAACAATTTCCTGGGTTTGACGATCAGCACCCGCGAGAAAGCCCGGTGGAGCAACTCCGCGCTCTATAGTGGTTCATACCAATCGGTGAGCTGGTCGGCGATTTATTCGGCCGGCAACAACGAAGTCGATGTCATTCGCCCGACGGATGGGAAGAGGATCGACCATAGCGATGACGACCGTTTTGGTTTCTCGGTGAAGTACGCCTCCGGTCCTCTGAGCGCCACCGCCATCTATCACAACGTCAAATACAACGCGCTCAATGCGCTCGGAGACGAGACGCAAAAAGAGTGGGCGATCGGCGCCGCTTACGATTTCGGCATGGTCAAGCTCATGGGTACTTATCAGCAGGGGCGGGACGTTCTGGGGCAGAAAGATCGCGACGTCGACGTCTGGCAGATCGGTGCGATCATTCCCGTGTTCGGTACCAACCAGCTGCGTCTGAGCTATACGCATAGCGAACTCGATCCGGCGCATGGCAAGTCGGTCGATCCGCAGACTTTCTCCATCGCCTATCTGCACTTCCTCTCCAAGCGTACCTTCCTCTACGGCGGTTATACCCAGACCGACTACGACGATCTGACCTGGGGTCGTGGGGCTCAGTTGGCCTTGGTGCCGTCGAACAGCGGTTATGATGTCAACAAGAAAATCGAAGATACCAACATTTTCTTCCTTGGCATCCGGCACATGTTCTGATGGTTTGAGGCCGGTGTGATGGCGCGGCGAGGCCGTGGGAGATCCCGGTCTCGCCGATCGTTTCTCGTCGCGAGGGCGTTTCGTGGTCGCGGCGGTGTCGGCTGGCGCGTCATGTGCATGGGTACGGCGTTGCAAAGACGCAACATCCCAGAAGAGAGAAGTCCGTTCAATCCTTTCCTTCGCTTGCCAAGCTTCCCTCGCTTGACCGAAAATGCTTCTCAAGCTTCGCCGACGGTGGTGATGCTTTTGGGTGGGCGGAGCGGTTCCGCCCCAAACGGGCTTCCTTCTTGCAAGAGAGGAGAAATACGATGCAAAAGAAACTGATCGCACTGGCGGTGGCGGGCCTCGTCTCGGCGCCGGTGTTCGCCCAGTCGAACATCCAGGTCTACGGCGTGGCCGACGCGTACATGCAGTTCGGCCAAGACAGGGGCGACGACACGATGGGTCTCGGTTCCGGCGGTCTGGCGGGTAGCCGCCTCGGCTTTCGCGGTGAGGAAGACCTTGGCAGCGGCCTCAAGGCCGTGTTCGTGCTGGAGCAGGGCTTCAACATCGACACGGGCAAGTCGACCGCCATGTCGGGCACTGACTCTGCAGCCAACGGCGGTAATGAAACCTTTACCCGCCAGGCCTACGTCGGCCTGAAAGGCAACTTCGGCCAGGTGGCCCTCGGCCGTCAATACGCGCCGGGTTACTTCACCGGCGAATACGATGCCGTGTTGAATGCCTCCGTGAGCCCGATGAGCCTGCTGTCCAACTTTACTAGGCTCACCATCACCCCGAACTCCGCGGCGCGCTGGAACAACTCGGTCACCTACAATGGGACGTTCCAGTCGGTGAGCGTGGCCGGTATCTACTCGGCGGGTAATCGGGAAGTCGACGTGAAAGGTGGTCCGGACTACACCGACGACGACAAGTACGGCGTCTCGCTGAAGTACGACAACGGCCCGTTGAAGATCGGTGGTATCTATCAGGCAGTGAAGTTCAAGGATGTCGCCGATGAAACCCAGAATGAATGGCTGATCGGCGCCTCCTACAACTTCGGCATGGCCACGCTCGCCGGTTCCTACCAGCAGGGCCGCGACGTGCTCGGTATGAAGGATCTCGACGTCGACCTGTGGCAGGTCGGCGTGATCGTGCCGGTGGGTGCGGGCAACATCCACGTCGCCTATGCCCAGGCGGACGTCGATAAAGTGCAGGGCGTGCTCTCCAGCGATGTCAAACCCAAGGCCTTTACCGTCGCCTATACCCACGCGCTCTCCAAGCGCACCACTGGCTACGTCGGCTACACCAAGGTCGATTACGACGACCTGCTGTGGAGCGAGGCTAGGGCGCTCGGTCAGGGCGTGAATGGTCGTACGGGCGCCGATCTGGATAAAAAAGTGGACGACACCGACCTCTTCTACGTCGGTATCAACCACCGCTTCTGATCCAGCCTAGCCGCAAGGCGAGTCTGGTCCAAGAAAGGGAAGAGGGTCGCACCTCTTCCCTTTTTTTGCGTGAACTCGTGCTCCTGGGTGTGCGCTCGTTGTGTGGATACAACGGAAGTTTCCGCGTTTTGACACGCATGCTCAGGATCCGCTTGCTTCATCGTGTCGGGCGCAACATAATAGAAACATTAAGTTTGTTCATGAGAAGGCAAACGTTCGACGGAGAGGAGTTCCGCAACGTTTTGTTTTGCGCAACAGCGAGGAGTTCGTCATGAAAAAAACACAGAAGAAACTGATCGCGTTGGCGATCGCAGGTATCGTCTCCACCCCCGTATGGGCCCAATCCTCCATCCAGCTCTATGGCGTGGCCGACGCCTTCTTCAAATACGGTCAATGGATGGGGGACGACACCGCTGGCATCGACGATGGCGGTTTGGCCGGCAGCCGCATCGGCTTTCGTGGCGAGGAGGCGCTTGGCAGCGGTTTGAAAGCCGTGTTCGTGCTGGAACAGGGGGTGAATCTCGATACCGGCAAATCCTGCTGCATGTCCGGTGCCGACGACAGATACAATGGGGGTAGCCAGACCTTTGCCCGGCAGGCGTATGTCGGCCTTAAGGGCTCCTTCGGTCAGGTCGCCTTGGGCCGTCAGTACGCGCCCGGTTACTTCATCGACGACTATGACGCGCTGCTCTCGGCCACCGCTAGCCCGCAGAGCTGGTTGTCGCTGCTTGGCAACCTCACCATCACCCCGAACTCGCCGGCGCGCTGGAACAACTCGGTTACCTATAACGGCACCTTCCAGTCCGTCACCTTCAATGCGATCTACTCGGCGGGCAACCAAGAGATCGATCGCAAGAATGGTTCCGACTACCAAGACGATGACAAGTACGGTTTGGCACTGCGCTACGACAATGGTCCGCTGAAAGTCGGCGCTATCTATCAAGGGGTTAAGTTCAGCAAGCAAAACGTGGCCGATGGTTATGCCGCAGGTGACGAGACCCAGAAAGAATGGTTCCTCGGCGCCTCCTATAACTTTGGCATGGCTACTCTGGCGGGCTCCTACCAACAGGGACGTGATGTTATGGGCCGGAAGGATCTCGACGTCGATTTGTGGCAGATCGGCGTGATCGTCCCGGTGGGCGCCGGCAATATCCACGTGGCCTACGGTGGCGAGAAGATCGACCGGGTGCGGGGCTTTACCGACCACGAGTACAAGCCCAAGTCCTTCTCCCTCGCCTATACCCATGCGTTCTCCAAGCGCACCACCGGCTATCTCGGGTACACCAAAATCGACTACGACGACATGACGTGGGGCGATGCCCACAAGTTGGGGCAGACCGGCTACGACGAGTCGAGAACGGGCAAGGTCGACGACACCGATCTCTTCTTTGTCGGCATGTCGCATTCCTTCTGACGAAGTCAAATGTTCCGTCTGCTTTACGCGAAAAGGGGCTTCGGCCCCTTTTCCGTTTCATGACCGGCATCATGGCGTGCCGTTATACTCTGCGGATATCGGGAACCGGAGTGCGATCGCCGTGAGAGATTCATCCTTTTCCTTGGCACGGATTTTCATGCCGTGCGCCCTGCTCTTCGCCGCCATGCCGGCAACGGCGGGAGAGACCTTGGTCTATCGCTGCACTGCTGCCGACGGCAGCATCCGCTTCGAGGCGAACCCCTGCGGCCCCGATGCCGCCGCGGTCACCCTGCGTCCGTCGCCGGCTGTACCGCCGGCAACGACGAAAAAGACGCGGGAGGCGGAGGCCGAATCACCGCAGTCCTTCGCCCTGCGCCAGCAGCGGCTCGTGCAGATCGAGGGTGAGGTGCGCGATCTGGCGCGCGAGCGCGAGGCGCTGCGCGCCCGCCACGCCGACGAGCGCATGGCGCTGGCGGTGCGGGAGGCTCCCGCCGACCTGAAACCCGCCCAGCGCGCGGCGTTCGAGAAAGCCCGGGTGCGTGAGCGCGAAGGGGTGGAGCGGCGGCAAGTGAAGGAGATGGAGCTGCTCGAGCGCCGCGCGGCTCGCCTGGAGCGGGAACGCACGCGGCTGCTGCAGCCTGCGGGCCGCTGACATCCATCGTCGGGTAGGGCCGGGTGCATGATGCGCGCGCCGGCCTGCTCCAAGCCATCGGCGAGGCCGTTCTTTTCGGTTGACGTTGACGTCAACGTCATCTTCGCGCTACATTCCCGTTCGAGAAACCGCATCGAACGAGGAGGGACATTTCATGAGCGATCCGCACATCCAGCAAAAAATCGCCCCGTACAAGCCGAAGAACAAAGTGCGCTTCGTCACCGCGGCGGCGCTCTTCGACGGGCACGACGCTTCGATCAACATCATGCGCCGCATCCTGCAGGCGACGGGCTGCGAGGTGATCCACCTGGGGCACAACCGTTCGGCGGGCGAGATCGTGCGCGCGGCGCTGCAGGAGGACGTGCAGGGCATCGCCGTGACGAGTTACCAGGGCGGACACGTCGAGTTCTTCAAGTACATGGTCGATCTGCTGCGGGCGAACGGCGGGGAGAAGATCAAGGTGTTCGGCGGCGGCGGCGGGGTGATCGTGCCGCCCGAGATCCGCGAGCTCGAGGCCTACGGGGTGGAGCGCATCTATTCGCCCGAGGACGGCGCCCGCCTGGGGCTGCAGGGCATGATCAACGACGTGGTCCGGCGCGCCGACTTCGACCTCAGCCATGAGGCGCCGGCGACGCTCGAGGCGATCCTCGAGCGCTTGGGGCAGGGGGACTGGCGCACGCTCGCGCGCGTGATCACGGCGCTGGAGAACGACGCCTATCCCGATTCCATCCGCCGGGGGCTGCTGGAGGCGGCCGCTTCGCTGCGCGTGCCCACGCTCGGCATCACCGGCACCGGCGGGGCGGGCAAGAGCTCGCTCACCGACGAGCTGGTGCGCCGCTTCCGGCTGGATCAGGGGGATCGGCTGAAGATCGCCGTCATCTCCATCGACCCCTCGCGCAAGCGCACCGGCGGGGCGTTGCTGGGCGATCGCATCCGCATGAATTCGATCGAGCACGAGAACATCTACATGCGCTCGCTCGCCACGCGCGACACCGGCAGCGAGGTGTCGCGTTCGCTCAGGGAGGTGATCGCCGCCTGCAAGCTCACCGGCTACGATCTCGTCATCGTCGAGACTTCCGGCATCGGCCAGGGGGACGCGGCCATCGTGCCGTACGTGGACACCTCGCTCTACGTGATGACGCCGGAGTTCGGCGCCGCGAGCCAGCTCGAGAAGATCGACATGCTCGATTTCGCCGATTTCGTGGCGATCAACAAGTTCGACCGCAAAGGGGCGGAGGATGCGTTGCGCGACGTGCGCAAGCAGTATCAGCGCAACCGCGAGCTCTTCCATCTGGCCCCGGAAGAGATGCCCGTGTTCGGCACCATGGCCTCGCGTTTCAACGACGACGGGGTCACCGCCCTCTACCAGGCCATGCTGCCGCGGCTGGTGGCGCAGGGGCTGAACGCGAGGATGCCGGGCAAGCTGCCGGGGGTGTCGGTGCGCGCGTCCAGCAAGGGGCGGGCCATCATCCCGCCCGAGCGCACCCGCTATCTGGCCGAGATCGCGCAGACGGTGCGCGACTATCACCGCCAGGTGCAGGCGCAGGCGCGCATCGCCCGCGAGCGCCAGTCGCTGCGCATCGCCAAGGCGCTCTTCGCGCAGTGCGGCAAGCCGGCCGAGCACTTCGACGAGCTCATCGCGTGGAAAGATGGGGAGCTCACGCCGCACGCCAAGAAACTGCTCGAGCAGTGGCCGACCCTGCGCGAGCTCTACGCCCAGGACGAGTACGTGGTGAAGATCCGCGACAAGGAGGTGCGCACCCGGCTCTATCACGAGTCGCTCTCGGGCAACAAGATCCGCAAGGTGGCGCTGCCCCAGTTCGAGGATGAGGGCGAGGTGCTCAAATTCCTCATGAAGGAGAACGTGCCCGGCTCTTTCCCCTACACCGCCGGGGTCTTCGCCTTCAAGCGCGAGAACGAGGATCCGACACGCATGTTCGCTGGCGAGGGCGACCCCTTCCGCACCAACCGGCGTTTCCGTGCGCTCACCGAAGGAATGCCGGCGGCGCGGCTCTCCACCGCCTTCGATTCGGTCACCCTCTACGGCTGCGATCCGGACGAGCGGCCCGACATCTACGGCAAGATCGGCAATTCGGGCGTGTCGGTGGCCACGCTCGACGACATGAAGGTGCTCTACTCGGGATTCGACCTGTGCGCGCCCAACACTTCGGTGTCGATGACCATCAACGGGCCCGCGCCGATGATCCTGGCGATGTTCTTCAACACCGCCATCGACCAGCAGATCGACAAGTTCCGCGAGCAGAACGGGCGCGAACCTACCGAGGAGGAGGCCGAGAAGATCAAGGAGTGGGTGCTCTCCACGGTGCGCGGCACGGTGCAGGCCGACATCCTGAAGGAAGACCAGGGTCAGAACACCTGCATCTTCTCCACGGAATTCGCCCTGAAACTGATGGGCGACATCCAGGAGTACTTCGTCCATCACGACGTGCGCAACTTCTATTCGGTGTCGATCTCGGGCTATCACATCGCCGAGGCGGGGGCGAACCCGATCACCCAGCTCGCCTTCACGCTGGCCAACGGCTTCACCTACGTCGAGAGTTATCTCGCCCGCGGCATGCACATCGACGACTTCGCGCCCAACCTCTCCTTCTTCTTCAGCAACGGCATGGATCCGGAGTATTCGGTGATCGGGCGCGTGGCGCGGCGCATCTGGGCGATCGCGATGAAGCATCGCTACGGGGCCAACGAGCGCAGCCAGAAGCTGAAGTACCACATCCAGACTTCGGGCCGCTCGCTGCACGCGCAGGAGATGGACTTCAACGACATCCGCACCACCTTGCAGGCGCTCATCGCCATCTACGACAACTGCAACAGCCTGCACACCAACGCCTACGACGAGGCGATCACCACGCCCACGGAGGAGTCGGTGCGCCGGGCGATGGCGATCCAGCTCATCATCAACCGCGAGTGGGGGCTAGCAAAGAACGAGAACCCGAACCAGGGCAGTTTCATCATCGAGGAGCTCACCGACCTGGTGGAGGAAGAGGTACTGCGCGAGTTCGAGCGTCTGGCCGAACGCGGCGGGGTGCTCGGGGCGATGGAGACGGGCTATCAGCGCAGCAAGATCCAGGAAGAATCGCTCTATTACGAGCAAAAGAAGCACGACGGCAGCTTGCCCATCATCGGCGTCAACACCTTCCGCAATCCGAAGGGCGACGTCATCCCCGAGAAGCTCGAGCTCGCGCGCTCGACCGAGGAAGAAAAGCAAAGCCAGCTGCGCCGCCTGCGGGAATTCCACGAGCGCAACCGCGAGGAGGCGCCGAAGTGGCTCGCCAAGGTCAAGGAGACGGCCATGGCCGGGGGGAACGTTTTCGAGGTGCTGATGGACGCGGTGCGCTACTGCTCGCTGGGGCAGCTGTCGCAGGCGCTCTACGAGGTGGGCGGGCAGTACCGGCGCAGCATGTGAGTGTGCGGCGCCCCGGACGGGCGCCGCTGCGGCGGCGTGGCGTCCAGTGCCTTCAGCGGCCGGCGGCGTGGTCGCGCTGGACCAAGGTTTTGATGAGGGCGAGCTTGCCGTGGAAGAAGTGATCCGCCCCGGGGATGACGACGACGGGCCGCGTCTGCGGGCGGGCCCAGTCGAAGACGCGGGCAAGCGGGGCGATGTCGTCGTGCTCGCCGTGGATCAGCAGCGCGGGCAGCGTCTCGGGCAGTAGGGGGGTGTCGTACTGCTTGCCGCTGCCCAGCGCGAGGCCATGGGGCAGACCCACGAGAGTGAGGTGGCGCGGCGCAGCAGACAGCCGGCCGACGACGCGGGTCTGCACGTAGGCGCCGAAAGAGAAGCCGGCGAGCGCGAGTTCGCCCTCGCCCCAGCGCCCGCGCGCCCAAGCCAGCAGCGCCAGCATGTCGTCCGTTTCGCCTTCGCCGTGGTCGTGCCGGCCCTCACTTCGCCCGACGCCGCGGAAGTTCGGCCGCAGCACGGCGTAGCCGAGTTCGGCGTAGGCGCGCGCGAGCGTGTGGGTCACCTTGTTGGTGTTGGCGCCGCCGAAGAGCGGGTGGGGATGGCACACGAGCGCCACGCCGCGCGGCGTCGCCGGCAGGTCGGCGAGTACTTCGATCGTGCCGGCCGGGCCGGGGACAAGCAGGGTTTCGACGCGTATCCGTTCCATGGTCAACCGGGCAGTCGCAAGCGCTCGACGGGGCGGCCCCCCACGAGATGCTCGTCGATGATCTCGTCGATGTCCGCTTCGTCGAGGTAGGTGTACCACACGCCTTCGGGGTAGACGACCAGCACCGGTCCTTCGTCGCAGCGCCCGAGGCAGCCGGCCTTGTTGATGCGGATGCCGCCCTTGCCCTTCAAGCCCAGCCCCTCGATGCGGGCCTTGGCGTGCGCGAGCAGGGCGCTCGCACCGTGATCCTCACAGCAGGGCTCGCCCGCCGGGCGCTGGTTGCAGCAGAAGAAGACGTGGTGGCGAAAGTAAGCCATCGTCAGAATTTCACTTCGAGCACGACGTGATGCAGGCTGAGCCCGTCGTTCTCGCTGGCGATGCCGGCATTGGAGTAGTGGGAGAAGCGATAGCCGATCGACCAGGTTTGGTCGATCGAGACGCCTAGGCCGATCTGCTCGGTGAATTGGAAGGCGCTGCCGAGCTTTTTGTTTCCCAACCTCGTATCGGAAAATCCCGCCGCACCCAAGCCAAGGTCGAGATAGGGGCGCATGGCGCCGACGCCGCGTTCGAGGCGGAAGCGCACGAGGCCGCCGAGCTCGCCCGAGGAGTCGTTGCCCGGGTGTCTTCCGTTATATTCGAGGTAGGAGGCTTCGATTTCGGGCGAGAGCGAGGCGTGCCAGCCGCCCCAGACATCACCCCAGAAGGGTTTGAAGCGCCAGGAGAGACCATAGCGGTCGATGTCGCCGTCTTGGCCGTAGAAGGCGCTCATCGCATTCTTGTCCTGCGCAAGCACGGGCAGGCTCAGACAGGCGGCGATCAGTGCCGGGACGAGACGTTTCATCGGGTGCTCCCCATGTGGTCGTTATGGTACGAATCATACGCCGAAACGCTCCAGGCCGTATCCACGGGCGAGTTCGCGGGCGTCGGGTTCGGCGAGCAGCAAGGCGACGAAGTCGGAGAGAGTTCAGTATAGTCCGTCCGCGTCAGGGAAACGCTGAATGATTGGCTGCGCGGGCGAATCGCTGCGTTGCGCGGTGCTCGATCCCTCGCCTATCCACTCGATATGTCTCGGTTGCTGCGCTACCTTCCGCCTTGCGTTTCATCCCGCTCGCTCATTTCCTCAGCGTTTCCCTAGAGGGCGAGGCTGCGTCCGCCGTCTACGGCGAGGATCTGGCCGGTGACGTAAGGGGCGTCTTCCAGAAGGAAGCGCACGGCGCGGGCGATGTCGCCGGGTTCGCCCAGGCGCTGCAGGGGGATCTGGGCGAGGATGCGTGCGCGCTCGGCGGGCGGGTATTGATCGTCTTCCGGCCAGAGGATGGCACCGGGCGCGACGCCGTTGACCCGCACCGCCGGGGCGAGCTCGACGGCGAGCGCACGGGTGAGCCCGGCGAGCGCCGCCTTGGCGGCGGTATAGACGGGATAGCGGGGCAGCGGCCGTTCGGCGTGGATGTCGACGACATTGACCACGGCACCGCGCCGGCGCGCGAGCTCGGGCGCGGCCGCCTGGGTGAGGAAGAAGGGGGCGCGGGCGTTGGCGCCGAGCAGATCTTCCCACTGCTCGGGGGTGACCTCGGAAATCGGGGTGGGATAGAAGGTCGAGGCGTTGTTGACCAAGGCGTCGAGCCGGCCGAAACGATCGAGTACGGCAGCGACGAGCGCAGGGGCATTCGCCGGGGCGGCGAGCTCGGCGGCAAAGCAGGCGGCGCTGCCGGGGCGTTGGGCGTCGAACTCCGTGGCGAGCCGCTCGGCGGCCGAGGTCGAGGTGCGATAATGCAGCGCGATGTTCCAGCCGTGCGCGTGCAGATGGCGGGCGATGGCCGCGCCGATGCGCCGGGCGGCGCCGGTGACGAGAACGACGGGGCGGTGCTCGGAGGGCGAGGGGGTCATGGCTTCGTCCATCGGGCAAAGATCGGACTATGGTAGCGTGAAACGGGGGGTTGCGTGTTCGAACGGGAACGGACGACGAGGGGAGTGCCGGCGCCCGAACCGGAGGTGGTGGCGGCGAGCGAGGCCTTGCGCGCGCGCATCGTGGCGCGCATCAGGGAGGCCGGCGGCTGGGTGCCGTTCGCCGATTACATGCGCTGGGCGCTCTACGAGCCGGATCTTGGCTATTACAGCGGCGGAGCGACGAAATTCGGCCCGGCGGGGGATTTCATCACCGCGCCGGAGATCACACCGCTCTTCGGGGCCACGCTGGCCGAGGCGATCGCGCCGGTGTTGCGGCAGACGGGAGGCATCGTGCTCGAAGCCGGGGCGGGCACCGGTTTGCTCGCGGCCGACGTGCTGCGCCAGCTCGCCGAGCTCGGGGCGCTGCCCGAGCGCTACGCCATCCTGGAAGTGTCGGGGTCGCTGCGCGCTCGCCAGCAGGAGACGATCGCGGCGCAGGCAGGAGCGCTTGCCGAGCGCGTGGTCTGGCTCGAGGCCGTGCCGGATTCCTTCCGCGGGGTGTTGCTCGCCAACGAAGTGCTCGACGTGCTGCCGGTGCATCTGGTGGGAACGGTCGAAGGGGAGGCGTTCGAGCGCGGCGTGACGGTGCGTGACGGTGCGCTCGCCTGGGAGGATCGCCCGCCGACGCCGGCGGCGCTCGCCGGGCTGGAGGGGATCGAGTTGCCCCATTTGGAAGGGCGGGAGTACCTGACGGAAGTCCACCCGGTGGCACGTGCCTGGGTGGGGACGCTCGCCCGTGCGCTGCAGGCGGGGATGCTGCTCTTGATCGATTACGGCTATCCGCGGGAGACGTATTACGTGCCGTGGCGCTGGCGCGGCACGCTGCAGTGCTATTTCCGCCACCGCGTGGTCGACGATCCGCTGTGGCTGCCGGGGGCGATGGACATCACCAGTTTCGTCGATTTCACTTCCGTGGCCGAGGCGGCCGAGGCCGAGGGGCTGGAGACGCTGGCCTTCATGAACCAGGCGGGATTCTTGCTGGCCAACGGCATCTTGCAGCGGCTGGAGGAACGCGCCGAGCCGGGGAGCCTGGCGTATCTGAAGGCCGCGCGCGCCTTGCAGCGGCTCATCATGCCGCACGAGATGGGGGAGCTCTTCAAGGTGATCGCGCTGGGGCGAGGGATCGAGCCGCCTCCTTGGGAGTGAGCGGCGTTCAGGCGGCTTGCGCTGCCGGCTGCAGCACCTGCGCGATGGCGCGTGCGGCGCGCTCCCAGCCAGGCTCCAGCATGAGGGTGTGGCCGAAATCGGGCAGGATCCGGGCGGTGGTGCCGTAGAAACGCGCCGTGCTCTCCACCTGGTCGGGTGGGATGATCTTGTCGTGTTCGGCGCCGAAGACGTATACCGGGGCGGGATGCTGCTCGGCGCGATCGACGCGGGCAAATCCCATCATGTCCCAGATGGCGCGCAATGATTCCGGTCCGCTCGCGGCCAGATAACGGGCGAGGTCGGGCTCCGGCGGCAGATGGTGGAAGAGCGCTTTGACCAGGCTGCGGTGCGGCTTGCGCTTGCCGGCCGTGAAGAGGTTCATTTCGAGCAGGGCCATGGGCGTGTGCAGCAGCATGTGCAGCAGCGACCCACCGAGTCCGGTGGGCGGCACCGAACACAGCAGTACGAGCGCAGGGAAAGGGTGACGCTCGAGGGCTTTCTGGGCGACGAAACCACCCATGGAGTGGCCGATGAGGATGGGCTCGGCGGGTAGGCGTTCCTGGGCGCGCAGCACGTCGTCGACGTAGTCGTCGATGGAGAGCGTGTCGCGCGGGCGATCGGTGCGTGAGCCGCCGTGGCCGCGCAGCGACAGCGCCCAGGCGTCGTAGCCTTGGGCAGCGAACCAGGGCAGGAAGTGCTCCTGCCAGCACCAGGCGCCGACGTAGGCGCCGTGCAGGAAGAGGAGGGGCGGGGCATTCACTGGGTGGCTGGGGGCTTCATGCAGCAGTTCGAGGTGCTCGGTCATGGAATGGGCTCGGTAAGGGTTGGGGGCGTTGGGGTTGTGGCGTAGCCAAAGGATAACGGCAGCTTATTTTATGATACTACGGCCTCAGGCACCCTCCAGCGGGGAGGAGGATGGGGTACCGGCGGTGGTGGCGGCAGTGGATGGCGACGAAACTTCATCGCCATCCCCACCGCGCGCGGCGCGCGCCTTGACGGCGGCGACGCGCGCCTCGTGCAGCCTTGCCGGGATCTGGCTGCGTTCGGTGCAGGTGCGGGCGATCGCGCCGGCATCGACGCTTCTGGCCGCCTCGAGGGTATCGCGCCAGAGCCGCTCGACCGGTTCGTAGTCCATATCGAGTCCGGGGCGGCCGAGGGCATCGCAGGCACAGGCTTCGAGCAGGTGCAGGAAGCGCTCGGGACGGCGCAGGGCGTCGCAGCGCTCGAGCACGCGCACGCGGGTGGCAGGGCGAAGGCGCGGTCCGCGGTGGATCAGCCCGTGCTCGCGCGCGGTGAGCACGGCGAGTTCCCGGCACTCGACGGGCGTGCGCAGCCGGGCACAGATCGAAGGGATGAGCGCCGCGCCGCGGGCTTCGTGTCCGTAATGGTGCGGCCAGAGTTCTGGCGGCGTGCGCCCTTTGCCCACGTCGTGCAGCAGCACGGCGAAGCGGGTGGGGAGCGGCAGGGCCCGTTCGGCCGCCATGCGCAGGGCAGCGAGCACGTGCACGCCGGTGTCGATCTCGGGGTGGTAGTTTGGCGGCTGGGGGATGCCGAAGAGGGTGTCGATTTCGGGCAGCAGACGCGCGAGCGCGCCGCATGCGCGCAGCACCTCGATCATGCGATCGGGCCGCGGTTCCATGAGGCCGCGGGCGAGTTCCTGCCAGACCCGTTCGGGTACGAGGTGATCGACTTCGCCTTCCTCCACCATGCGCCGCATCAGCGCGAGCGTCTCGGGGGCCAGGGTGAAGTCGGGCAAACGGGCGCTGAATCGCGCCACGCGCAGGATGCGCACCGGGTCTTCGGCAAACGCCGGGCTGACGTGGCGCAGCACCTTGCGGCGCAGATCCTCGAGCCCGCCGTAGGGGTCGATGAGGCGCCCCGTTTCGTCGCGGGCCATGGCGTTGATGGTGAGGTCACGCCGCGCGAGGTCTTCTTCGAGGGTGACTTCGGGGCTGGTGTGGAAGGCGAAGCCGTGGTAGCCGCGCCCCGTCTTGCGCTCGGTGCGCGCGAGCGCGTATTCCTCTTTCGTCTCGGGGTGCAGGAAGACGGGGAAATCCTTGCCCACGGGCAGGAAGCCGCGGGCGAGCATCTCCTCGGGGGTGGCGCCGACCACGACCCAGTCGCGGTCGCTCACGGGCCGGCCGAGGAGTTCGTCGCGTACAGCTCCGCCGACGCAGTAGATTTTCATCCGTGTTGCATTCGCATGCGCCAGCGGACGTAGCGGCTGCGGAAGGTGTCGTTGGCGAGGTAAGCCGGCCCGATGGCCTCCATCGGCGTGGGTTCGAGCCCGAAGGGCAGCGGCTCGCCGTGGGCCACGCTGTCGATCGAGAGGGAATCGAGCATGTCGCGCGTGAGCGGCGGGTTGGGCAGGAGGTGCTCGAGCAGCCACGCCTGCGCGCGGGCGAGCCGCGGCGGGAGCGCCACCACGCGGCGCGGATGGCCGCTCGTACGGGCGGCGTAGGCGACGATCTCGGCGAGCGTATAGACCGTGGGGCCGGCGAGCTCGTAGGTTTGACCCGCGGCCTTGGCGGTGGCCGCCGCGCGCAGGATCACCTCGACGACGTCGCCCACATAGACCGGCTGCAGCTTGGCCTGCGCTGCGCCGATCGGCAGGATGGGGAAGAGCCGGGCGAGTGCGGCGAAGCGGTTGAGGAAGGAGTCGCCGGGGCCGAAGAT
This sequence comes from Tepidiphilus olei, assembly GCF_006980705.1. Lineage (GTDB taxonomy): Bacteria > Pseudomonadota > Gammaproteobacteria > Burkholderiales > Rhodocyclaceae > Tepidiphilus > Tepidiphilus olei. Next base: position 54,506 of record NZ_SBHO01000007.1, on the reverse strand, counting down.
GGCGGAAGGGCGCAGGATGGTCCAGTCGAGCCCGTCGCCGGCGGCGCGGAGACGCGCTTCGCCGTCCGCCTTGGAGCGCAGGTATTGCGACGGGGTGTCGGGCGCGGCGCCCAGGGCGCTCAGGTGGATGAGGCGGCGTACGTCCTGCGCATGGCAGGCTTCGGCGAGTTTTTGCGGCAGTTCGACGTGGGCGCGGGCAAACTCGGGGCCATAGGGACGTCCGGGGCGCGAGTGCAGGGTGCCGACGAGGTTGACCACCAGGCGTTTGCCGGCGCACAGGCGTTCGAGCGTCTTCGGGTCGTGCACGTCGGCTTCGACGATTTCGACCGTGGGCAGCAGCTTGAGGTCACGCGCATTCTGTAGACGGCGCGTGGGCACGACGACGCGCCAGCCTTCGGTGACGAGCCGGTCGAGCAGGTGGCTGCCGACGAATCCGGTTCCGCCGAGGACGAGGGCGGTGCGTTCGGTCGCAGTGGTCATGGTCGTTTCTCCTGGTCGAGCATCATCCGTTGTCCAGCACCGGCGCGGGTGCGCCGGCGGCGTTGCTCAGTCCGGGCAAGGGAAGGAGGAAGTCGGTGATGTCCTTGCCTTTGCCCCCGTTCAGGATGGCCGAATAGACGACGGTGTTGGCGAGTACTTTCTTGATGTAGTCGCGCGTCTCGTCGATCGGCAGGTTTTCGATGTAGATCTCGGTCTCGAGTGCCTGTTGCGGCCGCAGGCGTCCCATGCGGCCGGGGCCGGCGTTGTAGGCGCCGGTGGCGAGCACGGGGTGGCCGTCGAGCTGTTCGGTGACCATGCGCATGTAGGTGACGCCCAGCATCACGTTGGTGTCGGGGTCGCGCAGGCGGGCGACGTCGAAGCGCGGGATGCCGAGCTTGCCGGCGAGCCACTTGCCGGTGGCGGGCATGATCTGCATGAGACCGAGCGCGCCGCTGCTCGAGCGGGCATCGGCGCGAAAGCGGCTTTCCTGGCGTATCAGGCCCCAGACCCAGGCGGGGTCGACGTTTTGCGCGGCAGCGTAGCGTTCGACGAGTTCGCGGTAGGCGAGCGGGTAGCGGGCGAGGAGGAACCCGTCGTCGTCCATGGATTCGGCCAGACGGATGGCCAGATCGAAGTGTCCGGCCTGGGTGAGCGCGACGCTGGCGGCACGTGCCTGGGGAACCGAAAGCTTGCGGCCCAGGGCCTCGACTTCGCGTGCGGCTTCGAAAAACCAGTTCCGCTCGGCCAGGGCCAGGATGCGCACCACGACGGGGTGGCGTTCGATCTCGCGCACTTCGGGCGGCGACGGAGGGGGAGATTGCGGTGGCAGGCGCCAGCGGTGACCGAGGGCATGGGCGGCGAGCATGGCGTAGTAGTCGTCGCCACGCTCGAGGGTGCGAAAGATGGCCTCGGCGAGTTCGCTTTTGCCCAGCTGCTGGAGGGCATAGCCTTGCCAGTAGCGCCATTCGTTACGCTCGCGCTCGCCCGGGGGGAGCGCTTCGATGCGCTGCCAGACTTTGGGCCAATCCTGCGCCGCGAGCGCCGCGCGCACGGCCCAGCGTGCCGGTTCGGTCCAGAGCGGTGAGAGGGTGATTTCGTCGGCCCAGGCGTTGGCCTGTGGCAGGCGCCGCTTGGCGGCGTAGAGCACGAGCGACCAGCGAACGACGTCGCGCGCTTCGGGGTCGAGCCGTTCGGCCATGGTGAGGAGCCATTCGTGCGCCGCTTCGGGGTCTTCTTTTTGCAGGGCGATGAGGGCGGCGGCGAGGGTCGTGGACGAGGCGTCGGGCAGGGCGAATGTCGCGAGCGGGTCGCGGGTGGCGTGTTCGAGGTCGAGCCATTCTCTCTCGCTCAGGCCGGCGAGTGCGCGCCATTCTTTGGCGGCGGACGGGCCGCTCTGGGCAAGCGATGCGTAGAGGCGCTGGCGTAGGATTCGTTGGTCGATCCGCCCCTGCTGGGCGGCCGTGGCGAAGAGAGGGACGCATTCGGTGCCGGGGCGGGGGCTGGAGACCAGCAGGCGCAGCACGTCGTTGGTGGGAATGCCGGATAGGGGTTGATCCTGGATCCAGGCGAGCGTGCCCCAGCACTGGGCGTCGCGGTCGGGCTTGACGAGGGTGCGATAGTGCTGCAGCGCCTCGCTCCAGCGTTCCTGTCGCACGGCGGTGCGCAGCAGCTCGCGGCGCAGGCGCTCGCCCAGGGCGTCGTCGCCGTGACGCGCGAGGAACGCCTCGATTTCCTGTGGCTGTACCGTTTCACTGGGGCGGCCGAGGCGCTGGATGAGCGACCATAGGAGAACGTAGTCGCCCAGCGGGTGGGCGGTGACATGCGGCAGCTGCTGCAGCACGGTGGCGAGATCGCCGCGCGCGTAGGCGGAACGAGCACGATCGATCGCGTCGGGGCCGCTCGGGGCGGCTGGTTTCGGGGCGGCATGGGCCTTGGCCTCGACGGCCTTCGGGGCGGGTTTCACCCGCTGCCCTTCGGCTGCGGCTACGGCGGGTGCGCCGGGCACGAGGGCGACGGCGAGCAGGGCGGTGCAGAGCAGGGAGGGCCGGAGGGACATGGCGGATCGGGCGGTTGGCGGAAAAAGGCCGTTTCGTTTATTGTAACTCATGGTGAATCGGAGATCGAAGGGTGGGGAATGAATCGGGTGGAAATGCGGCGATCGGCCTTGGCGCGGCGGGAGGCGATCTCGCCCGAAGTGCGCCGACGCTGGGACGATCTGATCTGGCGGGCGGTAGCCGGACTGCTCGAGTCTTTGCCTGAAGAGGGGGGCTGGGTCGGGGGGTTCTGGGCGGTGCGGACGGAACCGGACGTGCTCGCGTCGCTGTGGGGGTGGGCGGAAGGGCGCGGTATCGGGGTGGCCCTGCCGGTGGCGCTACGCAAGGCGGCGCCGCTCGTTTTCCGGCCGTGGTCGCCCGGTTCGCCCATGACGCGCGACCTCTTCGGGCTGCCGGTTCCGGCGGGAGAAGAGCACGTGTGGCCGGTGGTGTTGCTGGTGCCGCTCGTGGCGTTCGACGCGGCGGGTTATCGCATCGGCTACGGGGGCGGGTTCTACGATCGTACCCTTGCAGCGTATCGCGCGGCAGGGCGCCCCGTGACGGCGATCGGGGTGGGGTATGAATGCACGCGCGTGCCCGACACCCACCCCGAGGCGCACGATGTGCCGATGGACTGGATCGTGACCGAGGCGGGGGTGTTTCAGCCGGCGGCGAGGAAGAGGGAATAGGCGGGGTTGTTCGTTTCCTCGACGTATTCGTAGCCGAGCTTGGTGAGGAACTGGGCGAATTCTTCGTCTTCTTCCGGTGGAACCTGCATGCCGACGAGGACGCGGCCGAAGTCAGCGCCGTGGTTGCGGTAGTGGAAGAGGCTGATGTTCCAGTCCGAGCGCAACTGGGCAAGGAAGTTGGCGAGCGCGCCGGGGCGTTCGGGGAAGATGAAGCGCAAGAGCCGTTCGTGGCGCACGTGCGGGGCGCGTCCGCCGACCATGTAGCGGATGTGGGATTTGGCCAGTTCGTCGTCGGTGAGGTCGATCGCCGGCAGACCCTCTGCCTGTAGTTGGGTGACGAGTTTCTCGACTTCGCTGCGGTCGTGGATGCCGACGCCGACGAAGATGTGCGCTTCCTCGGGATCCGAATAGCGGTAGTTGAACTCGGTGACGTTGCGCTTGCCCAGGAGCGTGATGAATCGGCGAAACGCGCCGGGGCGCTCGGGGATGGTGACGGCGAGCACGGCTTCGCGCCGTTCTCCGAGCTCGGCGCGCTCGGCGATGAAGCGCAGGCGGTCGAAGTTCATGTTGGCGCCGGAGGCGATGGCGACCAGCGTCTTGTCCTTGAGCTCCATTTTTTGGGCGTAGGACTTGAGGCCGGCGAGGGCTTGTGCTCCGGCCGGTTCGAGAATGGCGCGGGTGTCTTCGAAGACGTCCTTGATGGCGGCGCAGATCTCGTCGTTGCTCACCACGATCATGTCGTCGAGGTAGCGCTGGCACAGGCGGAAGGTTTCGTCGCCCACGCGCTTGACGGCGGTGCCGTCGGCGAAGAGTCCGACTTGGGCGAGTTCGACCGGCTCGCCCCGGGCGAGCGACTGGGTCATGGCGTCCGAGCCTTCGGCCTCGACGCCGATGATGCGGATCTCGGGGCGCAGGCGCTTGAGATAGACGGCGATGCCGGCGATCAGCCCTCCGCCGCCCACGGCGCAGAAGACGGCGTCGATCGGTTTGGGGTGCTGGCGCAGGAGTTCCATGGCGATGGTGCCCTGGCCGGCGATCACGTCGGGATCGTCGAAGGGGTGGATGAAGACGAGCCCTTCCTCTTCTTCGAGGGTGCGGGCGTAGGCGTAGGCATCGGAGAAGGATTCGCCGTAGAGCACGACTTCGGCGCCGCGGCTGCGCACGGCTTCGACTTTGATGAGCGGGGTGGTGGTGGGCATGACGATGACGGCGCGCGCGCCCAGTTTCTGGGCGGAGAGTGCCACGCCCTGGGCGTGGTTGCCGGCCGAGGCGCAGATGACGCCGCGCGCGAGCGCCTCCGGCGGGAGCTTGGCGATCTTGTTGTAGGCGCCGCGCAGCTTGAAGCTGAAGACGGGTTGCAGATCCTCGCGCTTGATGAGCACTCGGTTGCCGAGGCGCCGGGACAGCGTGGGGGCGGGGTCGAGCGGCGTTTCGACGGCGACGTCGTAGACCTGGGCGGTGAGGATGCGTTCGAGGTAATCGCAGGAAGAGTCAGAGGTTTCCATGGGAGTCGGTTTCGGTTGGGTTCTGCTGGGCCAGCAGCGCATTGTGACGGTCGATGAATTCGCGGGTGGAGTCGATGCCGCGCAGCCGCAGGATGGTGGCACGCACGGCGGCTTCGAGTAGCACGGCGAGATTGCGCCCGGCGGCCACCGGCAGCGTGGTCTTGGGAATGGGCACGCCGAGGATTTCTTCGGTGACCTGCTCCATCTCCAGGCGCGGCGGCGGCGGTTCGCCCGGTAGCACCCGGCGCAAGTGGACGATGAGGCGAAGCCGCATGCGCCGGCGCAGGGCGGTTTCGCCGAAAATGGTGCGGATGTCGAGCAACCCCAGCCCCCGCACTTCGAGGTAATTCTGCAGCAGCGGCGGACAGCGGCCTTCGAGCACGGTGGGGGTGAGGCGGGCGAATTCGACCATGTCGTCGGCCACCAGCCCGTGGCCGCGGGAGATGAGCTCGAGCGCGAGCTCGGATTTGCCGGTGCCGGGGTCGCCTGTGATGAAGACGCCGAGGCCGAGCACGTCCATGAGCACGCCGTGGCGCGTCTCGCGCTCGGCGAGCACGCGCGAGAGGTGGTGTCGCAGGCGGTCGATGACTTCGGCCGAGGGGCGCTCGGTGGTGAAGAGTGCCACGTCGTGCGTGCGGCATAGGGCTACGAGGATGGGCGGGGGGGTGCAGCCGTCGGCGACGATGAGAGCGGGGGGTTTGGCGGTGAAGATTTCTTCGAGGTGGCGGGCGATGCGCTTTTGTCCGAGGCGTCGCGCCCAGGTCATCTCGGCGGCGCCGATGATCTGGACGCGCCCCGGGTGGATGAGGTTGAGGTGGCCGACGAGGTCGGCCGGCCATAGGCGCTCGTCGAGGACGGCGAGGGTGCGTTCGAGCGAGCCGGTGACGTGGGTGAGGTGCAGTTCGGGGTCGATCGCCTCGATGACGGCACGCAGCGAGGTCTCTCTCATCTCGCGGGTTCAGCCATCGGCGCCGGTCAGCAGACCAAGGGCGGATTCCGGATCGGAAACGGTCATGAGCGCCTGACGTACGTCCGGGTCGCTGAAACGTTCGGCGAGCTGGGAGAGGATTTGCAAGTGTTCTTCGGTGGCCTGCTCGGGCACGAGGAGGACGAACATGAACCGTACGGGACGACCGTCGCAGGCGTCGAAAGGCACGGGGGTGGCGAGCCGCACGAAGGCGCCACGGGGGGCAGCTAGACCTTTGAGTCGGCCGTGCGGGATGGCTACGCCCTCGCCGATGCCGGTCGAACCCAGCCGTTCGCGCTCGGCGAGCGCCGCCTGTACCTTGGCCGGGTCGAGCCCGTCGCGTGCGAAGAGCAGGGCGGCGGCTCCCAGGGCCTGCTGCTTGTCGGCGGCGGGGAGGTCGAGGGCGATGTGCTCGACGTCGAGAAGGCTGGCGATGAGGTTCATGGCCGAGTCGAGGGTGAGGGCACCAGGGTGGCGGCTGGGGCCACCCCAGGGACGGTCACTCGCCTTGAGCGGCCGGGGCGGCCGGCTGGTGGTGGTTGGTGACGATTTCTTTGTGCTTGCGCACTTGACGGTCGAGTTTGTCGATCATCGCGTCGATGGCGGCGTAGAGGTCGGCCGGATCGGTGGCTTCGGCGAAGAAGTCTTTGCCCTTGACGTGTACGGTGACTTCGGCCTTGTGGGTGTTGCGCTCGACGCGCAGGATGATCTGCGCCGAGGTGGCGTGGTCGAAGTGCCGCAGCACCCGTTCGACTTTTTCCGTGACATAGTCGTGCAGCGCGGGGGTGACTTCGACGTGATGGCCGGTGATGGTGAAGTTCATCGCACACTCCTGTGGTGGTGATTACAAGGCTTTGCGCCGGTTCGCCGGCGGGATTTGCATCTGCTCGCGGTATTTTGCCACGGTTCGGCGGGCGATGGGGATACCTTCTGCCGCAAGTAGCTCGGCGAGGCGGGTGTCCGACAGCGGTTTCGTCCGGTTTTCACCTTCGATCAGGGCTCGCAGCCGGGCCTTGATGGCGGTGGCCGAGGCGATTTCACCATCTTCACCGGCGATGCCGCCGCCGAAGAAGTGGCGGAATTCGAAGACGCCCCGTGGACACTGCAGGTATTTGCCCTGAGTGACGCGGGAGATGGTGGATTCGTGCAGTTCGAGCGCTTCGGCGAGCGTGCGCAGGGTGAGCGGCTTCATGGCGGCTTCGCCGTGCTCGAAGAAGTCTTGCTGGCGCTCGACGATTTCCTGGGCGACGCGCAGGATGGTGTGGTTGCGTTGTTCGAGTTGTCGGATTAGGATCTTTGCTGCGGCGAGATGCTCACGCAGGGCTTCGGTGCCGTCGCGCCGCTCGCCGAGGATCTGGGCGTAGCGCTGGTTGAGGGTGAGCCGGGGGGCGACGGCCGGGTTGAGTTCGACCTGCCAGCGACCGTCGCGCCGGCGCACGATCACGTCGGGAATGACGTAGGGGGGTGGTTCGCCGCCGATGCGGCTGCCCGGGTGGGGGTCGAGCGTAGCGATGAGGGCGAGCGCCTCGCGCAGCAGGGCGTCGTCGCAGGCGTAGCGGCGCTTGAGTATGGCATAGTCCTTACGGCCGAGGAGCTCGAGCGCTTCGCTCACCAGCCGCTCGGCCAGGCGCCGCGCCGGCGTGTCGGGGCGCTCGCGCAGCTGCAGCCGCAGGCATTCGCCGAGGTCGCGCGCACCGACCCCGGGTGGGTCGAAGCTTTGGATGAGCTTGAGGGCGATTTCCAGGTCTTCACGGCCGACTTCGAGCTCGGGCGGGATGCTGGCGAGCAGTTCGTCGAGGTCTTCGTGCAGATAGCCGTCGTCGTCGAGGGCTTCGATCATGAAGGCGACGAGGGCCCGGTCGCGTTCGGCGAGCGGCGTGAGCGCGGCCTGTTCGTGCAGGTAGTGGTGTAGATCGGTGGCAGCGGCGTGCCACTCGGTGAAGTCGGATGCTTCGTCGTCGTCGCGCGCGGGGCGGGCATCCTGCCACAGGAGCTCGTCGTCGAAGGCTTCGGTGTCGTTGGCGCTCGTTTGTTCTTCGGGCGCGGGCTGGAGGGTGTCTTCGGTGTGCTCGTGCGCTTCGCCGGGCGACTCCGCGCTGGGACGCTCGAGGAGTTGCGCCTGCCAGTCGTCGGATTCATCGCCTTCGTTGGTTGCGATGGGAAGCGTTTCTTCGGGGGATTCTTCGTCGGTCTCCGCCACTTCGAGGAGGGGGTTCGCCTGCAGGGCTTCTTCGAGGGTCTGCTGCAGTTCGACGGCCGACAGCGTCAGGAGCTTGAGCGCCTGCGCCATCTGCGGGGAGAGGGCGAGCGTGGCGCTGGCACGAAGGTGCAGGCGGGGCTCGAGGCTCATGGCTACAGGCGGAAATGTTCGCCGAGATAGACGCGGCGCACGTGCGGGTCGTCGATGATCTCCTCGGGGCGGCCCGAGGCGATGACCCGGCCGTCGGCGAGGATGGAGGCGCGGTTGCAGATGCCGAGCGTTTCACGCACGTTGTGGTCGGTGATGAGTACGCTGATGCCGCGCTCTTGCAGGAACCGCACGATGCGCTGGATCTCGATCACGGCGATGGGATCGACGCCGGCGAAGGGTTCGTCGAGCAGGATGATCTTCGGGTCGGTGGCGAGCGCCCGGGCGATTTCGAGGCGGCGCCGTTCGCCGCCGGAGAGCGACACCGAGGGCTGATCGGCCAGATGCGCGATTCCGAGTTCGGCGAGCAGTTCGTCTTCTTTCTGCCGAATCTCCTCTTTGGGTAGCCCCCGCAGTTCGAGTACGGCACGCACGTTTTCCCGCACCGACAGGCGGCGGAAGATGCTCGCTTCCTGCGGCAGGTAAGAGAGGCCATGCCGGGCGCGGCGGTGGATGGGCTCGTGGGTGACGTCCTGACCGTCGAGCTCGATCTTGCCGTCGTCGGCGCGCACGAGCCCGACGATCATGTAGAAACAGGTGGTCTTGCCCGCCCCGTTGGGACCGAGCAGCCCCACGATCTCGCCGGCTTCGACGGTGAGATCGACCGAGGCGACGACGGTGCGTTTGCCGTAGGTTTTGCGCAGGCGTTCGACGTGCAGCAGCGACATGGAGGACTCAGGGTTCGGTGTCAGGGAAAGGTTCGGTGAAGTCTTCGGGCGGGTCGCGCAGCAGCCGGGTGACGAGGGACGGGGAGAATCCGCGGCCGGCGAGAAATCGTGCCTGCCGGGCCCATTCCCTGGCGTCGGCGGGCGGCGTGCCGAAGCGTTTGCGCCACAGGGCGGCGGCGCGCTCGGCTTCGCTCGATTCGGCTTCCAGCGCGTCGAGGACGTCGTCGATGAGGGCGTCGTCCAGCCCGCGCTCGCGCAGCCGCAGCTCCAGAAGGCGCCGGCCGCTGCGCTCGGCCCGGGCGGCGACGAAGGCGCGGGCGCAGCGCTCGTCGGACAGGAGTCCCGTGCGCTCGAGGCGGGCGAGCGCCTCTGCGATTTCCTCGGGCGTGCCGTGGGGGGCGAGCTTGCGCGCGAGCTCGGCGCGGCTGTGTTCGCGGCGCGCGAGCAGCCGCAGCGCTCTTTGCCACACGCTCGGCCCGCTCATCGCCATGACGTAGGCTTATTCGGCCGCCGGAGCGGCAAGGGCGGATTCGCTCGGGGCGGCGCTGGGCGCGGCGGATGCGATCTCGGGCAGCGGGGGCAAGCCCACCTTGGCCCGGATCTGATTCTCGATGCGCCGCGCGAGCTCGGGGCGCTGGCGCAGGAATTCGCGCGCGTTGTCCTTGCCCTGACCGATCTTCTCGCCCTCGTAGGCGTACCAGGAGCCGGATTTGTCGATGAGCTTGTGCTCCACGCCCAGGTCGATGATCTCGCCCTCACGCGAGATGCCCTCGCCGTAGAGGATGTCGAACATCGCTTCGCGGAAGGGCGGGGCGACCTTGTTCTTGACGACCTTGACGCGGGTCTCGGAGCCGACGACCTCGTCGGCTTTCTTGATCGTGCCGGTCTTGCGGATGTCGAGCCGCACCGAGGAATAGAACTTGAGCGCGTTGCCGCCGGTGGTGGTTTCCGGGTTGCCGAACATGACGCCGATCTTCATGCGGATCTGGTTGATGAAGATGACGAGCGTGTTGGTCTTGTTGATGCTGGCGGTGAGCTTTCTCAGCGCCTGGCTCATGAGCCGCGCTTGCAGGCCGGGGAGCGAGTCGCCCATTTCCCCCTCGATCTCGGCTTTGGGGGTGAGTGCGGCCACCGAGTCGATCACCACGATGTCGACCCCGCCCGAGCGCACCAGCATGTCGGCGATCTCGAGCGCCTGCTCGCCGGTGTCGGGTTGCGACACGAGGAGATCGTCGATATCGACGCCCAGCTTCTTCGCATACTGTACGTCGAGGGCGTGTTCGGCATCGATGAAGGCGGCCACGCCGCCGAGTTTCTGCATTTCGGCGATCACGTGCAGCGTGAGGGTGGTCTTGCCCGAGGATTCGGGGCCGTAGATCTCCACCACCCGCCCGCGCGGCAGCCCGCCGATGCCCAGCGCGATGTCCAGCCCGAGCGAGCCGGTGGAGACGGTCTGGATGTCGCGTACCACTTGGGCGTCGCCCATGCGCATCACCGAACCTTTGCCGAACTGTTTGTCGATCTGCGCGAGCGCCGCCTGCAGCGCCTTGAGTTTGTTGTCGTCCATCGAAAATTCCTTGGCTGGCAAGTACGAAAACGCTTCGACCGATTATGGCACAGGATGGTTCAGGGGTGGCACAGGGCGATGGCACCGGAGAGCGCCGTGCGCACGGCCTGGGCGCGCACGGCGATGCGGTCGCCGGCGAAGTGGCGCCGTTCGCTGCGTACCCGCGGCCGGGTCCGATCCCAGGCCCAGCCGAAACAGACGGTACCCACGGGCTTGTCCGGCGTGCCGCCGTCGGGCCCGGCGATACCGGTAATGGACAAGGCCAGCTCGGCCTGGCTGTGCGTGAGTGCACCGAGCGCCATTTCGCGCGCCACGGCTTCCGACACGGCCCCGTGGCGTTCGAGGGTGAGGGGGTCGACGCCGAGCACTTCGATCTTGGCGGCATTGGCGTAGGTGACGAAACCGCGTTCGAACCAGCCGGAGCTGCCGGCGATCGCCGTGATCGCTTCGGCGACGGCCCCGCCGGTACAGGATTCGGCGGTGGCGAGCATCCAGCCGCGGGCGGCAAGCAGCATGCCCAACTCCCGGGCGAGCCGTCCCAGCGGATCTTCGGGGTGGATCACGCGCCTTCTCCCAGGAAGTGCACCGCAAGGGCGAGCACGAGCAGTACGTAGCCGGCGGCGGCCAGATCGTCGATCATGATGCCCAAGCCACCGCGGAAGCGCCGCTCCAGGGTGGCGATGGGTTCGGGTTTGGCGATGTCGAACAGGCGAAAGAGCGCCACGCCCGCCGCCTGCCAGGCAAGCCCCGGCGGGCAGAAGAAGAGTACGAGCCAGACGGCGATCATCTCGTCCCAGACCACGGCGCCGGGATCCTTGGTGCCCAGCGCCTTGGCCGTACGGTCACAGGCGATGACGCCGGCAAGGAAAAAGGAGGCGAGCAGCAGCAGGAAGAGCCCCTCGGAGACCGGGGCGCGCAGCAGGGGGTAGAGCGCCCAGGCAAGGAGCGAACCGACCGTGCCCGGAGCCCGGGGAGAGAGACCCGCCCCGAATCCGAGCGCGATGAAGTGCGCCGGATGCTGGAGGAGGAAGGCGACGGAGGGGCGTGTGCGCTCGGCGGACATGGGCGCTCCTTTCATGGGCGGAAATGATCATAGCCCAAAACTTCGGGCAGGGTACGCCGCTCATCGGGCTCGATGAGCACGATGGGCGGTTGCTCCGTTGATACGATCCGCCCGATGCGGGAAAGCGGCAGGTCGAGTTCCCTGCCGAGAAGGATGATTCGGTCGCGTGATCCCGGCGCGGCGGTGAAGAGGAGTTCGTAGTCGTCGCCACCGGCGAGCAAAGCGGCTCGTGCCCGCTCCGGCGGCGCCCCGCCGGCGATGAGCGGGGCGAGCGGCAGTCTGGCCACCTCGATCTCGGCAGTGAGGAGGGGCGGTGCCGAGCGTTCGAGGAGGTGCCGGAGGTCGCCGAGCAATCCGTCCGAGACGTCGAGCATCGCGTGCGCGAGGCGCCGCAAGCGGCGTCCCAAGGCAAGGCGCGGTTCGGGACGATCGAGCGCGGCGAGCCATTCACCGGCGCCGGGCAGGTTCGGCGAGAGTTCCCCGAATCGCACGGCGAGCCCCAGGGCAGCGCGTCCGGGTCGCCCGCTCACCCAGACGTCGTCCCCTTCGCGCACGCCGCTGCGCAATATCGCCTCGCCCGCCGGTACCCGTCCGAGCGCCGTGATCGTGAGCGCCCGTGGGCCGCGGGTGGTGTCTCCACCGATGAGCCGGGCGCCGTGCCGCCGGGCGCAGGCGAAGAGCCCGCGGGCGAAGGCCGTGAGCCAGGCTTCATCGGCCTCGGGCAGGGTGAGGGCGAGGAGGAACCCCGTGGGGACGGCGCCCATGGCCGCCAGATCGGAGAGGTTCACCGCCAGCGCTTTCCAGCCGAGCGCCTCCGGATCGGTTCCGGCCAGGAAGTGCCGACCCTCGATGAGGGTGTCGCAGGTGATCGCTGTCTCCCAGCCGCTTTTCTCGACGAGCAGCGCCGCGTCGTCGCCAATGCCCAGCCGCAGCCAGGACGGGGTGGGTTCGTGCGCGGCGGGATCGGCGAAGAACTGCTCGATCAGGGCGAATTCGTTCATGATGAAATCCTTGGAGTCTCGGCGATCGCCTCGAAGAGCGCCGCCCGCAGCCGCTCTGACTGGGCCGCGTCGGCGGGTAGCCCGAAGCGCAACCCCGGCGGGTCGTCGAAACGGCGCACGAGGATGCCGTGGCGCTCGAGGGCGGCGGCGAGCGTCGGTGCCCGCGGCGTCTCGACCCAGACGAAGAGCGAGGTGCGGCCGCCCACCCTGAGACCGGATTCTTCCAGCATCGTCGCCAAGGCAAGCGAGGCGGCGGCCAGGCGCGCGCGCTGCCGTTCCTGCCAGGCGGAGTCGGCGAGCGCGAGCCGGGCCGCCCAGCGCGCCGGATGGCTCACCGCCCACGGGTCGAGCAAGGCGGCGAGGCGCTCGCGCAGCGGTTCGGGGGCGAAGACCAGGCCGAAGCGCAGACCCGCAAGCCCCCAGAATTTGCCCAGCGAACGCAAGACGACGAGGCCGGGAGAGCCGGTCTCGACCACGAGGCTGCCCGCCTCGCCCGGTTCGAGGAAGGCTTCGTCCACGATCAGCCAACCGCCGCGCCCGGCGAGACGCCGATGCCATGCGTGCAGCTTCCAGGCGGGAAAGCGCGCTCCGGTGGGATTGTTCGGGTGTACGAGCACCAGCGCGTCGACTTCGTCGAGCCGTGCATCGATCTCATCGGCGGAGGGGGCGCAGCGCAAGACGGCGTGGGTGCGCCAGGCATGGGCGTGCTCGCCGTAGCTGGGATGCGGCACCAGCACGCGGCGCACTTCGGGCAAGAGGGCCGGCAGGCGGGAAATGGCCGCTTGGGTGCCGGGTACCGCCAGGGCGGGGCGGCCGAAGACGGCATGCACGAGTTCATCGAGCCCGTCGTCCTCTTCCGGTAGACGCCGCCAGACTTCCTCGGGGACCGGCGGCAGGGGGTAGGACCAGGGGCTGATGCCGGTGGAGAGGTCGAGCCAGCACTCGGGCGGCAGGCCGTGGCGACGCGCCGCCTCGCGCAGGCGCCCGCCGTGTACCGGTCGGCTCATCGCGCACCTCCCGCCAGGGTGAGGAGTGCGAGCAGGAGCAGCCAGCCCCAGACGGCCCGTTCGACGAGTTCCATGGCGGTGGCCACGCTGGCCGCGCCCGGCGCGGGACCTTCGCCGAGCAGGGGGCGCTCGTGCCGCGTTCCGCCATAAGAAGCCGTTCCGCCCAGAGTGACGCCCAGCGCGCCGGCGCCGCTCGCCATCACCGGGCCGGCGTTGGGGCTCTCCCACTGCGGGGCCTGGCGGCGCCAGCACCGCAACGCCGCCGCCGTGCGTCCGCCCAAGGCATAGAGGAGCGCCGTGACCCGTGCGCTCGGCCAGCCGAGCGCGTCGTCGATACGGGCGGCGCACTTGCCGAAACGCTCGTAGCGCGGCGTGCGATAGCCCCACATGGCATCGAGCGTATTGGCCAGGCGATGCAGTACCACGCCGGGCGCGCCGAGCAGCGCGAACCACACCAGCGGGGCGAGCACGGCGTCGTGGCCGTTTTCCAGCGCCGATTCCGTGGCAGCGCGCGCCACCTCTTCGCCCGTCATTGCCGCCGTGTCCCGGCTCACGAGGAAGGCCACCCGCGCCCGGGCGGTGGGCAGATCTGCTGCGGCGAGCGCGTCGCGCACCGGTTCGAGGTGCTCGCGCAGGCTGCGTGCCCCGAGGGCGAGCGCCAGGCAGCCGACCGCGAGCGCGTTTTCGACGAAGGGATGCACCCGTCCCAAAGCGGCGACCAGTCCCACCCAGGGTAGCACCGCCAGTGCCCAGGCGAGCATTCCTGCGCCCACGCCCTCGCCGAGGTGCCGGCGCACGAGGCGTTCCAGGGCGCTGGCCCAGCGGCCGAAGCCGACGAGGGGGTGCCAGCGCGGCGGCTCGCCGAAGAGGCGATCGAGCGCGAGGGCGAGCACGGTGGCCAGAAGAATGGACATGACGGCGGGAAAGGGGCGAAGTCGCCCATTATAATCGGGGGTTTTCCGGTCGCGGGGACGGGCATGGCGCGCGCGTTGATGATCCAGGGGACCACGTCGGATGCCGGCAAGAGCACGCTGGTGGCGGGATTGTGCCGCCTGCTCGCGCGTGCCGGCGTGCGTGTGGCCCCGTTCAAGCCGCAGAACATGGCCAACAACGCCGCCGTGACGGCCGACGGGGGCGAGATCGGGCGCGCCCAGGCGCTGCAGGCGTTTGCCGCCGGACTCGAACCCCGGGTGGATTTCAACCCGGTCTTGCTCAAGCCTACCACCGACATCGGCGCCCAGGTCGTGATCCACGGGCGGGCGGTGCATACCCTGTCGGCGCGGGATTATCACGCCTACAAGCCGGTGGCGCTACGGGCGGTGCTCGAATCCTGGGCGCGCCTGCAGGAGGAATTTGAGTGGATCCTCGTCGAGGGCGCGGGCAGTCCGGCGGAGGTCAATCTGCGCGCGCGCGACATCGCCAACATGGGGTTCGCCGAAGCGGTCGACATCCCGGTGGCACTGGTGGCCGACATCGATCGCGGGGGCGTCTTCGCCCAGATCGTCGGCACGCTCGAATGTCTCTCGCCGAGCGAGCGTGCGCGCATGCGCGGTTTCGTCATCAACCGCTTTCGCGGGGACCTCTCGCTCCTTGCACCGGGCCTGCAGTGGCTGGAGGAGCGTACCGGCAAACCGGTCTTCGGCGTGCTGCCGCATTTGGGGAAGCTCGCGCTGGAGGCCGAGGACGGCCTCGCGCCGGCGGAGCGCGCCGAAGGCGCGCGGCTGCGGGTGGCGGCGATCGCCTGGCCGCGCGTGAGCAATCACACCGACCTCGACGCCTGGCGCCTGCACCCCGAGGTCAACTTCCACTGGTGGCACGGCGGTCCCTGGCCCGGAGCCGACCTGGTGGTGTTGCCCGGCTCCAAGGCGGTGCAGGCGGATCTGGCTTGGTTCGAATCCCATGGCGGCCCGGCGCTGCTGCGCCGACATCTGCGCTACGGCGGCAAGCTCATCGGCCTGTGCGGAGGGTTTCAGATGCTGGGTGAGTGGCTCGACGACCCTTTGGGATTGGAAGGTGCGCCGGGCGGCCGGCCCGGCCTGGGGTTGCTCTCCTTGCGCACGCGGCTAGATTCCCGGAAGGTGCTGCGCCGCTGTCGCGGGCGGCTTGCTGCCACACTGGGCGGTGCGGAGGTCGAAGGCTACGAGATTCACCTCGGCGTGAGCGAAGGGCCGGCGCTCGCGCATCCTGTCGTGATCGGCGAGGACGGCGTGCCCGACGGGGCGCTCGCGGAAGACGGGCAGATCCTCGGCACTTACTGGCACGGCCTCTTCGACTCAGCCCCCGCCTTCGCCGCGCTCGCGCACTGGGCCGGGGCGGCGCTCTCCACCGAGGATGCAGTGCAACGGCGCGAAGCGGCGATCGAACGCCTGGCCGCGGCGATCGAGGCGCACTGCGACTGGCGGCGGATGCTTGGCGTGTCCTGAAGTTGATGCGAAAACGCCGCCCGAAGGGCGGCGTTTCTTCGTCCGCTCGAACTCAGCGCAACAGGCTTTTCACGTTGCTGTCCATGGGGACGATGGTGTCCTGAGCCGCGAGCACCTGACCCGTGCCCGGATTGATCGCCTTGACGCTCAGATAGACGGCTTCCTTGGCCGGTGCATAGGTGCCGACCACGACGAGGCGGGCGTCGTGTTCGCGGGCGATCTGGTCGACTTCGCGCGCGAGCATGAGCTCGCCCGTGTCGCGCTTGACGAAGACGGCCGTGCGCAGTTTGAGCTCGGTGACGACGAAGCCGCGCTGCACGAAGCGGTTGGCGACTTGCTCGGTGAGCGTGCGCCCCAAGGTGGTGGAGCGATCGAGTGCATCGACGTCGACGAAGGTGGCGAAGAGCACGGGGCCGGCGCGCAGATCGGGCGGGAGTTGGTCGATCAGGGTGTCGGCCGTCTCATAGGCTTTGTTGATGATTACGGCGGGATCGGCCTTGGGTAGGGGTGGGAGGGTCTCGGTGGCACAAGCGGACAGGGCGAGGGCGCCGGAGAACATGAGGATCGAGAGCGAATGCCGCATGGTCAGTCTCCTTGCACCGTCAGCCAAGTGGGTTCGTACGAGGGGTTGGAAGAGGCCATTTTGGCGTAGAGCTCGGGGCTGGTGATGTAATAGACGTCGGAGATACGGGCGAGATAGCGGTCACCGCGCCGCGCCGATGCCGTGACCATCACTTCGACCTCGGGAGCGGTGGAGAGCTTGGCGTAGCGGCTGTCGAGGTCGATCTCGATGTCGGCCGGCCCTTGCTGGGCGACGTTCCAGCCGCGCCCGACGAGATAGCTGACGAAGGCTTCGCGGAAGGCGGCATCGAAGGTCGAGGAGTAGGCTGCCGGGTGCACGTAGAGGGTGTCGCACAGGGCGGCTTGCGGCGTGCAGGCATTGTCCCGGATCATCATGACGCTCAGCCGCTCGGCCAGGCTCGTGGCCACCGTTTGCCATTGCCGTACTGCCTGGATTTTTTGCTGCGGTTCTTGGGCGAAATCGGTGGGAAGCGGTGCGCCGGGGTTGGTGCAGCCGCCGAGCAGGACGGCACCCAGCGCGGCGGCGATGGGCAGGGGAGCGAAGCGCATGATGCTATCTCCTGGGAATGACAAGGGCGATTCCATGATCTTAGCGTGAAGCGGATGCGAACGCAATCAATGTTCGTCGGGATTTCCTTCGTTCTCGCTTTGGCCGTGGCGTCCGAAACACGGTGGCCGTTTCTCCAGGAAGGCACTGAGCCCTTCGCGGTAGTCGGGATCGTCGAGGAAGGCCAGCCCGGTGCGTTTTTCTTCCTCGGACAGCGGCGTGCACCGTCGTAGGCGGCGCAGCCAGTATTTGTGCATTCGCGCCACGCGCGGTGCTCCGGTGGCGATGCGTCGCGCCACGGCCAGCGCCTCTTCGAGCGCATGGCCGTCCTCGACGAGGTGATGCAATACACCGAGCCGCCACAGGCGCTCGGCATCGAGCACGGCCCCTTCGAGCAGCATCTGCGCGAGTAGACCTTCCGACAGACGCTCGTGCAGCAGGGCGAGTTCGCCGGGGTACATCCAGAAGCCGAGCCGGGCGATGGGGGTGCCGAAGCGGGCGCTGCGTCCGGCCACGCGCAGATCGCATAGCGCGGCGATCTCCAGCCCGCCGCCGATACAGGGGCCTTCGATCGCCGCGATCACCGGCAAGGGACACTCGGCGATGGCGCGCAGCGCTCGCCCAACCTTGCCTTCGTGGTAGTCGAGCGCCGAGGCGAGGTCGGCGCGCACGCGGGGGAATTCTTCCAGATCGCCCCCGGCGGCGAAGGCGTTGCCTGCACCCGTTAGGATCACGCTGCGCCAGGGAAGATTTTCGGCGGCGAGTTCGAGAAAGAGATCGCCCAGCGCCTGCCACAGGGCGGCATCGAGCGCATTGCGTTTTCCCGGATTCTCGAGGGTGACGACCAAGCAGGCCGATTCGGGGTGTGGGGTCGTGTGCAGGGTTCCGCTCATGAGGATTCTTCAGTATCTAGGGTGGGGGTGGCATCGCGGCGCAGGTGGGCGATTGCCTCGCGTCCGGAGCGCAGATGCTCGCGCATGCACCGTTCGGCGGCCGCGGCCTCGCCCTCGAGCAGGGCGGCGAGCAGCTCGCGGTGTTCCTGCAGGCTGCGTTCCAGGCGCCCTTCGTCGTAGAGCGAATGGTGACGGCTCAACCGTATCTTTTGACGCAGATCTTGGATCGTGCTCGAAAGGAAAGGGTTGTTCGCGAGCCGCAAGACTTCGGCGTGGAACGCCTGGTTCGCCTCGAAGAATTCGTCGATCGCGCCGGGGTGTGCCGTTTCCTCCAGACGCTGGTGTAGTCGCCGTAGCCGCTGGGCAGCTCCTTCGTCCAACCGTTCGGCGGCGCGACGCGCGGCGTGGCCCTCGAGCACCGCGAGTACGTCGAAGATCGCATCTAGCTCCGAGGCGGAGATCTGACTGACGAAAGCGCCGCGCCGCGGGATCAGGGTCACCAGCCCCTCGGCGGCGAGCACTTTCAGGGCCTCGCGCAAGGGGGTACGCGAAATCCCGTATTCGGCCGCCAGGCCCAGCTCGTCGATCGGCTGTCCTGGCGGTAATTCGTGCGCGAAAATGCGCTGACGCAGCCTCTCGGCCACTTCCTGGTAAAGTGCTTGGGGCGCGATGCGTTGTGGGGTCATCGGCGAGGGCTCTCAGGGGCTTCCATAATTATGGATTACATATTATATTTCCTGTTTTCGTTTTTTTGTCTCCTCAGCTGAAGCTCGCCGTCTCGTTGGCGCGAAGGCGCAGCCATCATCCTCGTCGAGGGTTGTTTCATGTCCAAATCCGCACCTAGCTATCCCCAACCCGATCTCGAAGCCTGGAAAAAAGCCGCGGCCAAGCAGGCGCCCGACGGCGACTTGAGCCGGCTCGACTGGCACACGCCCGAAGGCATCGTCGTTCATCCCCTCTACGTGCGCGCCGACCTCGACCGTCTGCCGCACGTCGACACGCTGCCCGGGTTCGAACCTTTCATCCGCGGGCCGCAGCCGACGATGTATACGGTCAAACCCTGGACCATCCGCCAGTACGCGGGTTTTTCCACCGCCGAGGAATCGAACGCCTTCTACAAGAAGACGCTCGCCGGCGGCGGGCAGGGCATCTCGGTGGCCTTCGATCTGGCCACGCACCGCGGCTACGATTCCGACAATCCCCGTGTGATCGGCGACGTCGGCAAGGCGGGGGTGGCGATCGACTCGGTCGAGGACATGAAGATCCTCTTCGACGGCATTCCGCTCGACAAGGTCTCCGTGTCCATGACCATGAACGGGGCGGTGCTGCCGGTGCTCGCCGGCTACATCGTGGCCGCCGAGGAGCAGGGGGTGCGGCAGGATCAGCTCTCGGGCACGATCCAGAACGACATCCTCAAAGAATTCATGGTGCGCAACACCTACATCTACCCGCCCGAGCCGTCGATGCGCATCGTCGCCGACATCATCGCCTACACGGCCGAGCACATGCCCAAGTTCAACTCCATCTCGATCTCGGGCTACCACATCCAGGAGGCGGGGGCGACGCAGGCGCTCGAGCTCGCTTTCACCCTGGCCGACGGCATGGAATACGTGCGCACCGCCATGAAACGGGGCCTGGACATCGACAAATTCGCCGGGCGGCTGTCGTTTTTCTTCGCCATCGGCATGAACTTCTACCTCGAGATCGCCAAGCTTCGCGCGGCGCGCTACCTGTGGTGGCGCATCATGAAGGAGTTCGGCGCCAAGAATCCGCGCTCGATGATGTTGCGTACCCACTGTCAGACTTCCGGCTGGTCGCTCACCGCCCAGGATCCCTACAACAACATCATCCGTACCACGATCGAGGCCATGGCCGCGGTCTTCGGCGGCACGCAGTCGCTGCACACCAACGCGCTCGACGAGGCGATCGCGCTGCCCACCGAGTTCTCGGCCCGCATCGCCCGCAACACGCAGCTCATCTTGCAAGAAGAGACCCACATCACCAACGTCATCGACCCTTGGGCCGGCTCCTACATGATGGAAACGCTCACGCAGGAGATGATCGACAAGGCCTGGTCCATCATCGAAGAAGTCGAGGCGATGGGCGGCATGACCAAGGCGGTCGAATCCGGCTGGGCGAAGATGAAGATCGAGGAGTGCGCCGCCGAGAAGCAGGCGCGCATCGACGCCGGGCTCGACGTGATCGTGGGCGTGAACAAGTACCGTCTGGAGAAGGAAGACCACCCCATCGAGGTGCTGGAAATCGACAACCGCGCCGTGCGCGAGAAGCAGATCGAGCGGCTGAAGAAACTGCGCGCCGAGCGCGATCCCGTGAAAGTGCAGCAGGCGCTCGAGGCGCTCACCCGCTGTGCCCAGACCGGGGAAGGGAACCTCCTCGCGCTCGCGATCGAGGCGGTGCGCGCCCGCGCCACCGTGGGGGAAGTCTCCGATGCCCTGGAAAAAGTCTGGGGCCGCTATCAGGCCAATCCGCAGACGGTCACTGGCGTCTACGGCGCCGTCGTGGAGGGGCGCGAGGAGTGGCGTATGCTCAAGGACGAGATCGAGCGCTTCATCGAGGAAGAGGGCCGTCGCCCGCGCATCATGATCGCCAAGCTGGGTCAGGACGGGCACGACCGGGGGGCCAAGGTGGTCGCCTCCGCTTTTGCCGATCTCGGGTTCGACATCGACATCGGTCCCATGTTCCAGACGCCCGAAGAGGCGGCGCGCCACGCGGTGGAGAACGACGTGCATGCCGTGGGGGTGTCGACGCTCGCTGCCGGCCACAAGACTTTGGTGCCCGCGCTCATCGACGAGCTCAAGCGCCTAGGGGCCGAGGACATCATCGTCTTCGTCGGTGGGGTCATCCCGTCGCAGGATTACGATTTCCTCTATGCGGCCGGCGCCAAGGGCATCTTCGGGCCGGGCACGCCGATCCCCGAGGCGGCGCGTCAGGTACTCGCGGCGATCCGTGCCGCCCGTGGCCGAGGGTGAGCCGTGTCGCAGCGGGAAGCGGTGCCGGAGCGTTTTGACGGGCAGCCCGAACTCGGCGAGGAGGATCGCGCCCTCGTCGAAGGCGTGCTCGCGCGCCAGCTACGGCCGCTCGCCAAGGCGATCACCCTCATCGAATCGAGCCGGCCCGATCATCAGCGCCGGGCCGAGGCGGTGCTGCAAGCGCTGCTGCCGCACACGGGCGGGGCGCTGCGCCTGGGTATCTCCGGCGTGCCGGGGGTGGGCAAGTCGACCTTCATCGAGGCGCTCGGCCTTTATCTCATCGAGCGCGGGCATCGCGTCGCCGTGCTCGCCGTCGATCCTTCCTCCAGCGTCTCGGGCGGCTCCATCCTGGGCGACAAGACGCGCATGGAGCGCCTGAGTCGCGATCCGCGCGCCTTCATCCGCCCCAGCCCTTCGGCGGGCAGCCTCGGCGGCGTGGCCGAGAAGACGCGCGAGACGATGCTGGTGTGCGAGGCGGCAGGGTTCGACGTCGTCATCGTCGAGACCGTGGGCGTGGGGCAATCGGAGACGGCGGTCGCCAACATGACCGACATGTTCGTCCTGCTGCAGCTGCCCAACGCCGGCGACGATCTCCAGGGCATCAAGAAGGGGATCATGGAGCTCGCCGACCTCATCGTCATCAACAAGGCCGACGCCGATTCGGCCGCGGCGATGCGGGCCAAGGCCCAGCTCGAGACGGCGCTGCACATGCTGCGCCCGGCACATCCCGACTGGCGCGTGCCGGTGCTGCTCGTGTCGGCGCTCAAGCGCGAGGGGCTCGATCGCTTCTGGGAGACGGTGCTCGCCTTTCGCGACACGATGCAGAAAAACGGAGCACTTGCCGAAAAACGCCGCCGTCAGGCGCTCGCCTGGATGTGGGAACGGATCGACGCCGAACTCAAGCGCCGTTTCCGACAACACCCTGCCGTGCGCACGATGCTGCCGGCGATCGAACGGGACGTGGAGAGCGGGCGGCTTGCGCCGGTGGTTGCGGCGCGGCGCCTGCTCGATGCGAGCCAGACCATCAGTCAGTGAGGATAAACCATGCAGGACATCATCCGTCGATTGGAAGAGCAACGCGCCCGCGCCCGGCTGGGCGGCGGCGAGCGGCGCATCGCCGCCCAGCACGCCAAGGGCAAGCTCACCGCGCGCGAGCGCATCGAGGTGCTGCTCGACGAGGGCAGCTTCGAAGAGTGGGACATGTTCAAGGAGCACCGCTGCACCGATTTCGGGATGGACGAGGAGCACATCCCCGGTGACGGCGTGGTGACCGGCTACGGCACCATCAACGGTCGGCTCGTCTTCGTCTTCAGTCAGGACTTCACCGTCTTCGGCGGGTCCCTGTCGGAAGCGCACGCCGAGAAGATCTGCAAGATCATGGACCAGGCGATGAAGGTCGGTGCTCCCGTGATCGGCCTGAACGACTCGGGCGGGGCGCGCATCCAGGAAGGGGTGGCGTCCCTGGGTGGCTATGCCGATGTGTTCCAGCGTAACGTACTCGCCTCCGGCGTGATTCCGCAGATCTCCATGATCATGGGGCCGTGTGCGGGCGGCGCGGTCTATTCGCCGGCGATGACCGACTTCATCTTCATGGTGAAGGACACCTCCTACATGTTCGTCACCGGTCCGGACGTGGTCAAGACCGTCACGCACGAAGAAGTCACGGCCGAAGAGCTCGGCGGCGCGATCACCCACACCACGCGCTCGGGCGTGGCCGATGCGGCCTTCGAGAACGACATCGAGGCGCTCTTGCAGCTGCGCCGCTTCTTCGACTTCCTGCCGCTCAACAACCGCGAGAAACCGCCGGTGCGTCCCACCAGCGACGTGGCCGAGCGCATGGAACCCTCGCTCGACACCCTCGTGCCCGATAACCCCAACCAGCCCTACGACATCAAGGAGCTCATCCTCAAGGTGGTCGATGAGGGCGACTTCTTCGAGATCCAGCCCGACTACGCCAAGAACATCGTCGTCGGCTTCGGGCGCATGGAAGGCAAAACCGTCGGGTTCGTGGCCAACCAGCCCATGGTGCTCGCCGGCTGCCTCGACATCAAATCCTCGATCAAGGCGGCGCGTTTCGTGCGCTTCTGCGATGCCTTCAACATCCCCATCGTCACCTTCGTCGACGTGCCCGGCTTCCTCCCCGGTACGGCCCAGGAATACGGCGGCATCATCAAGCACGGCGCCAAGCTCCTCTATGCCTATGCCGAAGCCACGGTGCCCAAGATCACCGTCATCACCCGCAAAGCCTATGGCGGTGCCTACGACGTGATGTCCTCCAAGCATCTGCGCGGCGACGTCAACTTCGCCTGGCCCACCGCCGAGATCGCGGTCATGGGGCCGAAGGGCGCGGTAGAGATCATCTTCCGCGACGAGAAGAACGACCCCGAGAAGATCGCGGCCCGCGAAGCGGAGTACCGCGAGAAATTCGCCAACCCCTTCGTGGCGGCGCGGCGCGGCTACATCGACGACGTCATCATGCCGCACGCCACGCGCAAGCGCATCTGCCGCTCGCTGGCCATGCTCGAGGACAAGAAACTCGAAAACCCCTGGCGCAAGCACGGCAACATCCCGCTGTGAGACGGCAGGCCAACGGTTCATCGCAATGAGGGAAAACACCACCATGTTCAAAAAGATTCTGATCGCCAACCGGGGTGAAATCGCCTGCCGGGTGATCAAGACCGCGCGCAAGATGGGAATCGCCACCGTGGCGGTCTATTCCGAGGCCGACCGGCGCGCGCTGCACGTGCAGCTCGCCGACGAGGCGGTATGCATCGGCCCGGCGCCTTCCAAGGAATCCTACCTGGCGATGGACAAAATCATCGCCGTGTGCAAACAGACCGGCGCCGAGGCGGTCCATCCCGGTTACGGCTTTCTCTCCGAAAACGAGGAATTCGCCCGTCGGCTCGAAGAAGAAGGCATCGTCTTCATCGGACCGAAACACGCGGCGATCGCCGCGATGGGCGACAAGATCGCCTCGAAAAAGCTCGCCATGCAGGCGGGCGTCAATACCATTCCCGGCTACAATGA
Source organism: Tepidiphilus olei (assembly GCF_006980705.1). Classification (GTDB taxonomy): domain Bacteria; phylum Pseudomonadota; class Gammaproteobacteria; order Burkholderiales; family Rhodocyclaceae; genus Tepidiphilus; species Tepidiphilus olei. The sequence continues at coordinate 30,657 of NZ_SBHO01000007.1, read as the reverse complement.
CCCGATCGAATCGGCCGATGAGGCCGTGCGCATCGCCCGCGACATCGGCTACCCGGTGATGATCAAGGCTTCGGCCGGCGGTGGCGGCAAGGGTCTGCGCGTAGCCTACGACGATGCCCAATGCCGCGAAGGGTTCGAATCCTGCCGCAACGAGGCGCGCAATGCCTTCGGCGACGATCGCGTCTTCATCGAGAAATTCGTCGAAGAGCCGCGCCACATCGAGATCCAGGTCTTCGGCGACGCCTACGGCAACTACGTCTATCTCTTCGAGCGCGAATGCTCGGTGCAACGTCGCCACCAGAAAGTCGTGGAAGAGGCGCCCAGCCCCTTCATCGACCCCGACACCCGCCGCGCCATGGGTGAGCAAGCGGTGGCGCTCGCGCGCGCGGTCCAATACCAGTCCGCCGGCACGGTCGAATTCGTCGTCGGCAAGGACAAGTCCTTCTACTTCCTCGAGATGAACACCCGCTTGCAGGTCGAACACCCGGTCACCGAGATGATCACCGGGCTCGATCTGGTCGAGTGGATGATTCGCATCGCCGCCGGCGAGAAACTGCCGCTGTCGCAATCCGAGCTGCGCATCGACGGCTGGGCGATGGAATGCCGCATCAACGCCGAGGATCCTTTCCGCGGATTCCTGCCTTCCACCGGGCGCCTGGTGAAGTTTCGTCCGCCCGCCGAAGTGCCGGGCCAGCTGCGCGTCGACACCGGCGTCTATGAAGGCGGCGAAATCTCGATGTACTACGACTCGATGATCGCCAAGCTCATCGTGCACGGGCGCGACCGGCTGGAGGCGATCGAACGGATGCAGGAGGCACTCGACGCCTTCGTCATCCGCGGTATCCACTCGAACATCCCCTTCCAGGCGGCGCTCATGCAGCATCCGCGCTTCCGCGAGGGTCGGCTCACCACCGGTTTCATCGCCGAGGAGTTTCCTGAGGGATTCACGCCGGAGATGGTGCCGCACGAAGACCCCTTGATGCTGCGCCTCATCCTCGCGGCGGTCGAACACAAGCTGCGCCTGCGTAACGCCCGCCTCTCGGGTCAGATGAACGGCCATCGCTACACGCCCTCGCCGAACTACCAGGTGATCGACGCGCAGGGTGCCACGGCGGCCACGGTCGAGGAACTCTCGGACACCCGCTTCGTGGTGCGCTCGGGTGATCGGGTGCTGCAGATCGACTTCGACCCGCGCTGGCGCCTGGGCGAGATCGTGCTCCAGGTGCGCATCGGCGATGCGCCGATGACGGTGCAGCTCGAACGTGAGGGTATCCTCTACGTCCTGCGCCATCACGGTGCCGAGCTGCGCGCCCGCGTCTTGCCGGCCCACATCGCCGCTCTCTGGTCGCTGATGCCGGTGAAATCGCCCCCCGACATGTCCAAGTTCCTCCTCTCGCCCATGCCGGGGCTGCTGCGCGAGGTCGCGGTCGCCGAAGGGCAGGAGGTGAAGGCCGGGGAGAAACTCGCCGTGATCGAGGCGATGAAGATGGAGAACATCCTGCGCGCCGAGCAGGACGGTAAAGTGAAGAAGATCGTCGCCAAACCGGGCGCGAGCCTGGCGGTGGACGAAGTGATCCTCGAATTCGAATGAGCTTCCTCCCTCGCGAGGGTGAAGAAAAGCCGGCCTCTGGGGGTCGGCTTTTTTCTTTTCAAAATCAGCGTGTGACAGCAGTGAGTGGGAACTGACGGAAGAAGGGGTTCCTTTGTCATGTCATAGTTGTACAATATATATGTCCAACTAACGGAGATCGTCATGACCATCGAAACCACCTACAGCCAGGCCCGCAAGCAACTCAAGACTCTGATGGATCGTGCGGTCGATGACCGTGAAGTCGTCGTGGTGCGTCGCCGCTCGGGGGGGGCCGTTGCAATGATTGCCGCCGATGAACTACAAAGCCTGATGGAGACAGCGCATCTGCTGCGCTCGCCAAAGAATGCGGAACGTCTGTTGACTGCCCTGGCCCGTGCTCGGGCCGGTGAGGTCGCACCCACTGCGGTCGATGCCCTCGAGAAACTCTATGGCATCGAAGACTGAGCTCAAGCGCGTCGCGGTGTTTCATCCCGAGTTCTTGGAGGACTTGAGCTACTGGGTGGAAACAGAACGCCGCACTGCCAAGCGCCTCCTGGAGCTGGTCAAGGCCGTCCTGCGCGATCCATTCAAGGGCATTGGCAATCCCGAACCATTGAAGTATCTGGGCCCGGATGTCTGGTCACGCCGGATCACGCAGGAACACCGTTGCGTCTATCTGGTGAAAGCGGATCGGATCGAGTTTTTGCAAGGCCGCTACCACTACTAGCCAAGCTGTCGGAGCAGTTGTGTCGGAAACGCTCGATTACCACGTCGGTGTATTGCAAAGGCGAGGCGCCCATTGATGCAATGGTAAATGATGGTCAATGGGTGTTCCTTTTTGTGCGTTACCGGGTAGAGGAATCGCACCTCCAATCTTCTGCCGGCTTCGTCCCGGCCACTGGGTGTCCCTTTCTGTTCTGTTCTGCCTTTCTGTTCTGTGGTTTCATTGGCCTGAAAACTCGCGAAAATTTGATTCCTTACTTCATTGCTTTCGGAGATTGTCATGCTGACCAAGCGCACGAGCAAGAACCAGGTCACCTTGCCCAAGGCCATCGTCCAGAGCGTGGGCGAGGCCGACTACTACGACGTCACGGTTCAGGACGGCAAGATCTTGCTGACGCCGGTTCGCCTGCAGCAGGCCGACGCGGTACGGGCCAAGTTGGAGGAACTGGGCATCACGCAAGACGACGTGGCTGAGGCCATCGCCTGGGCGAGACAGCGCACATGAGCAGCACCCCGCGCGTTGTCCTCGATACCAACTGCCTGGTTTCGGCCCTGATCTTCTCGCGGGGTAAGTTTGCTTGGCTGCGCGAGGCGTGGCAGGCCAAGCATTTCATCGCTTTGGCCAGTCGCGACACGGTCAGCGAACTGCTGCACGTCCTTGCCTACCCCAAGTTCAATCTGAGTCAGGACGACCAAGAAACGTTACTGGCTGAATTTCTGCCGTTCGTGGAAACCGTTAAGGTCGAGGCAAGGCCCGGAGGGCTGCCGGAGATTCGTGATCCCGGCGATGTGATCTTTCTGGCGCTCGCCGCCGTGGCTCAGGCTGATGCACTGGTCAGTGGCGACAGCGATATTCAGGCGGTCAGAGACCAGGTTCGCATTCCCATCCTCACGGTGACTGAGTTCGCCGACTGGCTGCAGGCCCACTGCCAACTGTTCGCCAAAAAGCGCGGTCACCGCCGACTTCCTTCAGCGAAGCCCTTGCTGCGTCGACGTCGGTGGTCAGCACCCAGTCGGTTGATCCGGCGATGTCGACATGCAGCAGATGCACGGGGCAGCTCAGACCGTAGTGGGTCAGTGCTCCCGGTCAACGTTGCCGTCGTACTCGACGATGGCGATGGCAGCGCGCTCCTCCAAAATAAAAAATAAAAATGGATGTCCCTTTTTTTCCTTTGTTGTCAATCGGATAGGTTCTTGGCGTACGACTTGCATCCGATCAGATAAGGCCAACGACCAGCAGCAGCGCTCTATCTACCGCTTTCATCCGCTCGCCATCGAGGCGACCAAACGGCTCGCTGATCTTGGCGCGCGGTAGCGTCGAGAGCTTGTCCACCATGACTTGCGAGATCACACGCAGTCCGTTGGCCTGGTTGGGTTCCACGGTGACGCGAAACGCGACATTGCGCAGATTGCTCGTCACCGGGCACAGCACCACGCTTTCCAGCTCGGAGAGCAAGTCGGATTGGACGATCAGGGCGGGCCGTGGTTTACCGTAGTCACCTGGCAATGAAACCGTTACGAGATCGCCTCGCTGCATCAATCCCACCCTTCGATGTCCAATGCAGCCGCTTCAGTGAAGCGCAAAACCTCGGCTTCCGCCGCGTCGCCCTTCAGGCTTTGGCACTGCGTGCGCAGCTGCGCCCTGAACTCGGGTGAGCGGGTATCTGGCACCCAAAACTGGACAGGCCGCAGCCCCGCCGCGCGCATCTGCTCACGGTAGCGCGCTACCTTGGATTCCTTGGTCGTTGAAGTCATAGTGCGCTCCAGTGGTTACATTTCAATTTTCATGATACTACACATGTAATAAAAATGGTAAAACCGCCCGTTTTCGATAACGCCACTCCACCACCCGCTGCACCCCGTGATTCCAAGGCCTTCACTCTCTCGAAACCCGTTCTTGAAATAGAATGCTCGTTTCGTTCGATCGTTGCGGGTTTCGAGAAATGCGCCTCACCCCACTTCCAGGGAACCTTCCACGTTGATCGGTTACGCCCGCGTCTCGACGCAGGATCAGAACCTCGAGCTGCAGCGCGAGGCCCTCACCAAGGCCGGGTGCGAGCGCATCTTCGAGGATCGGGCAAGCGGCAGCCGTACCGACCGCGAGGGTCTGGCACGGGCCATCGACATGCTGCGCTCAGGGGATACGCTCGTGGTGTGGAAGCTCGATCGCCTGGGCCGTAGCGTCAAGCAGCTGCTCGATCTGGTGGGGGAACTGCAGCAGCGCGGGGTTCAGTTCAAAAGCCTCACCGATGCGATCGACACGAGTACGCCATCGGGTCGGTTCTTCTTCCACGTGATGGCAAGCCTCGCGGAGATGGAGCGCGAACTCATCGTTGAGCGCACCCGCGCCGGGCTCGAGGCGGCCCGCAGGCTCGGTCGCAAAGGGGAACGCCGGCCCAAGAATCTTGACTTGTTCCGGTCGCTGCGCACCAAACGCCTTGCGCTTCCTCCCGCTCGCTCATTTCTTCAGCGTCTCCCTGGACAAAATCAACGTGAGGCAGCAGCGATCGTCGCGTACGCTTCGATCACTTCCGGCGGAGCCTGGACGAGCTCAATGAGCACGCCTTCGCCGCTCACGGGGAATTCGTCGTTGCCCTTGGGGTGGATGAAGCAGATGTCGTAGCCGGCCGCGCCGCGGCGAATGCCGCCGGGGGCGAAGCGCACGCCATGCGCCGAGAGCCACTCGACCGCCTTGGGCAGGTCGTCGACCCACAGCCCGACGTGGTTGAGCGGGGTGGCGTGCACCGCCGGTTTTTTCGCCGGATCGAGCGGCTGCATCAGGTCGACCTCGACCTTGAAGGGGCCCGCGCCCAGGGCGACGATGTCTTCATCCACATTTTCGCGCTCGGAGCGGAAAGTGCCGGTGACCGGCAAGCCGAAGAGTTCGACCCACAGGCGGGCGAGCCGCGTTTTGTCCAGCGCACCGAGCGCGATCTGCTGAATGCCGAGGATGCGGAATGGGCGGGAAGGATCGTTCATGGTCATGGTATGGATTCGGTCGCAGGGAAGAAAAAAATGATTCTACTCCCAGCGGATTCTACTCCCAGCGCACGGGAGCGGCGAAGAGATAGCCCGCGCCATAGACCGTCTTGATGAGGCGCGGGTCGTGCGGATCGTCGCGCAGCTTGCGCCGTAGCCGGGAGATGCGCACGTCGATGCTGCGATCGTACGATTCGACGGGTCGATTTCCCACGAGACGTTCGCGCGAGAGGATGCGGTTGGGGTGGCTGAGGAAGAGCATCAGCAGCTGCGCCTCGGCGGTGGAGAGCCTCGTGCTGTCTCCTTGCGGATCGGTGAGGGTGTGGCTTGCCGGGTCGTAGTGCCAGCCGGAGAAATGTGCGATGCCCCGTGCCGCGTCGGAGGAGGGGGTGGCGGTCTTTTGATAGCGGCGCAGGATGGAGCGGACCCGAGCCACCAGCTCACGCGGCTCGAAGGGTTTGACGAGATAGTCGTCCGCCCCCAGTTCCAGTCCCAGCACGCGGTCGGCCACGCCTGCGCGGCCGGTGAGGATCAGCACGGCGCAGGGATGCAGCCGTTGCATCTCGGCGATCAGCGCCAGGCCGTCCATGTCCGGTAGCCCCAGGTCGACGATGGCCAATTCCGGCGTACGGGTGCGCACGGCGTCGAGCGCGGCCCGGCCGCTCGCGGCCACGTCACACGCGAAGCCGAATTCGCTCAGGCTGCGACAGATGAGACGGGCGACGTCGGGGTCGTCTTCGACGACGAGCAGATGGGCGTCGGGAGCGTTCATCGGGGCATTCCTGCGGCGAGGCGCTGGGCGGCGACGAGCGCACGGGAGAGTTGGGCCTGGGTACAGGGTTTGGGCAGGACGATGTAGCCATCCACCGGGGGGCCATCGTCGTGGGCATAGCCCGTGACCAGCACGGTAGGCAGTGCCGATCGTAGCATACGAGCACGGGCGATGAGACGGCGCCCGTCGAGTTCCCCCGGCATGACGGCATCGGTGACGAGGAGTTCGATCTCCTCGACGTGCTCGAGCAGCTCCAATGCTTCGTGTGCGTTGGCCGCTTCCAGCACGGTGTGTCCCAACGCCATGAGCTGCTGCCGTAGGACGTGGCGCACCGGCAGTTCGTCTTCCACCAGCAACACCATGCGGGGAGGAGAGGGCGGGGTCTCGGCCTCTTCCTCTCGGTTTGCTCCGCGAACGTCGGCCGCTGCCGGTGCCAGGGGCAGGGCAAAGGAGAATGTCGTGCCGCGGCCGGGTTCGCTGCGTACCTGGATGTCGCCACCGGACTGACGTACGAAGCCATAGACCATCGCCAGCCCCAGGCCGCTTCCCTGGCCGAACGGCTTGGTGGTGTAGAACGGCTCGAAGACACGGGTCAGTTGCTCTGGGGCCATCCCACATCCCGTGTCGCTGACGTCGAAGCGCACATAGTCGCCGACGGGGATGTCGGAGGCCACGCCTTCATCGCGGTGCCAGGGGCGGACGCGGATCGTCAGGGTGCCGCCGCGCTCGGCCATGGCGTCGCGGGCGTTCAAGGCGAGATTGAGGAGCGCATTCTCGAGCTGATGCGCGTCGGCGTAGGCGTAAAGAGGGGCCGCGGGGAGGTCGAGCACGATGGCGATGGTCTCCCCCAGGGTGCGCTCGAGGATCACGCCCATGGAGCGTACCAGCTCGCCGACTTCGACCGCCTGCGGTGCGAGCGGCTGCGAGCGTGCGAAGGTGAGCAGGCGGCGGATGAGCGCCACGCCCCGGGTGCTCGCCGCGAGGGCCGGTTCGAGGTATTCACGCACGGCGCTGGAGTCGCCGAGATAGCGTTTGAGTCCTTCGAGGTTGCCGATGAGGGTGGTGAGGAGGTTGTTGAAATCGTGCGCGACCCCGCCCGTGAGCTGCCCGATCGCTTCCATCTTCTGCGCCTGGATGAGGGCGTTCTGATGTGCTTTCTGCTCGGTGATGTCGATCGAGAGCACGAAGAAACCCACGACCGCGCCATGCTCGTCGCATTCAGGCACGACGGTGCTACGGGCATGGACTAGCCGGCCCTGGGCGTTGCGGCGGGCGTATTCGTAGCTGACGGTCTCTCCGGCGTGGGCGCGCGCCAGGTGGGCCGCGATCTGGGTGTAGGTGTCGGGTCCGGTGATCTCGGCCACGGTGTGGCCCGCGATCTCGTCCTGTTCGAGACCGAACCAGCGGGCATAGACCCGGTTGGCGAAGCGGTAGCGCTCGTCGGCATCCAGATAGGCCACCATGGCCGGGATCGAGTCGAGGATGAGTCGCAGACGCTCTTCCGAGCGGCGCAAGGCCTCGGCGGTCTGATCGAGTTCGACCTGGGCGGCGCGCAGCTCTTCGTTGGCCCGCGCGAGCGCCGCCGTGCGCTCGGCTACCCGGGCTTCCAAGGTCTGGTTCTGCTCTTCGATGAGGCGCTCGTAGCGCCGCTGCTCGGTGATGTCGGTCCACAGCGACACGAATCCGAGGTTGGGGATGGGCACGCCGCGTACCGCCAGGATGCGGCCGTTGGGGCGTTCGCGCTCGAAGTAGTGGGGCTGGAAGGCGCGCGCGGCCATCACCCGTTCGGCCACCAGGCGCTCAATGTCGCCCTCGCCGTATTCGCCGCGCTCGGCGTTGAAACGGGCGAAGGCTTCGAAAGGCGTGCCTTCATGGACGAGGTTTTCGGGGAAATCGAGCAGACGCTGCATGGCCCGGTTCCAGGCCACGAGTTTGGGGGTGGCATCGAACACGGCGATCGCCTGGTCGAGTAGGTCGAGCCCGGCGAGCAGCAGGTCGAGCCGGCGCCGATCGCCGGGACCGACGAGGCTGGAAGCAGTGGGCAGTTCCGGTGGAGTAGGAGTACGGGCCATCGTGCGCTAGACCGTGCGGTTTGGTGTCAATGCTACGACGATCGCCGCGTGTTTGCCAAGCAACGACCGTGTCCTTAGCGATAAGGGGTCGGATCCGGGACCCCCGCTTTGGCGAACCCCTGGGCGCGCAGCCGGCAGGCATCGCAGCGGCCGCAGGCACGCCCCGCTTCATCGGCTTGGTAGCAGGAAACGGTGAGGGAATAATCCACGCCGAGTTCCAGCCCGCGGCGGATGATCTCGGCTTTCGAGAGCCGCATGAGCGGGGTGTGGACGCGAAAACGCGCCCCTTCGACCCCGGCCTTGGTGGCGACGTTGGCCAGTGCCTCGAAGGCGGCAATGAATTCCGGCCGGCAGTCGGGATAGCCGGAATAGTCCACGGCATTGACCCCGATGAAGAGGTCGTAAGCCCCGATCACCTCGGCCCAGGCGAGCGCCACCGACAGGAGCACGGTGTTGCGCGCTGGCACATAAGTGACGGGAATGCCTTCGCTCGGTGTCTCGGGCACGGCGATCGCCGCATCCGTGAGCGCCGAGCCGCCAAATACGCCCAGATCGACCCGGGCGACGCGGTGCTCGACGGCGCCCAATGCTTGGGCCACGCGCGCCGCGGCCGCGAGTTCCGCGTCGTGCCGCTGGCCGTAGGCCACCGACAGGGCATAGGGACGAAAGCCTTCGGCGCGGGCGATGGCGAGCACCGTGCTCGAGTCGAGCCCGCCGGAGAGCAGCACCACGGCGTTGCGGGGGGGGGCATCATTCATCACAGGGGTCCTCGCTCAAGAGGCGATGGGCGATGAGGCGTTATTTGCCGCGCGTGTCGCCCCAGAGAATTTTGTGTAATTGCAGTTGGAAACGCACCGGCAGGCGGTCGGCCAGGATCCACTCGGCCAGCAGCGCGGGCGGCAGCGACCCGGCTACCGGTGAGAAGAGCACGGTGGCACGGCGGGCGAGCCCGTGGCGCTCGAGCACATCCTTGGCCCACTCATAGTCGGTGCGGTCGGCGAGCACGAACTTCACCTCGTCGTGCGCGCGCAGGTGTTGGAGGTTGTCCCACAGGTTCTTGTCGGCTTCGCCCGAACCGGGGGCTTTGAGATCCATCACGCAGCGCACGCGGGGGTCGAGTCCGACGATGGAGATCGCCCCGCTCGTCTCGAGCGAGACGCGATGCCCCGCATCGAGTAGCGCCGTGAGCAGCTCGTGGCAGGCCGGCTGTGCCAGAGGCTCTCCGCCGGTGACGCAGACTTCGGATAGCCCCAGGGCGCCCACCCGCTCGAGGATTTCGTCGATCGAGAGACGATCGCCGCCGCTGAAGGCGTAGGTCGTGTCGCACCAATGGCAGCGTAGAGGACAGCCGGTGAGGCGCACGAAGACGGTAGGCACGCCCACCGTCGTCGATTCTCCCTGAATGGAGGCGAAGATCTCGCTGACCCGCAGACGATCTCGCGTTTTCATCGCCCCAGACGTTGGCGGGCAACTTGACCCGCCGGGGTATTGGGATGACGTTCCACGAGACGCTTGAGCATGTCGATGGAGCCGACTTCATCGCCCATGCCTTGCAGAGCATTGGCTAGCCCCAGCATGGCGTCTGGGGCGAGCTCGTGTTTGGGGTGATCGAACACCACGCGGGCGAAATGGCGGCGTGCGGTCTCGTATTCCTTGAGCTGTAAAGCAGCCGTGCCGGCCCAGAAATGCGCTTGAGGAATCTGCGGATCGTTGGGATGTTGGCGCAGGAAGTCCTGGAATGCCGCAAGCGCTCCTTTGGCGTCCCTCGACTGGAGTTTTCCGAGGGCTGCATCGAAATCGGCTTTCGCATTGCCAGACGAGGCGGGAGCGCCTTGGGTGGTGGGCTGGGCAGGCGGAGTGGCGGCGGGCGCGGCCGATCCCGTGGCGCCGGCACCCAGGGCCGTGAGACGGGCATCGAGATCGAGATAAAAATCCCTCTGCCGTTTTTCGATCTGTTCGAGTTTGTATTGCAGCTCTTCGATGCGGCCGGTGAGGCGGCGCATCTCTTCACGCAAGCGCTCGAGGTCGTTGCTCTGGGTAACTTGCGCGCGCGCCAGGTTGTCGACGCGCTCGCCGAGGGTCTGCACCTGTTGGCGTAACTCGGCCACCCCCTGCCGCGCCTGATCGTCGGAGAAGATCGCGAATGCCGGACGGCAAAAAGCCGCCGAGGCGATAAGGACGTAGAGCAGCCAGACAGGGGGCTTGGGCATCGAACGCGCCTCCGTCAAAATTCACCCGAATATAGAATGTCGGCACGACGGTTTTGCGCGTAGCATTCTTCGGTGCGATCGGTGCAGATGGGCTTCTCCTCGCCCAGGCTCACCGCTTCGACCTGATCTTCGCGCGCACCGAAGGTCAGCAGTGCGTTCTTGACCGCCTCGGCGCGTTTTTGACCCAGCGCCAAGTTGTACTCACGGCTACCGCGCTCGTCGGCGTTGCCCTGGATCAGGACTTTGAAATCCGGGTTTTGCGCGAGGAAGCGACCATGGGCCTGCACCAGCGACTGGAACTCCGGCTTGACGACGTAGCTGTCGAAGTCGAAGTAGATGCTGCGCTTGGACAGGGGGCTGTTGGGGTCGCGCAGGGCGGCCAGTGCGGCGCTGCGTGGGGAGGTCGGCGTCACCGTGGTCACGGCGCCCACGTTGCGGTCTTCGACGCTTCCCGTGCCTTCTTCCACGGTGCCGGTCGAGGAACAGGCCGAAAGGATGATCCCGAGACAAAAGACCGCGGGAGTGAGTAGTTTTTTCATTTGTTTCACGGTTCCTGTGCAATGGTTGAAAAGGGAACGAACACAAAGGACCTCAGCGCGGTAGCGGCCCCCAGGCCGGTTCCCGCACGTCGGCTCCCTCGGCCGAGAGGCGAAGGCGAACTTTGCCATCGGTCGAGACGGCGAAGAGGGATCCTCGTCCGCCGAATTCTGAAGCATAGACGATCATGCGTCCGTTGGGCGCGAACGAAGGCGATTCGTCGCGCGTGGAATCGGAGAGGATGAGCTGCTGGCGCGTTTGCAGGTCGAGGAGCGCCACCTGATAACGCCCTTGGTTGCGCGTGACGAAGGTGAGCAGCTTGCCGTCGGACGAGACGTCGGGGCTGACGTTGTATTCGCCTTCGAACGTGATTCGTTCGGCCGCGCCGCCGCTCGCCGGCATGCGGTAGATCTGGGGCGAGCCGCCGCGATCGGAGGTGAAATAGATATGGCGGCCGTCGGGGGAAAAGACCGGTTCGGTGTCGATGGCATGGCTGCGCGACAGACGGACGGGCGTGCCACCCATGACCGGTACGAGGTAGATCTGGGAGATGCCGTCGCGAGTGAGCGCCAGGGCGATGCTTTGCCCATCGGGAGAAAAGGCCGGTGCGGAGTTCGAGCCCTTGAAATTGGCCACCACGCGGCGCTGGCCGGTGGCGAGCTCATGCACGTATACGATTGGTTTCTTCGCCTCGAACGAGACGTAGGCCACCTTGGTGCCGTCAGGGCTCCAGGTCGGCGAGATGATTGGTTCCTGCGAGATGAGCGCCGGGACCGAGTTGCTGCCGTCGGCCTCACTGATGCGAAGTTCGTATCGATTCCCCTGTTTGACGACGTAGGCGAGCCGTGAGGCGAAGTAGCCGGGGATTCCGGTGAGCTTTTCATAGACGAAGTCGGCGATGCGGTGCGCGGTGGCCCGGGTTTGCGAGGGGGTGAAGCGGTAAAGGATGCCGCCGAGATCGGCCTGGCGCCGCGTGTCGAATACCCGCACCCGAACCTCGTATTGACCCGCGCCCAGGACGGTAGCGCTACCGGCGAGCACGGCATCGGCGCCGCGCGCGGCGAGGTTGGCATAATCTGGGATCTGATCCTCGGGCAGCCGTAGGAGGCCGACATCGACCAACTGGAAGATGCCGCTCTTGGCGAGATCCTGACCGACGATCTGGGAAATCGGGGTCGGCAAGAGCTCTTCACCGGCCAAATAGGGGATGGCGATGGGAATGCGTTGACCGCCGGCGCCGGTGATTTCGACGGTCAGCTGCGCCCGTGCAGGCAGCGCCGCGCAGGTGGCGAGCAACAGCGTGACGACTAGACGCCAGTGGAAGAGGTGATGAGCGAATCCCCGCATCGCGATCATCCGTAAGATTCGAAGCGGCAAGTTTTGCACAAATTCCCTTTGCTGGCAACGCATTCACGTGCTCATTGCGCCAATGGCCGCAGCTTGAGAGTGAGGGTGCGCTCGAAGAGCCGCTTGTCTTCGGGTAGCGGCAGGGGGCTGGAGCGCCGGATCGCGCGCTCGAGGGCGGCGTCGAGCGCCGGATTGCCGGAGGATTGTACCAGGCGGACGTTGATGACCGTCCCGTCCGGCAGCTGGTCGACGATGAATACCGCTTCCGGGTTTCCTTGCACGCCCGGTGGAACGACGATGTTGCCTCGCACCTTGGCGCGGATCTGGTCGATGTAGGTGGCGCGGGCCTGCTCCGACGGGCCACCGGGGGCGCCACCGGTGCTCGGAGTCTGCGCTGGCGCGTTGGGGCTTTGCTGGCGCAAGCGCGCCTCGGCGAGCTTGGCGAAGTCGTCGAGCGGCGGTTCCTTCTTCGGTTCGGGTTTCTTCGGCTCGGGCTTGGGGGGCTCTTTTTCCGGTTTGGGCGGCTCTTTCTTCGGTTCTTCCTTGGGCGGTTCTTTCTTGGGTTCGGGTTTTTTCGCCTCTTCCTTGAGCGCGATGTCGGGTTTCTCCAGCGCGGAGGGCTTGGGTTCGGCTTTGGGCGGCTCGGGCTTGGGCGGAGGCGCCGGCGCCGGCTTGGGCGGTTCCGGTTTGGGCTCGGGTTTCGGTTCCGGCAGGGGCTTGGGGGGCTCCGGACGAGGTTCCGGTTTGGGTGGAGCGGGTTCCGGTTTGGGCTCGGGCTTGGGTGCCGGCTGAGGACCCGGGGTGGGGTCCGGGTTTTTGGCGAGCTGTGTGTGGGCGGCCTGTGGTGCGGCCACGAGATCGACGAGCAAGGGCGAGGGCTCGCCGACTTTCCATCGAACCGAGAAAGCGATGAAGGATAGGAGCAGCAGGTGCAGCCCCACGGCAAGCATCATGGCAAGCAGTTTGCCTTGCCTGCTGCGACGGGGCGAGGGGGCGGAGGAGCGGAAAAAAGGCTCTGCCATGAGGGGCTCAGGGCGCGGTGGCGCCTCCGGTCGGCGATCGCGGGGAACTGCTCGTCTGCAAGCTGATGCGGGTGTAGCCTTCGTTGCGCAGCCGGTCGAGCGTGTCCATGATTTTCTCGTAGGTGGCACGACGATCTCCGGCCACGACGATCGCCAGGTTCGGATCCTTGGCTTTGAGCGCCTGTAGCTCGCGCAGAAGCGTCGGCCCGTCGACGTTCTTTTCGGGCGCGGCGGGGTTCGGCTTGAGTGCAAGGCTACCGTCGGCCCGCACGATCACGATCGCTGCTTGCGAGGGAGGTGCAGGCAGATTGCCCACGCTGGGCAGCTCGACGTTGCCCAGCTGGATCATGGGGGCGGTGACCATGAAGATCACCAGGAGCACCAACATGACGTCGATGTAGGGTACGACGTTCATCTGGTTCATCAACTTGCGTTTGGCCATCGGAATGCCTCCGGCGTCAGCGCAGCTGCCGTTGCAGCAGGTTCGTCAGTTCTTCCATGAAAGTCTCGATGCGTACCGACAGGCGCTCGATGTCATGGGTGAAGTGGTTGTAGGCCACCGCTGCGGGAATGGCGGCGAAGAGGCCGATCGCCGTGGCGATGAGCGCCTCGGCGATGCCCGGTGCAACGTGCGACAGCGTGGCCGAAGTCATGTTCGCCAGGCCGCGGAAGGAGTTCATGATGCCCCAGACCGTGCCGAGCAAGCCGATGTAGGGTGCCACCGAAGCGGTGGAGGCGAGGAAGGACAGGTGTGCCTCCAGTTCGTCCATTTCGCGCTGATAGGCAGCGCGCATGGCCCGGCGAACGCTCTCGAGTTCGGCCGCAGGGTCGAGCGAGCGACTGCGCTGGCGCAGGAATTCGCGCCATGCGGCAAGGAAGACGAGCTCCATGGGACCGGCATGTTGTAGGCGTGTTTCGGTCATGCGCGCGAGCGTTTCGAGGTCGCTACCCTGCCAGAAACTCGTCTCGAAGGCATCGGTGCGTCGGCGTGCGTGCCGGACTTGGAAAATCTTGCGGAAAATCCAGTACCAGGACATGACCGACAACAGGACGAGGATGAGCATGACCAGTTGGACCGGCACGCTGGCTTGCAGGATCAGATGGGTAAACGACAAATCGGTGGTGACGTTCATGGTGGACGGAATGGTGGGCTCAGGAAAGGGGGATCTGCGTGCGTAAGACGGCTGGAAGCGCGACTGGCCGGCCACGCTGCAGATCGACGCAGGCCACGGTGACCTCGGCGTCGAAGATCGGCAGCGTATCGCGCCAGAGCCGTTGTGTAAAGACGATGCTGGCGCGCGCCAAGGCGTGTACGCGGGTTACCAGTTGTAACCGGTCGTCGAGCCGTGCCGGGTGGCGATAGTGCGCCTGCAGCCGATGCACGACGAACCCGATTCCGTGTTCGCGCATCAGCCGACTTTGCGAGAAACCGAGGGCGCGCAAAAATTCGGTGCGCCCGCGCTCGCAAAAACGGAGATAGTTGGCATAATAGACGACACCGGCGCAATCGGTGTCTTCGTAATAGACGCGGATCTCGAGCGTGTGGGCAGCGGCAGGGGCAGAGGGATCCATGATGAAGCCGATTATAGCGTATCGGCCGGGGGCCAGACCCTTGAAGAATCGCCGAGCGCCGCGGTCGGCAAACCTGTGGTTGCGCCGCAGGGAAGATCGTTCGCCGTGCCTCTGGAGATTGGCGTGGCGCGATTCTGCAGGTAGACTGCAAAGATCGGGAGGAGCCCTGCGGTATGAACCACGATCCGGACGATCCGTTCGCCTTCGAAGAGGACGCCTTGGCCGCGACGGCCCTGGCAGTCGAAGACCTGTTCATGGGGCGAGACGCCGTGCAGGAGGCGGGGATGTATTGGGCGCGAGGGGACGAGGTCTCTGCTCTCTCGACCCTGGAGCGCTTTCTCGCCGATAGCGCCGCGCCCAAAGAGGCGTGGTGGGTGCTGTTCGACATGCTTGCGGCCCGTGGGGATCGCAAACGATTCGAGGAGGCGGCGCTGGCCTACGCCGTGCACTTCGGATGCTCTCCCCCCGTGCTCGGTGACGACGGCGAGGCTCATGGATCCAAGCTGCCTGGTGCCCCTCTGGTCGTCTTGCCCATGAACCTGGATGCTTCTGCGTTCGCTCCGTTACAGGAGCGGCTGTTGCGCTTGACCAAAGCGGCCTCGGAAATTCGTCTGGATGCTGCCCGATTGCGTCGGATCGAGCCCTCGGGGGCGGCCTTGTTGTTGGCCTTGCTAAAAAAATTGCTCGACAAAGGGGTCAAGATTCGATGGCTACGCCTCGATGTCGCCCTTTCGGTGCTGGAGCAAGCGCGCCGCAAGGCAGGTGACGACCGTGCCCTATGGGAGTTGGAGATCGTTTGGCGTACTGCAGCGGGGCAAATGGAGCGGGCCGAATCGCTGGTGGTCGATTTTGCCGGAACCTTCGAGGCCATTCCGCCCGTATGGATGAGCGATCCGGCCTGTGTCGGAGCCGAATCCTCTCCTGCCGGCGATGCCTCTGCCGTGCCCGATGTTCCGGAAGGCGAGTTGGCGCTGACGGGAGACGTAGACGAGCGCTCGATCAGCGACCTGGTACAGGAGATCCTGAATCATTCTCGCGATCACGACTCCATCGTCATCGATTGTCGCGACCTCCGTCGTGTGGATTTCGTCGCTGCGGGCATGCTCTACAATGCCTTCGCCGCGCTCAAGGGGCAAGGCAAGCAGGTGATCCTGCGCAACGTCAGCCAAGTGGTGAACGCCCTCTTCGATGTACTGAGCATGAGTCAAGTCGCCACGATCCAAACGAAAGTCTATTAACCGAAGGAGTCTCATGGAACCCTATCACGGCACCACGATCCTGTCGGTGCGCCGCGGCACCATGGTGGCGCTGGGGGGCGACGGGCAGGTCACTCTGGGTAACGTGGTCGTCAAGGCCACGGCGCGCAAGGTGCGCACGCTCTATCACGGCAAGGTCCTCGCCGGTTTCGCCGGGGCCACGGCCGACGCCTTCACCCTTTTCGAGCGCTTCGAGTCCAAGCTCGAGAAGCACCAAGGACATCTGCTGCGCGCCGCGGTCGAGCTCTCCAAGGATTGGCGCACCGATCGCATGCTGCGCCGGCTGGAGGCCATGCTCGCGGTGGCCGACCGCGAGCATTCCCTCATCCTGACTGGCAATGGTGACGTACTCGAACCCGAGGAGGGGATCGTCGCCATCGGCTCGGGTGGAGCTTATGCCCAGGCGGCGGCCCAGGCGCTATTGCGCCACACCGCGCTGCCGCCACGAGAGATCGTCGCCGAATCCTTGCGCATCGCCGGTGATCTGTGCATCTACACCAATCAAAACCACGTCATCGAGGTGCTGGAATGACCCCGCTCACCTGCCGCGAGATCGTCTCGGAACTCGACAAGTACATCGTCGGCCAGCACGAGGCCAAGCGCGCCGTGGCCGTGGCGCTCAGAAACCGCTGGCGCCGCGCCCAGGTGCCCGAGCCGCTGCGCCACGAGATCACCCCCAAGAACATCCTCATGATCGGTCCCACCGGCGTGGGCAAGACCGAGATCGCCCGACGGCTCGCGCGGCTTGCCAATGCACCTTTCATCAAGATCGAGGCCACGAAATTCACCGAGGTCGGCTACGTGGGGCGCGACGTCGACACCATCATCCGTGATTTGGTCGAAATCGCCATGAAAGAGGCCAAGGAGCGGGCCATGCGTCGAGTGCGCGACCGAGCGCGTGACGCCGCCGAGGATCGCATCCTGGACGTGTTGCTGCCGCCGGCGCGTTCCTTCGGCGACGAGCCGGTGCCGACCGAGAGCGCCACGCGGCAGAAATTCCGCAAGATGCTGCGCGAAGGCCAGCTCGACGAAAAAGAGATCGAAATCGAGGTGGTCTCACCCGCCGTGCGTGCCGAGATCTTCGGCCCGCCAGGCATGGAAGAGCTCACTCAGCAGCTGCAGGGGCTTTTTCAGACGCTGGGCAGCGGCAAGCGGCGCACGCGCAAGATGCGGGTGTGCGAGGCGATGGAAGTGCTCACGGAAGAAGAGGCCGCCAAGCTGGTCGATGACGAAGAGCTCAAGCAGGAAGCACTGCAGGCCGTGGAGCAAAACGGCATCGTCTTTCTCGACGAGATCGACAAGATCGCCGCGCGCCAGGAATCGGCAGGGACCGACGTCTCGCGCCAGGGTGTGCAGCGCGATTTGCTACCGCTGGTGGAAGGAACCACCGTGGCCACCAAGTATGGCATGGTGCGCACCGACCATATCCTCTTCATCGCTTCGGGCGCTTTCCACCTGAGCAAACCGAGCGACCTCATTCCCGAGCTGCAGGGGCGCTTCCCCATCCGGGTCGAGCTCGACAGCCTCACGGTAGACGACTTCGTGCGCATCCTCACCGAGACGGAAGCGAGCCTGGTGGAGCAGTACCGGGCGCTGTTGGCCACCGACGGGGTGGAACTCGAATTCGCCCCCGACGGTGTGCGACGGCTCGCCGAGATCGCCTGGGCGGTGAACGAGCGCGTCGAGAACATCGGTGCGCGGCGTCTATACACGGTGATGGAGAAACTCCTCGAAGAAGTTTCTTTCCGTGCCGGAGGGGAGCCGCTGCCACCGGTGGTGATCGATGCTGCCTACGTCGATGGGCGGCTGGCCGATTTGGCTGGCGACGAGGATCTGGCACGCTACGTGCTGTGAGGCACGGTCGTGCTCGCACAGCGCATCGTCGAAATCCTCTTCCCCCTCTTCGCCTTGGTGGCGTTGGGCTACGTCGTCGGCAAGCGCCACCGCCCCGAGCTCTCGGGAGCGAACCGGCTCAACATGGACGTCTTCACCCCGGCGCTCGTCTTCGCCGCGCTCGCCGGCCGGCATGTCGATGTCAGGGAGTATCTGTCCCTCGTGCTTGCTGCCGCGGTCCTCGTGTGCGGCTCGGGGCTGATGGGGTGGGGACTTGCCCGTCACCTGCGGCAGGAGGTGCGGACGCTCGCCCCTCCGATGATGTTCAACAATTGCGGTAATCTCGGCTTGCCTCTCGCCTTGTTGACCTTTGGTGAGGTGGCTTTGCCCCCCATGGTGGTGCTCTTCATCGTCAGCAACTTGTTGCACTTCAGCCTGGGAGTGTGGTTGCTCGATCGCCGTGCCCGGCTGTTCCATCTCTGGCGCGTGCCCACGCTGCTGGCCGCTTTCGCCGGGCTTGCCGTGGGCGCGGCGGGTTGGACGGTTTGGCCGCCCTTGCTCACCACCATCAAGATGTTGGGTGACATTTCGATTCCGCTCATGCTCTTCGGCCTCGGCGTGCGCCTGGCCGAGACGCCCATTCGCGCTTGGCGTTTGGGGACGATCGTCGCCGTGGCCCGCCCCCTCGCGGGCATGGCGCTCGCCGCGGCGATGATCGGTCTCTACCGGTTGATGGGGGTGCGCCTGGAGCCGCTCGAGTCGGCGCTGTTGGTGATCTTCGGTGCTCTGCCGCCAGCGGTGCTCAATTACCTGTTCGCTGAACGCTATGGCCAAGAACCGGACAAGGTCGCGTCCATCGTTCTGGTCGGCAACCTGGCCGCGGTGCTCTTTCTGCCGCTTGCCTTGGCGATGGTGCTGGCGCTCTTCCCTCCGGGCTAAGGAAACGCTGAATGATTGGCTGCGCGGGCGAATCGCTGCGTTGCGCGGTGCTTGCTCCCTCGCCTATCCACTCAATATGTCTCGGTCGCTGCGCTACCTTCCGCCTTGCGCTTCATCCCGCTCGCTCATTTCTTCAGCGTCTCCCTAACCCACCGGCGCCAAGGACTTGAGCGCGAGCCGTATGCCGGAGGCTGTGTCGGTCTGCGGCGGGAGGTCTGCCACGGCGCGCAGCGCCTCGCGCTCGGAGTAACCCAGCGCCAAGAGTGCGGCGACGATCTCGGTGCGCACGGTCTCTTCTACGGCGCAGGCACCGATCGAACCGGCCTCGGTCGATGGGGTCGTGCCGCTGGGTTGGAGCGATCCCGTCTTGTCCTTGAGCTCGAGCAGCAAGCGCTCGGCGGTCTTCTTGCCGATGCCGGGAATTTTGACGAGCCGACCGCCGTCTTGCAGCAAAACGGCTTCGCGCAGCTCGCGCACGCTCAGGCCCGAGAGGATGGCGAGCGCCGTACGCGCACCGATGCCGGCGATGCGAATGAGCTGGCGGAAGGCATGGCGCTCTTCTTCCGTGGCAAAGCCATAGAGCTGGTGTTCGTCCTCGCGCACCAGGAGATGCGTGCGCAGCGTCACTTCCTGCCCGATCGCCGGTAGGGTGTAAAAGGTGCTCATGGGTACGAGCAGCTCGTAGCCGAGGGGTCCGGTATCGACGAGGATCCGAGGCGGGGCCTTTTCGCGGACGATACCGCGCACGAGTCCGATCATGCCGAAATCCACAGGGTGAGGGTGAGCACGACGCCGTAGCCGATGGTGGCGGCAAGCGTGCGGGTGATGGCCGGACGCAGTTTTGCCGGCTCGCCGGCATGCTTTTTCAAATGGTCCGTGGCTGGCACGAGGGCGAGCAGCGGCAACAATGCGCCGAGCGCGAGGGGGGGCAATCCTCCGGCCCCGATGAGGCCGAGGTGCCAGCCGCCGGCGTA
Source organism: Tepidiphilus olei (assembly GCF_006980705.1). Taxonomy (GTDB): domain Bacteria; phylum Pseudomonadota; class Gammaproteobacteria; order Burkholderiales; family Rhodocyclaceae; genus Tepidiphilus; species Tepidiphilus olei. Next base: position 10,851 of record NZ_SBHO01000007.1, on the reverse strand, counting down.
CAGACCCAGCAGGGACAGGCCGCGGGAGGCACGCTCGGGACCGAGTCGCACGACCAGCGTGCGTTTGCCGGCAGCCGCATCCGCCTTGGCGTCGGGGAACTGATTGACGTAGAGGATGGCCGCGACCAGGATCGCATACGGCAGACCCACAAAGGCGGGCACGGCGGAAAGATGGCCGACCTGGACGTAGTGCGTGCCGACGATCACCAGCAGCCAGGCCGCGGTGATGACGACTTCTCCCAGCCCCCGGCCGGCAAGCCGCAAAGGGGGCGCGGAATAAGCCCAGCCGAGGAATAGCCCTGCAAGACCGATGGGGACGAGCAGCGGTCCGCTGGTGAGGGCGAGCGCGAGCCCTGCCGGCACCACCAGGGCGAGCGCTCCGTAACCGAGCCAGGCGGTTTCGCGCGCCGTGAGCACCTCGTTCTGGATGAAACGCGAGCCGCCGGTGAAGGGATAGAGCCGGTCGTGATTGAGTCCGTCGGTGTCGCGATCGTGATAATCGTTGATCACGTTGGCCCCGGCGTGGGCCATCAGGGCGAAGACGAGCGTGGCCAGTGCCGCCCAGGGTCGCAGCGCCGCGCCTTCGTAAGCTGTGAGCGCGAGCCCAAGCAGCACCGCGACGAGGGTGACCACCAGAAAGGCCGGGCGCGTGGCGAGCAGCCAGACGATGGGGCGAGCACGCAGACGGGCATCGGGTTCGAGAGAGAGGGAACGGATGGGCATGGACGACCCCTCACAAAAGCACGATGTCGTATTGCTCCTGCGTGTAGCAGGTGTCGCTGCGCAGCGAGATCTCCTTGCCGATGAAATCGGACAGCATCGCCAGCGCCTGCGACTGCTCTTCCAGGAAGAGGTCGACCACGGCGGGCGAGGCGAGGATGCGAAACTCCTTGGCATCGGCGAATTGTCTTGCCTCGCGCAGGATCTCGCGCAGGATGGCGAAACACACCGTCTCGGCACTCTTGACGAAACCGCGTCCCTCGCACATGGGGCAGGGCTCGCACAGTTGCTGCATGAGGGATTCGCGCGTGCGCTTGCGCGTCATCTCCACCAGACCGAGCTGGGTGAATCCGCTCACCGTGATCTTGGTGTGGTCGAGCGAGAGGGCTTTCTTGAACTCTTCGAGCACGCGCTCGCGGTGCTCGGGGTTGGTCATGTCGATGAAATCGACGAGGATGATGCCGCCGAGATTACGCAGCCGCAATTGGCGCGCGATTGCCTGCGCCGCCTCGAGATTGGTCTTGAGGATGGTTTCGTCGAAATTGCGTGCGCCCACGAACGCGCCGGTGTTGACGTCGATGGTGGTGAGCGCTTCGGTCTGGTCGAAGATGAGATAGCCCCCCGACTTCAGTTCGACCCGGCGCGACAGGGCTTTCTCTATTTCGTCATCGACGTTGTAGAGCTCGAAGAGCGGCCGGTCTCCGCGGTAATGCTCGATGAGGGGGGCGACCTGGGGGGTGTAAGTCTCGGCGAAAGCGAGGAGCCGCTGGGCGTTTTCGCGTGAATCGATGCGAATGAGGGTGGTGTCGCGATCGACGAAGTCGCGCAGCACGCGCAGCGCCAGATCCAGATCTTCGTGGATCAGCGCCGGTGCGCGCCGGCGCATGGCTTCGCCCTGGATGTCGGCCCAGAGTCGGCGCAGATAAGCGATGTCGGCGGCCAGTTGCTCGTCGGTGGCATTCTCGGCATTGGTACGCACGATGTAGCCACCGTTCTCCTCGGGCGGCAACAGCGCCATGAGCCGTTCGCGCAGGAGCTCACGCTCGCTCTCGCCCTCGATTTTCTGCGAGATGCCGATGTGATTTTCCTGGGGAAGGTAGACGAGATAACGCCCCGCCAGACTGATCTGGGTGGTGAGCCGGGCGCCTTTGCTGCCGATCGGGTCCTTGAGCACCTGGACGGTGATCTCCTCGCCTTCGGCGAGCAGGCGCTCGATGCGGAGGGGCGACTCCGGGTGGCGCTCGGCCTGCCACAGGTCGGTGATGTGAAGAAAGGCGGTGCGCTCCAGGCCCACGTCGACGAAGGCCGATTGCATCCCCGGCAACACGCGGACGATGCGTCCGCGGTAGATGTTGCCGACCAGCCCGCGGTGTGCCAGGCGTTCGACGTGCAGTTCCTGCACCACGCCTTGTTCGAGCACGGCCACCCGCGTCTCCTGCGGCGTGCAGTTGATGAGGAATTCTTTGCTCATGGGAACGGAGGATAGCCGAAAACGGACAACAGACGCGCGGTCTCGAAGAGCGGCAGGCCGATGATACCCGAGGCGCTACCCTCGATGCGTTCGATGAAGGCCGCCGCGCGTCCTTGGTACGCATAGGCACCGGCTTTGTCCCAAGGTTCCTCGGTGGCGAGATAACGTTCGACGTCCTCGTCTGCGAGCGTGGTGAACCAGACGCGGCTCGTCGAGCAGAGCGCGTGCGTACGGCTGCCGTCGGTGATCGCCACGCCCGTGTGCACCTCGTGCCGGCGACCCGAAAGGCGCCGCAGCATGGCTCGCGCCTCGTCGGCATCGCGCGGCTTACCCAGGATCAGCCCGTCGATGCGCACCGTGGTGTCGGCGCCCAGCACCAGGCCGCGCGGCAGTGCCAGCGCCTCGCGCCGCCGCCAGCCGGCTTCGGCCTTGGCTCGGGCGAGCCGTAGCACGTAGTCGGTTGCCGTCTCGTCGGCATGAGGGGTTTCGTCTGCCCATTCGCCCTCCAATGGAATCACCCGGACTTCCCATCCGAGCTGGGCAAGGAGCTCGCGCCGGCGCGGGCTTTGCGAGGCGAGATAGAGCGGTGCAAGCATGGTCAGAACCCCAGGGCGAGACCCTCGCGGCGCGGATCGGCCGCCCCTTCCAGTTTCCCGTCGGGAGTGCGGGAGATGGTGGCGATGCCGCTGGGTTGGGGGCGGCGCACGACCTCGTGCCCCCGCGCCCGCAGACCCTCGACGAGCGCCGCCGCAGGGGTGGGGTGCCCGTCTTCGAGCCAGGTTTCGGGGCGGTTGAAAGCCCCGACGTGGATCTGCGCCGCCGCGGCGTAGGGATCGAGCCCCCAATCGAGCTGTGCCACCAGCGCTTGGGCCACATAGGGAATGATGGCCGAACCGCCCGGTGAGCCGGTGGTGAGCAGCCATTCGCCCAGCCCGCCATCGGCAGCGCGGCTGAAGACGAGCGTCGGCGCCATGGAGCTGCGCGGGCGCTTGCCTGGCTCCAGCCGGTTGGCTACGGGAACCCCCTCCGAGAAGGGTTCCCGAGCAAAGTCGGTGAGCTCGTTGTTGAGAAAAAACCCACCGACCATGTGGAACGAGCCGAAGGCCGATTCGATGGAGGCGGTGAAGGCGACCACGTTCCCCTCGGCGTCGACCACACCGAGGTGGGTGGTGCCGTGCTCCTCGATTGCCGGGCCTGCAGCGTACTGCGGCGCTGAGGCGAGCGGCGTTCCGGCCGGTGCCGTGCCGAGGCTTTGCCCGTCCCGGATGAGCCGGGATCGCCCGGCGAGATAGTCCGGATCGAGCAAGGCATCGGGCGAGCCGCCGGGCAAGGGCACGAAGGCCGGGTCGGCCACGTAGCGGTCGCGGTCGGCGAAGGCGAGCCGTTCCGCCTCGGTGAGCCAGTGCGCTGCCTGGGCGTCCGGCAGGCCCCCCTCGGCACCGGCTGCCGGGGGGTGTTGGGCGAGGGGAAACCGTTCGAGCAGGCCCAGGATCTGGCCCACGGCGATGCCGCCCGAAGAGGGCGGCCCCATGCCGCACACCCACCAGGCGCGATAGGGGGCGCATACGGGAGGACGCTCGATCGCCCGATAGCGAGCCAGATCCTCGTCGGCGAGTTTCGACGGGGTGAGTGGTGTGCCGTCGGCGCCGTGCTCCGCGCGGGCCCGAGCCACCACCGCCTGCGCGAGCGGCCCCGTGTAGAAGGCATCCGGCCCGGCGCTCGCCAGTTCTTTCAGCGTGCGGGCGTAGGCTGGATTGGTGAGGATCGTGCCCACGGGTTTTACCTTGCCCTCGGGGGTGAGGAGCCAAGCACTGGCCTCGGCATCGAGCCGCAACCAGCGGGTGAGCGGTGTGGCCACTGCCGCCAGGCGTGGCGAAAGAGGAAAGCCTTGCTCGGCGAGGCGGATCGCCGGCGCGAAGAGTTCGGCCCAGGGGCGACGCCCGTGCTCGGCATGCGCGTGCTCGAGCAAGCGGACTAAGCCCGGTGTGCCGATCGAGCGGCCGCTCGCGCGCAGCGCGTCGAACCGTTCGTTGGCCGGAGTCTGGGGCGTGAGCGGCAGGGGTGGGGCGGGATCTTCGGGGGCGATGCGCAGCAGGTCGTAGGGGTCGGCGGCCAGTGGCGCCGTCTCGCGACCATCGTAGCTCGTCAGGCGCCGCGTTTTGGCGTCCCAAGCGAGCAGGAATCCGCCGCCGCCGAGTCCGGCCGATTGCGGTTCGACCAAGCCCAAGACCGCGATGGTCGCCACCGCCGCATCCACGGCACTGCCGCCGCGCCGCAGCACCTCGCAGCCGGCCGCCGCGGCCAGGGGATTGGCGGCCACCACCATGGCTCGAGACGCCCGCACGAGGGTCTTGGGTGTATAGCCGCTCGCAGCCTCGGGCGCGCCGGTCGCCTGGCGTGGTGATACGAGCGCAGACGTATCCGGCGGTGGTGGCGCGACACAGGGGAGCGCTGTGTCGGCGCGCGCCACCGCCGCCCCTGCGACGAGCAGCATGCTCGAGGCGATCAGGGACAAGAGCGTGCCGAGACGCACTGCCAAGCGGGGAGTGGCGTGCGTCCGGGCTGAGGACGAGACTGCCCTGTCCACGTGCCCTAGGCCGTTCGTGGCGCCTCTCATTGCGGGGCTTCGATCCGAGGGAAGTCGGGGATCGACCGTCACTGCTGCGTCTCCAGCATCTTGCGGAAGTAGATCAGAGAGGAGAGGAAAAGCACCGTGCCGATCACCGCGAGCGCCGCAAACTGCGGCCAGACCACGTCGAACCCCGCACCGCGGTAGAGGATGCCCTGGGCGAGCATCACGAAATGCGTGTTCGGTGCGAGCAGCATGATGTCCTGGACGAATTGAGGCATGCTCTCGCGTGGCGTCGTCGCTCCGGAGAGCATCTGCAAGGGGAGCAGGATGAGCATGAGCAGCAGGCCGAGCTGTGGCATGGAGCGTGCCATCGTGCCCAAGAATATGCCCATCGCCGTGGTGGCGTACAGATGGACAGCGGTTCCCGCCACGAAGAGTGGTACCGAACCCTGCAGCGGCGCGCCGATCCAGTAATGCACCACGAAGATGAGCGAAAGCGTCGCGGCGACCAGGACGACCAGCCCCATCGACCAGATTTTGCTCAACATGATCTCGAGTGCGGTGACCGGCATGACCAAGAGGTGCTCGATCGTGCCATGTTCGCGCTCGCGGATGAGCGCTGCGCCGGTGAGCACGATGGAGAGCATCGTCACTTCGTTGATGATGCCCATGATGCCGCCGAACCAGGATTTGTTCAATTCCTGGTTGAAGCGGATACGCAAGCTGAGCTCCACGGGCTGGCGTTCCTGCGCCTTGTGGCGAGCGACGTAGGCCGCGATCTCTTCATTGACGATGGTCTGCACGTAGCCGCTGCCGGTGAACGCCTGGCTCATCCGGGTGGCGTCGACGTTGAGCTGGATCGTCGGTTTCTTGCCGGCCATCACGTCGCGCTCGAAATCCGGCGGGATGTCGAGCGCGAACGTATCCAGCCCTCGGTCCATGCGCGCGTCCATCGTGGCGGTGTCGATGCGCTCCGGCGGCAGAAAATACGGCGGATAGAGGGCATGGAGGATGCGTTCGGAGAGCTGCGAACGATCCTCGTCCACCACGGCGATCGGCGCCTTGTTGAGCGTTTCGGGAATCGACGTGGCCTGCGAATGGATGGAGAAAGTGAAGACATAGAGGATCAGCACCAGCAGCACCGGGTCGCGTCCCAGACTGTAGAACTCTTTGATGCCGAGATGCCAGACGTGGGACCAGCGCACGGTTCAACGCTCCTGTTTGCGCAGCAGTGCCGCCGACAAGCCAAAGAGGATGGGCCAGGCGAGCGCGAGCGGTACGAAGGCGTCGGTGAGATCGCGGAAGTGCAGCGCTTTCGAGAACGTACCGCGGGAGATGACCACGAAGTGGGTGGTCGGATAGATTTCGCCGATCAGCCGACCTCCGCCCTCGAGCGAGGAGACCGGATCGATGAGGCCCGAGAATTGCGTCGCCGGCAGCAGTGTGAGCACCGCCGTGGCGAAGAGCGCCGCGATCTGGCTGCGCATGAAACTCGAGATCAATATACCCAAGGCGGTCGAGGCCATGACATACAAGATTGCACCCAGGAACAGCGCCAGGTAGCTTCCCTTGACGGGCACGCGAAAGACGAATTCGGCCAGCGCGAGCAGCAGCACGAAGCTGAGGAGGGAGAGAATCACGTAGGGGATTTGCTTGCCGAGGAGGAATTCCATCCTCGTCGTCGGGGTGACATAGAAGTTGGTGATCGACCCCAGTTCCTTTTCGCGTACGATCGCCAAGGCGGCGAGCATCGCCGGAATGAGCATCAGTAGCAGCGGGATGACTGCGGGTACTATCGAGACGATGCTCTTCACGTCCGGGTTGTAGCGGAAACGGATCTCGATCGTGGCCAGCGTCGGGTCGGGCAAGTGACGTTCGCGCGCTTGTGTCTGGAGCCACTGCGCGTGAATGCCCTGGACATAGGCACGGATCGTTTCCGCGCGCGAAGGCATCGCCCCGTCGATCCACGCTCCGACCTCCACCGGTTTGCCGTGCGCGAGGTCGCGTGCAAAGCCCGGCGGGATCTCGACCGCCAGACCCAGTTTGCCCGAGCGCATTCGCCGGTCCATTTCTTCGTAGTCGGCGATCGGAGGCTGCTCGCTGAAATAGCGCGAACCGGCCAGATTGAGGGCGTACGACTGGCTCAGCGTGGTCTGGTCGCGATCGAGGACGGCGAAGGTCAGATCCTCCACGTCCATGGTGATGCCAAAGCCCATCACCAGCATCAAGATGGCGTTGCCCACCAGCGCCAGCGACAGGCGGATCGGGTCGCGACGCAGTTCCAGAGCTTCGCGCACCAGGTAGCTCAGCATCCGGCGCAGGCTGAAAAAGGAGGTGGTGTGCGTCGTTCCCCGCACCGGCGTTTTTTCGGTCAGACCCGCCGTGCGTTTGCGTTCTTCGCCGCTCATGGCGGTCGGCTCTTGGGCGGCGTCGGCTTGCCGCCCTTCTTGCGAAGCCCGTTCCAGATGGTCGATGAAGGCCGCTTCGAGCGACTCGTGACCGCCCTCGCGCACGATCTCGGCCGGCGCTCCCGTGACGAGCACTTTCCCGGCATGCATCAGCGAGATGCGGTCGCAGCGCTCCGCCTCGTTCATGAAATGGGTGGAGATGAAGATCGTCACGCCGTCGCGGCGCGACAGCTCGAGCAAGAGGTTCCAGAACCCGTCGCGCGCCACCGGGTCGACCCCCGAGGTCGGCTCGTCGAGGATCAATATTTTCGGTCGATGGATGACGGCGGCCGCGAGCGACAGCCGCTGCCGATGTCCCAGGGGCAGTGAAGGGGGAAGGGCGTCGATGATTCGCGAGAGTCTGAAGCGCTGCACCACTTCCTGGACGTAATCGGCGATCTTCTCCTTGGGGATGCCGTAGAGCCGCGCGTGCAGCTCGAGGTTCTGCCGCACCGTGAGCTCGTCGTAGAGCGAAAAGGACTGCGACATGTAGCCCACTTGGCGGCGCGTATCGATGTCGCGCGGGTCGACTTCCTTGCCGAAGAGCCAGGCCTTGCCCTCGGAGGGCGTGAGTAGCCCGGCGAGCATCTTCATCGTCGTCGTCTTGCCGCAACCGTTCGAGCCAAGAAAGCCGAAGATCTCGCCACGGCGGATGCGAAAGCTGACGTGGTCGACGGCAACGAAATTGCCAAAACGCATCGTCAGATCTTTCGCCTCGATGGCGATCTCTTCGTCGCCCCGCTCGGGTAGCGATCCGATTTCGACGGGTCGATATCCCCGGCGCTTCTCTTCCGGTAGCAGCGCGATGAAGGCCTGTTCCAGGTTGTCGCTACCGGTCTGCTCGAGCAATTCCTGCGGCGAGCCGGTGGCGAGTACTTTTCCCTCGTCCATGGCCACGAGCCAGTCGAAACGCGCCGCTTCCTCCATGTAGGCGGTGGCCACGAGCACGCTCATGCCTTCGCGCGTGGCGCGAATCTCATCGATGAGGGCCCAGAACTGGCGCCGCGACAGGGGATCGACGCCGGTCGTGGGCTCGTCGAGGATCAAGAGCTCGGGATCGTGGATGAGGGCGCAGCACAGGCCGAGCTTCTGCTTCATGCCGCCCGAGAGCTTGCCGGCGGGACGGTCGAGAAAAGGGAAGAGTCCCGTGGCGCGGGTGAGCTGCTCGATGCGCCGTTTGCGCTCGGCCGCGTCGTGGCCGAAAAGGCGGCCGAAGAAGTCGATGTTCTCGGCCACGGAAAGCGTCGGATAGAGGTTCTTGCCCAGACCTTGGGGCATGTAGGCGATGTCGGGGCAGACCTGCAGCCGGTGGCGGGGGTCGGTCATGTCGCCCCCCAGCACCCACACCTTGCCTTGCTGGATGGCGCGTGCCCCGGAGATGAGCGAGAGAAGGCTGGATTTTCCCACCCCGTCGGGGCCGATGAATCCGACGCGGCAGCCGGAAGGGATGTCGAGGTCTACCCCGTCGAGGGCGCGAGTCTTGCCGTAGACCAGACTCACCCCCTGCAGCCGTGCGACCGGCTCACGCATCAGGGCACCTTCACTTGGAGGTGGGCGGGCCAGTCACGCTGGGGATCGAGCTTGAGATAGGCCATGCCCGGCAAGCCCGTCTTGACCTGAGGCAGGTGCTGGCGCAGCAGATCCGGGTCGATGCTCGCCTTGACCCGGAACATCAGTTTCTGCCGCTCTTCGGCCGTTTCCACCGTTTTGGGCGTGAATTGCGCCACGTCGGAGACGAAAGTCGCCGTAGCCGGGATCACGTACTGGGGGAAAGCATCGAGCACGAGGCGAACCTCCGAGCCGATCGCCACTTTGCCGGCGACTTGCGTCGGCAGGAAGAAGGTCATGTAGACGTCGGAGAGGTCGACCACATTGAGCACGGCACCGCCGGCGGCCACCACCTCGCCGGGCTGGGCGATGCGGTACTGGACGCGACCGTCACGGGGAGCGCGTAAAAGGCTGTCGTCGATATCGGCCTGGATGCGTTCGATGCTCGCGCTCGTTGCCGCCACTTGCGCTTCGGCGGCCGCGATGGCCGCTCGGGATTGGATGATCGCCGCCTCGGCGGCCCGCACCTGGGCCCGGGCGGCCACGACGGCGGCCTGCGTGGCATCGACCGCGGCCGAATCCTCGTCGAGTCTGGACTGGGTGGCCATGTCTTGCCTCGCCAACTCCCGAGTGCGGGCGAGCCGCTTGCGCAACATGTCGAGGTCGGCCAGACGTTGCACCACGAGCGCCTCGGTGGCGGCCTTGTCGGCCTCGCGCTGGGCAAGTAGGCTGCGAGCGGATTCGAGGTCCATCCGCGCCCGATCGTGCTGGGCCCGTGCTTCACGGAGCTGGGCTTCCAGCACGCTGGTGTCGAGTTTGGCCACCACCTGCCCTCTGGCGACGAGATCGCCCTCGTCGGCGAAGATATCCTCGATGCGCCCAGGCAGCTTGGCCGAGATGTTGACGTCGATCGCCTCGATGCGCCCGTTGCTCGATACGATGCCGTCGTCGCTACGCGATTGCTCGATACGCTGCCAAAGCCACAGGGCGCCGCCAGCGAGCAGGGCGACGAGGATGGCACGGGTCAACAGGGTATTGAGACGGGGGGGCATGGAGGATCCTGATGAGGTAAGAGGGCAAACATGCAGCCGGATCACGGGGCTTTCATGCCGCAGCGGCACGGGTACGCCATTCGTTTATATAGTGGAATGCGGGGTATCGTCAACCCCGCGTTTCGTGCGATCAGGCTTTGAGGCGTTGACTTTTCCTCGAGTGTCCTCCATAATGCCGATTCTCGCGGAGGGGTACCCAAGCGGTCAACGGGAGCAGACTGTAAATCTGCCGGCTCAGCCTTCGTAGGTTCGAATCCTACCCCCTCCAAACGAACATGGCAGCGGTTTTGGGTATCGAGCGGGTGTAGCTCAATGGTAGAGCAGAAGCCTTCCAAGCTTAAGACGAGGGTTCGATTCCCTTCACCCGCTCCAGTCGAGCCTTAGGTCGTACGTACGCTCTCGTTGCGCACGCCCATGTAGCTCAGTGGTAGAGCACTCCCTTGGTAAGGGAGAGGTCACGTGTTCGATCCACGTCATGGGCACCACGAAACGGTACGTAACCAGTCATTCTTCTTCAGAGCGGGTCTCGGAAAAATAGGGGTCTTTCATGGCAAAAGCGAAGTTCGAGCGCACCAAGCCGCACGTGAATGTGGGCACGATCGGTCACGTGGACCATGGGAAGACGACGCTGACGGCGGCGCTGACGACGGTGCTGTCGAAGTACTACGGCGGCGAGGCGAAGAAGTACGACGACATCGACGCGGCGCCGGAAGAAAAGGCCCGTGGGATCACGATCAACACCGCGCACGTCGAATACGAGACGGAGAAGCGCCACTACGCGCACGTCGACTGCCCGGGCCACGCCGACTACGTCAAGAACATGATCACCGGTGCGGCGCAGATGGACGGCGCCATTCTGGTGGTGTCGGCCGCCGACGGTCCGATGCCGCAGACGCGCGAGCACATCCTGCTGGCGCGCCAAGTGGGCGTGCCCTACATCGTCGTCTACATGAACAAGTGCGACATGGTCGACGACCCCGAGCTCCTCGAGCTCGTCGAGATGGAAGTGCGCGAGCTGCTCTCCAAGTACGACTTCCCCGG
>NZ_SBHO01000006.1 GCF_006980705.1 Tepidiphilus olei | reverse complement strand
GGCCCGGCCATGCGCCGCGCCTTCGCGCTGCTCGCCAAGATGAAACGGCTGCGCGGCACGGTGCTCGACCCCTTCGCCCGCACCGAGGAGCGGCGCTGGGAGCGCGCCCTCATCACCGAGTTCGAAAGCGACGTGGAGCGGGTCTTGCGCGAACTCGACGCCGAGCGGCTGGCGCTCGCCACCGAACTGCTCGCCCTGCCGCAGCGCATCCGCGGGTTCGGGCACGTCAAGCGGGCGGCCGGTGAGCAGGTCACCCGCCGCCGCGAGGCTCTGTGGCGGCAGTGGGAGCAGGGGAGCGTGAAGGAAATGGACGCTTCGCGGGAAGCGGCCCTCGCTTGAACGACCATGGACAGCTAGGGAGACGCTGAAGAAATGAGCGAGCACCGCGCAACGCAGCGATTCGCCCGTGCAGCCAATTATTCAGCGTTTCCCTGGGCCGGGGTAGCTTCTTTTTCTTCTATAATGGCGCACTTTTTTGGAGAGACGCGATGCAGTTTTGGCTGAAGGTGTCGCGTGGCATCGATGCATTCACCCGGTTCTTCGGGCGACTGGCGATGTGGCTGATCCTGGCTGCAACGCTCTTGAGTGCGGTCAATGCCCTGGTGCGAAAAATGTTCAACGTGGGCTCGAACGCCTGGCTCGAGGCGCAGTGGTACCTCTACGCCGCGGCCTTTTTGCTCGCAGCGGCGCTGACGCTGCGCAACAACGAACACGTGCGCATCGACATCCTGATCTCGCGTTTCTCACCCCGTACCCAGGCATGGATGGATCTTGTCGGGATCGTTTTCATGATGTTGCCAGTGTGTCTGGGCGTGCTCTATTTCTCCCTCCCTTTCTTTTGGCAGGCCTACGTATCGGGTGAGATGTCTTCGAACTCCGGCGGACTCATCCGCTGGCCGGTCTATCTCATGATCCCGGTCGGATTTTCGCTCTTGCTGCTGCAGGGGGTTTCGGAGGCGATAAAGCGCATCGCTTTTCTCAAGGGGGTCTTGCCATCACCTTTCGTGAAGGAAAGCGACGAGATACGGTCGCCGGATGGCGTGGAAGGAGCGCGATGATGGCATGGCTCGCGGAAAACCTCGCTCCGTTGATGTTCCTGGGGCTGGTCCTGTTTTTGCTTTACGGCTTTCCCGTCGTCTTCGCCTTGGGGGCCTGCGGACTTTTCTTCGGCCTGATCGGCATCGAGCTCGGCCTGCTCTCGCCGGCGTTCTTCCAGGCGCTGCCGCTGCGCATCTTCGGTATCATGCAGAACGAGACCTTGCTCGCCGTGCCCTTTTTCACCTTGATGGGCCTGGTGCTCGAGCGCTCGGGCATGGCCGAGGACCTGCTCGACACCATCGGTCAGCTCTTCGGTTCGGTGCGCGGAGGGCTGGCCTTCGCCGTGATCTTCGTCGGGGCGCTGCTTGCGGCCACCACGGGCGTGGTGGCCGCCTCGGTGATCTCCATGGGGCTCATCTCGCTGCCCATCATGCTGCGCTATGGCTACGACCGTAAGCTCGCGACCGGTGTGATCGCCGCTTCGGGTACTTTGGCGCAGATTCTGCCGCCCTCGCTCGTGCTGATCGTGCTCGCCGATCAGCTGGGCAAGAGCGTCGGCGATCTCTACAAGGGGGCGTTCATCCCTGCGTTTGCCCTGGTCGGACTCTACGTGCTCTACGTGGTCGGCCTGACCCTCCTGCGTCCGCGTGCCTTGCCGGCTTTGCCGCCGGAGGCGCGCGTCATCCGCGAGGACGACGGTTCGAGCGGTACGCGTTCGGTGGTCGTCTTGGCGGCGATCGCGACCGTAGTGGGAATCGTCTTCGGACAATATTACGGCGAGCTGGTTGCCTGGCTCGGCGGCGGTGAACCTCAGGATCGGCCGATCGACGAGACGGTCGTAGTGGCCACGTGTGTCGCGGCGGGTCTGGCGTTCGTGTTCGCGCTCGTCAACCGGGTGTTCCGCCTGGGGCTGCTCTCGCGCATGGCCGAGCGCGTCACGTTCGTGCTGATTCCACCGCTCGCGCTCATTTTCCTCGTCCTCGGCACCATCTTCCTCGGGGTGGCCACGCCCACCGAAGGTGGGGCGATGGGCGCGGTGGGGGCGATGCTGCTCGCCTTGGTGAGGAGACGCCTCACTTTTTCTTTGCTGGTTCAGGCATTGAAGGGAACGACGGTACTGTCCTCCTTCGTGATGTTCATTCTCATCGGCGCGACCATATTCAACCTCACCTTCCAGGGGGTAGGGGGAAGCCACTGGGTACAGCACTTGCTCACCCAGTTGCCCGGGGGTGAGGTGGGCTTTCTCATCTTCGCGGCGCTCTTTGTCTTCGTGCTCGCTTTCTTCCTCGACTACTTCGAGCTCGCCTTCATCGTCGTTCCGCTGCTCGGACCGGCGGCCCATGCGTTGGGGATCGATCTCATCTGGTTCGGCGTGCTCATCGCCATGGTGATGCAGACTTCCTTCATGCACCCGCCTTTCGGTTTTGCCTTGTTCTTCTTGCGTAGCGTGGCGCCGGCGGGCGAATACGTCGATTCCGTGACCGGCAAGAAGATCCGCGGCATATCCACTGCTGAAATCTACTGGGGAGCGATCCCCTTCCTGATCCTGCAGTTGGTGATGGTCGGCTTGCTGATCGCCTTCCCGAGCCTGGTGACGATGAGTTTTTCCCAGGTCGAGACAGTGGATCTGGAAAAAATCGAGATTCCCGTCGGAGATCAGGGATGGGGAACGGAAGGCACCTCGGAATCGGATGACGCCAAGGGGGGCTCGGGCTGGTGATCTGGGGCGAAACGGTGCAGCAGCGCCTGGGTTCCCGGGTGATGCCACTTGCGCTCGAGGGTGAGTAGATAGTAGTGCTCGGTAATATCGGGGAGCGACCCGAGACAGCGCAGGACTCCACTTTCGCACAGCGTCGGTTCGAGGATGGCGGGTGCAGGAAAGATGCCCGCCCCGTTCTCCGCCAGGGTGCGCATGAGGGCGCTGTCGTCGAATTCACCTACGATATGCGGTGTGACATGGTGCTCGTCGAAGAGCTGCAACAAGGCCAGGCGGGTCGCCGAGTGCTCACCGGGCAACAGCAAAGGGGCCGCGTCGAGAGACTGCGGCAAGGGGCCGGTCAGGCTGAGGTCGGCGCGGGCGTACAGGGCGAGCTGGGATTCGATCAGCAGTCGGTACTGCAGCTTGTGCCCGAGCTGCGTGGGCGGCGGGCCATCGGCGATGAGTGCGTCGAGCCGGCCCAGCATGAGTTCGCTCAGCAAGCGGGGTAGCGGCTCTTCAGCCACGCTCAGGCGCAACCTCGGTCGGTGTTCGAGTACGGGTTCGAGCAGTAGCGCCGCGAGCGATTTTGGCACGATGTCGAGCAAACCCAGACGATAGGGTAGGGAGGGTCGTTCGTCCGCGTGCGCGAGAGCGGCTTCCAATTCTTCGGTGAGGCCGAAGATCCGCTCGGCGTAGCGCAACGCGATCTTGCCGGCTTCGGTGAGTTCGATGCCGCGCCCCTTGCGCCGTAGCAGACGGCGACCGAGTGCGCCTTCGAGTACGCCGATCTGCCCCGAAATGGTCTGGGGGGTGAGGCCGCTGGTCTCGGCGGCGCGCTGGATGCTGCCCGTGCGACCGACGAGCCAGAAATGATGGAGTTGCTTCAGACTGATCATTCGAATTTCCCGAAGAGTTTTTGCATTTTTTTCTGATTTTATCTGAGTTTAGTTGATCTAGAATGAAATCCCAAAGCTGCGATCAGCGAAAGGAGGCTCATGATGAAACTGGAACTCGTTTGCGAAGGCCAAACGTGCACAGAGATCGACAGGGAGGAGCTGGCGCACCGTTTTTCCGGGGCGATCCGCCGCTTCCGTGACCGGGTGACCTGGGCACGGGTGAAATTGGTCGACGTGCGCGACGAAACCGGGGCATGGGCCAAGCGCTGCGTGGTGCAGATGCGTCTGCGTCACCGCCCGCAGGTGGTGTTCGCGGTCACGGAACGCGTGGCGCAGTTGGCAGTCGAACGTGCAGTGAAGCGGGTACAGCGCGTGCTCGAACGACGCTTCGCTCGGCCGCAGGTGTTGCCACAGCCAGCCTGAGTGTCCGTGAGGAAAACCTTGCGCCGGGCAGTCGAGAGGTGTCCGAAGCATGCGGACTTTCTCGGTGCGCAGCGCAGAGTGATCCCATACGCTGAAACGAAATTTTGAAGGAGGGTACGATGCAAAGAATCGACGAACGCTGGAATGAGTCCACCCAAGCCCGAGCCATCCCTCTGTCGGAGGCGCGGGGGGAGGCATTGCCGGTAAGCAACCCGGTGCTGCGCAATACCTACGTCCTGCTCGCGCTGACCTTGGCGTTTTCCGCGCTGACGGCGGGCGTGTCCATGGCCTTGGGCTTGCCGCATCCGGGGCTCATCATCACCTTGGTAGGATACTTCGGGTTGCTTTTTCTGGTGCACAAACTCGCCAACCGGGCAAGCGGCATCTTGGCCGTATTCGCACTCACCGGCTTCATGGGTTACACCCTCGGGCCGATCCTCTCCGCTTATTTGGCCTTGCCCAACGGCTCGGCGATCGTGATGCAGGCCTTTGGCGGTACGGCGGCGATCTTCCTGGGGCTGTCGGCCTATGCGACGATCTCGAAGCGCGATTTCTCCTTCATGGGCGGGTTCCTGTTCGTGGGCGTGCTGGTTGCCTTCCTTGCCGGACTCGCGGCGATTTTCTTCCAGATGCCGGGATTGTCGCTGGCCGTGTCCGCGATGTTCGTGCTGCTCATGTCTGGCCTGATCCTCTATGAAACGAGCCAGATCGTGCGCGGCGGCGAGACCAACTACATCCTCGCGACCGTTTCCCTCTACGTCATGATCTTCAACCTCTTCACGAGCCTGTTGCATCTGCTCGGGGTGTTCAACGGCGACGATTGAGTCGAACGCGGTTTTTCGCTGGTCAGGAAGGGGCGCGGCAAGCGCCCTTTCCGTTTTTCGGACCCGGGTGGTGACCTTCGGGTAAAATCTCCTCTTCTCAGGTCGGGATGTAGGTATGAAACGGATCTTTCTCGAATTCGAACGCTCGGTAGCCGAGCTGGAGGAGAAGATCGGCGAGTTGCGCTACGCGCACGACGCTTCCGCCGTCGACATCAGCGAAGAGATCGAGCGGCTGGAGAAGAAGGCGCACAAGCAGCTCGAGGAGCTCTACGCCCGGCTCGATGCCTGGCAAACGACGCAGGTGGCGCGCCATCCACTGCGCCCCTATACGCTCGACTATGTGCAACGAATCTTCACCGATTTCGAGGAACTGCACGGCGATCGTCATTTCGCCGACGACAAGGCGATCGTTGGCGGGCTCGCGCGCTTCGATGGGCGGCCGTGCATGGTGATCGGCCATCAGAAAGGGCGCGACACCAAGGAGAAGATCGCACGCAATTTCGGCATGCCCCGGCCCGAAGGCTACCGCAAGGCGCTGCGCTTGATGAAACTGGCCGAGAAGTTCGGCCTGCCGATCTTCACTTTCGTCGATACGCCCGGTGCCTATCCCGGAATCGACGCCGAGGAGCGGGGACAGTCGGAGGCCATTGGGCGAAACCTCTACGAGATGGCCATGCTGCGCGTGCCCGTGGTCGTCACCGTGATCGGCGAGGGTGGCTCAGGCGGAGCGCTGGCGATCGCCGTGGGGGACACGGTGCTCATGTTGCAGCACGCCGTCTATTCGGTGATCTCGCCCGAAGGTTGCGCGTCCATCCTGTGGAAGAGTGCGGAGAAGGCGCCCGAGGCGGCCGAGATCCTGGGTATCACCGCGCCCAAGCTCTTGTCCTTGGGTCTGATCGACGGCATCGTGCCGGAACCGGTGGGCGGCGCACACCGCGAACCGGAGAAGATGGCCGAGATCCTCAAAGGGCATCTGCAGCAGGCGCTCGCCGGGCTCGAAGGGCTCGCGCCCGAAGCACTGGTGGAACGCCGGCAGCAGCGCCTGGTTTCCTATGGCCGCTTCGCCGAGCGCTCCTGAGCGCGATCAGGTCGCCGCGGCGATCTTCCAGGCGATCGAATCGCTCGCGGCGCGGATCCCTTCGCACCCTTTGGGAGACGCTGAAGAAATGAGCGAGCGGGATGAAGCGCAAGGCGCACGGAGCGCAGCGACCGAGACATATCGAGTAGATAGGCGAGGGAGCGAGCACCGCGCAACGCAGCGATTCGCCCGCGCAGCCAATTATTCAGCGTTTCCTTTGCGGCTCGTATTGGGATTTTCCGGCGGGGTCGACTCCACCGTGCTGCTGCACGCGCTTGCCGAGGCGCGCGCCGAATTTCCGCTGGAGCTGAGGGCGGTACATGTGCACCATGGGCTCCTCGAGCAGGCCGACGCCTGGGTCGAGGCAGCGCGAGCGCACTGTGCTTCACTCGGGGTGCCGCTGCAGGTGGCGTACGTGCGCGTGCAGCCGGACGGCAGAGGGCTGGAGGCCGCGGCGCGTTCGGCGCGCCTGCGCGCGCTCGCCGCGGTGCCGGGGGATGCGTTGGTGCTCGCGCAGCATCGCGACGATCAGGCCGAGACGGTGCTCTTTCGTTTGCTGCGTGGCTCGGGCGTGGCCGGACTCGCGGCGATGCGGCCCATTGCACCGGCGCCCCTGGCCGGGGCGGCGGCGCCGTGGTGGCTGCGCCCTTTCCTCGATCTGCCCAAAGAGACGCTCATCGCCTGGGCACGGGAACGCGGTTTGCGCTGGGTCGAGGATCCGTCGAATGCGAGCGCCGACTTCACCCGTAACTGGCTGCGCGCAGAGATCCTGCCGCAGCTGGAACACAGGCTGCCCGGCGTGCGCACCGTGCTCGCCCGTACCGCCGAGACCATGGCCGAGGCGCAGCAAGGCTTGGACGATCTGGCCGCGCTCGACGACGAACGGGTGGGCCATCCGCAGGGCGGCTGGGATTTGGCGGAGTTTTTGCGGCTGCCGGTCCATCGGCAGAAGAATTTGGTGCGCTGGGCAACCCTGCGGCTGCCGGCCCTGCCGCCGACCCACCGGCGTTTGGAAGAAGGATTGCGCCAGGCGGCGGACTATGCAGGCGGGGTATGGCGTTTTCCCCTGGGGGAGGCGTGGCTGTGTGCCCGCGGCGAGCGCCTGTGGGTGGAGGCGGCGCCGCAGGGGTGCGACGCCGCTTATCGCTGCGGTTGATATCCAGGGCGACACCTCGAAGAACCGTCGCGAGCGGCTGCAGGGCAAGGCGCCCGGAGCGCAGGATGCGAGACATATCACCCAGATAGGCGAGCATCCGAGCACCGCGCAACGCCGCCATGCAGCCGCGCAGTAGGTTATTCGAGGTGTTCGTTAGTTTTTGCTCTGATCGACCAGCTTGTTTTTGGCCAGCCACGGCATCATCGAGCGCAGCTTGGCGCCGACCTGTTCGATCGGGTGCTCGGCGATGAGCCGCCGGCGCGCCGTCATGCTCGGGTAGTTGAGCTTGCCCTCGAGGATGAACTGCTTGGCATACTCGCCGTTGCGGATGCGCTCGAGCGCGCGGCGCATGGCGGCGCGGGAGTGCTCGTTGATGACTTCGGGGCCGGTGGTGTACTCGCCGAACTCGGCGTTGTTCGAGATCGAGTAGTTCATGTTGGCGATGCCGCCCTCGTACATGAGATCGACGATGAGCTTGAGTTCGTGCAGGCACTCGAAGTAGGCCATCTCGGGGGCGTAACCGGCTTCGACCAGCGTTTCGAATCCCATCTTGACGAGTTCGACCGCCCCGCCGCAGAGCACAGCCTGCTCGCCGAAGAGGTCGGTCTCGGTTTCTTCGCGGAACGTGGTCTCGATCACGCCGCCCTTGGTGCCGCCGTTGGCCGCGGCGTAGGAGAGCGCCAAGTCGCGCGCCTTGCCGGAGACGTCCTGGTGCACGGCGATGAGCGTGGGTACTCCGCCGCCACGCACGTATTCGGAGCGCACAGTGTGGCCCGGGCCTTTGGGCGCGATCATGATGACGTCGAGGTCGGCGCGTGGCACGATCTGGTTGTAGTGGATATTGAATCCGTGGGCGAAGGCGAGCGCCGCGCCCTGCTTGAGGTTGGGCTCGATGTCGCGCGTATAGACTTCGGGCTGGGTTTCGTCGGGCAGCAGGATCATTACCAGATCCGCCCCTTTGACGGCTTCGCCCACTTCCTTGACCGTGAGGCCGGCGGCTTCGGCTTTGCTCCAGGAGCTACCGCCGCGGCGAAGCCCCACGGTGACGTTCACGCCCGAGTCGCGCAGGTTGAGGGCATGTGCATGGCCTTGCGAGCCATAGCCGACGATGGTGACGGACTTGCCCTTGATGAGCGAGAGGTCGGCGTCCTTGTCGTAATACACTTTCATGGTATTTCCTTTCCGTTGTGGTCTTGAGAGGGTCAGACGCGCAGGACGCGTTCGCCGCGGCCGATGCCGCAGACGCCGCTACGCACGGTCTCGAGGATCAGGGCGGGGTCGATCGCCTGGATGAAGGCATCGAGCTTGCCCTGGTTGCCGGTGAGTTCGATGACGTAGGTGGTGTCGGTGACGTCGACGATGCGCGCGCGGAAGATGTCGGCCATGCGTTTCATCTCCTCGCGGTCCTTGCCGGTGGCGCGCACTTTGAGTAGCATCAGTTCGCGCTCGAGGTGCGGCGCTTCCGACAGATCCACCACCTTGACCGTCTCGATGAGCTTGTTGAGGTGCTTGGTGATCTGCTCGATGACGTCGTCCGAACCGGTGGTGATGATGGTCATGCGCGACAGCGAAGGGTCTTCGGTGGGCGCGACGGTGAGCGATTCGATGTTGTAGCCGCGCGCCGAGAAGAGGCCGGCGACGCGCGACAGTGCTCCGGATTCGTTTTCGATCAGCACGGAGATGAGGTGTCGCATGGTGTTCGTTCCTGTGCCGTGGGTCAGAGGCTGTCGGCCGAGAGGATCATCTCGGTCAGCCCCTTGCCGCCCTGGATCATGGGATAGACGTTCTCGCGGGGATCGATGCGCACGTCCAGAAAGACGAGCTCGTTGGCGTGCTCGCTGAAGGCGCGCTCGAGCGCCGGCTGGAGATCGGCGGGACGATCCACGCGGATGCCGACGTGCCCATAGGCGCGGGCGAGCGCCGCGAAGTCGGGCAGGGAGTCCATGTAGGATTCGGAATAACGCCCGCCGTGGAAGAGCTGCTGCCACTGCCGCACCATGCCGAGATAGCCGTTGTTGAGATTGACGATCTTGAGCGGCAGGCGAAACTGCTTGCAGGTGGAGAGCTCCTGGATGCACATCTGGATCGAGGCTTCGCCGGTGACGCACACCACCGGCGCATCGGGTCGGGCGAAGCGCGCGCCCATGGCGTAGGGCAGACCCACGCCCATGGTGCCAAGGCCGCCAGAATTGAGCCAGCGGCGCGGGTGATCGAAGCGGTAGTATTGCGCGGCCCACATCTGGTGTTGCCCTACGTCGGAGGTGACGATGGCATCCCCCTTGGTCACTTTCCACAGGGTCTCGATCACGTATTGCGGCTTGATGGGGCCTTCGGCCGGCTGCTCGTAGGCGAGGCAGCGCCGGGCGCGCCATTGTTCGATGCGCTCCCACCAGGGGGCGAGCGCCTCGCTCGGGGCCGTGACGCCCTCTTCGTCGAGGATGCGCAGGAAGTCGGCGAGCACGTGGCGCACGTCGCCGACGATGGGCAGGTCGGCCTTGACGCGCTTGCCGATGGAGGAGGGGTCGATGTCGATGTGGATGATGGTGCGCGGCTCGCTGGCGAAGTGCTCGGGGCTGCCGATGACGCGATCGTCGAAACGTGCGCCGATCGAGAGTACCACGTCGGCGTGGTGCAGAGCGAGGTTGGCTTCATAGGTGCCGTGCATGCCGGGCATGCCGAGGAATTGGCGGTCGCTCGCCGGGTAGGCGCCCAGCGCCATGAGCGTGGTGGTGACCGGAGCCCCCAGGCGGCGGGCGAGCGCCGTGAGCTCGTCGGCGGCATCGGCGAGGATCACCCCGCCGCCCGCGTAGAGGATGGGGCGCTCGGCCTCGCGCAGCGCCTTGATGGCCTTGCGAATCTGCCCCTGGTGCCCCTTGACGACGGGATTGTAGGAGCGCATCGACACCGTTTCGGGGTAGCGGAACTCGCACTTGGCGGCCGAGACGTCTTTGGGGATGTCGACGAGCACCGGGCCGGGACGGCCGGTGCGGGCGATGTGGAAGGCTTTTTTGAGGGTGTCGGCGAGTTCTACGACGTCCTTGACGAGGAAGTTGTGCTTGACGCAGGGGCGGGTGATGCCCACCGTGTCGACTTCCTGGAAGGCGTCTTGCCCGATCATGGCGGTGGGGACCTGGCCGGAGAGGATCACCACCGGAATGGAGTCGCAATAGGCCGTGGCGATGCCGGTGACCGCGTTGGTCGCGCCGGGGCCGGAGGTGACGAGCGCCACGCCCACTTCACCGCTCGCCCGCGCATAGCCGTCGGCGGCATGCACCGCGGCCTGCTCGTGGCGTACGAGCACGTGCCGGATCTCGTCTTGCTGGAAAAATGCGTCGTAGATGTGCAGGACCGCGCCGCCGGGATAGCCGAAGACGTATTTGACGTTTTCGCGCTGCAGGCACTGGACGACGATTTCGGCGCCGGTGAGGAGCATAGGGGTATACCTCGTGGGGATGATCCGTGCAAAGATCGGGTAAACCCGTAACGTTAGCGGCTCGATCGGCTTTGGTCAAGCAGGTTGGCCTTCATTGTCCTCTTATAAAATCGGGAACGAATCGAAGCCGGGAGAAAAACGGTGCATGAAAACATTTTATTGACGCTCGCTTTCATCGTCGTTGCCGGCGCGGCGGCGCAGTGGGTGGCGTGGCGAACCCAGATACCGGCGATCGTCTTTTTGCTGATATTGGGGATCGTGGCCGGACCCGGGCTGGGATTTCTCGATCCGGATCGCTTGTTCGGACCCGTGCTCTTTCCTTTGGTATCGCTGGCGGTGGCGGTGATCCTGTTCGAGGGGAGTCTCACCCTGCGGTTCAGCGAACTCAGAGGCATGAGTCAAGTCGTGCTGCGCTTGGTGAGCTTGGGCGCGTTGCTGACCTGGGCCGTGGCCGCGGCGGCGGCCCATGTGTTCGTCGGCCTGGATTGGGGCTTGGCAGGGCTTTTCGGGGCGCTGGTGATGGTGACGGGCCCTACGGTCATCGTGCCGCTATTGCGTTTCGTTCGTCCTAGTGCCAAGGTAGCCACGGTGCTGCGATGGGAAGGGATCGTGATCGATCCGATCGGGGCGCTGGCGGCGGTGTTGGTCTATCAGTTTCTCGTCAGCCGTGCTTTGCCCGATCTTCCGGCCTGGCTGGCGCTGTGGGTGTTCGTCAAAGCGGTGGCGGTCGGGTTTGCCGTCGGCTGGATCGCGGCCGAGCTGCTGGGTCGGATGTTGCGTCATTATCTGGTACCCGATTATCTCGACAACGTCATCGTCCTCGCTTTCGTGGTCGGGGTGTTCACGGCAGCGAACATGCTCGCCCATGAGGCGGGATTGTTGGCGGTGACCGTGATGGGGATGCGTTTGGCCAACATGAAAAGAGTGCCGCTCGAAAACATACTCTCGTTCAAGGAAACCCTCACCATCTTGTTGATCTCGGTGCTCTTCATCGTCCTTGCCGCTCGGCTCGACGTGGAGCGCCTGGCCGAGGTGGGCAAAGGGGTCGTGTTGGTCTTTCTGGCGATCCAGTTCGTGGCCCAGCCGCTCAAAGTATGGGCCTCGACCACGGGGAGTGGACTGAGATGGCAGGAAAAAGCCATGATCGCCTGGATCGGGCCGCGCGGGATCGTGGCTGCGGCCGTGTCGGCGCTCTTTGCCTTGCGCTTGCGAGAATTGGGGCACCCCGGGGCGGAGATGCTGGTACCGCTCACGTTCGCCGTGATCATCGGCACCGTGCTCTTCGCTGGTGGCACCGCCCGACTGGCAGCGCAACGTCTAGGGGTGGCGGAGCCGCGAGCGCGCGGGGTCCTGATCGTGGGGGCGCATCGCCTGGGGCGAGAATTGGGTTTGGCGCTCACCAAGCTGGGGTTTCGGACGATCGTCGCCGATACCGATTACGCCCTCGTGCGTACGGCGCGCATGGCGGGGCTGGAGACTTTTTTCGGCAACGTGGTTTCGAAGGAGGCCGACCGGCGGCTCGATCTCGTCGGAGTAGGGTATCTGCTGGCGATGTCGCCGTATCCGGAATTGAACGCGCTGGCGGCGCTACGCTACCAGCGTGAATTCGGGCGGGGTAACGTCTATGTGTTACTCACGCCCGAAGAGGTGAGCAAAAAGAGGCAGCAAGTGCTGGATCGACGTTATGCGCGTCTGCTGGGCGGCCCGCAAGTGGGTCTGGCCGAACTGCTCGTCTTGTTCGATCGCGGAGGGAAAGTCTATACCACTCGCTTGAGCGAGGCGTTCACTTTCGAGGCGTACCAGGAGCGGTTTGCGGGTCGAGGGCAGTTGCTGTTGGCGATCGATCCGAAGGGAAATTTGCGTGGCGTGGGGCCAGAACTCACGTCACGGCCGGGGGCGGAATGGTATTTGCTCGGTGTTTATTTGCCGGCGGAGAGCGAAAAGAGCGAGGAGGCCGGCCCTGGACCGCTCGAGCACGCTGGAGCGCGATCCTAGGGTCGGGCGCTCGGCGCGCGCTTGCTCGACTGCCGCTTTCGGTAGATGAGTGTCGGGCCACGGACGATTGCATCGATCCGCGACGTCGTGCGGTTTTTCGTGGTGTTTTTACCGTTCGTCACGGCGCCGGGTTAGAATGAATCGGCCGTTTCGGCATGAAAAGGAGACTACTCGGTGCTCCGGGTTCCCGTTCGTCCCAGCGAATTTCTGGTCGGCAAGCCCATTCCATTCGACGTCTACGACCGGCACGGCCGCTTGTTGTTGGCGAAAGGGCACGTGATCGCGTCGGCCGAGGAGAAAGAAAAGCTCTTGCGCCAAGGGCCTGAGCGCAACCTGAACACCGACGAGCGTTTTCGCCAGGCGATCGGTACCGCCCTGAAAGTGGTCGAAAAGGCGGACGAACCGGGTAAAAACACGATCCACCTCGATTTCGAGGAACTGCGCCTCATACCAGGCACCGTCTTGCAGCTCCAGCTGGGGCAGGAAGAGGATCGTTATTTCGCGCGCTACATCGGGGCACTGCGCGGCAAGTCGGTGATCGTCGACGCCTTGGAGCGAGGAGGGTTGCCACTCTTCGTGCCCGAAGGCACTGCCTTGCGGGTGCGCGGTAGCGTCGGTTCCTACGCCTTCGTCTTCCCTTCTTCCGTATTGGTCAATGCCTCGCGCCCCTATCCTCATCTTCATCTCATGTATCCGATGGATGTGATGGCGGTGCGACTACGGCGCAGCGAGCGGGTGGCGGTGCGCTTGGTGGCGGCGGTGGTCTCCGACGACAACCAAGCCTTCGGTGGGATCATCCTCGACCTGTCGGTGGGCGGAGGGCTGCTGGCCACGCGCCATCCGCTGAAAGTCGGGCAACACGTTCAGCTCAAATTCAAGCTGGAGATCGCTGGCTCGGAGATCATCCTGGCGGTGCAGGCCATCGTGCGTTCGGAACGTGACATCGAGGATCGTACCCTCGAGGGGGCCAAGGGCTATGGCATCGAATTCGTCGATCTCACGCCCGAGGATACCGTCGCCCTGATGACCTATATCGCCGCGGTGCAGACCAATCCCGCGGTACTTGGCTAGGGGGGAAGAATGCGCATCGTCAGTTGGAACATCCAGTGGGGGCGAGGGGCGGATGGACGCGTCGATTGGGCGCGGATCCTGAAGGTGCTGCGCGCGTTCGACGCCGACGTGCTCTGCCTGCAGGAAGTGGCGAGCCGTTTCGACGAACTGCCTGGCTCGCGCGGCGAGGACGGACCGGCCATCCTGCGCGGCGCCTTGCCGGAGTATCGCGGATTCTACGCCCCAGCGCTCGACGTGCCGCGCGCGCACGGCGGCCGGGCGCTCTTCGGCAACTGGTTGGGCAGCCGCCTGCCGGTGGAGCAGGTGCTGCGCCTGAGCCTGCCCTACCCGCCGCCGGAGACCGACAAGTGCATGCCTCGGGTGTTGCTCGAGGCGACGCTGCGCGTGGGGGAGCAGCGGCTGCGCGTGGCAACGACGCATCTGGAATACTACTCGCGGCGTCAGCGCCTGGCGCAGGTGCAAGCCCTCGTCGAACATCAGAGGGAAATCCTCGCCTGGCCGGAGGGCGGCGGGGACGAGGAAGAGGCGACCTTCCGCGCCTGGCCGCGGCCGGCCGCAGCGGTGTGGCTGGGGGACGGGAACTTCGCCCCCGAAGACGAGGAGTACCGTCTGCTCGAGGAAAGCGATCTGTGGTTCGACGCCTGGCGCTTGGTGCATGGGGCGGCGCCGCACGCGCACACGGTGGGATTGCACGGGGCGGAGTGGCCAGATCATCCTTACTGCTGCGACTACGCCTGGGTGAGCGAGGCGTTGCGCCCGGCGGTGCGGGATTTCTTCGTGGAGCAGGAGACGGCCGCCTCAGACCATCAGCCGATCGTGCTCGAGCTCGAATTCTGAAACGGAGCGATCGGCTCAGGGAGATGCTGAAGAATTCAGCGTTTCCTCAGCGGCAGCGACGCAGGAAACGATGCAACAGCCAGCGCAAGGTGAGCGGCGCTTCCAGCATCGGGGTGTGCCCCACGCCGGGGAGCGTGTGCCAGGTACAGGCGGCTTCGCGTCGCGCCAGCGTTTCCCACAAGCGGGTCGCGGCTTTGACGGGCGTCATGCGGTCTTGGGCACCGGTGAGGAAGAGCGCCGGTGCACGCATTCCCTTGGCGCGCTCCAGCGCCGGTTCGGCGGCGTAGGCGGCGCAGGCGCGCAGGTCATTGGCGAGCACGCCGGGGCGTTGTTCCAGCACGAGTTCCTGCACGGCACGCGGCAGCCCCGTGTTCCGGGCGCGTGCCCCGAACGCCCAGGGTTCCATCAGCTGGCAAGCGGCGCGCGGCTCGGCGGCACGCTCGAGCAATTCCGCACTCACCGCCATCGGCAGTGCCGTGCCGATGAGCGCGAGTCCGCGGCAGCGCTCACCCAGCCGCGCGGCGAGTTCGAGCGCCACGAGCGAGCCCATGCTGTGGCCGACGGCGACGATCGGGCGCTCTGGATCGAGACCGACGGCGAGCGCCGCAGCGTATTCCTCGATGGTGGGACACGGCGCACGTTCGTCGGCACCGTGTCCCGGGAGGTCGGGGGCGCTCACCTGCCAGCCCAGCCGGCTCAGCCCCAGGGTGACGGCCCACCAGATGCGTCGGTCGTGTCCAGCGCCGTGGATGAGGACGACGAGCGGATCGGTGGCGAACGTCATGGTGGAACCCTCCGGTGGTGTCGAAGACTATACTTTAGCGTTTTTTGCCGACTCTGACAGGAGGTCTACGCATGAGCAAGGCATTCGTGCGTGAGAGCGAGGTCGACGAGGACGAAGAGCTCGTCGAGGTACAAAGCTTCCCCGGGTTCAAGAACTACATGACGCCAGCGGGGTATCGCGCCTTGCGCGAGGAGTTCGAGCGGCTCGTCAAGGTCGAGCGCCCGCAACTCGTCGAGACGGTGGCTTGGGCGGCGAGCAACGGTGACCGTTCCGAGAACGGCGACTACATCTATGGCAAGCGTCGCCTGCGTGAGATCGACCGGCGCCTGCGTTACCTCACCAAACGGCTGGAATCGGCCGTGGTGGTCGATCCGCGCGAACAGACGCAGACCGACCGCGTTTTCTTCGGGGCGACGGTGACGATCCGCGATCTGAATACCGAGACCGAGGAGACCTGGCAGATCGTCGGGGTCGACGAGGCCGATGCGGGGGAGGGCAAGGTGAGCTGGATCGCACCGCTCGCGCGCGGCTTGCTCAAGGCCGAATTGGGCGACGTGGTGCGTATCCCGACGCCGGGCGGCGTGCGCGAGGTGGAGATCGTCGATATCCGCTACGAAACCTCCTCTTGAAAATTTCCCCTGCCATGCCCAGAAACGAGAAATCCCGAACGACGATCGACAGGAGCGAGACGATGGCTGAAACGAACGACGCAACCCGCCGGACGATGGAGTTTCAGGCCGAGGTGCAGCAGCTTTTGCACCTGGTGGTGCATTCGCTCTACTCGAACAAAGAAATCTTTCTGCGTGAGCTCATCTCGAACGCGTCGGATGCCTGTGACAAACTGCGCTTCGAGGCGGCGCAGCAGCCGGAGCTCTTCGAGGGCGACGGCGAACTCAAAATCTGGGTCGATTACGACCGCACGGCGCGCACCGTGACGATCCGCGACAACGGCATCGGCATGAGCCGTGAGGAGGCGGTAGCCCATCTGGGCACCATCGCCAAGTCGGGCACGCGCGAGTTCCTGCAAAAGCTCGGTGCCGGGGGGCAGGCCGACGCGCGGCTCATCGGCCAGTTCGGCGTCGGTTTCTACTCCGCTTTCATCGTGGCCGACCGTGTCACCGTGCGCTCGCGCCGCGCCGGTTCACCGCCGAGTGCTGGCGTGCTGTGGGAATGCGCCATGACGGGCGAGTCGGCGGGGACTTTCGAGGTGGCCGAGATCGAGCGCCCCGAGCGCGGCACCGAGGTGGTGTTGCATCTGCGCGAGGGGGAAGACGAATTCCTCTCCGGGGTGCGGCTGCGCGAGCTCATCCGCAAGTATTCCGATCACATCCTCTGGCCCATCCTGATGCGCAAGGAACGCTGGGACGAGGACCGCGGCGAGCTCGTCAAGGAGGAGGAGTGGGAGCAGGTCAATCGCGCCTCCGCCCTGTGGGCCCGCGCCAAGCAGGAGATCTCCGAAGAGGAATACATCGAATTCTACAAACACGTGGCGCACGACTTCGAGGCGCCGCTGGCCTGGACGCACGCCAAGGTGGAGGGCCGGCACGAATACACGATGCTCCTCTACCTGCCGCAGCGCGCGCCGTTCGACCTCTTCGAGCGCACGCCGCGTCACGGGCTCAAGCTCTACGTGCGGCGCGTCTTCGTGCTGGAGGATGCCGAGCGGTTGCTGCCGCGCTACCTGCGCTTCGTGCGCGGCGTGGTCGACGCGGCCGATCTGCCGCTCAACGTCTCGCGCGAGATGCTGCAGGATTCGCGCGAGATCGAGGCGATCCGCGCCGGCGTCACCAAGCGCGTGCTGGGGCTGCTCGAGCAGCTCGCCAAGAACGAGCCGGAGAAATACGCCCGGTTCTGGCGCGAGTTCGGCCGCGTGCTCAAAGAGGGGATCATCGAGGACCCGGCCAACCGCGAGCGCATCGCCGGTCTCTTGCGCTTCGCGTCCACGCACAACGACTCGTCCGAAGAGACGGTCTCGTTCGATGATTATATATCTCGCATGAAACCAGGGCAGGAGCGTATCTACTACCTCACGGCCGAGTCTTTCTCCGCGGCGCGCCACAGCCCGCATCTAGAGGCTTTTCGCCAGAAAGGGATCGAGGTGCTGCTCCTTGCCGATCGCATCGACGAATGGTGGGTGGCTTATCTGCCAGAGTATCGGGGCAAGCCGCTCGCCTCCGTCGCCAAGGGCGAGATGGAGTCGGCGCTGCTGTCGGAAGAGGAGAAAAAGGCGCGGGAGGAGGCCGACGAGCGGCTTAAGCCGTTGCTCGAACGGTTGCAAACGGCGTTGGGTGAGCGCGTCAAGGCGGTGCGGGTCTCCTCGCGGCTCACGGAGGCGCCCGCTTGCCTGGTGGTCGAGGAGCACGAGCCGGGGATGCAGCTCGCGCGGCTGCTGCGCGAGCTCGGGCAGGAGGTGCCGGCGCACAAGCCCATCCTCGAGCTCAACCCGACGCACCCGGTGATCGCCAGGCTGCAGGCCGCCTCCGACGAAGCGTTTGCCGATTGGGCGTTGCTCCTCTATGAAGAGGCCCTGCTGGCTGAAGGGGGGAAACTGGAGGATCCGGCGGCCTTCGTGCAGCGCATGAACCGCCTGCTGCTCACGCCGACCGCGTGACACCTCGAGGGGCGGGACGTCCTGGCCTGCCCCTGCTTCAGCTCTCTTGTCGCAACTTGCGCATGCGTTCGGCCGGCGTGATGATGTCGGTGAGGCGGATGCCGAATTTTTCATTCACCACGACCACTTCGCCCTGGGCGATGAGCGTACCATTGACGAGCACGTCCATCGGCTCGCCGGCAAGCCCCTCGAGCTCGATCACCGAACCGTGCGCCAGTTGCAGCACGTCGCGGATCGCAAGTTTCGTGCGCCCCAGCTCCACGGTGACGCGCACCGGGATGTCGAGGATCATCTTGAAGTCGTTGAGCTTGTCGCCCTCAGCACCGCCGGCGCCGAATTCGGGAAAGAGATCCTTGGCGGGTTTGGCCTGGTAGGGGTCGCTCGCCTGCTTGAGCTCTTGGGCGACGCGGGCCATCTCCTGGTCGTGTTGCGCCTGCTCGGCGAGCGCCGCCGCCCATTCGTCTTCGTGGCGCGCTGCATCGCCTTCGCCGGCCTGGCGTTGCTGTTCCTGCATCGCTGCGGCCCAGTCGTCGGCGCTGACCTGGTCTTCTTCCTTGGGGGTTTCGTTCTCGGCCATGGGAAAATCCTTACGCAGGACTCAGGAAAGGGGAGAGGAGGTCTTTCCCGTCGATCATGTCGGGGGGGAGAATTTGGAATCCTCTTCCTCCGGTTCTTCTTCGGCGACGAAATGGTCGACCTTGATCGCATAGTGGCCTTCGCGCGTGCCGTATTGGCCGCGCAGCACCGGGATGTTCTCACAAAACATCGTCACCAATTCGGGAACTTCGAGCGGTATGACGTCGCCCACGCGCATTTCCACGATGTCGGCCAGGACCATGTCGGCATGGCCCAGTTCGGCGCGCAGTTCCACTTCTGCTTCCATGAGGCGGCGACCGAGATTGCGGGTCCAGCGCGTGTCTTGCGTCATCTGGTCGCTCTGCATGGTCGAATAGAGGAGATCCCGCACGGGCTCGAGCATGGAGTAGGGCCAGCACAGCATCAGGTTGGCTTGGCCGATGCCGAAGTCGAGTGAGAACTGGGAGGTGACGACGATCTCGGAGGGCGTGGC
Organism: Tepidiphilus olei; assembly: GCF_006980705.1. Taxonomy (GTDB): domain Bacteria; phylum Pseudomonadota; class Gammaproteobacteria; order Burkholderiales; family Rhodocyclaceae; genus Tepidiphilus; species Tepidiphilus olei. The sequence continues at coordinate 137,136 of NZ_SBHO01000006.1, read as the reverse complement.
GATGTTGGCGAATTGCGGGTTCATCTCCGAGCGCACGTAGTTGAGCTCGATCTTGTAGACCGGTGCCCAGGACTTCTGATATTCCTCGAAGATCACGTTGAGCATGCCCAGGATGATGCGCTGCTCCGTGGGGCTGAAGTCGCGCCCTTCGATGCGGGTACGAAAGCGCCCGTCACCACCGAAGAGGATGTCGACCACGAGGAAGATGAGGTTGGGCTCCATCACGATCAGCCCCGTGCCGCGAAAGGGTTTCATCTGCACGAGGTTGAGGTTGGAAGGGATGACGAGGTTGCGCAGGAATTCGGCGTATTTCTGTACGTGCAGGGCGCCCACGGCGACTTCGACGTTGCGTCGGATGTAGTTGAACAGGCCGATGCGCAGGTTGCGGGCGAAGCGCTCGTTGATGAGCTCGAGCGTGGGCATGCGCCCGCGCACGATGCGCTCTTGCGTGGCGAGATTGTAGGGGCGGATGCCGCCTTCTTCCTCGCCGTCGGACGTCTCGGGCTCTTCGGTCTCGCCGGTTACGTCCCGCAAGAGCTCGTCGACTTCTTTTTGCGTCAGGAATTCGCCGCCGCCCACCATGGTCGTCGTCCGAGTGCGTTTCGCTATTGGATGATGAAGGAGCGGAATAGTACCGCTTGGACCGGGCCGGTCGGCCCCAGCGGTTGCTGACCGGCAGGAGGGGGAGGATAGCCGAGCACACGGTTGATCTCGTCGGTGAGCTCACGTGCGAGTTGTTCTCGCCCTTGGGGGGTGACGAGCTCCGAGGGAAGCTTGCTCGAGAGCAGCAGATTGATCCGGTGCTGTACCTCCGGGAGATACTGTTTGAGGGTGGCATCGAATTTCGAATCGGCCAGGCGCAGGACGATGATGGTCTGAAGATAGCGCTCGCCTTCACCCGGCGCGAGGTTGACGACGAAGGGGTCGAGCGCCACGAACACGGGCGGCGAACTCGGGTTGACGGTGATCGGTGGGGGGGTGGTGGGTCGAGTAATCGAGGTGGGATCGGCTCCCTCCCCTGATTGGGTGCTGCGCTGTTTGATGAGCAGCAGCGTCAGGGCGCCGAGCGCGAGAAGCGCCAGCAGCAGAAGCCCGACCAGCAGCAGGACGAGTAGCTTGGTCTTCTTGCTGATGCCGGTAGCAGCTTCGGGGGGGGCGCTTTCGCTCTCTGGTTTTTCCTCGGGCTTGGCCATGGGTCTTCTCGCTCTCGATCGTTCTTGAGTCAGGATAGCGCGACATTATCCTCCGCCGAGCGCCGAAAAGCGCCATCGACCCGGCTCAATTCGACTTTCAGGCGTAGTGATCGATCAGGCCGCGCTGCAGTAGGCGCCCCACATCCTCCTCTCTGGCAGGGGATGCTTGGGAGCGGCCCTCGTTCGTAGCCGGGGTGGAAGCGGATCCGTTCTGGTCTTGCTGGTCGGAAGAATCCCCCGTGCTCACGCTCGTTTGCCCCAGCGACATACCGGCCTGGGCGAGCTGCTCGCGCAAGTGGGGCAGGGCATGCTCGAGGGCGTCACGGGTGGCCTGGCTGGCCGCGACGAAATGTGCCGTGAGCTGATCGTTGTTGACGATGAGGCTGATTTCCAGCTTGCCGAGCGAAGGCGGGGTGAGCTGGAGCTCGGCTTTGGTCTCGCCGCGCCCAGCCAGCCAGACCAGGCGCTGCGTGGTTTCGCTCGCCCATCGCTCCACTTCGGTGGGTGGCGTATGCACGGAGAGCGTGCGCGTTTCCGCGGCCGGTGAGGAAGACGGGGCGGGGGAGAAAGAGGAAAGCGCAGGGTGACGCGAGGCAGCGCTTCCTTCGGCAGGATGCCCAGAGGGTATCGTACCCCTTTCTGCGCCTTCGGACGTGTTCAGAGGGTCTGGCTGCAGCGTGATCGGCGTCGCCTGAGTCATGTCCGATTTGGGGCCGCGATCGAATGGCGGCACGACCCCTTCAGGCAAGGGCAGCCCCTGCCGGCTGGCTCGAGGGCTGCGTTGGGCGTGCTCGGGCAGGGGGGTGACCGAGGCCGAGGATTCGTTCGCGTCGCGCAAGAGGCGTTCGATCGCGGTTTGCAGTGGTTGGGATGTGGCTGGGGCGAGGGGTCGTTCGGGATCCTCTAGGACGATGGAGCGAAAATGCTTGGCTGCGGCCTCGAGCGATGCAGAGGCGGCAGAGGCGGAGGAAACTGCAGGGGAGACGGCAATTTCTGCCGATGCGGCCGAGGGCACGAGGACGTCGGTTTTCGGCTCGGCGGCGCTGGGGCCACCGCTTGCTGCAGGTGTGGAAAGGAGTATCACTGCCCCGGGAAGAAGGCCGGGATCGGAGGGTGGGAGCGTGTCCTCGAGCGGGGTAGTCTTTTCCTCGTTCGTGTCGTGGTTTGAGGGCACCGCCTGAGACTGCGCCGTTTCTGACGCTGCCGTGGGTGCGTTTGCCGTCGCGTCCCCGTTGGCGGTGGGTGCCGGCGGCGCGACCGGGTCGGTGCGTTTTTCCGGGGTGGCGTTCGTCGTCGAGGGCGGTTGCTCGTTCGCCGGCCTCGGGGCAGAGGGATTCTCGCGTGATGCGTTTCGGGTCTCGGCGTTCCGGCGCTCGAGAAGCTGGGCGAAAGTATCGCCCGTTGGTGCGGCCTTGGCAGCTTCGGTGAAACTAGAGCCACGGAGGACATCGATACCCTGGGGGGCGACGGTTTGCAGGTTCATGAAACACTCCCGAGAGGGCGATGACGACTGAACATGAGCAAAAAGGGTGCCAGAGTTCAGAATTCTCGTTCACGGCGCAGATGGTTCTGTGTCGCATGTTCATCGAGTGCTTTCTGTGCCAGCCGTTCTGCCTGGGCCATCGCTTCGGCATCGGCGCGCGCTTCCAGCACTTCGAAAGCGCGGCGACGGGTGCGCGCCGCCAGCCACGCGCGGCGCGATTCTTCGAGCAGATGCCTCAGGCGCTCGAGCTCTTCGTGCTGTAGCATGAGCGCTTCGTCGAGCCGCGCCAGAAAACCGCGGTGGTTGACGATGAGCTCGGGCGGGGCCGCGTCGCGCAGCGCCTGGCGCAGTTTTTCTTCGTATTCGCTACGAAAACGTTCGAGCAGATCACGCTTTTCCTCTGCGTCGCGATGGCGGCGGATACAGGCGCCCATCGCTTCGGCCGCTTCGTCCTCCTGCCGCTGCATCAGCTCACGCAACATGCGGAACCGGTTCTTGCTCATGGAAGCTTTCCTTTCAGGCGAGCACGCGGCGCAAGCCTTCGCATGCCTCGGTAAAGGACACGCATTCGTTCATGCCCTGTTGCAGGAAAGCGGCCATCGCCGGCTGGCGCCGTACCGCTTCGTCGAGCTCGACGTCGGCGCCGGGCTGGTAGGCCCCCACGGCAATGAGATCCCGTGCGCGCTGGTAGCGCGACCAGAGTTTCTTGAAGCGGCGGGCGAGCGCGAGGTGTTCTTCGCTCACCACCTGGGGCATCACGCGCGAGATCGACTGTTCGATGTCGATGGCCGGGTAGTGACCGCTGTCGGCGAGCACACGCGAGAGCACGAAGTGACCGTCGAGAATGGCGCGGGCGGCGTCGGCGATCGGATCTTGCTGGTCGTCGCCTTCCGTGAGCACGGTGTAGAAGGCGGTGATCGATCCCTGATCGTTGGTGCCGTTGCCGGTCCGTTCGACGAGCGCGGGAAGCCGGGCGAATACCGAGGGGGGATAACCCTTGGTCACCGGCGGCTCGCCCACGGCGAGCGCGATCTCGCGCTGCGCCATGGCGTAGCGGGTGAGGGAATCCATGATGAGGAGCACGTGGCGGCCTTCGTCGCGAAACTGCTCGGCGATCGCCGTGGCATAGGCCGCGCCTTGCAGCCGCAAAAGCGGGCTCACGTCGGCGGGGGCGGCCACCACCACGGCCCGCGCGAGCCCCTCGGGGCCGAGGTTTTGTTCGATGAATTCCTTCACTTCCCGGCCGCGCTCGCCGATCAGCCCCACGACGATCACCTCGGCCACGGTGAATCGGGCCATCATGCCGATGAGCACCGATTTCCCCACCCCCGAGCCGGCGAAGAGCCCCAGCCGCTGGCCTCGACCGACGGTGAGCAGCGCATTGATCGCGCGGATGCCCACGTCGAGCGGCGTGTCGATGGGCGTGCGGGCGAGCGGATTGATCGGCGGGGCGAAGAGCGGACGCAGCGTGGCGCCGGCAAGCGGCCCCTTGCCGTCGAGCGGACGCCCCGCGGCATCGACCACGCGCCCCAGCAACGCTTCCCCGGCGGGGAGGTGCTTGGCGCGATCGGGCGAAGGGGTTTCGGGAAGCTCGTCGGCATGCAGCGGAATGGGCGGCGGTTCGGGCGGCAGGACCCGCGCCCCCGGGGCGAGGCCATAGACTTCCTCCTTGGGCATGAGAAAGAGCTTGTCGGCCTGGAATCCGACCACTTCCGCTTCCACGCTACTGCCGGTAGGCGTTTCGATGCGGCAGCTCGCCCCCAGGGGTAGCCTGATGCCCGTAGCCTCCATCACCAGGCCGTTGATGCGCACGAGCCGCCCGGCTTCGGTGAAGGCCGGCGTGTGGCGCAAGGCTTCGCGCCAGCTCCGCAGTCGGCGCTGCAAGGGGTCGAGGACGAGCGCTTCGGTCTCTCTCATGGGGCTCGTTCCTCTGCCGTCACGTTCAATGCGTCGGGGGTTTCGTCCCATTGGGCGCTCTCCGGCCAGAGACGGGAGACGAGGCGGCGCCAACGAGTGGGCAGGGTAGCATCGACCACGCGCGTCTCCGATTCGACGAGGCAGCCGCCGCGCGCGATCGCGGCATCGGCGATGAGCCGGTGGCCCCCCTTGGTGAGTTCCGTTTCGAGCGCATCGTGCACCAGAGAGAGATCCTCGGGATGGAGACGGATCATGAGGCGAGGCACGCCCGTCTCCTCGAGCAGGCGGCGCACGAGGGAGACGATGCGTTCGGGCGAAGTGCGCAGCTCGTCCTGCAGCACGTGGCGCGCGATTTCGACGGCGAGCGCGGAAATTTCTTCGGCCAGCGCTTCGCGCGTGCGCTCCGCTAGATGCTCCAGCCCTTCGATCAGGGAGTTGGCTAGCGCCAGGCGCTGTTGCCATTGCGCCTCGTACTGCGCCCGGGCCTGGGCTTCCCCTTGGGCCCGCCCTTCGGCCTCGCCCTTGGCGTAGCCCTCCTGATGGCCCTGACGTCGGCCTTCTTCTTGCCCTTGGGCGAGACCTTCGGCGTGGCCGGCAGCGTATCCTTCCTCGTGACCGGCAGCGAAGCCTTCGCGGCGGCTCTGCTCATAGAGCGATTCGAGTTCCTCGACCGTGGGCAGCTGCACCCCTTGGCGCGCCGCTTCTGCGCCGACCGATGGTCGATCTCGCCGGTTTTCCGCCTCGTCGAAGGAAGGCGGTTGCCAGGGACGGTAGAGGCCGGTGGCCTGATGACGGTCGATCGCCACTCACGCTGCTCCCAGGGTCATATGAACCCTTCTTCGCCGCCCTTGCCGGGCATCATGATCGTTCCTTCTTCGGCCAGACGCCGCACGATCTTGAGGATCTCCTTCTGCGCCGCCTCGACCTCGGACACACGCACCGGCCCTTTGGCTTCGAGATCCTCGCGCAGCATCTCGGCGGCGCGTTGGGACATGTTCTTGAAGACTTTCTCACGCAGCTGCTGTGAGGCGCCCTTGAGGGCGATGACGAGCTGGTCGTTCTGCACCTCGCGCAACACCGTCTGCAGGCTGCGATCGTCCATGTCGATGAGGTTCTCGAAGACGAACATCTCGTCGAGGATTTTCTGTGCCAGATCCGGATCGTATTCGCGCACCGCCTCGATGACTTCGTTCTCCAGCTGGGCCCCGGCGAAGTTGAGGATCTCGGCCACGTGCCGCACGCCGCCCATCGCCTTGCTCTTGGTGCTGGAAGCGGCGTTGGCGAGGAGATTTCCAAGCGCCTCGTTGAGTTCCTTGAGCGCCAAGGGTTGGACGCCTTCGAGGGTGGCGATGCGCAGAATCACCTCGTTGCGCAGGCGCTCGGGGAAGTGCTTGAGGATCTCCGCTGCCTGATCGAATTCGAGATGGACCAGGATGGTGGCGATGATCTGCGGATGCTCGTTCTTGATGAGATCGGCCGCGGTGGCCGGGTCGAGCCATTTCAGACTCTCGATCGCGGCGGTGTCCGAGCCCTGCATGATGCGGGCGATGATGTGACTCGCCTTGTCGTCGCCCAGCGCCTGGGTGAGCATCTCGCGGATCTTGTCCGGATCGGGCTCGATCGGGGCCCCGCGTTGTACGTATTGGATGGCCTCGTCGAGCACCTTTTCCACTTCCTCGCGTGGTTTGGGCGGCAGTGAGGCCATGACGGTGCCCAGTTTCTGCACCTCCTTGGGGCCGAGATTCTTCAAGACCTCGGCCGCTTCGGCCGGGCCGAGCGAGAGCAGCAATAAGGCGGCGCGTTCGACGGGGTCCTCGCTCATCTCAGCGTTTCTCCGTGGCTCCGAGCCACTCTTTGATCAGGTTGGCGAGCAGCTTCGGATCGTTCTGGGCGATGCGGCGCAGCTCGGCGAGCTTGCGTTCGAAAGGCGCGGCGGGTGAAACGCCGCCCAGCTGCACGATCGCCCCTTCCTCTTCGGTCTCCGCGGCCGCAGCTCGAGGGGCGCTTTGCACTTCTTCCCTCTCCGCCTTGGTGGTTGCGGTGCGCACGAGCGGCCGGATCACGCCGAAATAGACGATCGCCAGAGCCACGGCCAGCAGCAGGTAGCGCAGAGCTTCGCGGACCAGTTCGACCATGACCGGATCGCTCCACAGGCGTTTCCACCAGGGCGGAGGAATTTCTTCCACCTTGCCGGCGAAGAGCGCCCCGGAGACGGTGATGCTGTCGCCGCGCGTCGGGTTGAGCCCCACTGCATTCTGCACCAATTTCTCCAGCTGGGCGAGCTCTTCGTCCGAAGGGATGGTCTTGACGCCTTCGCGCGTGGTCTCGGTCTTCTGGTTGATGACCACAGCCACCGTGAGGCGGCGCACGTCGCCGAGCGCCTTTTTCGTGTGCTGGATCGTGCGGTCGAGCTCATAGTTGATCGTGGCGGTGCGCTCGCGCTTGCCTCCGGCAGCGGCGGCGGCAGCGCCCTGTCCGACTTCCGGCGTGGTGATGGGCGCGGTGGCCGGCACCGGCGGCTGGTTGGTGAGCGCGCCCGGCACGCCCTGCGGCACCTGCTCGCCGCCGTAGCGCTCTTCGATGCGCTGGCTGCGGATCGCCTGTTCCGGCGCCGGATTGGGACGGTAGGATTCGCTCGTGAGTTCCGTCTGGTTGAAATCGACGTCGACGGCCACCTGCGCCTTGAAGTTGCCCGCCCCGACGATGGGTTCGAGGATGGATTCGACGCGTCGAACGTAGGACGCTTCCATCTCCTGGATGAAAGCCAACTGCTTGGCATCCAGATCGCCCTTGTTCTGGTTCGGCGAGCGGGTGAGGAGGTTGCCGGACTGGTCGACCACGGTGACGCGATCGGGCGTGAGCTCGGGTACGCTGGAGCTCACGAGATGGACGATGCCGGCGATCTGCGCTTCGTCCAGCACCCGCCCCGGGCGTAGCGTCACCATCACGGAGGCCGCGGGTTTTTCCTTGTCGCGCAGGAAGCCCGTTTTCTTGGGAATGGCCAGATGCACGCGCGCGGCCGACACCGCGCCGATGTTCTGGATCGTGCGCGCGAGTTCCCCTTCCACCGCGCGCTGGTAGTTGATCTGCTCGGCGAACTGGGTGATGCCCAGCTTTTGATTGTCCATCAGCTCGAAACCGACGTTGCCGCCGCGCGGCAGCCCCTGCGCCGCCAATCGCAGGCGCAGGTCGTGCACTTGGGAAGAGGGCACGAGGATGGCGCTGCCGTTGTCGGAAAAGCGATACGGCACGTTCATCTGCTGCAGCGAGGTGATGATCGCCCCGCCGTCGCGTTCGTCCAGGTTGGAGAAGAGCACGGCATAGTCGGCGGGCTTGGACCACAAGAGCAGCCCCACGATGAGGGCGATCGCCAGGGCGAGCGCCGCGCCGGCGGCGAGTTTCTGCTGCAGGCTGAGCGCCCCGATGCGCTCGATCAGGTTCGTCAGCGCCGGCGGCAAGCGTGCCGGGGTGGGGGCTCGTGCGCTCAGCGTCGTATCGGCCTCGGCCATGATGTCTTCTCCTGCCGTAGGGGCAACGGTCTCATGCTGCATTATCGCGCGTCGGGCGGCAAGCCGTCGCGGAAATAGCGGCAAAAACCGCCGGCAATTCCTGCCGCCGCCGCTTTCGCGTATAGTAAGAAACCATGACCGCCGATTCCGCCGCCTCGCTCACGCCCGAACAGCTCGCCCTCGCCTTCGAGCAGTTCGCCCGCGCCTCCGACGCGCTCACGCGCTCCTACGAGGCGCTGCAGGCGCGCGCCCGGATGCTCTCCGAGCGGCTGGAAGTGCTGCTGCAGGCGTTGCCGGCCGGCGTGCTGGTGCTCGATGCCCAAGACCGCGTCGTGCAGGCGAACCGGGCGGCCAAGGCGCTGTGGCCCGGCCTCGAGCCGGAAGGGCGCGCGTGGGCAGAGCTCGCCGCCACGCTCCGGCCGACCGACACGCCGCAGGAAGTGGAGTTGCCCTTGCCCGACGGGTCGGTTCGCCGGCTCAACCTCTCCCGGGCCGATCTCGCCGCGCACGGCGGGCGGCTGCTGCTGCTGCACGACGTCACCGAGGCGCACCGCCTGCGCCAGGCGATGGAGCGCAACCTGCGGCTCGCCGCCATGGGCGAGATGGTGGCTGCGCTCGCGCACCAGCTGCGCACGCCGCTTGCCGCCGCCATGCTCTACGTCGGCAACCTCGCCGCCGCCGAGCTGCCGCCCGAGCGCCGCGCCCAGCTCGCCGAGCGGGCGCAGGAGCGGCTGCGCCACCTCGAACGGCTTATCGGCGACATGCTGCTCTTCGCACGCGGCGAAGGCGGCGCGCGCGGACCGGTGGCCCTGGAGCCGCTCGCCCGCGAGACGCTGCATGCCCTCGAACCGCTTGCCGCCGCCAAACGCGCCCGGCTCGAGCGTGCGTTGGAGCCGCTCGCCGGTGCCTGGGTCCAGGGAGATGCCAAGGCGCTCGCCGGCGCCCTCACCAACCTGCTGGAGAACGCCCTGCAGGCCATCCCCGAAGGCGGCACGGTGCGCCTCGAAGGGGAACGCCAAGGGGATCGCGCCCGTCTCATCGTGAGCGACGACGGCCCCGGCATTGCCGCCGATACGCTCGAGCGCATTTTCGAGCCGTTTTTCACCACCCGCAGCGAAGGCACGGGGCTGGGGCTGGCGATCGCCCGCGGCGTGGCGCGGGCGCACGGCGGCGACATCGAAGCCTTCTCCCGCCCTGGCGAGGGCAGCCGCTTCGTGCTCACGCTGCCGCTTTCCCCACCGCCCCTGGAGGACGCATGAGCGAACCGCTGCCGATCCTGATCGTCGAGGACGACGCGAACCTGCGCGACGCCGTCGCGCTCACCCTGGAAGTGGGCGGCTACCGCCCGATCGCCGTCGGCTCCGGCCCCGAAGCGCTCGCCGTACTCGAGCGCGAACCGGTGGCCATGGTGCTCACCGACCTCAAAATGTCCCCCATGAACGGGCTCGAAGTGCTGGACGCCGTGCGCCGGCGGCTGCCGCAGCTGCCGGTGGCCATCATGACCGCCTATGGCGACGTCGCCAGCGCCGTGGCCGCCATGCGCGGCGGCGCCTGCGAATTCCTCCTCAAGCCCTTCGAGCCGGCGGCGCTCCTCTCCCTCGTGCGTAAGTATGCCCAGCCCGGCGGAGACGACGAACTCGTTGCCGCCGACCCCGCCAGCCGCCAGCTGCTGCAACTGGCCGAGCGCGTGGCCCAGACCGACGCCACCGTGCTCCTCGAAGGCGAATCGGGCGTGGGCAAGGAAGTCTATGCCCGCTTCCTGCACCGCCATTCCCCGCGGCACGACGGGCCGTTCGTGGCCATCAACTGCGCCGCCATTCCCGAGCACCTGCTCGAAGCCACCCTCTTCGGCCACGAGAAAGGCGCCTTCACCGGCGCGAGCACCGCCCAGCCCGGCAAATTCGAGCAGGCGCAGCACGGCACGCTGCTGCTCGACGAAATCTCCGAAATGCCGCTCGCGTTGCAGGCCAAGCTGCTGCGCGTGCTCCAGGAAAAGGAAGTCGAGCGCCTCGGCGGGCGTAAGCCGATTCCGCTCGACGTGCGCATCCTCGCCACCACCAACCGCGACCTGCCCGCGGAAGTCGCCGCCGGGCGCTTCCGCCAAGACCTTTACTATCGCCTCGCCGTCTTCCCCTTGCGCATCCCGCCGCTGCGCGAGCGCCCTGGCGACATCCTGCCGCTCGCGCAGCGCTTTCTCGCCGTGCACGGCGCACGCTTCGGCAAAAACGGCGCCACGCTCACCGACGAGGCGGCACGAATCTTGCTTCAATACGATTGGCCCGGCAACGTCCGCGAACTGGAGAACACCTTGCAGCGCGCCCTCATCCTCGCTCCCGGCAACGCGATCGACGCCGCGGCGCTCACCGCCTGCCTGCCTGTGCGCGCGGGCTCGCAGGCCAGAGCAGCGCAAGAACCGAGGGCAGCGGCAGTCGCGGCGCCGAACTCCGCTCCCGTGGCGCACGAAGAGGAGGGCGGTGCCCAGACGGTGCGCGAGCGCGAGCGCGAGCACATCCTGCGCGTGCTGCGCGAAGTGGGCGGATCGCGCAAGCGCGCGGTGGAGCGGCTCGGCATCTCCGAGCGCACGCTGCGCTACAAACTGCAGCGCTACCGCGCCGAAGGCTACGCGATCCCGGGCGACGAACAGTGCTAGAATGAACGCAGCCGCCGCAGAACAGGAGGCATGGCATGGACACCAACGGCATCAACCAGCTGCTCGCCGAAATGCAGCGCGCCCAGGCGCTCGCCCAGGGCAAGCCAGCCGCCGCCGAAGCGCCGCAAGCAGCGGGGCAGGTCGATTTCGCCTCCGTGCTCGATTCCGCCCTCAAAGACGTGAGCCAGGCGCAGAGCCAGGCGCGCGAGCAAGCCGATCGCTTCAGCGCGGGCGACCCCAACGTCGACCTGCAAAACGTCATGATCGACCTGGAAAAGGCTTCGCTCGCCTTCAACCAGATGGTGCAGGTGCGCAACCGCCTGGTGAGCGCCTACCAAGACATCATGAACATGCCGGTGTGACCGGTGTGACTCACGATCGCGCGCGTAAACCACTCGGTTGCACCGCCTGATTGCTGCGTTACGCGCTCCCCTTGCGAACGCTCAGTCGCACTGGAGGCTGTCCATGTCGCAACCGAGCGCGCTCGCAAGCCGTGCCAACAGATCGGCGGAAGGTTTGGTTTCACCCCGCTCGATCATCGATAGCATCTGGGGTGTGCAACCCGCTCTGTCGGCGAGCGTCTCTAGAGTGAGCCCGCGATGCTCTCGCCATAGCTTGAACGGCGATTCTCCAGCGAGCCGCCGTTCGATGAAGTCGAGGGGCAATGTTTCCTCGTTTGCCGCAGCCCTGGCATCCACGGCGTCTTGCAGGTCTTCCAGCCGTTCCAAAAGTGCCTTCCATTGTGCCACCGGCACCACGGCGAAAGCCGGTTTTCCATCCAGTTCAATGATTTGCACGCTCATTTGTATGCGTCTCCTCGTGGTGCGACTTTGACCACCAGCAAAACGAGTTCGGCATTACGCAAGTCGCAGATTGCCCTCCAGTCGCCTACGCGTAAACGCCAAAAGGGTGAGCCGGACAAGGGCTTCCAGTCACCACGGTACATCGTTGGATCGGCGGCAATGGCCTTGAGTTCGTCGATCATGCGGCGCGCCACGCCTTGCGGCATCCGGGCGATGACTTTCTCGGCGGATTTGGCGAAGCGCAGCGTGTACATCGTCTAGAGCCCATGCGAATAAACACGAATCACGTCACGTGCCGCGTCGTGCGGCCAGCTGTTCCCGCTGCAATTCGAAGAGGAAGCGGTAGAGGCGGTTCGCCGCTGCCGTGGGCATGCCGATGAAACGAAAGCCCACCCGTGTGGGAACGGCCCTTGCCGGTCCGGGGGTATCGAGCGGCAGGATGCTGCGCACCTCCATGGTCGTTTCTAGCCAATCCATGGGCGGCAGTATGAGGCGCGCGCCGGCGAATTGGTGGCCGTGCGCGGGCGCAGGGACCTCGGGCGGAAAGAGCAGGGCGACGCCCCCCACGCTCAAATCCAGAACGCGCAGCTTCAGCTTGGGCTCCTCCGCCTGCAAGGGCGCAAAAGCCGGATCCGACCACGGCAGCTCGCACCACCACGTGGGCACGGGCGGCGGCAGGCGGAAGAACTCCCGGCGCTGCAAGCGCAGCACCGTTGAGGGCAAAGGCGCGCCGAGGCCCATCACGCCCTGATGTTCGACACGCACCAGCCGCGCGCAGGCAAACTGCACCGTCACCCCTTCGAGCTTGCCCTGGCAGATCACGCCCCATTGCGTTGCCAGGTGGTTGAGTTGCTCGTCGCCACAAGGGTCGAGGATGAGATGCTCCTCGCTGACATCCAGGAGCACGGACGTGAAGAGATGACGTCGCTCGGCAAAGATGCCCAGTTGAACCCGACGCTCCGCCAGGCTTCGCAGCAAAAACGCAATCTCGCGAGGAGAGCGCAAGAGGAGATCGGGGTGGCGCTCGGGATCGTAGAGCTCGATGCGCAAGGGGGCGGAAGACATGAAGGGAGCAAGATCGTTGGCAGGCTGGTCATGTTATAGCATACTTTCCGGCGGCGGAGCGCGTGGAGGCAGGGGATTGCCGCTGCCGCCCTCCTGCTCCAGTCGATAGACCCAGGCGAGCAGCTCCGCCACCGCCACGTAGAGCTGGGGCGGAATGCGCTCGTCCAGATCGAGCTTCATCAGCAGCGAGAGCAGCTCAGGCGATTCGTGCACATACACGCCCGCCTCGCGCGCGCGCTCGAGGATCTGCTCGGCGATCAGCCCCTGCCCCTTGGCGACCACCCGGGGTGCAGGCTCGCCCGACTCGTAGCGTAAAGCCACCGCGGCGAGGCGCTCGCCCGTCGCGGTTTCCGCTCGTTCATTCTCCGGCTGCATCCATCCCCTCCTGCGCCGCGACCTCGATCTTCGTGACGCGAATGCCGTCCGCCTCCAAAGCCGAGGCCAGCATGGGCGCGGCGGCGCGCATCCGCGTCAAAGCCGCTTCCTGGCTGGCCGTGAGACGCAATTCGAGCGTTCCGTGCTGCCACTGCAGCTGCGCCGTCACCTCGCCCAGGCGGGGCAGGGTCAGCCGCAGCGTGGAGCGCCACACCGGCGCCTCGCCTTCCTCCCCTTCGGCCCTTCCGTCCTGCTCCCCCTCCGCCTCGATGCGCCACTGCACGAGCAAACCCGGCCAAGGGGCGAACTGCACGTTCATCTGCTGGGTGGCCAGGGCGTCGAGCTGATGTTGCACGATCGGCACCAGCCGTTCGGGAATGGCGCTGGCGCTCGCAGGAGGAGCGCCCTGTGCGCCCTCGCTTGCCGTGGTCGCTGCCGTTGCGCCGGCCGGGGGCGCGCCGCGCTCGGGCGCGACGGCGGGGCGCGCCGCAGCTTCCTCGGCGCCGGACGCAGGGATCTGCCCGGAGAGAAAGGCCGTGAGCAGCCGCTCGGCGTTCCCCGGCCCGGCAGCGCCAGGGGCGTTGCGCATGAGCCAGGTCAGCAAAGGGGAGGGCGCGGCGGCCGCTACCAACGCGGCACGTTCGGCCGACGAAACCTCTTCGCCGGCAGCGCCAGGCGCGGCGGACGCAGCCGCAAGGGAGGCGGTGCCAGCGGCAGGTGCGGCACCGGAAGCAGGAGGAACGGCACCGGCAGCGGCAGGCGCGGCGCCCGACGCCGGCGCGCCCGGCGGCGCTTCTGCGCTCGGAGCCGCCGGTGTTGCCCGCGCCACGAGGTTGTGCGGCTCGGCGCGCAGGGATTCGAGCGGATACTGTCCCCGGACCCACCGTGCCAGATGGGATTCGTAGAAGAGCCCCGAGCGCTGCACGCTGTCTTGCAGCGCCGTGGCCAGGCGCTGTACTTCCGCGGGCGATTGGGGCGGGGCGGGCAGCAGTGGCGCGGCCCGTTCCGTGCCGGCAGGCAGGGGCAGGCGCTGCGGGGCGGGCTGCGTCAGCACTTGCCGCAGAAGCTCGCCGGCCGAGGAGAGCTGGGTGCGCGCCGAGGCGCCCGCCATGCTCCGATCCGCTCCTTCCTGCCCTTCCTGACGGCGGGCGTAAATGGTGCCGCCTACCTGCCGCTCGACCACCAGCTCCAGGGTGTCGCCGCTCTTCACCGGCTGGTCGAGCGCGAGCGTCATTTCACGCCCTGCCACCACCGCCTGGTAGGTGCCCTCGGGCAGCGGCCGCTGGATGGTGGCGCGCAGTACCTGCCCCGGGAGCACCTCCGGCAGGCGCTCCGGAAGGGGGCGGATGCGCTCCACCCCGCCGACCTGCGTCTCGGGGCGCAGCAGCTCCGCCTCGACCATCATGCGTATCCGCGCAGCGAGGTCTGGCGGGATCATCTCATCACCTCCGGGCGCCTAGGGAAACGCTGAATGATTGGCTGCGCGGGCGAATCGCTGCGTTGCGCGGTGCTCGCTCATTTCTTCAACGTCTCCCTGGAGCGGCGCGCTCACGTCGGCGGCAGCGCACCCCAGGCGCGCAGCAGTTTCTTCAGGCTCGCATGCGCCGGCAGCAAGTGTGCGCCGGCCGCCTCCAGCGACGCGCGCGCCGCCACGATCGCTGCCCGCCGCTCGGGCAAGGCCGGGTCGTGCGTCGCGCACCAGGCGCGGTCGGCCGTCGTCAGGGCGTCGAGCGCACTCATCAGCGCCGCCGCGCGATCCCAGTCGTTCGCCTCGGCGGCGGCGGCGAACGCTTCGCAGCCGCGCGCGAGCTCCGCCCAGGGCGCCTCTTCGATGGGCGTCGTCATCGAATCACCCCGCCGCGGCCGCGGCCTGTTGGCGCGGCATTTCCGCCCAGGCCTCGCGCAGGGTGCGCAACAGCCCGCTCACCTCCTGCACCGCCGCGGCGTTGTTGGTGGCGTTCGCCTGCGTCAGGCGTTCCACCATGTAGTCGTACAAGGCGGCGAGGCGCTCGCCCAACTCGCCGCCGCTCTCCACGTCCAGCGAGGCGTGCAGCCCGTCGTGGATGATGGCGATGGCCCGGCTGATGGACTGGGCGCGCTTGGGAATGTCTTTTTGCTCCATGGCCACCACGGCCTGCGCGAGCGCCATCAGCGCACCGTCGTAGAGCATCAGGATGAGCTGGTGCGGGTCGGCGCTTTGCACGGCGGTCTCCAGGCTGACTTGCGAATAGGCGTTGGCGCCTCGCATCCGGTTGAACATGCCTTCTCTCCTCGGCATCACTTCTTCGTACTCGCCAGCAGGGCGTCGAACTGCTGTTGCAGGTAGCCGCCCAGGCTTGCGTACTGTCCCACGATCGTGTCCATCGCGTTGAACTGCCGTCGATAGTTCTGCTCGATACGTTCGAGCTGCAACTCCAGCCGCTCCTTCTGCTGATCGATCAGCGTCACGCGGGCGGTCAGCCCCTGCACGCGCGCATCGAGCAACCCGCCCGTTTGCAGGTTGGCCTCCAGCACCGGAGCCAGCCGTCGCGCCAGCCCCGGCTGCGCATCCGTGCCCACCAGCATCTGGTTCACCGCCTCGGGCGCGTTCTGCAGGGCCTGCGCGAACTTGGCTTCATCCAGGCTCAAAGTGCCTTTGTCGTCGAAGCTCAGCCCCAGATCGGTGAAATTGCGCAAAGGCCCGCTACCCGTGAGCGAATTGAGGGAATTGCGCAGCTGGCTCTGGATCGTGCGCACCGAAGCGTCGCCGGACAACGGCCCGGCCGTTCTCGTTTCCGGATCGTAGTAGGAAAGGGTATGGAGGGTGTTGTTCACTGCGTTGTAGGCATCGACGAAGGACTGCATCGCCTCCTTCAACGCCGCATCGTCGCGCTTCACCGTGAGCCGGGCCGTCTGCTCGGCGGTCACGGAGCGCAGCTCGATCGTCACGCCGGGGATGAGGTCCTCGATCGTGTTCGAGGGACGGGTCACGGTGAGCCCGTCGAAGGTGATCTGCGCGTCCTGCGCCGCTTGCACCAGATAGAGGCTGCTGCTCGGATCGGTGGGCGGATCCCCCTCTACCTCCGGGTCGAAAGTGAGCTCCTCGAGCCCCCCGGTGCCCATGAGCGAGAACGCCTGGCTCTCGCCGGTCTGCGCACCCGTGAGCACGAGCTGCCTCACCCCGCCGTTGTCGACGATGGATGCGCGCACCAGGGAGCCTGCCTGGTCGTTGATGGCGGTGCGCAGATCCTCGAGCGTGCCGCCGGTAAAATCGATCTCCACGCTCTGGCCGCCGGCGCTGATGGTGAGGGTGCCCGCGCCGGGGTTGAAACCTTCGGTGGCGTTGGTGGCCACGCGCTGCGCCTGGGCGAGCCGTTGCACGCCGATCTCGTGGGTACCCATGGCGGCGCCGGCGCTCGCGGTGGCGGTGAAGCCGGCCCCCTCGCTCACCGAAGCCGCGGCAGCGAAACGCACGCTGGGATCGTCGAGCCGTTTCACCGCCGCTTGCAGCGTGGTCAGCGCCGACTTCACCTGACCGAAGGCGGAGATCTGCGTCTGTACCGTGCTCTTGCGCTGCTCGAGCGCGACGATCGGCCGGCGCTCGATCGACATCAGCTGCTCGACGATGCCGTTGATGTCCAACCCCGAACCGATGCCGCTGGAAGTGATCGTGGCCATGGCCGTCTCCTCAGGCTTTCTGGTGTACGAGCAGGCCCTGGATCTTGTCGAGCGCCTGGGCGATCTCCAGCATCTCCTTGGGCGGAATCTGCCGGATCACTTCCTTGGTGGACGTATCCACCACCTGCACCACCATGCGGTTGAAATCCTGGTCGAGGGTGAATTGGATGCCGGCGCTCGAGAGCGTCTCCACCGTCTTTTGTACCTGGTCGACCGCGCCCTGCAAGGTGTCGCGGTCGATGGCGGGAGCTTGGGCGGTGGCGGCGGTGTTGCCTGCCGGCGCCGTCGCTGCCGGGGCGGCTTCGCCCGGGCGCGCGGTGGCCGTCGTGCTCGCCGCCGTGTCCGCCACGGCGGCGGAAGGCGCCGGCGCTCGCGGCTCGGTCACCACCGTGCTCGCGGCGCCCTGCGGCAGAGATACGGAAGAAATCGGGACGTTCATGGTCAATCTCCCCAAGGGGAACGGGCGGCGCCAGGGATCATGCTAGACCCTGCGCCGCCCGTGTCAAGCCCCGATCAGCGCAGGAGCGTCAGCACGTTCTGCGTCGAGGCGTTCGCCTGCGCGAGCATGGCGGTACCGGCCTGCTGCAGGATCTGCGCCCGCGACAGGTTCGCCGTTTCGGCGGCGAAGTCCGCATCCAGCACCCGCGAGCGGGCGGCCGCCACGTTTTCGCTCGTCACCGAGTTGCTCGAGACCACCGAGCTGAAGCGGTTCTGGATCGCGCCGAGGTTCGCCCGCTGGTCATCGACGTAGGCAAGGGCAGCGTCGACGATGCTGATGGCTCTGTTGGCGCCGGCCTGGGTGGTGATGTCGATCTTGTCGACCGAGTACTCGGAGCCGCTGGTGAAGCCGCTGTTCTTAGTGGTCAGGCTGCTGCTGAGCACCTTGGTGCCGTCGTCGGTGACGCTGAAGGTGTTGGCGGAGACGAAGCTCACCTGGCCGCCGATGACGATGCTGTCGTTGGCGCCGCCGCTGGTGATGGTCGGCGCAGAGGCTTCAGTACCAACCTTGAAGCTGGCTGAGACGGTGGAGCCCCCGGCAGAAGCAGTGAAATCACCGATCTTGATGTCGGAGCCGTCGGCGGCGGTGAGGATGATCTTCGTCGGATTGGTTGGATCATCGAGCGTGGCGGTGACGCCGGTGTTGGCGTTGTTGATGGCGTCGGCGAGGGCAGTGAGGGTGACGCCATTGGTGGCGTCGGAAACGGTGATTTCCTGCCCCTGCAGGGTGAATGTGACGGTGGTGGCGAGGGTGGGGGGGGAGGCTGAGGGATCGTCTGTAAGGACACCATTATTAAGATAACCTGCAAAGTTGAGGGTAGCAGTGGTGCTGGCGGTGGCGTTGACGCCGGTCTGGCCGGCGACGGCATTGACGGCGGCGGCGATGTCCTTGGCGCTCTGACCTTCGCTGATGCTGATGGCGACGCCGCCGGCCGGGGTCTGGGCGCTCGAGATCTTGAGGGTGCCGGCGGCCACGCCGTTGGTGGTGGTGTCATCCAGGCTCGCCGTGGCGTTTAGCTCGCCGATGTTGGCACGACCGGCGACGGACTGGGCGCCCATGTCGGCCGCCTTGACGCTGTCGATGCCGAAACTGATGCTCTGGTTGGCATAGGCGCCCACTTGGAAGATCTGATTCTGGAAGCTGCCATCGAGCAGCGCCTTGCCGTTGAACGAGGTCTGGGTAGCGAGCCGGGTAATTTCATCCTGCAACTGCTTGACCTCTTTCTGCAGCGAGACGCGGTCGGTGGCGGTGTTGGTGTCGTTGGCCGACTGCACCGCCAGCACGCGGATGCGCTGTAGTGCATTGGTGATCTCGCCCATTGCCCCCTCGGCCACCTGGGCGATCGACATGGCGTCGTTGGCGTTGCGCGTGGCCTGGTTGAGGCCGTTGATCTGCGCCGTCATGCGGTCGGAAATCGCCAGGCCCGCCGCGTCGTCCTTGGCGGAGTTGATGCGCAGACCCGACGAGAGCCGCTGCATGGCGGTCTGCATGTCGTTCTGGCTCTTCAAGAGGTTGCGCTGCGCGTTGAGCGAGGCGATGTTGGTGTTGATGACAGCCATGATGGTTCTCCTTGCGTGAGTGGATTACCGGGTTCGGTAAGGGTGTTTACGGCATCATGCGGCGGGACTTGAGGAATTTTCCCCGCCGGGGGGCATGGCGCCGGCGCGCGCGGGCTTGGGCGTTTTGTGCTCGCGCCGCCACAGTTCGTCGGGTACACCGGCGCGGCGGTTGTAGACGCGGGCGAGCACGAAGAAGAGGTCTGAGAGGCGGTTGAGGTAGCGGCGCGGGGCAGGGTGCAGCGCTTCTTCCTGGGCGAGCGCCACCACCGAGCGCTCGGCGCGGCGGCAGACGGTGCGGGCAAGGTGCGCGAGCGCCGCCGCGCGGCTGCCGCCGGGCAGGATGAATTCCTTGAGCGGGGGCAGGTCGGCGTTGTAGGTCTCGATCAGCGCCTCGAGCCGCGCCACCTGCGCGTCGGTGAGCACGGCCGCGCCGGGAAGGCAGAGTTCTCCGCCCAGGTCGAAGAGGGCGTGCTGGATCTCGGCGAGCACCGCGCGCAGGTCTTCGTCCGCGGTCTCGCTTGCGAGCACGCCGACCACGGCGTTCAACTCATCGACTTCGCCCAGCGCCTCGATGCGCCGGCTGTTCTTGGCCACGCGCGAGCCGTCCCCGAGGCCGGTGGTGCCTTCGTCGCCCGTGCGGGTGGTGATCTTGGAGAGGCGGTGTCCCATGTCGTGCTCCTTGGAGGAAAAGGCGGGCCACGTGCGAGGAACGTGGCGTTTTTCGCTGAACCTCGGTATAATACAAGGCTTGCCGGAGAGGTGGATGAGCGGTTTAAATCGCACGCCTGGAAAGCGTGTTCAGGGGAATACCCTGACGCGGGTTCGAATCCCGCCCTCTCCGCCAGCATCCCCGGGCGCCGACGATGCAAAAACTCCTCTTCCTGCTCGGCCTCCTCTTCCTGCTCGCGGCCGTGCTCTGGCCGTGGCTGTCGCGTTTCCCCTTCGGCCGCCTGCCCGGCGACATCGTCATCGAGCGCGAGAATTTCACGTTCTACTTCCCCATCACGACCGGCATCCTCGTCTCGGTGTTGCTCTCGCTCTTCTTTTGGTGGTGGCGCAAGTAGCGGCGGCGCGCTCGTTTGCTGGATACGCTCGGATCCTGCACAGGCTAGCATGATCCGGCATCGTGCGCCGCGAATCCCACGATCGTTGTTGCCGCGACTTCGTGCTATATTGAATAAAATACATGTATTGAATGGAGACGAGGACATGCCCACCTCCATCCGCCTCTCCCCCGAAGTGGAGCAGCGGCTCGACTTCCTTGCCCAGCGAACGGGGCGCAGCAAGGCTTATTACCTGCGCGAGCTCATCGAGCGGGGCCTCGAGGATCTCGAGGATTACTACCTTGCCGCCGACGTGCTCGAGTCTATCCGCAAGGGGCAGGAGCCAGTTCATTCCTCGGATGATGTGAGGAAAGCACTTGGCTTGGTCGATTGAATACTCCGAGACGGCCAAGGAGCAGCTGCGCAAGCTCGACAAACCAGTGGCCAAGCGCATCGTCGAGTTCATGGACGATCGCGTGGCCCCCGCCGACGATCCGCGCCGCCATGGTAGGGCGCTGCGCGGCCCGTTGGGTGAGTTCTGGCGCTACCGGGTTGGAAATTACCGCGTGATCTGCCAAATTCAAGATGAGGTCTTGCGGGTTTTGGTGCTGGCCATCGGCCACAGAAACACGATCTACCGTTCGATGACCAGACAATGATTTTTGGTTATGCGGGTACCGCTGCGCGTACCTCGAGCCGCTGGTCAGGGCGACTCTGCTGCAGCAATGAGGAGGGTGAGAGGCATCGGTTCGCGCGAGCTTGATTTTCGCGCAGGAGAGGGATAAAATGCCACTTCTTCCAGGCCGCCAGGCCGCGCTCCATGCCGTTGTAGCTCAGCTGGTAGAGCAACTGATTCGTAATCAGTAGGTCGGAGGTTCGAGTCCTCTCAACGGCACCAAAAATTCAATAAAATCAAGAAGTTGCGTAAATCCCTTTAGTCTGTATCGCCCCCGTATCGCCGCATTTTGTCGCTACACCCTACCCGATTACAATGGGGGCATGAACGCCCGCCACGACGCCAGCTACAAGCACCTCTTCTCATCGCCCAAGATGGTGCAGTACCTCGCCGAAGGCTTCATCCCCGACGACTGGATGAACCGGCTCGACTTCGCCGAGCTCGACGTACCCGAATCCTACGACCTGGGGGAAGTGACAAATTTTGTCAAACGAGGTACATTGAGCATATGGGTACGATGAACATTTCATTGCCGGATAGCCTTAAAGCCTTCGTCGATCAGCAGGTCGAACAAGGGCGCTATGGCACAAGCAGCGAATATGTGCGCGAACTGATTCGCAAGGACCAGGATCGGCAGCAGCTTCGCGATCTCCTGTTGACAGGGGCGGCATCTGCGCCCAGCGTCGTGGCCGATGCCCAGTACTTTGACGGCCTGCGCACCCGGGTACGCCAAAGCGGCGGTTCGTGACCAGCAAACCGGTCGTTTTACGAGACCTGGCGCGTCAGGATGTGGACGACGTCTTGGTGCATTACCTGTCGGAGGGATCCCCTGCGGCAGCATTGGATTTCATCGACAAACTCGAGCAGGCGTTGGCACATATCGGGCGCCACCCCGCGACAGGCTCGCCGCGCTACGCATATGAGTTGGACTTGCCTGGACTGCGGTTTTGGCAGACCAAGCGCCATCCCTATCTGATCTTCTACATCGAGCGAACCGACCACATCGACGTCTGGCGCGTCCTGCATGGCAGCCGGGATATTCCCCACTGGATGCAGGAAAACAATCAGACATAGTTTGAGGCAATCGCTGTCAACACCGATTGAACGTGCGCTTGAAATTTACTTTTCTATGCGTGTTCCGGCTAGCCTCTCAACAGCCCGATCCTGACGCCGGGGCGAGCTCCAGCACCACCGGGGCGTCGTTCCCAGCGACGGGGTTCGACGTCGATCGTGCAGGTGAGCGACGACCTGCGCGAGCGCGCCGACGACGTCCTCTGGCAGATGAAAACGCCTATAGTGATGAAGTGCTCGCGAGCCTGCAAAACGCCGTGGCTGCCACCATCCGGCTCAAGCGGCAAGAGACGGCCGAAGACATCGCCCGGCTGGGCGCAGCGATGCGCGCCTGGTTTGCGGGTGACCCGGAACTTCAGCACATTCTCGCGCTCTGGATACGCGAGTACCTGCTACGAGACCTCAAGCCCGAGCTCGACGTGCCCGAATCCTACGACCTGAGGGCAGTGACCATGCAATTCGCCGAACGCATCAAAGAACAAATCCGTCAGCGCGAGCAGAGCGCGCTGCAACAGGGGCTGCAGGAAGGCGTCTTGCAGGGCGAGGCGCTTCTGCTGCAGCGCATGCTCACGCGCCGCTTCGGCCCCTTGCCCGAGTGGGCGCGCCAGCGCCTGGAGGATGCCACGTCCAACGAACTCGAAACCTGGGCCGACCGGGTGCTCGATGCCGCGCGTCTCGAGGACGTTTTTGCGCGCTGAGCGGCGTGGTGCGCAGCATCGTTTGAACGTGCGGTTAGAATCTAACTTTTCTATGGGGAATTGCCCATGGGCGCTGCGCTGAAACTGTACGAAGATCTGCTCGACGCGGGCGAGGACAAGCGTCGCGCGAAGTTGATCGCCGAGGCGTTCGAAGCGCTGGAAGCGCGCTATCCCGACCTGCGCGACGTGGCCACGCATGCCCACCTGCGCGAGACGGAGCTGCGCCTGCTGCGAGAGATCGAGGCCATCCGCCTGGAGACGAAGGAAATCGAGGCGAACCTGCGCAAGGAGATGCACGAGATCGACGCCAGCCTGCGCAAAGAGCTCCATGGGATCGATGCCAATCTTCGCAAAGAAATCGAAGGCGTGCGTCTGGAGATCAAGAACGTCGAGGTGCGGCTGACGCAGGCGATCCATCGCCAGACGGTCTGGGTGATCCTGGCGATCGGCGGTATCACCGGATTCATCCGCTGGCTGGACGTGTTCTTCAAGTGAGACCGGCTAGCCATTCAGCGGCTCGATTCTGACTCTGGATTTTGCATGCCGCGTCGAGGGAA
This sequence comes from Tepidiphilus olei, assembly GCF_006980705.1. Taxonomy (GTDB): domain Bacteria; phylum Pseudomonadota; class Gammaproteobacteria; order Burkholderiales; family Rhodocyclaceae; genus Tepidiphilus; species Tepidiphilus olei. The sequence goes on along the minus strand of NZ_SBHO01000006.1, from coordinate 114,381 downwards.
AAAAACAATATGAAAGGAGGGGCAATGGATTTGGGATTGCAGGGCAAGAAAGCGGTGGTGAGCGGGTCGACTTCCGGTATCGGATTTGCTACGGCCAAGGCTTTGGCGCGCGAAGGGGCGGAAGTGGTGATCAATGGACGCTCGCCACAGCGGGTAGAGGCGGCGATTGCCCGCCTGCGTGCGGAGGTACCTCAGGCGCGGCTCATCGGCGTGGCGGCCGATCTTTCTACGGCCGAAGGGTGCGAGGCGCTGTTGCATGCCGTGCCGCAGACCGACGTGCTCGTCAACAACCTGGGCATCTTTGAGGTTCGGACTTTCGAGGAGATCACCGACGAGGACTGGCGGCGTTTCTTCGAGGTCAACGTGCTTTCGGGCATCCGCTTGTCGCGCCACTACGCCAAGGGAATGAAAGAGCGTGGCTGGGGTCGCATCGTGTTCGTCTCCAGCGAATCGGCATTGCATATCCCCACCGAGATGGTGCACTATGGCATGACGAAGACGGCGCAGCTGGCGGTGGCGCGCGGCTTGGCCGAGACGCTTGCGGGTACGGGGGTGACTGTCAATAGCGTTCTGCCCGGACCGACGAAGTCGGAAGGCGTGACGCGTTTCCTCGAAGAGGCCGCGGCGGCGCAAGGGGTGAGCGTGGAAGAGGTGGAGCGGGAATTTTTCCGTACCATGCGGCCAACTTCTCTCATCCGCCGTTTTGCCCAGCCGGACGAAGTCGCTGCCATGATTGCCTACGTATGCAGCGCTGCGGCCTCGGCTACCACCGGCGCGGCGCTGCGGGTCGATGGCGGCGTAGTGCGCAGCATCGTTTGAACGTGCGGTTAGAATCTACTTTTTCTATGGGGAATTGCCCATGGGCGCTGCGCTGAAACTCTATGAAGAGCTGCTCGAGGCGGGCGAGGACAAGCGTCGCGCGAAGTTGATCGCCGAGGCGTTCGAGGCGCTGGAAGCGCGCTATCCCGACCTGCGCGACGTGGCCACGCATGCCCACCTGCGCGAGACGGAGCTGCGCCTGCTGCGAGAGATCGAGACCCTCCGTCTGGAGACGCGCAAGGAAATCGAAGGCGTGCGTCTGGAGATCAAGAACGTCGAGGTGCGGCTGACGCAAGCGATTCATCGCCAGACGGTCTGGGTGATCCTGGCGATCGGCGGCATCACGGGATTCATCCGTTGGCTCGACGTGTTCTTCAAGTGAGATCGGCGAGCTCCAGCACCACCGGGGCGTGATCCGAGGGGCGTTCCCATCGGCGGGGTTCGACATCGATCGTGCAGGCGCGCAGGCGCGGCAGGAGCGGCGGCGAGACAAGGATGTGGTCGATGCGCAGGCCCAGGTTGCGCCGGAACGCTCCCTGGCGGTAGTCCCACCAGGAATAGGACTGCGGGGGCTGGGGAAAGCGGCGGAAGGCATCGACGAGCCCGAGCGAGACGAGCCGGGCAAAAGCCGCGCGCTCGGGGGGCGAGGCGAGGATGCCGTCCTGTGGCCAGTCGGGATGGGTATCTTCGGCGGCGGGGGCGATGTTGAAGTCGCCCATCAGCACGAAGGGGCGCTCCGTGAGCCGCTCCCGTTCGATCCAGGAGGCGAGCGCCTCGATCCAGGCGAGCTTGTAGGCGAATTTGTCGCTACCCACCGCTTGACCGTTGGGGAAATACGCGCTCGCAACCCAAAGCGGTGTCTGGCTGCCGGGCTCATCGATCTCGGCCACGATGAGGCGCGCCTGCTCGTCGTCGAACTCGGGGACGCCGCGCACCAGCTCGCGCCACGGCAACCCATCGCGCACCAGCAGCGCCACCCCATTGTACGTTTTCTGGCCATGCACGGCGGCCGTGTAGCCGAGTTCGGCGATCGCTTGCGCGGGAAATTTCTCCGCCGGACATTTGAGTTCCTGCAGGGCGAGCACGTCGGGGCGGGCGTCGGCAAGCCAGCGTTGCAAGTGCGGCAGCCGGGCGGTGATCGAGTTGAGGTTCCAGGTGGCGAGTTTCATGGGTGGGATTGTACCGCCGCACTGCTATGATGAACGCGCTTGCCGGCACGAGAGGAGACCGGATCATGGTCGATGACGTTCGCTGGAAACAGCGGTTCGAGAATTTTCAGCGGGCGCTGAATCAGCTGAGCGCGGCCGTTCGCTTGTCCGAAACGCGGCCGCTCACCGACCTCGAAAAGCAAGGGCTGATCCAAGGATTCGAGTTTACCCATGAACTGGCCTGGAACGTCCTGAAAGATTACCTCGAAATGGAAGGCATCCAGGGGCTCGTGGGTTCGCGAAGCACGGTGCGAGAAGCGTTCAAGCGTGGCCTCGTGCGCGATGGCGAAATATGGATGGACATGATCGAGAAGCGCAATCTCTCCAGTCATACGTACAACCAATCCGTGGCCGAAGCGATCGTCTCGGCCGTCGTCGAGCGATACCATGGGGCTTTTCTGGAACTGCGAGATCGCCTGGCGAGGGAACTATGAGCGAAGCGCATGAATTCGGCTTGTCCCAGCGCACGGTCGACATCATCCGACACATCCTGGCCGAAGTTCCCGCAGTGGAGAAGGCGGTGATCTTCGGCTCGCGCGCCAAGGGAACGTACCGGCCGGGATCGGACATCGATCTGGCCCTGTTCGGCCCAAGGCTCGACCTCGATACGCTCGGCCGCATCGCGGGGCAACTGGATGAATCGCCCATCCCTTATCAGGTGGACCTCTGCCTCTTCGACGCGATCGACTATCCGGGACTGCGCGAGCACATCGAACGGGTGGGGAAGGTGTTCTACCAGAGGGAAAGTTCGGGTCCATGACGTGGGCAGCGGAAACGCCTTGTTTTCTTGCCGTGAAACGTGGTTACAATGCCCTGACACACGCCGCCCGCTGCGGCGTTGGGGGAGATGAAGTGCGTGATCCTCGCCGGCGGTTACGGTTCACAGCATCGTTTGAATGTAACTTTTCTATGGGGAATTGCCCATGGGCGCTGCGCTGAAACTGTATGAAGATCTGCTCGACGCGGGCGAGGACAAGCGTCGCGCGAAGTTGATCGCCGAGGCGTTCGAAGCGCTGGAAGCGCGCTATCCGGATTTGCGCGACGTGGCCACGCACGCCCACCTGCGTGAGACGGAGCTGCGCCTGCTGCGTGAGATCGAGGCCATTCGCCTGGAGACGAAAGAAGTTGAGGCGAACCTGCGATTGGACATGCAGGCGATGGAGGCGAACCTGCGCAAGGAGATCGAAGGCGTGCGCATGGAGATGAAAGCAATCGAGGCGAACCTGCGCAAGGAGATGCACGAGATCGACGCCAGCCTGCGCAAAGAGCTCCATGGGATCGATGCCAATCTTCGCAAAGAAATCGAAGGCGTGCGCCTGGAGATGAAAGGAATCGAGGCGAACCTGCGCAAGGAAATCGAAGGCGTGCGTCTGGAGATCAAGAACGTCGAGGTGCGGCTGACGCAGGCGATCCATCGCCAGACGGTCTGGGTAATCCTGGCGATCGGCGGTATCACCGGATTCATCCGTTGGCTCGACGTGTTCTTCAAGTAACCGCTCCGTTTCGGACGGTTTCCCTGTTTACGCTCAGCCAATGCGCTCACGGTCTCCAGCCGCTCGGCGCACCACTTCTTCCCCGTGAAATTTAGTTACAATGCCCCTGACACACGCCGCCCGCTGCGGCGTTGGGGGAGGGGGGTGAAGTGCGTGATCCTTGCCGGGTGAGTAATAGTTGTCGCCTCAATAGATTCCAAACCCCGAGGGCGATAAGAAAAGAGTAAAGTGGCCAGGTACGGACAAACTTCCAGGACAAAGCGGTGTCACGGCTGCTGCCGCCAGAAAGTGCGGCTGTGGAGACGCTTGCCCGCGAGCTGAGTATGTCGTCCGCAACAAGCGGCTAAAGCAATGGGGGAGAATTCGGTGCCGAGTGTCATGAAGGGCCTGTTTCACCGCGAGTTTCCCGAAAAACGGGGGTTGATTGAGATTCCCATGGGTAATCCGGAAATCCGGCAGGGCAAGGAGGGAGCGGATGTTGCAAAGTTTTGTGGAGGGTGAGCAAGCCGTTGAGGTGCAGCAGCCAGAGCCTTACCAGCTGTATCTGCAACGCCACCACACCCCCTTCCACCCCGACGATCCCCTTCCCGCCGATAGCCCCACCTTCACCTTCGTCGTCCCCTGTCCGGCTTCCGATCTGCCGCTCCTGGCCGATACGCTCGACAGCCTGGGAGTGCAGTCGGCGCCTTTGTGGCGGCTGGTGGTGGTGGCCGATGCGCCGGCGCCGGATGCGATGTGGGCGGAGTTGCCGATGCTGCGCTGGCGTGAGGTGGAGTCGACGGAGGGGATAGGAACGGCGCTCGCGGAGGAGCTGGCGGCGGTCGAGTCGGGATGGGTGTCGGTGCTCGCGCCCGGGGTGCGGTTGGCGGGCGATGCGGTGGAGCAGCTGGTACGCCATGCGTTGGCGTTTCCGCAGTGGCGCCTGATGTATGGCGATTCGGACACGGTGGAGGCGGATGGCACGCGGCGCGATCCGCTCTTCCGGCCGGACGTCAATCTCGACTTGCTGCGCTCGATGCCGTATCTGGGTCCGTGCCTGTGGGTGGAGCGCGAGGCATTCGCGGCGGTTGGCGGATGGGGCGAGTGTGGGGAGGCGTGGCGCTACGATCTGGCGCTGCGGGTGCTCGATGCCTTCGGCGAGGAGGCGATCGGGCATGTGGATGAGGTGCTCTACTCCGTGCCGGCGGGGCGTGAGGAGGCGGTGGATGAGCCGGCGCACCGCCAGGCGCTGGCGGCGCATCTGGCGCGCCGAGCGTTGGACGCGGAGGTGGCGGAGGGGTACGTGCCGGGCACCTGGCGGGTGGTGTATCACTGGCCGCGGCAGCCGCGCGTGTCGATCGTCATTCCGACGAAAGACCAGGCGGATTATCTCCAGTCCTGCGTCGAGAGCATTCGCGCGAAGACGAATTATCCCGACTACGAGATCCTGGTGGTGGACAACGGCAGCACGCAGCCGCAGGCGTGCGCGTATCTGGAACGCCTGAAGGCGGAGGGCGTGCGGGTATTGCCTTATCCCAAGCCGTTCAATTTCTCGGCGATGTGCAATTTGGCCGCGCGCGAGGCGAGCGGCGAGTATTTGTTGCTGCTCAACAACGACACGGTGGTGCTGCAGGAGCATTGGCTGGAGCGCATGGTGGCCTACGGCCAGCGGCCGGATGTGGGCATCGTGGGGGTGAAGCTGATGTTCCCGCAGCCGCCGACGGTGCAGCACGCGGGAATTCTTCTCGGATTGGGGGGCGTCGCGGATTTTCCCTATATGGGCTTGCTGGGGCTGACTGACGGCGGGTACATGAACCGGGCGCTGGTGGATCAGGACCTCTCGGCGGTGACGGCGGCCTGTCTCTTGATCCGCAAGTCGGTGTGGGAGGAGGTGAAGGGGCTGGACGAGCAGGCGTTTCGCGTCTCTTACAACGACGTGGATCTGTGCCTGAAGGTGCGCGAGCGCGGCTACAAGATTCTGTGGACGCCCTTCGTGGTGCTGGTGCATCACGGCAGCGTGAGCCAGCAGCAGGAGGCGGCCGAGCCGGCCAAGGCGCGCAAGGCGCAGCAGCGCTTCGGCAAGGAGCAGGAGGCGATGCTGCGCAAGTGGTTGCCGCAGCTCGCGCGCGATCCGGCCTACAACCGCCACTTGAGCCTGACGCACCGCGACTACCGGGTGGAGTCGGAGATCGTGGTGAATTGGGATCCGCGTTTGCCTACGGAAAAGGTGCGGGTGCTGGGGTGGGAGCAGTTGAGCGGGGTGATCGAGTACCGCATCAAGCAGCCGCTGGAGGGGCTATGGCAGGCGAGGGCGGTGGAGCGCAGTTTCATCCACGCGCCGGGGGTGCGGCAGACGCGCATTCCTCTGCTCGTCGAGGTGGAGCGGGCGAAGCCGGACGTCTTCACCGCGAGCGCGTTCCTGGAGCTGAGCGATCATTTGGAGACGGTGCAGCAGGTGCGGGAGCTTGCCGGCATTCCGTTTCTGCTGCATCTCGATGATCTCATCAGCGAGATTCCACGCCAGAGCGAGGTCTATGAGCATCGCAACACGCCGGGGGAGATGAAGCGGGTGGTGCGCACGGCCGACCGGGTGGTGGTGACCACCGAGCCGATCCGCGCGGCGATCGAGAAGTATGCCCGCGATGTGCGTCTGATCCCGAATTATCTGCCGGGTTGGGTGTGGAATGGTTTGCAGTCGCAGCGGCGCGTGGGGCCGAAGCCGCGCGTGGGTTGGGCCGGGGCGATGCAGCACGCGGGTGACTTGGCGCTGATCCGTGAGGTGCTGGAGACGACGAGCGAGGAGTGCGATTGGGTCTTCTTCGGCATGTGTCCGGAGGAGCTTCGCCCCTTCGTGAAGGAGTTTCATCCCTTCGTGCCCTTCGAGCAGTATCCGGCCAAACTGGCGAGCCTGAACCTGGACTTGGCGGTGGCGCCGCTGGAGGTGAATCGCTTCAACGAGTGCAAGTCGAACTTGCGGATTCTGGAGTATGGCATCCTCGGCTGGCCGGTGGTGTGCTCGGACGTGCTGCCGTATCGCGGCGCGCCGGTGACGCGCGTGCCCAACCGGCCGGACGCCTGGCTCGAGGCGATCCGCGCCCGCATCCACGATCTGGACGCGGCGCAGAAGGAGGGCGACGCGCTGCAGCAGTGGGTGCGCGAGGGGTGGATGCTGGAGGATCACCTCGGGGAGTGGCTCGAGGCGTATCGCTTGGGCTCGTGATCCGTGATAGCAGCAGGCTAATGGAATGACGGCCGAAGCTGTTGTATAGTGTGCCGCGCGAAACGCTTTGGCAAGCGGTGGCATTACTTGACGCCCGCGGTGCCGTGGCTGCGCAGTAGATGGCTCGAGCCGTTCCTTTTCCAAGAAAGACAAGGGGGGAGAACCAGCATGTCGACAAAGATGACCGTCGCGAAGCGACTGGGGTTGGGGTTCGGCTGTCTGCTTGCTTTGATGGTGTTGATCACGGCCATTGGCATCCAGCGGGTTGCATCGATCGATGACACGCTCACTGACGTGAACGAGGGGGCGACGCTGAAGCAGCGATACGCCATCAACTTTCGGGGGAGTGTGCATGATCGCGCCATATCTGTTCGTGATACGGTTCTGGAGCACGATTTGACCGCGGTCCGGGCACATGTGGCCGAAATCGAACGTTTGGCGGCTTTCTATGCCGATTCGGCGGAAAAACTCGATCGGCTGATGGCGCAAGAGGCGACCGAGGAGGATCGGCGCCTCTTGTCGCGCATCAAGGAAATCGAGCGACGGGCGGTGCCGGGAACGCAGCGGGTGATCGAGCTGCGCCTGAGCGGGGATGTGGAGGCCGCGCAAGCCATGCTGTTGCGCGAGGTTTCTCCGGCCTACGTCGAGTGGTTGGCGGCGATCAACGCCTTCATCGATCACCAGGAGCGGGTCATTCGCGAGAGTCTCGACCAGGTGCGATCCTTGGCGAGCGGTTTCCGTAACCTGATGTTGCTGGTGACCGTGGTGGCGCTGGTGATCTCGGTGACGCTGGCTTCGATGACGATTCGCTCCATCCTCGCCACCTTGGGGGCGGAACCCGACGAGGTGGGCGAGGCCATTCGACGGCTGGCCGCGGGTGAGCTGGGGCAGCGCCTGAATACGCGCTATCCCGAGAGCGTGATGGGGGTGTTACAGCAGACTTTGCAACGGCTTCTGGAGACGATCAAGCAGGTGAATACGGCAGCCGTCGACATCGCGGTGCAATCTGGGAGATTGGAGGAGATCAGCGAAAGCAATCGACGTCAGGTGCAGATCCAGTCGGCCGAGACCGAGAAAATGGCGACGGCGGTCGAGCGCATGGGGGGCAACGTCGATCAGGTGGCGACTTTTGCTCGACAGGCGGCCGAAGCGGCGGTGGAGGCCGACCGCCAGGTGGAAAACGGCAACGAAGTGGTGCAGAAAACGGCCGAGGCGATGAACCATCTCGGTGAGACGCTCGAAGAAGTGGCGGCGACGGTGAGCGAGGTGTCGCAAGATAGCGCGAGCATCGAGAAAGTGACCACCGTGATCGAAGAGATTGCCCAACAGACGAATCTCCTGGCGCTCAATGCCGCCATCGAGGCGGCCCGCGCCGGGGAATACGGCCGGGGATTCGCCGTGGTGGCCGACGAGGTGCGTTCCTTGGCCGTGCGCACCCAGGATTCGACGCGCGAAATCCAGGACATGATCGCCAAATTGCAGCACGGCGCGAGTCGGGCGGTGCAGGTGATGGAGACGAGCCGCGAGGTGGCGCGCACGACTTTGGAGTATAGTCGCGAAGCGCAGGAGGCATTGGCGAACATCCGTGGCGAGGCAGGGTCGGTGCGCACCCTCAATGGCCGTATCACCGAAGCGATCGAGGCGCTGCGCCATGCGGCCGAGGAGCTGGAGCGTAACATCGGGGCGATCCAATCGTCGACCAAGCAAACGGCGGTGAGCTCCGACGAGCTGGCGGGAGCGAGCCGCACGCTCGCCGGTCTGGCGGAGAATCTGAAAAAATTGGTGCAGTTTTTCCGGTGGTGAAGGTGAACGTCGATATCCTGATTCATGGCGGGGGCTTGGCCGGTTTGGCCTGTGCGGCGGCGCTGCGCGATGCGCCTTGGAAAGTGGGGTTGATCGAGCCGCGGCCGCAGCGGGGGCACGAAGGGGAGTGGGATGCTCGCGTCTATGCCTATACGCCCGCCGCCGTCGCGCTCCTCGAGCGGCTCGACGTGTGGCAGCGCCTCGATCCTGCGCGTTGGTGCGCGGTCGATCGCATCGAGGTTCATGGGGATGCCGGCGGAACGCTGTCTTTTTCGGCTTATGAGGCGGGGCTGAGTCGGCTCGCCGTGATCGCCGAGCAGTCGTTGGTGCGCGATGCCTTGTGGGAGACGGTGAGGCGACAGCGCAATGTCACGCTGTTCACAGGCGAGGGCAAGGCCGGGCAGGCTCTGGTGAGTGAGGCGGAAACGCTCACGGTGGTGTGCCGCGATGGTTCGCGGGTGCGCACGCGGCTGCTCATCGGCGCCGACGGGCGCCAGTCTTGGGTGCGGGAGCAGGCCGGTCTGCCGGCGCGGGTGGTGCCTTACCATCAACAAGGGATCGTGGCCAATTTCGCCGTGAGCCAACCGCATCGGCACGTAGCGCGGCAGTGGTTCCGCGACGATGGGGTGCTCGCCTTCCTTCCTTTGCCGGGAAATCGGGTATCGATCGTGTGGTCGGCACCGCAGCCGCAGGCGGAAGCATTGCTCGCGCTCGACGAAGCGGCGTTCGCGCGCCGCGTGGAAGCGGCGAGCGGCGGCGTGCTCGGGGCGATGACGACGATCACGCCGCGTCAGGCGTTTCCGCTCTCCTTGCTGCGCTGCCCGCAGGTGGTGCGCCCGCGCGTGGCGCTCATCGGCGATGCGGCACATGGCATTCATCCTTTGTCGGGGCATGGCATCAACCTGGGGTTCAACGACGTGGCGGTGCTCGGCGAAGTGCTCCGTGCCCTGCCGCCCGAGGCCGATCCCGGCGCCTTGCCGGTGCTGTCGCGCTACGCGCGGCGGCGAGCGGAGGAGCCTTGGCTGATGCAGACGGCCACCGACGCGCTGGCGCGGCTCTTCAGTCTGCGCCGGCCGGAAGTGCGGCAGTTGCGCAACGTCGGGATGCGGCTCGTCGATCGTTTGCCGTTCGTCAAGGAGGCGATGGTGCGCTATGCCGCTTTTGGAGATTTCTTTGTGCAGGAGAGTCGGTGATGGAAGGGTGGCGTAAGGCGGTGGTGGCGTTGATGGCGGTGTTCGGTCTGGCGACGGCAGCGTTCGCTGGTGAGAAAGAGGTCAAGGCGAAGATGGAAGCGTTCCTCGGGGCACCGGCAGTGAGCTCGGTGCGCGCCGTGCCTTATGGGGGCCTCTACGAGGTGGTGCTGACGACGGGGGAAGTGGTCTATACCGACGAGAAAGTGTCCTACGTGGTCACCGGCTCGATCATCGACACGGCCAAGCGCGAAGACGTCACGGCCAAGCGCATGGAAGAGCTCGCGCGCATCGACTTTTCCACCTTGCCGCTCGATCGGGCAATCAAGATCGTGCGCGGCAAGGGGACTCGGGTGATGGCCACCTTCGAGGATCCGAACTGCACGTTTTGCAAGAAGCTCGCCAAGGAATTACAGACGATCGATGACGTGACGATCTACGTCTTCCTCTATCCCATCCTGGGTCCGGATTCGGTGGACAAAGTGAAACGGATTTGGTGCGCACCCGATCGGGCCGCAGCCTGGCTGGCGTGGATGACCGAAGACAAACCGATTCCAGGGGCTGGTTCTTGCGATACGAAGGCGATCGAGCAGAACATGGCGCTCGGCGAGCAACTGCGTATCTCGGGTACGCCAACGATTTTTCTCGCGTCGGGCGACCGGCTGGGCGGCTACATGCCAGCAGCGAAGCTCGAGGAGCGCTTGAAGCAGGTGCGTTGAGCCGGGTCGTTTTTCATCGTCCTTGTTTTCCCCTGGAGCAGGCGACAGGGGAGCCCTGGTCCGGATCGGTGACGTAAGGCGCGCGGGCGCTCACCCAGACGAGGAGGGCGAAGGCGCCGAGCGTGAGGAGCGCGTGCCGGCGCTGCCAGCGCGCATCCGGTATGGTTCCGCGGGCAGCGATGCGCACGAGGCGCCAGCCGGCCGCGGCGATGCCCAGGAGCGCGAGGCCGACGAGGCGGGCGCCGGTGGGGTCGATCCACCAGCCGCAGCCGGTGTCTCCGCGATCGGGCAGGTAAAAGGCAGGGGCGGCCCACAGCAGCCAGATGCCGGTAATGGCGCAGAAAACGATGGTGAAGGCGAGAAAGGCGCGCATGCGCCCGCTCTCCTGGTTAGTCGGTGTCGTCGAGGAGCGTGCCTTGGGCCGCGTCGGGTCGGCGGGGCGGTGCTTCGAGGCCGAGATGGGTGTAGACGGCGGGCGTGGCGATGCGTCCGCGGGGGGTGCGCTGCAGGTAACCCTGTTGGATGAGGTAGGGTTCGAGCACGTCTTCGATGGTATCGGCCGATTCACCGATGGCGGCGGCGAGATTGTCCAGCCCCACGGGGCCGCCGGCGAACTTTTCGATTACGGCCGAGAGTAGCTTGCGGTCCATGATGTCGAGCCCCAGAGGGTCGACGTCGAGCAGGGCGAGCGCCTGGTCGGCGATCTCGGCAGTGATGGCGCCGGCGGCGCGCACTTCGGCGAAGTCGCGCACGCGGCGCAGCAAGCGGTTGGCGATGCGCGGCGTGCCGCGCGCCCGACGGGCGATTTCGAAGGCGCCGGCCTCGTCGATGCGCACCTCCAGCAGCTGCGCCGAGCGGCGCACGATGTGGGCGAGATCCTCGGGGGCGTAGAATTCCAGCCGGGCGACGATGCCGAAGCGGTCGCGCAGGGGATTGGTGAGCATGCCGGCGCGGGTGGTGGCCCCTACCAGGGTGAAAGGGGCCAGATCGAGCTTGATCGAACGCGCGGCCGGTCCTTCGCCGATCATGATGTCGATTTGATAATCCTCCATCGCCGGATAGAGGATCTCCTCGATCACCGGCGAGAGCCGGTGGATCTCGTCGATGAAGAGCACGTCGTTGGGCTCGAGGTTGGTGAGCAGGGCGGCGAGATCGCCGGGGCGTTCGAGCACCGGCCCGGAAGTCTGTTTCAGTCCCACGCCCATTTCGCCGGCGATGATGTGGGCGAGCGTCGTCTTGCCCAAACCGGGGGGGCCGAAGAGGAGCACGTGATCGAGGGCTTCGCCGCGGCGGCGCGCGGCCTGGATGAAGAGATCGAGCTGCTCGCGCACCTTGGGCTGACCGATGTAGTCGGCCAGCCGCTTGGGGCGTAGGGCCCGCTCGATGGCATCTTCGGGGCGCGCGGCGGGGCTGATGAGCCGCGCGTCGGCGGGAGTGGCGGCAAGGGCGTCGGTTTCGATGGCCATGCGGCGTTGCCCCGTGCCTCTTCAGCCGGCTGCGGAAGGGGCGGGTTCCACTTCCCGCGGCGGTAGGGCGATTTCGTGATTCTTGCTGTAGCGGTAATCGTTGAACACGTGCTCGGCGGTGAGCAGCTGGTAGCTGCCGTCGGGGAGGCGATGCGTCGTGTCTTTCAGCCGGTAGGTGTAGTGCCCGCAGGTCCAGCAGTCGAAGTTGCGCATGTGGGTGCACAGGCAGGTCTTGTCCCACACGTGGATCGTCTTGGCGTGCGGGTTTTTCTCGACTTCGCGGTTGTAGGCGTCGATGTAGGCGCAGTGGCCGTTCGCGTCGAGCAGGTAACCGAACGCCTCGCAGTTGGGGCGGATGCCCGCGCCGATGCAGGGGCTGGATTTGAGCATGCGCATCGGGTAGCCGGTGGGCGAGATGGTGTTGACCTCGATGTCTTCTTCGTTGGCCTTGAAGTATTCCTGCTTGACGCGGTCGGGCAGGCCGCATTCCTTGGTGACGGTGAAACGCGTGGCCACCTGGACGGCGGCTGCGCCCATTTCCAGGAATTCGACGGCGTCGGTACCGGTGAAGATGCCGCCGGCGGGGATGACGGGAACGTCGAGTTCTTCGCGACGCAGGTAGCCGAGTACTTCGGCCACGATGGTGCGCAGGTCGTAGCGCGCCCAGTCGAGGCCGAATCCGAGGTGTCCGCCGGCGAGCGGCCCTTCCACCACCACGAAGTCGGGCAACCGCCGGGTACGGGCGATCTTTTTGAGGAAGAGCTGCAAGGCGCGCACCGAGGAGACGATGATGCCGAGCTTGGCGTCGCGAAAACGCGGATGCTCTTCGATGAGCGCGAAGGAGCCCAGGTGCAGCCCGGCCGAGAGGGTGATGCCGTCGATGCCGGCATCGAGCGCTGCTTCCAGCCGCACCTTGAGCGTTTCCTTGGGCGCGGCCATCGTGAGCTTCTCCATGCAGTTGATGAAGACGAGCCCGGGGCCGCGCTTGCGCTCCATGGTGCGCAGTACGTGCATCTTCTGCGCTTCGGCCAAGAGTCCGAGGTCGAATTTCACGCCCGACTTGTCGAGGCTCTTGACGTTGTACTTGTAGCGTTTGAGTTTTTCTTTGGTGTAGGTGGTGTCGTAGCGGCGGTCGGTGACGGTGGGCACCATCGCGTCCGAGATGTGCCCGATGCCGCCGAGGCGGGCGATTTCGAGGGCGAGGTCGGCGTTGGAGATGTCGACGCCCATCCCGCCGAGCATGATGGGGATCAGCTCGGGGCCGCGGCGGCCGAAACGGAAACGGAATTCATCGACACAGCGATCGGCAGCGGACATCATCGAACGAACGACCCTCTTGACTTCGGACAAACGGCGCTATTGTACGCGGTTTGACGGCAGGCGCGGTGCTTTGCCGTCAAACCGCGATGCAATGACGTTGAGTGAGACCTCTCGTCGAGGCAGGAAGTTCAGCGCTGGATTTTTCCCCAGGTGTCTTTCAGCCCGACGGTGAGGTTGAACACCGGCGATTCGGGGCGGTGGTCGTAGCGGTCGGCGACGAAGTAGCCATGGCGCTCGAACTGGAAACGCGTCTCCGGGGGGGCCTGCGCGGCATCGGGTTCGACGAAGGCGCGGTAGCAACGCAGCGATTCGGGGTTGAGGTCTTCGAGGAAGGAGCGCGGCGCGCCGTCCGGGCCGGGTTCGGTGCCGGGGCGGGGGTGGCGGAAGAGCCGGTCGTAGTGCCGGATCTCGGCCTCGACCGCGTGATCGCACGACAGCCAGTGGCAGTTGCCCTTGGTCTTGTAGCGATCGGCGCCGGGCGTGCCGCTCTTGGAGTCGGGGAAATGGCGGGCGTGTACGCGCACCACCCGCCCGGATTCGTCCTTGTCGCAGCCGGTGCATTCGATGACGTAGCCGTAGCGCAGCCGCACCGTGGCCCCGGGCGTGAGGCGGTGGAATCCCTTGACCGGCGTTTCCATGAAGTCGCCGCGCTCGATCCACAGCCGGCGGGTGAAGGGGATGCGCCGCTTGCCCCGTTCCGGGTCGAGCGGGTGATTGGGCGCCTCGCACCATTCGACGTGCCCTTCGGGGAAATCGTCGATCACCAGCTCCAGGGGGTCGAGCACGGCGATGCGCCGCTCGGCCGCTTCGTTGAGGTGGTCGCGCATGGCCTGTTCGAGGACTTCGTAGCCGATCCAGCCGTCGGCCTTGCTCACGCCGATGCGCTCGCAGAAGAGGCGAAAGCCCTCGGGCGTGTAGCCGCGCCGACGTCCGCCGGCAAGCGTCGGCAGTCGCGGGTCGTCCCAGCCGGCCACGTGCCGTTCTTCGACGAGCTGGATGAGTTTGCGCTTCGAGAGCACGACGTATTCGAGGTTGAGGCGGGCGAACTCGATCTGGCGCGGCAAGGGGCGCGAGAAAACGCCGGCTTCGGCGAGCGATTCCAGCAGCCACTCATAGAAGGGGCGCTGATCCTCGAATTCGAGGGTGCATAGCGAATGCGTGATGCCCTCGATGGCGTCCTCGATGGGATGCGCGTAGGTATAGGTGGGGTAGAGGCACCAGGCATCGCCTGTGCGGTAGTGCGAGACGTGCCGGATGCGGTAGAGGATGGGGTCGCGCAGGTTGAGGTTGGGGCTCGCCATGTCGATCTTGGCGCGCAGCACGTGCGTCCCGTCGGGGAATTCCCCGGCGCGCATGCGGCGAAAGAGCGCGAGGTTCTCCTCCACGCTGCGGTTACGGTAGGGGCTGTCGCGCCCGGGTTCGGTGAGCGTGCCGCGCAGCGCCCGGATCTCCTCTGGCGGCAAGGAATCGACATAGGCCAGCCCTCGCTCGATGAGCGCCTCGGCGCAACGGTACATGGTCTCGAAGTAATCGGAGGCGAAGTGCAGGTGCTCGCCCCAGTCGTAACCGAGCCAACGCACCGCCTCCAGGATCGCTTCGACGTATTCCATGCTCTCGGTGCTGGGATTGGTGTCGTCGAAACGCATGTGGCAGCGCCCGCCATAGAGCCGGGCAAGGCCGAAATTGAGCACGATGGACTTGGCATGACCGAAGTGCAGGTAGCCGTTGGGCTCGGGCGGGAAACGCGTGACGACCTCGCGGTACCGGCCGCTGGCGAGGTCGTCGTCGATGGCGTTTTTGATGAAATGGGAAGGAGGGGTGAAATCGCTCACGATACCGACGTCCGGGAATGCCAAAAGCGCGATTCTAGCGCGGCCGGGCCGCCTTGGCGTGTTGGATGCATCGCGAAGGCGGGAACCTGCCTGAGTTTTCTGCGGTCTTCGTTGGGGTAATTTTGCCTTTGGCCGCATTTTTGCGGCACAATCATCGATTTTTCCGAGCTTGTCCAACACACTGCCCGTGCTCGTCGAATCTGCTGAATCTTTCCGTGAGGCAGCTCGCCTCGACCTGAGCCGCTGTCTGTCACAGGATCGCGGACCGATCCTTGCGCTCCTCAAACGTCTGCGTCGCGCCAAGGGTGAAACGCGCGAGCGGCTCGCGAACCAGATCGCCCAGCGCCTGGAGCGATCCCAGGCCGCCTGGGAAGCGCGCCGCGCCCGCCGTCCCGCAGCGCCTTGCGCGCCCGATCTGCCGGTGAGCGAGCGCGCCGCCGAGCTGGAGGCGGCGATCCGCGCCCATCGCGTGGTGATCGTCTGCGGTGAGACCGGTTCGGGCAAGACGACGCAGCTGCCCAAGATCTGCCTTGCCGCCGGGCGCGGCATCGCCGGGCAGATCGCGCATACCCAGCCGCGCCGGATCGCCGCGCGCGCCACGGCCGAGCGCATCGCCCAAGAGCTGGGTTCCCCTTTGGGGCGGGACGTGGGCTACAAGGTGCGTTTCCACGACCGCACCTCGCCCGAATCGTACATCACCCTGATGACGGACGGCATTTTGCTGGCCGAGACGGCGAGCGACCCGTGGCTGTCACGCTACGATACCATCATCATCGACGAGGCGCACGAGCGCAGCCTCAACATCGACTTTCTGCTCGGTTATCTGCACCGCCTGCTCGCGCGTCGCGAGGATCTGAAGGTGGTGATCACTTCGGCGACGATGGACGCCGAGCGCTTTGCGGCGCATTTCGCTCCGGTGGCGGGCGAAGTCCCCATCCTCGAGGTGAGCGGACGGCTCTATCCCATCGAGATCCGCTACCGCCCGGTCGAGGCGATCGACGGGGAGGAGCTCGCCGCGCTCGAGGGCGAGGAGGGGGGCGGGAAGCACGCGGCGCGTGCCGCTGCCGAGGAGCGCGATCTCTTCGATGGGATCGTGGCCTGCGTCGAGGAAGCTTGGCGCGAGGGGCCGGGGGACATCCTCGTCTTCTTGCCCGGAGAGCGTGAGATTCGGGAAACCAAGGAGGCGCTGGAACGCCGGGCGGCGGTGCGCGGCGAGTTCGAGATCCTGCCGCTCTTCGCCCGTCAGTCGGCGCAGGAGCAGGCGCGCGTCTTCCGGCGCGGGGCCCTGCCGCGGGTGATCTTGGCCACCAACGTGGCCGAGACCTCGCTCACGGTGCCGGGCATCCGCTATGTGATCGATACGGGGCTGGCGCGGGTCAAGCGCTATTCGCCGCGGCAGAAGGTCGAGCAGCTGCGGGTGGAGCGCATTTCGCAGGCGGCGGCCAACCAGCGCGCCGGGCGCTGCGGCCGGGTGATGGACGGGGTCTGCTTCCGGCTCTACACGGAAGAGGACTTCGCCGCGCGTGCGGCGCACACCGACCCCGAGATCCTGCGATCTTCGCTCGCCGGGGTCATCCTGCGCATGCAGGCGCTGAATCTGGGCGAGATCGAGGGTTTTCCTTTTCTCGATCCGCCGGCGCCGCGTGCGGTCGAGGACGGCGTGCGCGAACTGGTGGAGCTCTCGGCGCTCGATGCGGCCACCCGTACGCTCACCGAAGTGGGGCGGACGCTGGCGACGCTGCCGCTCGACCCCAAGATCGGGCGTCTGCTCGTGGCCGGGCGGCAGTACGGGTGCCTGGCCGAGATGCTGGTGCTCGCGGCGGCGCTGTCGGTGCAGGATCCCCGGGAGCGTCCCGCCGAGCAGCTCGCCCAGGCCGACCAGAAGCACGCCCTCTTTCGCGGACGCGAGCGCGAGGCGCAGTCGGAATTCTATTGGTACCTCAACCTGTGGAAGATCTGGCGCGAGCTCGAGCGGCACGAGTCGACGAACAAGCAGCGTCAGTGGTGCCGGGCGCATTTCCTCTCCTGGCTGCGCATGCGTGAGTGGCGCGACGTCTGGACCCAGCTGCATGCGCTCGTCACCGAGCACGGCTGGCGTGAGAACGAGCAGCCGGCCGGTTACGAGGCGGTGCATAAGGCGCTCATCGCCGGCCTCGTGCGCCACGTGGGTCTGAAACAGGAGGATGCGAGCGGGCCCCAGGCGGGGAGTTATCTCGGCGCCGGCGGCATTCGTTTCTGGATCCATCCGTCCTCGCCGCTCGCCAAGCGCGGGCCGAAGTGGGTGCTCGCCGCCGAATTGGTGGAGACGACGCGCCTCTATGCGCGCTGCGTCGCCCGCATCGAACCGGCTTGGATCGAAGAGGTGGCGCCGCACCTCATCCGGCGCCAGCTGGAGGCGCCGCACTGGGCGAAGAGGGTGGGCGAAGTGCGTGCCTGGGAGCGGGGCACCCTCTTCGGCCTGCCGATCTACGCGCAGCGCGCCGTGCCCTACCGCGACGTCGACCCCGCCCTGTGCCGCACCCTCTTCATCCGTGAGGCGCTGGTGGCGGGCGAGGTGGAACCGGCTCAGCTCGCACGCATGAAGTTCCTCCAGCACAACCTGCGCCTCGTCGAGGAGATCGAGCGCCTGGAACAGAAGACGCGCCGGCCCGACGTGCTGGTCGATACTGCCCTGATCGAAGCCTTCTACGACCATCTGATCCCGCAGGACGTGGTCGATCTGGCGAGTTTCGAGGCCTGGCGCAAGCAGGCCGAACGCGGTGCGCCCAAGCTGCTCTATCTCACGCGCGAGCAGCTCATGCGGCACGAGGCGGCCGGCGTCACCACCGAGCGCTTCCCTTCCGCCTTCCTTCTCTACGGTCAGCCGCTCGCACTCGAATACAAGCACGATCCGGCGGCCAACGACGACGGGGTGACGCTGGTGGTGCCGCTTGCCTTGCTCAACCAGGTGCCGGCGGCGCGCTGCGAATGGCTGGTGCCGGGGTTGCTGGAAGACAAGGTGCTGCGCTTGCTGAAGACGCTGCCGCAGAAACACCGCCATCGCCTGCAGCCGCTGCCCGAGCAGGCCAAGGCGTTCTGTGCCGCCGTCGAGGCGGGCGAAATCGCCGCCGAGCGGCCGCTGCTCGAAGCCCTGCGCGCCTTCGTCGAAGCGCGCACGCAGCTGCCTACGCCCGAGGCGGCGTTCCGTCCCGAAGCGTTGCCGCCTTATTGTTTCATGAACTTCCGCGTCGAGGGGCCCGACGGCCGCATCCTCGCGCAGGGGCGTTCCCTCGCCGAACTGCGTGCGCGGCTGGGCGAGACGGTGCGTTCGCGTTTTGCCGAACTGGGAGGTTTGCTCGCGGCCAAAGCGGGGGACATGGGAGCGCCTTCGTCCCCGAACGAGGGCGATACGGGCGTGGCGGCGGTAGCGCGAGCGCACGGCAAGCGCGCGGCTCCTTCATCCGCCGCGGGGATGGAGGGAAGCCGCGTCCCGACGCCAACCAAGGCAACCTCCTGGGAGTTTGGCACCCTGCCGGAACTCGTCGAAGTGGAGATCGACGGCGTCACCGCCATCGGTTTTCCCGCGCTGGAGGACGTGGGCGATGGAGTGCGGCTGCGCGCCTGCGACACGGAGGAAGAGGCCGAGGCCATACACCGGCGCGGCGTGCTGCGCCTGCTGCGTTTCGCGCTCAAGGAGGCGGTGCGGGCCATCGAGCGCCATCCCGACTGGCGTACGCTCGCCATCGCCTGGATGCCGTATGGCAACGAGGCGGAACTACGCGAGGCGGTGATCGAGGCGAGCCTTGCGCGGGTCTGCCTCGAGGGAGAGCTGCCGCGCGACGCGCAGGCGTTTGCCGCGCGCGTGACCGCGGGCAAGGAACGCCTGGTGCTGGTGGCGCAGGAGCTCATGCGCCTGCTCGCGCAGTGGCTCGGAGAGCGCCGCGCGATCGAGAAACGTCTGGAGGCGCTGCGCCGGGCGCATCCCGAAGTCGTCGCCGACATCGAAGCCCAGCTCGCGGCGCTCTTCCCGCCGCGTTTCCTTGCGATGATTCCCTGGGAGCGGCTGCAACACTACGGGCGCTACCTCAAGGCGATCGGCGTGCGCCTCGACAAATTGCAGAAGGATCCCGCCCGCGACCGGCAATGGGCCCAGTCCTGGCGCCAAGTGGCCGGCCCCTGGGAGCGCGCCTGGCGGGAGGCCAAAGGCCGGCCTTCGGCCTTTCTCGAGGAGTTTCGCTGGTTGCTCGAAGAGCTGCGCGTGGGGCTCTTCGCCCAGGAACTGAAGACGCCGGTGCCGGTGAGCGTCAAGCGGCTGGAGAAGATGTGGCAGACGGGGGCGAGATAATCGTTCGATCGAATTCGATTATCGTTGTACACTTGGCTACCCCATGTTTGCCTAGCAAAGGAAACTCGATGAACGTCGAAGAAGCGATCCTCAGCCGCAAGTCGGTGCGTAAATTCCTGCCAACTCCCGTGCCGCGCGAGACCGTGGAGGAGATCCTGCGCGTCGCGCAGCGGGCCCCCAGCGGCAACAACATCCAACCGTGGAAGGTCTACGTCGTCGCGGGCGAAGCGCGCGAACGGCTCTGCCGTGACGTTTATGAAGCGGCGGAAAAGGAGCCGGAGCAGCATCAGGCAGAATACGATTACTACCCGAGCAACTGGTTCGAACCCTATGCCACGCGTCGTCGGGTGTGCGGCTATGGTCTCTATTCGGCGCTGGGAATCGACCGGCACGACAAGGCGGCGCGTGAGCGGCAGATGTTGCGTAATTACCTCTTCTTCGATGCGCCGGTCGGCATGTTCATCACCCTCGACCGGCGCCTGAGCACCGGTAGCTACATGGACACCGGCATGTTCATCCAGAACGTCATGCTCGCGGCGCGGGCTCACGGTCTGCACACTTGCGCCCAGGCGGCGTTCGCCTGGTATCACGACGTGATTCGCCGCCATTTGCCCATCCCGCCGGAAGAGATCGTACTGTGTGGCATCGCCCTTGGTCACGAAGACCCCGCGGCGCCGGAGAACGCATTCATCACCGAGCGGGCCGCGCTCGAGGAATTCACTCAATTCTACGGTTTTTGAGCTTGGAGGAGATTTTCATGGCCAAGGAATACAAATACTATTGGGAAGATTTCGTCCCTGGTAGCGTCCAGGAGGTTGGAGGGGTCGAAGTAACCAAGGAAGCGATCATCGAATTCGCCCGCCAGTACGATCCCCAACCCTTCCACGTCGATGAAGAAGCGGCTCGCCAATCGCCTTATGGCGGACTGATCGCCAGCGGGTGGCACACCTGCGCCTTGGCGATGCGCATGATTTGCGACGCGTTCATGCTGGAAGCCGCGAGCGTGGGTTCTCCGGGCATCGACAATCTGCGCTGGCTCAAACCTGTTCGTCCGGGTGACGTGCTGCGCGTTCGCCTGACCGTCCTCGAAGCCCGCCCGCTTGCCAGCAAGCCGGGAATCGGCCTCGTACGCCATCGCTGGGAAGTGTTGAACCAGAACGACGAGGTGGTGATGGAGATGGAAGGTGCCGTGATGTTCCGCCGCCGCCAAATGGCCTCTTGACTTTGCTGAGGGGTTTTTTATAATTGCGCTTCTCGCGAGCGGGAATAGCTCAGTTGGTAGAGCACGACCTTGCCAAGGTCGGGGTCGCGAGTTCGAGTCTCGTTTCCCGCTCCAAGCGGTTACTTCGGGCGCGAGTCCGTAAGGAATCGGCGTCTGCGGCGCGGTGGCAGAGTGGTTATGCAGAGGACTGCAAATCCTTGGACGTCGGTTCGATTCCGGCCCGCGCCTCCAGAATCTACGCGGGAATAGCTCAGTTGGTAGAGCACGACCTTGCCAAGGTCGGGGTCGCGAGTTCGAGTCTCGTTTCCCGCTCCAGTCTCACCGAGAAAGCCCTGGCCAAAAGCCGGGGCTTTCTCTATTCGGGTGCTCAGCGTTGCAGCGCGGCGTCGACCGCCGCGAGCCGTTCTTCGTCCAGCCGCCCGGCGAGCGCCTGCAGCTTCAGCCGGTTCTGCAAAACCTCGGTGCGTGCCTGCAGCAGCGCGAGCCGTGCCGCGTCGAGATCGTTCTCGGCGTTGAGCAGATCGAGCGTGGTGCGATCGCCCACTTCGTGTCCGAGCCGGGTGGCGTCGAGGCGCGCCTCGCTCGCCGTGACTGCCTCTTCGAGCGCGGTCACGCGCGCATGGGCCGTCTGCACGGCGAGCCAGGCGGCCCGCACCTGCTGACCCACCTGCTGACGCATCCATTCGAGTTCGGCCCGGGCCCGGTCTTCGAGCTTGAGCGCCTCTTGCAGCTTGGCACTGCGATAGCCCCCCGTGTAGAGGGGGACATTGATCTGCACGCCGATCACGTGCTGCGTCTGGTTCACGCTGGCCGAGCCGTAGTCACCGTCGCCGCTCACGTAGTCGCGCCCGGCCTGGGCGACGAGCTCGACCGTGGCATCGGCCGCCGCGCGGTATTTTTCCACTTCCTTGTGGGCGATCTCGACTCTGGCCTGCGCGAGGCGCAGCAAGGGGTTGGCGGCGAGCGCCGCTTCCTGCCAATGCGCCAGCGGTTCGAGCGGCGCTTGCGGCAGCACGGCGGCCGACGGCGGCAAGGGGTCGAGCTGGGCCGATTCCAGGCCCGTGGCGTCGGCGAGTGCCGCCTGCGCCACTTCCCGTTCACTTTCGGCAGCCACGAGCTGCGCCTGCAGAGTGCGGGCGCGGGCGGTGGCCTCGTGCGTGTCGAGGATGGGAAGGTCTCCGGCAGCATAGCGGTCCTTGGCCTCGGCGAGCGCCCGTTCCACCGCCTCCAGCTGGCGGCGCAGCAACGCTTGCCGGCGTTCGGCCACGACGAGCTGGAAGTAACTCTCGACCACCTGCAACATCAATTCCTGGCGCGCGCCCAGCCATTCGACTTCGGCGGCGTCGGCGCCGAGCGTGAGCTGCTCGCTCTGTGCCGAGCGCTCGCCGTGGATGAGCGGCTGGCGCGCGGTGACGTTCCACTGGGTGGCGGTGCCGTTGTCGATCGAGGTCTTGAAGGTGACGTGCCTCGAGGGCGTCATACCGGGGGCGGCGAAGTAGGCTCCTTTCGTGTCGGATTCGAGCGAACGCACCCCGGCGCCGCCGCCCACGCTCACCGACGGGCGCCAGAGGGCGCTCGCCTGTTCGCGCTGCGTGCGGCCGGCTTCGAGCGAAGCCTGCGCCATCGCCATGCGGGGGTCGTGCTCGCGCGCCGCCTGCCAGGCTTGCATCAAGTCGAGGGCATGCGCTGCGGGCAACGGCAGGGCGAGCAGCAGGGCCGACCAGCGAGAAAGGCGCATCGCGGCGTCCTCCGTGTTCAGCAACCGCCCGGCACGCCGAGCTTGCGCAGGATGATTTCCAGGGGGCACCAGCGGGTGAAGCCACTCTGCAGCAGGTTCAAGCCGACGAAGGCGGTGAAGGCGAGCCACCATTGGCTCATGAAGAAGGGGCTCGCGGGCGCGCCCAGGAGCAGCGAGACGAGGATGAAAGTGCCTGCGAAGATGCGGACGATGCGCCAGGACGTCATGATGGTTCTCCTTGGTCGGGACGGGAACGGCGATAAGCCATGTAGTAGAGGGTGGGGATGACGACGAGCGTGAGCAGGGTCGAAGCGAAGATGCCGAAGATGAGCGAGATCGCCAGGCCGTTGAAGATCGGATCGTCGAGGATGAAGAACGCGCCGATCATGGCCGCCAGGGCCGTGAGCAGGATCGGCTGGGCGCGCGTGATCGCCGAGCGCACGATGGCACGCTCGAGCGGCACGCCCTCACTCACTTGCAGCCGGATGAAGTCGACGAGCAGGATGGAGTTGCGCACGATGATGCCGGCGAGCGCAATCATGCCGATCATGCTGGTGGCGGTGAATTGCGCCCCGAGCAGCGCGTGCCCCGGCATCACGCCGATGAGGGTGAGGGGGATCGGCGCCATGATGACGAGGGGTACGAGGTAGGAGCCGAAGTGGGCCACCACCAGCAGGTAGATGAGCACCAGCCCCACGGCGTAGGCGGCGCCCATGTCGCGGAAGGTCTCGTAGGTGATCTGCCATTCGCCATCCCATTTGTAGCTGTAGCCGCGCAGCGCATCCTCGGGCTGGCGGATGAAGTGCTCCTCGAGGTGGCCCCCGTCGGGAGCGACGATCTCACCGATCGCCCCGCGCATGGCGAACATGCCGTAGAGGGGACTGTCGATGTGTCCGGCCATGTCACCGACGACATAGACCACCGGCAGGAGGTCTTTGTGGTAGATCGGCTCTTCGCGCAGCGTGTCGCTCACCGTGACGAGTTCGCGCAGCGGCACGAGCCGCCCGTCGGGCCCGCGCACGGCGAGCCGCAGCAGCGCGTCCAGCTCGCCATGGGCTTCGGCGGGCAGCTGCAGCACGACGGGGGCCGGGTATTTGCTCGCGTCGTGCAGGTAGGTCGATGGCAGTCCGGCCAGCCCCGCCTGCAGGGTGGTGACGATCGCCTGTTGCGAGATACCGGCCAGCGCCGCCTTGCGCCGGTCGACGAGGAGGAGTTTTCTCGGCGCCTCGGCGATCGTGCTGTCGTCGATGTCGACGATCCCCGCGGTGCGCTCGAACACGGCGCGCATGGCCTTGGCCACGGCCCTGCGCCCCGCGGCCTCCGGGCCATAGATCTCGGCGACGATGGGCGAGAGCACCGGCGGACCCGGCGGCACTTCCACCACCTTGACGTTGGCGCCCATGCTTCGGCCGATCGCTTGCAGCGCCGGGCGCAGCCGGGTGACGATGGCGTGGCTCTGTTCGTGGCGCAGATGCTTGTCGACCAGATTCACCTGGATGTCGCCGACCTCGCCGCCGGCGCGCAGGTAGTACTGGCGCACCAGTCCGTTGAAGTTGATGGGCGAGGCGGTGCCGGCGTAGGCCTGGTAGTCGGTCACTTCCGGCTGACGGGCAAGGAACGCCCCCAGTTCGTGCAGCACCGCCGCCGTGCGCTCGAGCGGCGTGCCAGCGGGCATGTCCACCACCACCTGGAATTCGGATTTGTTGTCGAAAGGCAGCATCTTCATGAGAACGAGCCCCGTGGCCGGAAGCGCGAGCGAGGCGCCGATCGCCGCGAGCACGAAGAGCGCGAGTACGCCCCGGTTCCTCGCCCCGCGCCGCTCGTCGAGCAACGGCCGGAAGATGCGCTCGAAGAGCGGGGTGATGCGCTCGCCGAGGCCGGTCTTCGCCTGGCCGTGTCCGTGCAACCACAGGCGCGACAGCCAAGGCGTGACGGTGAAGGCAATGGCGAGCGAAATGAGCATGCCCATGCTGGCGTTGATCGGAATGGGGCTCATGTAGGGGCCCATGAGGCCGGTGACGAAGGCCATGGGCAGCAGCGCCGCGATCACCGTGAGCGTGGCGAGGATGGTGGGGCCGCCCACTTCGTCGACGGCGCCGGGGATGAGGCGCGCGAGCGGCGTATCGGGTTGCAGCAGGTGGTGGCGGTGGATGTTCTCCACCACTACGATGGCGTCGTCGACCAGGATGCCGATGGAGAAGATGAGCGCGAAGAGCGAGACGCGGTTGAGCGTGAACCCCCAGGCCCAGGAGGCGAAGAGCGTGGCCATGAGGGTGAGCACCACGGCGAGCCCCACGATGGCCGCCTCGCGCCGCCCCAGGGCGAAGAAGACGAGCGCCACCACGGAAGCGGTGGCGAAGAGCAGTTTCTTGATGAGCGTCTGCGCCTTGTCGTTGGCGGTGACGCCGTAGTTGCGCGACACCGCCAGCTCCACCCCGGCGGGCACGATGGTGTTGCGCAGCATCTCGGCGCGACGGATCACCGCGTCGGCCACGTCGATGGCGTTCTCGCCGGGCTTTTTCGTGACGGCGATCGTCACCGCGGGGAATTCCCCGCCGCCCGCTCCTTCGGCGCGGCCGTACCACACGTAACGTTCGGGCGGCGGCGGGCCGTCCTGCACCTCGGCTACCTCGCGAAGGAACACCGGCCGGCCCTCATGCACGCCCACCACCAGCTCGCCCACTTCCTCGGCGCTGGCAAGGAACGGCCCGGTTTCCACGGCGACGGTGGCATCTCCTTGCACCAGTTCCCCCGCCGGCAGGCCGGAGTTGGCCGAACGCAGGGCGGCGTGGAGATCCTGGACGGTGACGCCGCTGCCGGCCATCTTCGCCGGATCGAGGCGTACGAGCACGGCCCGTCCGGGCCCGCCGATCGTCTGCACCTCGCGCGTGCCAGGTACCCGCTTGAGCTCGATCTCCATGCTGTGAGCGACGCGTTCGAGATCGAACGCCCCTTGCTGCGGGTCGGTGGCGTAGAGCGTGAGTGTGACGATGGGTACGTCGTCGATACCCTTGGGCTTGATGATCGGTTCGAGCACGCCCAGGTCGCGCGGCAGCCAGTCGGTATGGGTGCGCAGCGTGTCGTGCAGCCGCACCAGGGCCACGATGCGCGGCACCCCCACCTTGAACTGTACCGTGAGGATGGCCAGACCCGGGCGCGAAACGGAGGTGACGTGTTCGATCCCCTCCATCTGCGCGAGCACTTGCTCGGCGGGCGAAGCCACCATCTGCTCGACGTCGGCCACCGCCGCCCCGGGGAAGGGAATGAGGACGTTGGCCATGGTCACGTTGATCTGCGGCTCTTCCTCGCGTGGTGTCACCAGGACGGCGAAGAGCCCCATGAGCAGGGCGAGCAAGGCGAGCAGCGGCGTGATCTGCGCGCTCTGGAATTGCGCGGCGATGCGGCCGGAGAGGCCGAGCGGGCGCGGCGCGCTCATCTCAGCGTATCCTCGCGGCGCGCTCGGGGTTCGTTACCACGCGCTCGCCCTCGTCGACCCCGCTGAGGATCTCGATGCGCTCGCCCTCGGTTCGCCCCAGACGCACTTGCCGCAGTATGGGTTTGCCGTCACGATCGAGCACATAGAGGCCGGTCATTTCGGCGCGGCGCACCACGGCGCTCGCCGGCACGAGGAAACGCCATCCTTCGCCCGTGCCCGGACTGCGCCAGGAGAGCCGCGCGAAGAGCCCCGGTTTGAGGCCATGCACTTCGGGCGGAAGCGCCAGACGCAGCTGGACCGTGTGGGTGGAAGGATCCGCCGCGGGAAAGATCTGCACCCGTTCGGCGGGAAGATGCAAGACAGGAAAGCCGGGAACTTCCACGTCCACCGTTCCCCCCGGTACCAGGGTGCTCGCCTCGCCCTGGGCGGCGACGGCGGTGACGCGCAGCGCGCCCGGATCGTAGATGCGCACCAGCGGCCGGCCGGGAAGTGCCGTCTCGCCCAGCACCACCGGCACTTCGCTCACGATCCCGTCGTAGGGCGCGGTGACCCGATGGTATCCCGCTTGCGTGCGCACGGCTTTGGCTTGCGCCTCGAGCGCGGCTACGCGCGCCTGGGCCGCGTCGCGCTGGGCGCGAGCCCGATCGAACGCCGCCTCGCTGATATAGGCTTTCTCGAAGAGGCGCCGCTGGCGCTCGTATTCCTTGAGAGCGACCTGGAGCTCGGCACGCGCGGCCTGGACCTGGGCCGCACTGGCCGCGGCCTGATCCTCGGCGGCGCGAGGGTCGATGCGCACCAGTTCCTGGCCGGCCTGCACGCGCAAACCCACTTCCGCCGGCCGGGCGACGACCACGCCGGCCACTTGCGCCGTCATCAGCGTGTCGCGCACCGCCTCGACCGTGCCCTCGGCGCTGTGGCGCGCGGACTCGCGCTCGGCTTGCACGGGTACGGCCTCGAGTTCGGCCTCGGGCGCCGCCAGCAGCCCTGCGCCATGGTTCAGCATGCCGGCAAGGAACGCCAGCAGGGCGATGCACCTCGATCCCATGTTCTTCTCCCTCTCCTGGCGGGCATTCTTTTGGACGGCTCGAATAACTTACTGCGCGGCCGCATGGCGGCGTTGCGCAGTGCTCGGATGCTCGCCTATCTGGGTGATATGTTTTCGCATCCTGCGCTCCGGGTGCCTTGTCCTGCAGCCGCTCGCGACGGTTCTTCGAACCGCCCCTTCGATTCCATTATTTAATTATTTGACTAAATAGTCAAGTAGTGTTCGAATCGCGACATCGACTGCTGCAACGGAGCCCGTCCATGGAAAAAATTCCTCCCGAGATCATGGCGCAGGTGGCGAGCTACTTCCAGGTACTCTCCGAGCCCACGCGCCTGCACATCCTCAACCTGTTGCAGGAGGGGGAGTGCAGCGTCGGTGAAATCGCGCAGCGCTGCGGCTATACTGCAGCCAACATTTCGCGCCACCTCTCGCTCATGACCAAGCACGGATTGCTCGAGCGCAGGCGCCAGGGCACGACCGTCTATTACCGCATCGCCGATCCCTCGGTCTATGCCCTGTGCGAGCTGGTGTGTGGCAATCTGGCACGGCGCCTGCTGCAGGCGGCGCAGGTTCCGGGGGGATGGTCGCAAGATGCGTCCCCCATGGGGCATCGAGGAGAGCCATGAGCGCTTGGGAACACTTCGAACATGAAGCGGACATCGGCGTGCGCGGGCGCGGCGCCACGCTCGCGGAGGCGTTCGCGCAGGCGGCGCTCGCACTCACGGCCATCGTCACCGACCCGGCCCTCGTCGCGCCGCGCGTGCCGGTGACGATCCGCTGCGAGGCGCCCGATCCGGAGTTCCTTCTCGTCGACTGGCTCAATGCCCTGATCTACGAGATGGCCACGCGCCACATGCTCTTTTCCCGCTACGAGGTGCGCCTCGAAGGCGATCGGCTGGAGGCCACCGCCTGGGGCGAACCGGTGGATCGGTCGCGGCACCAGCCGGCGGTCGAGCCGAAAGGAGCGACGTTCACCGCGCTCCAGGTGGCGCGACAAGGGGAAGAATGGATCGCACAATGCGTCGTGGACGTATAGGGAGACGAGCCATGAACCTAAAAGGATTCGA
This sequence comes from Tepidiphilus olei, assembly GCF_006980705.1. GTDB lineage: Bacteria > Pseudomonadota > Gammaproteobacteria > Burkholderiales > Rhodocyclaceae > Tepidiphilus > Tepidiphilus olei. The sequence continues at coordinate 86,500 of NZ_SBHO01000006.1, read as the reverse complement.
ACGACTCGGCCCCTGTCATTGGCGGCTCGCGCCGCGCGGGGCGATGCGCGTACCGGTGGAAATCTTCGCGGACGAGGCGCTGTTGCAGGCGATGGACGACAAGGTGCGCGAGCAGGCGGAAAACGTCGCCACGCTGCCCGGCATCGTGCGCGCCTCCTATGCCATGCCCGATGCCCACTGGGGCTATGGCTTTCCCATCGGAGGAGTGGCCGCTTTCGATCCGGACGAAGGCGGTGTCGTTTCGGCCGGCGGCGTCGGCTTCGACGTGAGCTGCGGCGTGCGTTGCCTGCTCACGGGTTTGTCGGTCGATGCGATCCTCGCAGTTCAGGAACCCTTGGCCGAAGCCCTCTTCGCGGCGATTCCGGCCGGGGTGGGCAGCACGGGTCAGATCCGGCTATCGGATTCGGAGATGGACGCCATGCTGCGCGGCGGGGCGCGCTGGGCGGTGGCGCAGGGCTATGGCGAGGCGGCCGACCTGGAGCGCATCGAGGAGCACGGCTGCATGGCCGGAGCCGATCCCAAGGCCGTTTCGGCGCAGGCCAAGAAGCGTCAGCGCGAGGAGATGGGCACGCTCGGTTCGGGTAACCACTACCTCGAAGTGCAGCGTGTGGCCGAGCTCTACGACGAGGCCACGGCGGCGGCCTTTGGCCTGGTGCGCGACCAGGTGGTGGTGAGCATCCACTGCGGCTCGCGCGGCCTGGGACACCAGATCGGCACCGAGTATCTCAAAGAGATGGCGCTCGCGGCAAAGAGCCACGGCATCGTTCTGCCGGATCGGGAGTTGGCTTGCGCCCCGATTACCTCGTCCGTCGGGCAACGGTATCTGGGCGCGATGCGCGCGGCGATCAATTGCGCGCTCGCCAATCGCCAGATCCTCACGCACCTCACGCGCCGCGTCTTCGCCGAATTCTTCCCTGGTATCTCGCTGCCGCTCCTCTACGACGTCTCGCACAACACCTGCAAGGTGGAGACGCACGAGGTCGACGGGCGCCGGCGCACGCTCTACGTGCATCGCAAGGGGGCCACGCGCGCCTTCGGTCCGGGGCATCCCGAGCTGCCCGAATCCTTGCGCTCCGTGGGCCAGCCGGTGCTCATCGGCGGCAGCATGGGTACGGCCTCCTACGTGCTCGTCGGCACCAAAGAGAGCGAGGCGCTCGCGTTCAGTTCGGCCTGCCACGGCGCGGGCCGCGCGATGAGCCGGCAGCAGGCGCTCAAGCGCTGGCAGGGAAGGGAAGTGGTCGAATCGCTCGCGCGCCGCGGGGTGATCGTGCGCAGCCCCTCGTTTCGCGGCGTGGCTGAAGAGGCGCCCGACGCCTACAAAGACGTGAGCGCCGTGGTCGATGCGGCCGACCGCGCCGGGCTCGCGCGCAAAGTGGCCAAGCTCGTGCCGCTCGTGTGCATCAAGGGATGAAGGAGAAGAGCGTGGAGCAACTGGGTGCAGGGGACGCGCTGCTGCTCGTCGACGTGCAGCACGACTTCCTTCCGGGCGGAGCGCTCGCGGTGCCGCAAGGCGATCGCGTGCTCGCGCCGCTTTCCCGGGCGGTGGCGGCGTTTGCGGCACAGGGCTTGCCCATTTTTGCCAGCCGTGACTGGCATCCGTCGAATCACTGCTCGTTTCATGCGCAAGGAGGGCCGTGGCCGCCGCACTGCGTCGCCGGCACACGGGGAGCCGAATTCGCCTTGACCCTTCCGCCTTCAGCGATCGTGATCTCCAAAGCGACGCGCCCCGAGGAAGAAGCCTATTCCGCCTTCGCCGGCACGAAGCTCGAGCAGAGGCTGCGCGAAGCGGGCGTGCGCCGGCTTTTCGTCGGGGGACTTGCCACCGACTATTGCGTGCGCGCCACCGTGCGTGATGCGCTTGCCGCCGGCTTCGAAGTGGTGCTGCTCACCGACGCAGTGGCTGCCGTTGATTCAGAAGATGGGGCGCGAGCGCTCGAAGAAATGCGCCGACTCGGCGCCCGCTTGATCGACGCCGCATCCGCATTCGCATGAAAGGAGTTTAGATGGACAGCGAACGCAGCCTGCTTCTGACCGATCTCTATCAACTCACCATGCTGAAGGGCTATTTCGAGCGCGGCATGTACGACACCGCCGTGTTCGAACTCTTCGTGCGCAAACTGCGCCCCGGCCGTAACTTCCTCGTCGCCGCCGGCATCGAACCGCTCGTCGAATGGCTCGAACAGGCCCGTTTCAGCGCCGACGAGATCGACTGGCTGCGCGCAAGCGGCCGCTTCTCGCCGGAATTTCTCGATTGGCTGGCCGGCTGGCGCTTCACCGGCGACGTGGACGCCATGCCCGAGGGCACGGTCTTCTTTCCCAACGAACCGGTGGTGCGCATCACCGCGCCGTTGCCGCAGGCCCAATTGATCGAGAGCCGGCTCATCAACCTGCTCAACTTTCAAACCCTCATCGCTTCGAAGGCCGTCCGCTCGGTGCTCGTCGCTCCGGGAAAGACCCTCGTCGACTTCGGCCTGCGCCGTGCGCACGGGGCCGAAGCCGGCGTGCTCGCGGCCCGTTCGGCCTGGCTCACCGGTTTTTCCGGTACGGCCACGGTGCTCGCCGGCCAGCGCTACGGCATTCCGCTCTACGGCACCATGGCGCACTCTTACATCCAGGCGCACGACGACGAAATGGAGGCTTTCCGCGATTTCGCCCGAGCGCAACCCGGCAACGTGGTGCTGCTCATCGACACCTACGACACGGAAGCGGCGGCGCACAAGGTGGTGGCGCTCGCCAAGGAGCTCGAACCCGAGGGAATCCGCATTCAAGGGGTGCGCATCGACAGCGGCGATCTGGGCGAACTCGCCCGCCGCGTGCGTCGCATCCTCGACGAGGGAGGCTTGCAGCGCACCATCGTCTTCGCCAGTGGCGATCTGGACGAATACCGTGTGCGCGAACTGCTCGCCCAGGGCGCGCCCATCGACGGCTTCGGCATCGGCACCAAGCTCGACACCTCTGCCGACGTCCCCTATCTCGATTGCGCCTACAAGCTCGAGGAATACGCCGGCAAACCGCGTCGCAAGCGCTCCGCCGGCAAGGCGACCTGGCCGGGACGCAAACAAGTGTGGCGTCGCTACGATGCCCAAGGGCGCATGGCGGGCGATGTGGTGGGGTTGGTGCACGAGGTGCACGACGGAGAACCGCTGCTCGTTCCCGTGATGCGTGGCGGACGTCGGCTCGATACGCTCGCCGGGCTCAGGGCGGCGCGCGAGCACGCTGCCGCCCGGTTGAGTACGCTTCCGGAGCCGTTGCGCGCCCTGGAAGACGCGCCACCCTACCCGGTGGAGATCTCCGGGGAATTACAGGCGCTGGCGGCGCGGCTCGATGCCGAGGCGCATTGAGGCTTGGCGCTTACGGCTCAGTGCATGTCTTCGTCGAGTGGCGGCAGAGGCAACACCTCAATGCCTTCCTCGAGCAAGGAGAGGAATTCTTCGGTGCTACTCTGGCCCCGGATGGGGCGCGCATCGGCTTCGCCCCGGTGGATGCGGCGCGCTTCTTCGGGAAAGCGCGCCCCTACGTCCTCGGCTTGTCGCCCCAGGGCACGCAGCGTCTGCCACAGGTGCGCCAGACGCGCATCTTCGGCGGGAGGAGGCGGCACCGGAGCGGTCGCCGGCAGGGAAGGTTCGTGTATCTCTCCGCCGCGCTCGCCGGTGTGCACGTAGGGCGCGCTGGGCAGGCGGCGCACCTCCTTGCTGCCGCACATCGGGCAATGCACCGCACCCTGCGCCAGTTGGGATTCCAGCGCCTCGGCCGAAGGGAACCACCCCTCGAAACGGTGCGCCGCAGCGCACAGCAGATCGACGACGATCACCGATGTTCCCCGCGCAAATCGAAACGGCCAATCATAGCATGCTCCGTCTTGCCCATTCGGATGACGCGATGAGACGAAAGTTCGTGCCGGGGCCGCCGGGGGCTCAAGTTTTTGCTCCGGCGACCGATAATCAACGAAATCGAACCTCGAATCTCTGGGAGCAAAGCGATGGCGATCAAACTGCGAACCGCCCTCATGGCCAGCATGGGAGCGATCGTTCTCGGCAGCGTGGCCACGGGCTGGGTTTCTTGGTACACGCGCGACATGCTCGCCGGGCACCTGCTCACGACGCAGACGGTCATTCTGCCCAATACCGTCGCCATGCGCGAGGCGAACCGCGCGGGTATCCAATTACAGGCCGCCGCCAGGGGGGTCGTGCTGCTCCCCGAGGATGCGCAGGCCAAGGAAAACTTGCGCAAAGGGGTGGATGAATTTCCCCGCCTGCTCGAAGATGTGATCGCCAAAGCCCGACGCAAGGAAGTCCGGGAAGACCTCCAAGGGATGCTCACCGATTGGAAAAGCCGCGTCGTGCCGGCCGTGCAGCGGCTGCAGGCGGCCGTAGAGCGCGGCGACGTCGAGGCGGCGCGCCAAATCCTGCTGCAAGAGCTCAATCCTGCCTGGCGCGACATCAAGGCAAGGCTCGAAAAGCGCATCGCCTGGCGCGAAAAGGCCAATGACGAGGAATTCGAGAAATATCGCCGCGAGGCGACGTTCTGGTCCACCTTGGTGACGGCCTCCTCCGCGGCGCTGGTCGTTTTTGCACTGGCTTTGGGTATCGTGATGGATCGTGTTTTGCGCCGCCGTCTGGCCGAGGCCGAAGAGGCGGTGGGCGCGGTGGTCGACCGGCGTGATCTCACCGCGGTATTGCCGCCTTCCTCCGACGACGAACTCGGCCGTATCATCGCCGCCATCGGGCGCCTGCGCGACGCCATCCGCGACCTGGTCCTCGCCCAGCGAGCCGTCTTGACCCGGGTACGCTCCGCCGCGGAAGAACAAAGCACGGACGCGGCCGAAGCCCGCCGTGCCGCCGCCTTGGCCGCCGAGAACTCGGAGAAGATGGCCGCCGCCATCGAGGAACTCTCGGCCAACATCGACCGGCTCAACGAAATGGCTCACCTCGCCGACGAGCGTGCTGCGCAATCGCAGCAGCGCAGCCTGGCCGGCGTGGCCATCATCGAGCGCACGGCGCACCAGATGCGCGGCATCGTCGAGATCACGCAACGGGCGGGAACCGCCGTCTCGGCCCTCATCGAACAGGCACAGCATATCTCCTCCATCGCGCAAACGATCCAGGAAATCGCCGATCAAACCAATCTCCTCGCCTTGAACGCCGCCATCGAGGCCGCGCGGGCCGGAGAATACGGCCGCGGCTTTGCCGTAGTCGCCGACGAAGTGCGCAAGCTCGCCGAACGCACTGCTGCCTCTACCCGCGAGATCCGCGAGATCATCGACCAGGTCCAGCAGCAATCCAACGACGCCAGCGCTCAGATGGCCCAAGTGCGCGAGCGGGTGGAGGAGGGCGAAACGCTCGCCGCGCAGGTCGAGGACGAGTTGCACGCCATCTCGTCGGTGATCGATGCGGCGCGCGAAGCCGTCTCCTCCATGTCGCACGCCATCGAAGAGCAAGCCAAGGCGGCGCAACTTCTGGCCCAGCAGGTCGAGCAGGCGGCGCAAGCAGCCGACGGGGCGGCCGAGCGGGCCAGCGACAGCGAAGAAAAGGCAAAACTCCTCCTGGAAACCGCGCGTCAGGCCGAACAGGGGTTACAGCAGTCTTTCCGTGCGTGAGCGTCATGCCACGACGGGAAAGAGTAGGCGTTCGTTGGGTGTGGTCATGCCTCGTCGGGGCGGGGCTGTGACCCCGTATATAGCCATTATCCCGACGAGAAAGCCTCAAAGCATATGCTTGAATCATCGTTTCCGGAGGCTCGAGCGTCGTTCCCGGTGCACACGTTTCAGGATCCGCTCCGCCATTTGATCGAACGGTCGATGCAAAACCGATCGAGTACCGCTTTCACGTAGGGCATGATTACGGAGAAACTGCGGCTCTACGGATGCTGGCGCTATAATCGATGAAAATCGTCCGTTTTTCCGAGTGACTCCGAATCACCACCGCGATCGCGCGGCATTCTCAGAGAGCGGGATGAAAGACATGGCCGTCACGCTGCAGCAGTGGATCGATTTTCTCGACATCGATCAGGAAATCATAGAGACCTTGCGTGCGTTTCTCCCCCGACTCGCGCCGCAGATCGACCGCGTCAGCCGCGCCTTCTATCGCCGTGTACTCGATTCGCCCGAAGCGTTGGGTCTATTCGCCTCGGAAGACGAGGTGCATCACGCCCTCGCCAAGCAGAAAGCTCATTGGCTCGAATACGTCTTTGCGGGACGGTTCGACCGTGACTACGTGGAGGCAGCATTGCGCATGGGCAAGATCCACCAGCAGCGCGGCGTCGATCTTCGCTTGTTTTCCGGGGCTTATGCCGTCGTTCTGAGTGAGATCAACGCCATCGTGATGGAGAGCATTTCGGATCACGAGCAGCAGATACGCACTCTGCGCGCGGTCAATTTCGCCGTTTTCCTCGATTTGGGGTTCGTTGCCTCGGTCTATTACGACGCCTACACCGACGATCTCGCTGCGATGGCCAAGGATCTCACCGTGAGCCTGGCGCGGGCCGGGGAGTACCGCGACGCGGATACCGGTGAGCACATCCATCGCATGGCCAAGATGTGCGCCGCCGTGGCGCGCCGTCTCGGGCAGGAGCTGAGCTGGGTGGAGCAGCTCGAGGCGGCCAGTCCGTTGCATGACGTGGGCAAGATCGGCATTCCCGATGCGATCCTGCTCAAGCCGGGAAAGCTCACCGAGGAAGAGATGGCGGTGATGCGCCGTCACACCGAGATCGGTACCGACATCATCCCGAAGAACGGTCACGAGATCCTGCAGATGGCGCGTCGCATCGCGCTCACCCATCACGAGCGCTGGGACGGCAAAGGCTACCCGGCCGGTCTGAGCGGAGAAGAGATCCCGCTGGAAGGGCGAATCGCCGCCGTATGCGATGTCTATGACGCGCTGCGCTCGAAACGCCCGTACAAACGGCCATGGACGCACGAAGAGGCAGTGCGCTACCTGAGCGAGAATCGTGGAACGCAGTTCGACCCCAAAGTGGTGGATGCGTTCCTTCAGGCCCTGCCGGAAATCGAAAAGATCTGGGAGAATTAACGGCAGAGTGCCGTAGAACAGGGCTGCGAGAAAATGGATTTTACCGTGGCGTGTTTGGATCCCCGAAAGTAGGGCTACGCCACGCCACGGTACAATCCATTCGAAGCGCATTCCGTGGAGCACCGGTGCAACATTTCTCCCATCACTGCTGCGATCTCGCCTCGCTCGATGCGTTCTGCGCCACGCACGATCTGCGGAATCGGCGGGGGTTGATCCAGGTATTCGTCACCGAGTGCGAAGAAAGTCTGCTCCAAACGGTGCTGGAGCGTCTGCAGCGCTTCCCAGGGTTCGCGGTGATCGGCGCTTCGGCTGCAGGGGCGATCGCAGGCGGTGACATCCTCGACCAAGGGGTGCTCCTCTCCGTCACCGTGCTGGAGCACGCTAGCACCCAGATAAAAACGTACTACGTGGCGCAGCCCGATGCTGAGGCGGGTCGCTCGCTCGGGATGACGCTTGCGGCCGAGGGCGCGCGGCTGGCGCTCGCCCTCGGCAACGTACTCGACGAGAACCCCGAGCCTTTTCTGGAAGGCCTTGCCGCCGGAGCACCGGAGCTCGTGCTGGCCGGAGGCGTCGCGGCGGACAACCTGCGTTTCCATGGCACCTTCGTCATCCATGGTGATCAGGTACATTCCCGCGGCTTGGTCCTGGCCGCATTCCACGGCCAGGATCTGCACGTACGCGCCGAATCTCTGCTCAACTGCACTTCGGTGGGGCGCCCGATGCGCATCACCCGGGCGCGCGAGGAATGCGTCTACGAGATCGACGGCAAACCGGTGCTCGACGTGTATCGCTACTATCTTGGCGAGGAAGTGCTGGAGAATATCCCCGTTTCGATGGTCGAATTTCCCCTGATCGTACGCACGCAGGGGGTCGACATCGCCCGCTTGCCCGTGTCGCTCACCGAGGACGGGGCGCTGCGTTATGCTGGTCGCCTGCGCATGGAGGAGCCGGTGCGCTTTGGCATCGGTGACATCTTCACCATGCTCGAACGCGCCCGCGAAGTAGCCGCGCACCTTGCATGTCACGTTCCGGCCGAGGCCCTCTACGTCTATTCCTGCAGGGGGCGGCGCCTATATCTGAAAGAGCACGCGCCGATCGAGCTCGGGTCGCTCGCCGCCGTCGCGCCCGCGGCCGGATTCTTCACTTATGGCGAGTTCTTTCACCTGTCCGGCGACAATCGACTGCTCAACATGACCACCACCGCGGTCATCGTGGCCGAGTCGGACGAGATCCATCCGAAGTCCCCCGTCCTGAGGCAGAAGCTGCCTGCGCCCAACCGCACCCTGCGTGCGCTCGCGCACCTGAGTGAAGTCACTTCGCAGGAACTGGCGCAATCGATGCGCGTTCTCGAGCAATACCGCTATGCGCTCGATCAAACCGCCATCGTCTCGCGCACCGACCTTCAAGGGCGCATCACGTATGTGAATGCCCTGTTCGAGCAAGTCACGGGGTATCGCGCCGAGGAGCTCATGGGGAACTCGCACTCCCTTTTGCGTCATCCGGACACGCCCAGCGCCGTGTATGAGTCCCTGTGGCGCACGATACGCGCCAAGCAGATCTGGCGCGGAGTGATCAAGAACCGCGCCAAGGATGGCCGTGCGTATTATCTCAAGTCCACCATCATTCCTTTGCTGGACGAACGAGGAGAGATCCGGGAATACATCAGCGTCGCCGAGGACATCTCCGAGATCATCCAGGCTCAAGAGCGCATCGAACGGCAGGCCGTCGACCGACTCACCGGTCTGCCCAACCGCAATAGCCTCATCGAGGTGCTCGAGCGTGATCGATTCGGCATGCTCGCGCTCCTCGATGTGGCCGGATTCAAGTCGGTCAACGAGTATTACGGGTTCGAGGTGGGTGATCGGGTGATCGTCGAGCTGGCGGCCCGTCTGGTACGGTACTTGCAGCCGCTGGAAATCGGCGTCTATCGCAGCTATGGCGCGTGTTTCGCCTTGCTGGCCCCGCAAGAAATGCCCCCCGCCACCTTCGAGGCGCATCTGCGCTCCTTGCGCGAGTCGATGCATTCCTTGCGTGTCCTCGTCGGAGAGGAAGAGGAAGAGATCGATCTCGACTTCTACGTCGGGATCGCCATCGGGGGCGATCATCTGCTGGCCTTGGCCGAATCTGCGCTGCAGAAGGCCAAGGAAGAAGGGGTGCGCGAGGGCGTCTTCGTCCTGAGCGGACAGAATCAATCCTATCTCAAGAATCGCTTCTGGATCAATGAGATCAAGCAGGCGCTGCACGAGGAGCGCCTGTTGTGCCATTTCCAGCCCATCGTGCCCGTATCCATGACGGGAGAAAGACCGAAATATGAGGCCTTGCTGCGCCTTCGGGGGCGGGACGGCACGCTATATCCGCCCGGTGAGTTCCTCGACATCGTCAAACAGACGAGCCATTATTTCCGCATCACACGTCGGGTGCTGGAACTCGCGCTCGAGGCAGCCCAACGCAGTGGCGCCCAAGTCTCGGTGAACCTCTCCTATCTGGATGTCTCCGACGAGCGCACGCGTACGTTCATACTCGACCTGCTGGCTCGCGGCGGCGGCGCGCACCTGGTCTTCGAGATCACCGAAACCGAGGCATTCAAGGACCCTGCCCAGATCCGCGATTTCGCCGACGAAGTGCGTCGCCATGGGGTACAGCTGGCGCTGGACGATTTCGGAAGTGGCTACTCCAACCTCAGCGCGCTCGTGCAGCTGGTGCCTGATTACCTGAAGATCGATGGATCGCTCATCGTCCGGGTGGAGCACGATGAAAATGTACGGCAACTCGTCAGGGCCGCGACCGATTTTTCCCGTGTCCTGGGAATGAAAGTCGTCGCCGAATTCGTACGCAATGAATCGCTCGCCCAGCACTTGCGCGCGCTGGGTGTGGACTACCTGCAGGGCTATGCCCTGGGGGTGCCTGGCCCGCTGCCGTGAAGCGAAGGAAACGCCTGGTGGCAACGCGTTTGGCCAGCCAATGCTCGATGTCGAGCGCCTGGCACGGTTCATCGAAGGTCAGTGTAGGGGTTCGATCCGTTCTGCCCTACACTCTCCCTACACAACCCTTTTTGTAGTATGACGATAGTCACGTAACTCATTGATTTTATTGATGGGCCCAGCTGGATTCGAACCAGCAACCAACGGATTATGAGTCCGCTGCTCTAACCGTTGAGCTATGGGCCCTAAACAAGAAATTATCGCATGAAAAAACCCGCCGGTGGCGGCGGGTCGGGGGAGTTCGTCAGGCTTCGTTGTCGAGGAAACTGCGCAGGCGCTCGGATCGGCTCGGGTGACGCAGCTTGCGCAGGGCTTTGGCTTCGATTTGCCGGATACGCTCGCGGGTGACGTCGAACTGGCGACCGACCTCTTCGAGGGTGTGGTCGGTATTCATTTCGATGCCGAAACGCATGCGCAAGACTTTGGCTTCGCGCGGGTTGAGTGATTCGAGCACTTCACGGGTGGCTTCGCGCAGGTCGGCGATGAGGGCTGCGTCTACCGGGGCGAGCACCGAAGCATCCTCGATGAATTCACCCAAATGCGAATCCTCGTCGTCGCCGATGGGCGTCTCCATGGAGATCGGCTCTTTGGCGATCTTGCGGATCTTGCGGATCTTCTCCTCGGGCATCTCCATGCGGCGCGCGAGTTCGGCGGCGTCGGGTTCTTCCCCCGTCTCCTGCAGGATCTGGCGGCTGATGCGGTTCATCTTGTTGATCGTCTCGATCATGTGCACCGGGATGCGGATGGTGCGGGCCTGATCGGCGATCGAGCGGGTGATGGCTTGCCGGATCCACCAGGTGGCATAGGTGGAGAATTTGTAGCCGCGACGGTATTCGAATTTGTCTACGGCTTTCATCAAGCCGATGTTGCCTTCCTGGATGAGATCGAGGAACTGCAGGCCGCGGTTGGTGTATTTCTTGGCGATCGAGATGACGAGCCGGAGGTTGGCTTCGATCATCTCGCGCTTGGCGGCGCGCATCTTGGCTTCGCCCATGGACATGCGCTTGTTGATGTCCTTGAGCTCCTTGAGGGGCACGCGGGCGCGTTGTTCGATCTCGCGAATGCGGTTTTGCTCCTCGAGTACGGACGGGTAGACCTTGATCATCGACTCGGACCAGGGTTTGCCGGCTTCGATCTCGCGGGTGATCCAGTCGGGGTCGGTTTCGTGCTCGGGGAAGACCTTGATGAAGTAATCCCGCGGCATGGAGCCGATCTCGGTGCACAGTTTCGCCACCGCTCGTTCGTGCTGGCGCACTTCTTCGATCATGGAGCGGATGACGTCGCACAGCTGTTCGATGTAGCGGGCGGTGAAGCGGATGTGCAGCAGCTCGCCGGCGATCTGGTCGCGCAGCGCGGTGTAGCGCGGGTCTTCGCTACCGTAGGCTTCGAGCGCGCGATCGAGCTCGGTATAGAGCTCGCGGATGCGTTCGAAATGTTGCATGGCGCCGCGCTTGAGCTCGGCGAGATTGGCGGCCTGGATGCGGGCGGCGCGGTCTTCGTCGCTCTCGTCGTCCAGCTCTCCCTGGGCCGTGGTTTCGTCGTCTTCGGCCGAGGATTCTTCGTCGACTTCCGCGTCTTCGTCCCCGATCGCTTCGAGGTCGACGTCGGTGTTCTGGTCTGCCGTCTCTTCTTCGGACACGGGGGCGAGATCTTCGTGATCGATGAGGCCATCGACGACTTCGTCGATGCGCATCTCGTCGCGCTCGATCTTGCCGATGGTCTCGATCATGTGGGCGATGGTGAGTGGGCAGGCGGCGATGGCCTGCACCATGCTCTTCAAGCCTTCTTCGATGCGTTTGGCGATTTCGATTTCGCCTTCGCGCGTGAGCAGCTCCACCGAACCCATCTCGCGCATGTACATGCGTACGGGGTCGGTGGTACGGCCGAATTCGGCATCGACCGAGGAGAGCGCTTGTTCGGCTTCTTCTTCGATGTCGTCGTCGGTACCGCCCACGGCCGGCGCCTCGGCCATGAGCAGTTCTTCGGGGGCCGGCGCTTCCTCGAAGACCTGGATGCCCAGATTGTTGAAGGTGGTGATGATGCCTTCGATCTGCTCGGAGTCGACGATGTCGTCGGGCAGGTGGTCGTTGATTTCGGCGTAGGTGAGGTAGCCCCGTTCCTTGCCCAGCGCGATGAGGGCTTTGATCTGGGTGCGGCGTTTCTCGGCGTCGGCGGGTGAGTGATTGGCCGCAACGGCCTCGATGAACGCGTTTTCCGTTTTGGGGTTGGCGCGCTTGTTGGATTTGCGTTTGGGGGAATTCTTGGTGTTTTGGGCCATGGCTGCAGCGTCTATTCCCGAAGAAACCTTTGATTATAAAACGATCCGTGCCAAGTGGGCAGGGGGATCGATGCGTCTATGGGAAACCTGGAGGTATTCGTCCGGCGCTCAAGGGGGGTGTGAGGTTGCCATGTCGGGCGTGGATTCGGGTCGGGCGCCGGCAGTCATGAGACGGGCCTTTTCGCGGAAAAGTTCGCCGAGGTGCACGGTTTCCTCGGGCGTGAGCTTGCGTTGGCGGCTCAGGGCGGAGAGGGTGACGATTTCGCGTTCGACGCGGCGTAGCCGCAGGCGTTGGATGATGTCCGAGAGTGTGGTCTCCGGGTCTTCCCAGGGGATCGTTTCCTCGAGGATCGCTGCGGCGTGACGCGCGAGTACCTCGCCATGCTCGCTGCCACGAAAGTACTCGACGATCATGGCGGCGGTGCTGCGCTCGTCGAGCGTGCCGACGTCGATGGCGTCGATGAGGGCGGCACTGGCGCGCCATTCTGGTTCGGGTTCGTCGAGCGGCAGGAGATCGACGCGGAGTCGGGCGGCGAGCAGCGGGTGCGCGATGAGCAGTCGCAGTAGCAGGGCGGCCAGAGGCAGGGGGGCGCGGCGTCCGGGGTGCCGTGCATGGCGCGTCGTGGAACGAAGCGTGGGGGTGGTGACCATTTCCTGCGCGGGCGGAATCCATTCGTGCAGGGTTTCGATGGCGAGCCCCGTGCGCTCGGCGAGTTCCTTTTCCAGCTGTAGGCGCAGCATGGGGGCGCGCACCTTGGCGATCAGCGGTTTGGCGAGGTGGGCGAGCCGGGCGCGTCCTTCGGCGGTATGCAGGTCTTCGTCCCGTGTGAGTTCGTCGAAGAGGTAGGTGGTGAGCGGTTTGGCGGCCTCGGCGAGGAGGGCGCGGAAAGCGTCGGCGCCTTGTGCGCGCACGAAGCTGTCGGGGTCGTGCTCGGGTGGGAGGAAGACGAAGCGCAGGCGGCTGTCGTCCTTGAGTGCTTCGAGGGCGTTTTCCAACGCCCGCCAGGCGGCGCGGCGACCGGCTTCGTCGCCGTCGAAGCAGAAGACGATCTGGTCGGTGAGGGCGAGCAGCGTGCGAACGTGCTCGGCGGTGGTGGCGGTGCCGAGCGCCGCGACGGCGTTCGTGAGGCCGTGCTGGGCGAGCATGATGACGTCGACGTAGCCTTCGGTGACCAGGGCAAAGCCTGCTTCGCGGATACCGTCGCGCGCGAGCGCCAAGCCGTAGAGGGTGCGGCCTTTCTCGAAGAGGGGGGTCTCGGGGGAATTGAGGTACTTGGGTTCGCCGCCGTCGAGGCTGCGTCCGCCGAAGGCGATGATTTTCCCCTGGCGGTCGTGGATGGGGAAAATGAGCCGGTCGCGGAAGCGGTCGTAGCGCTTGCCGCTGTCGGGCTGGGCGATGACGAGGCCGGCTTTCTCGAGGAGCGGTTCGCCGTAATGGGGGAAGATGGCGGAGAGGGCTTGCCATTCGGAGGGGGCGTATCCCAGGCCGAAGCGTTCGGCCGTGGCGGGGAGGATGCCGCGCTGCTCGAGGTAGGCGCGGGCTTTGGGGCTGCGCTCGAGACTGCGGCGGTAGAAGTCGGCCGCCTTGGCGTGCAGTTCGAGCAGAATCTGGCGCTCGCTCTTTTGCTGGGCGGCTTCGGCGGCCGAGATCGCTCCTTGGGCCCGGGGGACTTTGAGCCCCGTTTCGGCGGCGAGCGCTTCCACGGCGTCGACGAAACCCAGCCCTTCGTACTCCATGAGAAAGGTGATGGCGGTGCCGTGGGCGCCGCAGCCGAAGCAGTGATAGAACTGCTTGGCGGGGGAGACGGAGAAGGAGGGGGTCTTCTCGCCATGGAAGGGACAGCAGGCGAAGTAGTTGGCGCCGGATTTCTTGAGCTTGAGCCGCTTTCCGACGACGTCGACCAGGTCGACGCGGGCGAGCAATTCGTCGATGAAGTCGTGCGGGATCATGGCCAAAGGGCCAGGAGATCACGGTGGACGAGCTGTCCTGGAGGGACGGCCGTTGACCTGCCTTGGAGCCTCGCCGCAGGAACTGGCAGAGAGGAGTGGGCGCGACGGGCGAACGTAGGCTCACCGACGCAGAATGGCGATCCGCGACCGCGTGCTGGGTCTTCGAGGAATCCCTGCTGCAAGGAGTACGGGGTCACGGCATGAAGGGGAAGGGACGACGATATGCCGCCCCATACCGGGATCAGTACAACTTGGGCGGCAGCATCTGGCTGCGCAGGCGTTTCTGGTAGCGCTTGATGGCGGCAGCGCGCTTGCGCTTGCGCTCGGCGGTGGGCTTTTCGTAGAACTCCCGCTTGCGCAGCTCGGTGAGGATACCGGCTTTCTCGACGGTGCGCTTGAACCGGCGCACGGCGACTTCGACGGGTTCGTTTTCCTTGACACGGATACCGGGCATTTCGATCCTCGATGCGAATGAATGATGCGAAAACATGAATTATAGAGGTTGACGGAATGGCTGACAAGGTAATTTTCGCGCACGAGGCGAACGACGGTACAATTTCCGCTTTTGCGTGAGGATCGAGCGTGCATATCCTCGGGATCGAATCTTCGTGCGACGAGACGGGCGTGGCGCTCTACGATACGTCGCGCGGGTTGCTCGCGCATCGCTTGCACACGCAGGCACGAATGCATGCCACCTATGGTGGCGTGGTGCCGGAGTTGGCTTCGCGCGACCACGTGCGCCGCTTGCCGGCGTTGGTGCGCGAGGTGATGTCGGAAGGGGCGAGGGACTGGACGGAGCTCGACGTCGTCGCGTACACGGCGGGGCCAGGGCTGGCAGGCGCTTTGCTGGTGGGAGCGAGCTTCGCCGAGAGTCTGGCGTTGGCGCTGGATCGACCGACTTTGCCGGTGCACCACCTCGAAGGGCACCTGCTCTCGCCGCTGCTGGCCGAGCCGCGGCCGGAATTTCCTTTCCTCGCCTTGCTCGTCTCGGGTGGGCATACGCAGTTGATGGCGGTGCGGGCGGTGGGCGATTATCGCCTGTTGGGCGAGACGATCGACGACGCGGCCGGGGAGGCGTTCGACAAGACGGCGAAGCTGCTGGGTCTGGGCTATCCGGGTGGGCCGGCGCTGGCGGCGCTCGCCGAGCAGGGAGATCCCGCGCGCTTTGCCTTGCCGCGTCCCTTGCTGCATGCGCCGACGCTCGATTTCAGCTTCAGCGGCCTGAAGACCGCCGTGGCGCTGAAAGTGGGGGCGCCGGACTGGCGAGCGGAGTATGCGGCTGATCTGGCGGCTTCTTTTCAGCAGGCGGTGGTCGAGGTGCTGGTGGCGAAGACGATGGCGGCGGTGCGTGCCACGGGTCTGCCGCGGGTCGTCGTGGCCGGTGGGGTTGGGGCGAACCGTCGTCTGCGCGAAGCGCTGGCCGAGGCCGGGGCGGAGCAGGGGTTCGCGGTGTTCTACCCGGACGTGGCGCTGTGCACCGACAACGGGGCGATGATCGCTTTCGCGGCGGCACTACGGCTGGAAGCGGGGGCTCGCGTGAAATGGGATCGGCGCATCGAGGTGCATCCTCGGTGGGCGCTGGAAGGATTGCGTCAAGGTTGATCGGCCGGGGGTTTTGGCTGCGGCCGCGCGCGACGGAATTTGGGCTCGGTGCCATTGAGCAGCTGGCGGATGTTCACGCGGTGTCGCCAGAAGAGGACGGCCGACATGGCGCCGATCACGAAGACGACTTCGCGCGTCAGGCCGAGCAGCAGGGCGAGGAAAGGAGCGCCGGCAGCGGCGGTGAGGGCGGCGAGTGACGAGTAGCGGGTGACGAAGGCGACGACGAGCCAAATGCCGGCAACGGCAAGGGCGAGCGTCGGTTGCAGGCCGGCGAGCACGCCAAGGGCCGTGGCTACGCCTTTGCCTCCGCGAAAACGCAGGAAGAGGCTATAGACGTGCCCGAGAAAGGCGGCGAGCCCGGCGAGCGCGGCGGTCGTGGCATCCGCCCCGAGCCGTTGGACGAGCCAGACGGCGAACCAGCCTTTGGCGGCATCGCCCGCGAGCGTGAAGAGGGCCGCGGCTTTGTTTCCCGTACGCAGTACGTTGGTGGCGCCGGGATTGCCGGAACCATAGGAGCGTGGATCGGGCAGGCGGAACAGGCGGCTCGCGAGGATGGCGAAGGGGATCGAGCCGATCGCGTAGCCCATCAGGACGAGAAGCAGGATCTTGGGCATCGTGCGATGATCCGGGTAAAAGTATTCTAGTTTACTCCAGCTTTGGCCGGAGTGTTGCAACGGCGAAGAAGGGGAAAAAATGGACAGCATTTTCATCGAGGGCTTGCGCGTCGAGGCGCGGGTGGGCGTATATGAACGGGAACGGGTAGCACCCCAGACCCTGATGATCGATTTGCAGCTCGGCTTGGAATCAGAGGCCGGGCGAAGCGATGAATTGGCGACGACGATCGATTACGCTCGGGTGATCGACCGGGTAAAGGCGGAAGTGGAGGGGCAGTATTTCTGCTTGCTCGAGCGCTTGGGGGGGCATCTCGTAGAGATGCTTTTCGCGGAATTCGGGCCTGCTTGGGTGCGGATGAAGATTGCCAAGGTTGGCGTGCGCGCAGAGGTGAAGAATGTGGGGATCCTGCTTGAACGCCAGCGGGGAAATGGCAAGGCTGAAGCGCAAGAAAGCGCCATTGGGAAGCTCGAATGAACCGCCGCGCAGACGACTGCACTGCGGGCTTTGGATGTTCGCCTATCCATGAGATAGACCTGGCACCCTGCGCTCCGAGCGGCTTGCGCTACGGCCGCTCGGCGGGGGCGAGCTTCCCTCGGGTGATCATTTGATCTCGAGTTCTTCGGGAGAGCGGCCGGAATCGGTCCATTCCTTGAACCATTTCGGGGCGCGGCCATGGCCGTTCCAGGTGATGTCGGGATTCGTGGGGTGACGGTATTTCGGCGGTTTCTTGCTCGAATCCCGTTCTTTTTTCTCGCCTTTGAGCAGACCCAGGGCTTCGTCGAGCGAGATGCCCATTTCTTTGGCGAGCTGGGCCACGCGGGCTTTGAACTGCGCCCGGGCTTCACGGCGGCGCCGTTCGAATTCGTGTTCGATGTCTTTCTTGAGTTGTTCCAGTTCGTCGATCGTGAGCGAGGTGAGATCCATGATGTTTTTCTAATGGAGTGGAAGAAGTGCTCATTGTAGCCAATTTTTTCTGTTTTGAAACCGTCTTTTTATGCGCGGGGGTGATGGCGGCGATAAAGGGCTTCCAGGCGGGCGCGGGCGATGTGGGTGTAGATTTGCGTGGTGGAAATGTCGGCGTGTCCCAGAAGCAATTGCACGGCGCGAAGGTCGGCGCCGTGATCGAGCAAATGGGTGGCAAAGGCGTGGCGTAAGGTGTGCGGGGAAAGGCGATCGGGAGCGATGCCACAGCGAATGGCATGTTCTTTGATGATCTGCCAGCAGCGTTGCCGCGTCATGGCTTCGCCGCGGCGGTTGAGAAAAAGAGTTTCTTCCCGCTTTCCATTGAGAAGCACGGGGCGCGATTCCTGCCAATAGCGTTCGATCCATGAGGCGGCTTCTTCACCCAGAGGAACGAGCCGCTCTTTGCTGCCTTTGCCGAGCACGCGCAGCCAGCCTTCGTTGCGCTCGATCTGGTGCGTCTGCAAGCCCACGAGTTCGCTCACGCGCAGGCCCGTGGCATAGAGCACTTCGAGCATCGCCTTGTCGCGCAGCCCGAGTGGTGTGGTGACGTCGGGGGCGGCGAGCAGGCGCTCTACGTCCGTTTCGGTGAGCGTCTTGGGGCGGCGCGGGGGTAGCAGCGGCGGCTGCAGGGTGGCGGTGGGGTCTCGGGCGATCTGGCCTTCACGCAGCAGCCAGCGGTAATAGCGCCGCCAGCTCGCGAGTAGCCGTCGTTGGCTGGTGGCCTTGTTGTGACGGCTGAAATTGGCGAGATAGGAGAGGAGCTCGGCGCTGCCTGCCGCGCGCGGGTCGAACCCGGCGCGCTGGGCCCAGAGAAAGAATTGGCCGAGATCGCTGCGGTAGGCGGCGAGCGTGGCTGGCGCGAGCCCTTCTTCGAGCCAAAGAGTCTGCACGAAGGCGTCGAGCGAGGCTTCCAGCGCCGGCGCGAGCCGCTCGGCTGCCTCGTTCAGCGTCGGATCTCGCCTTGTCCGAGCACGATCCATTTCTGGCTGGTGAGGCCCTCGAGCCCGACCGGGCCGCGGGCGTGGATCTTGTCGGTGGAGATGCCGATCTCGGCGCCGAGCCCGTATTCGAAACCGTCGGCGAAACGGGTGGAGGCGTTGACCATCACCGAGGCGGAGTCGACTTCGCGCAGGAATCGCATCGCGGCACCGTAGTCTTCGGTGAGGATGGCGTCGGTGTGATGCGAGCCGTAGCGTTCGATGTGCTCGATCGCTTCGTCGAGGTCGGCGACGAGGCGAATGGCGATGATGGGAGCGAGGTATTCCTCGCGCCAGTCGTCTTCGGTGGCGGCTTTGAGCAACTCCGTGGGCAGGCCGTGGCGCTGCAAAAGGGTGAGGGTGCGGGGACAGCAGCGCATCTGGACGCCATGCCCGGCGAACATGCGCCCGATCTCGGGGAGATGGCGTTCGGCCACCGCCTCGTCGATCAGCAGCGTCTCGGCGGCGTTGCATACGCCGTAGCGGTGCGTCTTGGCGTTTTCGACGATGGGCAGAACCTTGGCCGGGTCGGCAGCGGCGTGGATATAGACGTGGCAGTTGCCGTCGAGGTGTTTGATGACCGGCACGCGGGCATCTTTCATCACGGCTTCGATGAGTCCCTTGCCGCCGCGCGGGACGATGACATCGACCACTTCGGGCGAAGCGACGAGGCGGGAGACGAGGGTGCGATCGGTGGTCTCGACGAGCTGCACGGCGACGAGCGGCAGCCCGGCCGCTTCGAGCCCGGCGCGGATGCAGCGCTCGATCGCCTGGTTGCTCTGCAGGGCTTCTTTGCCGCCGCGCAGGATGGCGGCGTTGCCGGACTTGAGACACAGGGCGGCGGCATCGGCCGTGACGTTGGGGCGCGCTTCGTAGATGATGCCGATCACGCCCAGGGGCACGCGCATCTTGCCGACCTGGATGCCGCTGGGGCGGCGCTTGACTTCGTCGATCTCGCCCACGGGATCGGGCAGCGCCGCGACCTGGGCCACGCCCTCGGCCATCGCATCCAACCCCTTGTCGCTCAGGGTGAGGCGGTCGATGAGCGCGGGGGAGAGTCCCGCCTCGCGGGCGGCGGCGAGATCGGCGGCGTTGGCCGCGAGCACGTCGTCGCGGTGGCGTCGCAGCGCCTCGGCGGCGGCGAGCAGCGCGGCGTTCTTCGCCTGGGTCGAGGCCTTGGCCATGGCGCGGGCGGCTTGGCGGGCGGCACGGCCGAGGTCGGCGAGGTAGCGGTCGAGTTCCATCGGGGCTTACTCCATTGGGCGGATGGGATCAGGCGGCGTGGCCACGGGACAAAGCCGTGCCCAGCGAGAGGAGGAGTCGTTCGGCCTCTACGGTGAAATCGCCGGGTTCGGCGCCCTTGGCGATGCGATCGAGCCGGGCACAGGCGGTGAGCGCGGCACGCAGGGGCGGGAAGCGCCGGGCGCTGCGCTCGATGGCGCGTTTTTCTTCGGGGCGGAACACGCGTTCCTGTCGAAAGAAGGCTTCGAGCGGCGCGCGACGGTCGAGCGTTTCCTGGGCCCCGGCGATGAGCCGCAGTGCCGCGGCGATCGCCCAGACGAGGAGCGGCGCAGCGCAGCCCTCGGCGGTGAGGGTACGCAGCAGTCGCAAGGCCCGCACCGCCTCGCCCTCGAGCAGGGCTTGGCGCAGCGCCTCGGGATCGTAGCGGGCGAGATCGAACACGGCGGTGCGCACCTCGTCTTCCGGCAACGGACCTTCGGGAAAGAGCAGGGCGAGTTTTTCCAGCTCCTGACGCGCGGCGAGGAGGTTGCCTTCCGTGCGTTCGGCGAGCAGGCGCAACAGTTCGGGCGAAGCAGTCTGCCCTTGGCGGGCGAGCCGTTCGCGCCACCACTCGGGAAGTCGTTCGCGCGATGGAGTGTTTGCCTCTACGACGATGGCGTGTTGCTCCAGGGCGGTGAACCAGGCACTCTTGCGAGTCTGCCAGTCGATCTCTCCCAGTGTGATGAGAAGGATCGTCTCGGGCAAGGGGTGTTTGACCCGTTCGCTGAGCCAGGCGGCGCCTTCCGTGCCGGGCTTGCCCTGGGGCAGCCGCAGTTCGATGAGGCGGCGAGCGGCAAAGAGCGAGGGGCTGTCGCATTCCTGGGTGAGGCGTTCCCAAGAGAAACCGGGCTCGAGGGTGAAGACGAGCCGCTCGACGAAGCCGAGCGCGCGGGCGCGGGCGCGGAGGGCGTCGGTGGCCTCGAGGACGAGGAGGGGCTCGTCGCCGTAGACTGCCCATACGGGCTCCAGCGTTTGGTGTTCGAGGTGGCGGGCGAGCCGTTCGAGCGGTAGTTTCATTTTCGCTTGGCGAGCGTGCGGCCGATCATGATGAACATCTGGTCGACGAGCTGCTGGCGCATGTCGGCGTAGAGCAAGGCTTCCTCTTTCTCGCGCGCGGTGATTTCATCGTCGCTGTATCCGTAATCGCGTTCGGCCATGAGCGTGGTGGCCGGAACGATCTCCTCGCCTTCTTTGTCCAGCACGCGAAAGCTCAGCTGGGCCCGGATTTGGTATTCGCGTACCTTGCCGTCGGGGGTGAGGGAGAGGATGTCGCGCTCTTCGCGGTACGAGAGGATGTCGAGGCGGATCTCGGCTGCTTCGGTCGGCTCGACCCAGCGGGTTTCACTACCCGAGAGCCGGCGCTCGATCACGCGCCCCAGGGTGCTGCTACGGGCTACGTTGATGTGCACCGTGGGCGCGCCGAGGCCGGCCATGCCGCGGGGCCGAAAGCCGCAGCCGGCGAGCAGTGCCCCGGCCGCGGCGGCAAATAGCAGGTGGCGTCGGGAGGCGGAACGAAGCGCTGGCTCGGCCATCGGGCAGTCCTCACACGACGAGATTGACGAGGCGACGGGGGACGACGATGACGCGCTTGGGCGAGCGTCCTTCGAGGTGATGCGCAGCGGCCGCGAGCGCGGTCGACTCGATCGCCGACTGGTCGGCTTCGGAGGGTACGACGATCTTGCCACGGGTCTTGCCGTTTATCTGCAGCACGAGCTCCACTTCGCTGCGCTGCAAGGCTGCGGGATCCGGTTCGGGCCAAGGGGCGTCGAGCACGTCTTCGCCGAAGCCGCATTCGCGCCACAAGACGTGCGCGAGGTGCGGTGCGATGGGGGCGAGCACGCGCAGCAGGATGGAGAATCCTTCTTCGGCGAGTCGCGCTTGCGCAGCCGGTTCGGCCTCGGGCAGGCGTTCGAGGACGTTCAACATCTTCATCGTGGCCGAGGCGACGGTGTTGAGCTGCTGTTTGCCCATGTCGTGGTTGGCCTGCTGCAGGATGGTGTGCAGCTCGCAGCGGGCGGCGGCCAAGGAGGCGGGAAGCGCGCTCACGGCGGGGGCCGAAGCGAGCAGCGGCTGCAGCTCGCGGCGGAATTTATGGCCGAAGGCCCAGACGCGGCGCAGGAAGCGGTGGGCGCCTTCGACGCCGGAGTCGGACCATTCGAGCTGGGCTTCGGGCGGCGCGGCGAAGATGATGAAGAAGCGCGCCGTGTCGGCACCGTAGCGGTCGATGAGCGCCTGCGGATCGACGCCGTTGTTCTTGGATTTCGACATCTTTTCGATGCCGCCGATCTGTACCGGCTGGCCGTCGGTCTTGAGCCGGGCGGCGACGATGCGTCCCTTGGCGTCGCGCTCGACGAGTACGTCGGCGGGGTTGATCCACTCTTTCCTGCCCTCGGCCGTGAGGCGGTAGTAGGTCTCGGCCACCACCATCCCTTGGGTGAGGAGGCGCGTGAAGGGTTCGGAAAATCCGACGAGGCCGAGGTCGCGCAGCGCCCGGGTGAAGAAACGGGAATAGAGCAGGTGCAGGATGGCGTGCTCGATGCCGCCGATGTACTGATCGACCGGCATCCAGTACTCGACCCGCTCATCGAGCATGGCTTGGTGGTTGTCGGCGCAGCAAAAGCGCAGGAAGTACCAGCTCGATTCGACGAAGGTGTCCATCGTGTCGGTCTCGCGCCGGGCCGGTTTGCCGCAGCGCGGACAGGTGGTCTCGTAGAATTCGGGCATCTGCGCGAGCGGCGAGCCGCGGCCGGTGAGGGCGACGTTCTCCGGCAGCACCACCGGCAGCTGTTCGTCGGGCACCGGCACGTCGCCGCAATCGGCGCAATGGACGATGGGGATGGGGCAGCCCCAGTAGCGCTGGCGCGAGATACCCCAGTCGCGCAGGCGGTACTGCACGCGCTTGGCGCCGAGCCCTTTCTCGGCGAGCGCCGCCGTGATCGCTTCCTTGGCTTCTTCCGAGCGCATGCCGGTGTAAGGGCCGGAGGCGACGAGGATGCCGAGCTCGGCGTAGTCTTCACGCCAGGGGCCGTGCGGGTCGACGTCGAGGTCTTTGCCGGCCGGCCGGATCACCTGCTTGATCGGCAGGCCATACTTTTGGGCGAAGGCGAAGTCGCGCTCGTCGTGGGCCGGCACGGCCATCACCGCACCTTCACCGTAGCCCATCAGCACGTAGTTGGCCACCCAGACGGGGAGCTTCTCGCCGGTGAGGGGGTGCCGTACGTAACAACCGGTCGGGCGGCCTTTCTTCTCCATCGTGGCGATCTCGGCTTCGGCCACGGCCCCGCGCCGGCACTCTTCGATGAAGGCGGCCAATTCCGGGTCGCGTCGGGCGGCGGCGAGTGCCAGCGGGTGTTCGGCGGCCACGGCCACGTAGGTGGCGCCAAAGAGGGTGTCGACGCGGGTGGTGAAGACGCGCAGGCTGCCGGCTTCGCCGATGCTTTCTTCGTCGTAAGGGAAGACGACTTCGGCCCCTTCCGAGCGCCCGATCCAGTTGGCCTGCATGCGTTTCACCTGCTCGGGCCAGCCGGGAAGCTCGTTCAAGGCGTCGAGCAGCTCGTCGGCGTAGGCGGTGATGCGCATGTAGTACATGGGGATTTCGCGCTTCTCCACCAGCGCCCCGGAACGCCATCCTCGCCCGTCGATCACCTGCTCGTTGGCGAGCACGGTCTGGTCGACCGGATCCCAGTTCACCAGCCCGAGCTTGCGATAGATGAGGCCCTTTTCATACAGGCGTCGGAAGACCCACTGTTCCCAGCGGTAGTACTCGGGGCGGCAGGTGGCGAACTCGCGTGACCAGTCGATGCCGAAGCCCAGCCGCTGCAGCTGGCGTTTCATGTAGGCGATGTTGCTGTAGGTCCATTGAGCCGGCGGGATGCCGTTCTGGATGGCGGCATTTTCGGCCGGCATGCCGAAGGCGTCCCAGCCCATGGGCTGGAGCACGTTTTCGCCGCGCATGCGGTGGTAGCGGGCGAGCACGTCGCCGATGGAGTAGTTGCGCACGTGCCCCATGTGTAGTTTCCCCGAAGGGTAGGGGAACATGGACAGGCAATAGTACTTTGGCCGCGAGGGGTCTTCGACTACCTTGAAACTCTGGTGTTCGTCCCAGTAGTGCTGAGCTGCACGCTCGACGGCCAACGGATCGTATTTTTCTTGCATGATGGGATGGTAGGTGGCGCGAACGAAAAGAGAAGTATAGCCGGTTTGATAGAGGCGGGGCAAAGAGCGGGGAGTCGCCGCGGGATGCACGGCGCTTGCGTCGAGTGACTTCGTGTATAATGAAAAAGATAGTAATTATCATTTCTTGTCGATCGAGGAGGTCCCATGAAACGAACGTTCGCAACGGTGGCGGTGCTGACGGCAGCCTTGTTCGCTCCAGCGCTGAAGGCCCAGGAACCGGTGGTCAACGTCTACTCGACGCGGCACTACCCTACCGACACCCGTCTCTACGAAAACTTCACGGCCGCCACCGGCATCAAGGTGAATCTGATCGAGGGGCAGGAAGATCCGCTCATCGAGCGCATCCGGGCCGAGGGGGAGAACAGCCCGGCCGACGTGCTCATCACGGTCGATGCGGGGCGTCTGTGGCGTGCCGAGCAAATGGGGCTCTTCGCTCCGGTGCGCTCCGAGCTGTTGGAGACGCGGATTCCGGCGCATTTCCGTCATCCGGAAGGGAAGTGGTTCGGGTTCTCTTATCGCGCTCGCGCCATCGTCTACAACAAGGCGGCGGTGTCGGGCGGCGAGATCAAAGACTATGCCGATCTTGCCGATCCGAAATGGAAAGGGCGCGTGTGCGTGCGCTCTTCGAGCAACGTGTACAACTTGTCCCTGCTCTCGGCCCTCATCGAGCATTGGGGCGAGGAAAAGGCGCGTGCCTGGGCGCAGGCAGTGAAAAACAATCTCGCGCGCCCGCCGCAAGGGTCCGATACCGACCAAATCAAGGCAGTGGCCGCCGGCGAGTGTGACGTGGCGCTGGTGAACCACTATTACTATGTGCGGCTCCTTGCTTCCGACAAACCCGGGGACCTGAACGTGGTGCGCAAAGTGGCGCTGGTGTGGCCGGACCAGGACGGGAACGGCACCCACGTGAATATCTCCGGAGCGGGCATGGTGCGCACCGCGCCGCACAAAGAAGCCGCGATCCGTTTCCTCGAGTATCTGGCGAGCGAGGAGGCGCAGGTTTATTTCGCGGTGGGCAACAACGAATGGCCTACGGTGCCCGACGTGGCCTATCGCAACCGCGTGCTCGCGTCACTGGGCGAATTCAAGATCGATCCCTTGCCGGTGGATGTGCTGGGTAAGAACCAGCCTCTGGCACAGAGAATTTTCGACGAGGTGGGTTGGCGCTGAGGGCGAGCTCTACCGTCGTTCGCGAAACGCCCGGTCTGGAAGCCGGGCGTTTTCACGCCGTGTCCGGGGCGGCATCGACCCGGTGCAGAGGATTTTTCTCGTCCGCACGCGCTTGGCCATGGCGGGTGATCTGATGAGCCAGTAACAGCACCGGCCCGAGAGCGACGAGTACGAGGGTGAGCGAGGGCAGCCCCAGCTCGGCCAGACGCTCATCGGCTGCCAGGGTATGAACCCGAGTGGCGAGCGTGTCGAAATTGAAAGGGCGCATCACCAGTGTGGCCGGTAACTCCTTCATCACGTCGACGAAGACGAGCAGGGCTGCGGTCAAGAGGCTCTTCGTCAGGAGCGGTGCGTGGATGCAGGCGAGTGTGCGCCACAGGCCGCTGCCGAGCGTGCGCGCGGCTTCATCCATCGCCTGAGGAATCTTCGCGAGCCCCGCTTCCACCGTATGCAGTGCCGTGCTGAGGAAACGAACCAGATAAGCATAGACGAGGCCGGCGAGACTGCCGGTGAGGAGTAGCCCCGGTGAGAGGCCGAAGGTCTGGTGCAGCCAGGTGGCGATCAGATTGTCGAGTGCAGCTGCCGGCAAGAGCACGCCGACGGCGATGACCACTCCCGGCAGAGCATAGCCCAGCCCCACTAGCCGGTTGAGCAGGCGCGCCAGCGGCGACGGTTTCAGCCGTGCGTGGTAAGCGAACAGGAGCGCCAGCACCACGGCAAGGAGCGCGGTCATGGTGGCGAGCTGGAGGCTATTGCCGGCGGCGCGCCAGAAACGCGGGTCGACGGCCACGGACGGTTCCTGCAGGCTCATCGCCAGCAAGAGGATCGCGGGCAGCAGAAAGCCCAAGATCACCGGCAGGGCACAGGTGCAGCAGGCAAGCGTGGCGCGCCAGCCGAAGAGTTGCGTCCGCGGCACGGGAGTCTGTTGTCTGCCGGCATCGAACTTTGCCCGCCGCCGGCTGGCCCGTTCCAGCCATAGCAAGAGCAGCACGAAGCCGACGAGCATCGAGGCGAGCTGCGCTGCCGCTACCCGGTCTCCCAGCGAATACCAGGTACGGAAGATTCCCGTGGTGAAAGTGGGAATGCCGAAATAGGCCACGGTACCGTAGTCGGCGAGCGCTTCCATGAGCGCGAGCGCCGTGCCGGCGGCGATCGCCGGACGGGCGAGCGGCAGGCTTACTTGCCAGAAGGTGCGCCAGGGGGGGGTACCGAGCGTGCGCGCCGCTTCGAGCATGGCCGGGCTGCGCTCGAGGAACGCCGTGCGTGCGAGCAGGTAGACGTAAGGGTAGAGCGCCAGCACGAGAATGGTCACGGCGCCGCCGAGCGAGCGGATGGGCGGAAACCAGTAATCGCGTACGCTCCAGCCGGTGAGTTCGCGCAACGCACTTTGTAGCGGGCCGCTCACCTGGAGAAAATCGGTGTAGGCGTAGGCCATCACATAGGCCGGCATGGCGAACGGTAGGATCAGTGCCCACTCCAGCAGGCGACGGCCGGGGAACTCGTGCGTGGCGGTGAGCCAGGCGCAGCTCACGCCGATGATGGTCGTGCCCAGCGCCACGCCCAGCGCGATCCAGGCGGTATTGCGCAGGTAGTCCGGCAAGACGGTACGGACGAGATGGGTCCAGACGTCACTGGTGCCCGGCTGTAGTAGCTGCGCGAGCACGCTGAGAAGCGGCACGACGGCGAGCAGGGCCAGTAAGGTGACGAGCAGGGTGGAGAGGGAAAAAGACCGGGGCATGGGCATCTCATGAGGCGGACAATACATTATAATGAGAATCGATACATTTTGGCCCAAGGAACGATATCGGTGTCGGCTGCACTCGAAATCCGCGGTTTGCATCATGCCTACGGCGCGCACGTCGTGGTACGCGACTTGTCGCTCGCCCTGGCTCCCGGGGAGATCGGCGCCTTGCTCGGCGCGAGCGGTTGTGGCAAGACGACGGTGCTGCGCTGCGTGGCCGGGTTCGAAGCCCCTCAGCGAGGCGAGATCCGCATCGATGGGCAGACCGTGACGCGACCCGGACTGGTCGTGCCGCCAGAGCGGCGGCGCATCGGTATGGTTTTCCAAGATCACGCCCTATTTCCACACCTCACCATCGCCCAGAACGTCGCCTTTGGTCTGCGGGGCTTGAATCGACGGGCGCGGGCGAACCGCGTGGCGGAGATGCTGGACGTGGTGGGCTTGAACACCTTGGCCGATGCCTGGCCCCATCAGCTCTCGGGCGGTCAGCGGCAGCGGGCAGCGCTTGCCCGGGCCTTGGCGCCGGAGCCGGCGTTGCTCCTGCTCGACGAGCCTTTTTCCAGCCTCGACGAGGCATTACGCGCGCGTTTGGCGCATGAGGTACGCGCTTTGTTGCGTGATCGCGGCATGACGGCACTCGTCGTGACGCACGATCAGCACGAAGCGTTCGCCATGGCCGACGTCGTCGGCCTGATGCACGAGGGGCGTATCGAGCAATGGTGCAGCCCCGAAGCGCTTTATCGTGCGCCGACTACCCGATACGCCGCGAGTTTCGTCGGTGAAGGCGTTTTCTTGCGGGGGCGGGTTTCGGACACTGGGGAGGTCGAAACCGCTCTGGGCCGTTTACCGGTGCGCTTCGCGGGGCACGACCGTGCCGAGCCGGGGGCGAGCGTCGAGGTACTGCTGCGTCCGGAGGATGTTCGCCTCGAAGCGTTCGCCGCCGTGCGGGCACGCGTGGTGGATGTCCTGTTCCGAGGGGCGCAGTGCCGGCTTACGCTGCGGCTGGATTCCGGCGAGGAGGTGTTCGCCTTGGCCCACGAGGCGCCGCTTTTGGGAGAGACGGTGGGCGTGTCGGTGCGGCCGGGGGATTTCCCCGCTTTTTAGAGACGCAAAAAAACGCCCGCGCGGGGCGGGCGTAACTCCATCGAGATGGAGAGGGAGGGAGACAAGATTCGATCAGGCGGCGCGGCTGCGTTCGAGCATTTTTTCGCTGGCGCGCAGCAGGTCGGTGGCGGCGCGCAGTGGCATGGTCATCAGGCGATGCTGTAGGCGCAACCAGGAAGTGATCGGGTGCAGACGATGCGATTCGGCTTCGGCGAGCCGATGGAATTCGTTCCAGGCGGTTTGCCAGTAGAGCGAGGAGCCGATATAGCCGGTGGCCAAGGTGGCACGGCGCAGAGCTTCGGCCCATAGCGCTTGGGCACGCGCTTCAGGCAGGCCATATTGTTTGGCGAACCAGGGTAGAAGTTTGGGCGCTTTCATCTCGAGTTCCTTGTCGCTTCGTGGGCGACGGTTGCGTTGGGCGGCATGTTGTGCCGCAACACAGGATTTCATTATCGTGGTCCGAACGTTGGAATGCAAGTAGGACTTACTTTTTGTTGCAGCCATACAACGTTTCGTATTTTTCGGTGAAATCGACGCCGAATGTCGCGACGCTTTATGGATTTGATGCTGCATTGCAGCAAAAGTTCCGCTGACCTGCTCCTCGACGGCGGAGGGTACAATCGGGGGAGAGAGATCACACCGGCACGAAGCCGGAGGACGGACGATGCACGAAGTCTTGCAGGGACTCAATCCGGAACAGCGCGCGGCGGTGACCCTGCCGCCGCAGCATGCCCTCATCCTCGCGGGTGCAGGGTCGGGAAAAACGCGCGTGCTCACGAGCCGTATCGCCTGGCTGCTGGAGACGGGTGAGGCGGGGCCGCACGAGATCATGGCGGTGACCTTCACCAACAAGGCGGCACGCGAGATGGCCTCGCGCCTGTCGGGGCTCTTGCCCGAGGCGCTGCGCCCGAGCCTGCGCCGCATGTGGGTGGGGACCTTCCACGCGTTGGCGAACCGCCTGCTGCGCATCCATCACGAGGCGGCCGGTTTGCCGCAAATGTTCCAGATCCTCGATACGGCCGACCAACTCTCGGCCATCAAGCGCCTGCTCAAGCGGCTCAACGTCTCCGAGCAGACGGCGCCGCCGCGTGAGCTGCTTTCCTTCATCAACGCGCACAAGGAGCAGGGACTGCGCCCGGACAAGGTGGCAGCCGAGTCGCGCCGCGCCGAGCGGTTTTTGCCGCTGTGGCAGGAGTACGAGGCGCAGTGCCAGCGCGAAGGGGTGGTGGATTTCGCCGAATTGCTCCTGCGCAGCGACGAGCTGCTCGCGCGCGACGAGGCGCTGCGCGCGCATTACCGCGCACGGTTCCGGCACGTGCTGGTCGACGAATTCCAGGATACCAACGCCCTGCAATACCGCTGGCTGCAGCGCTTCGCTGCCGATCCGGTCACGGGCGAGGCCGGGGCCTTCCTCTTTTGTGTGGGCGACGACGATCAGTCGATCTACGGCTTTCGCGGGGCGCTCGCGCGCAACCTGATGCGTTTCGAGCAGGAATTCCGCGTGCAGGCGGTGATCCGGCTCGAGCGCAACTACCGCTCACACGGCAACATCCTCGCGGCGGCCAACGCCATCATCGCCCACAACCGCGAACGTTTGGGCAAGAATCTATGGACCGAGGCGGGCGAGGGCGAGCCGATCCGCGTGTTCCAGGCGCCCGACGACGGCACCGAGGCCCGTTTCGTGGCCGAGGAGATCGGCAATTTGCTGCGCGAGGGCGTCTCGGCCGAGCAGATCGCCGTGCTCTATCGGGCGAACGCCCAGTCGCGTGCGCTGGAGCACGCGCTCCTTGCCGCCGGCATCCCCTATCGCGTCCATGGCGGACAGCGGTTCTTCGACCGCGCCGAGATCAAGCACGCGCTCGCCTACCTGAGGCTGCTGTTGCTGCCCGACGACGAGACGGCCTTCCTGCGGGTGGTGAACTTCCCGCCGCGCGGCATCGGGGCGCGCACGCTGGAGGCGCTGGCGGCACAGCGCGACGAGGAAACCGGCATCAGCGCGGCGGCCACGCGCATCACCGGCCGGGCGGGAGCGGCTTTGCAGGGATTCCTTCAGCTGCTCGAGCGCCTGCGCGAACAGACGCGCGAGTCGCCATTGCCTGAGCTCGTCGAGCGGGTGATCGGCGGCTCGGGGTTGCGCACGCACTACGCCGCCGAGCGCGACGGGAGCGACCGGTTGGAGAACCTCGACGAACTCGTGAGCGCGGCGAGCGATTTCGTCGCCCAGATGGCGAGCGAGGGGATCGAGGCGCAGGGACACGAGATGCTCGCCTTCTTCCTGCAACACGCCGCGCTCGAATCCGGCGAACAGCAGGCCGAGGAGGGCCGGGCGGCGGTGCAACTGATGACGGTGCACGCCTCGAAGGGGCTGGAGTTCGACGTCGTCTTCCTCACCGGGCTGGAGGAGGGGCTCTTTCCCCATCAGAACAGCCTGTACGCCGACGGCGGGGTGGAAGAGGAGCGGCGCTTGATGTACGTGGCGGTGACCCGGGCGCGCCAGCGCCTTTATCTCTCCTGGGCCGACATCCGCATGCTGCACGGGCAGACCGAATACCATCAGCCCTCGCGCTTTCTCGAGGAGATTCCGGCGGAGCGCTTGCTGTGGCTCAACGCGAGGCGTCGCGAGCAGAAAGCGCCACAGCCGACACCGTCGCGCGCTTCCGCCCCGGCGCCGGCGACGACGGCAGGCAACGGTTGGCGCAGCGGCGAGCGGGTGCGCCATCCGCGCTTCGGCGAGGGGGTGATTCTGGCGGTGGAAGGCGCGGGGGCACACGCTCAGGCGAGCGTGCGCTTCGGCTCCGCGGTGGGCATCAAGCGGCTGTTGTTGTCGGTGGCGCCGCTCGAACGGCTCTAGGCAGCGTTTCCCTGGCCGGTTGTGCGCGCTTCGATCGCCTCGAAGAGGGCGGCGAATTCCTGCGCCAGCCGATGGCCGGGTTCGAGCGCGACGAGCGGCAAGCTCTTCTGGTGCGACTCTTTCACCTTGACCGAGCTCGAGAGGTAGGGCGAGAGTATGGGCAAACCTTGGGCAGCGAGTTCGTCCACCGCCTGTCGCGGCAAGGTGGCGCGGCTCTGGAATTGGTTGACCACGATACCCGCCAGTTGCAGTTCGGGGTTGTGGTCGGCGCGGACCTCTTCGAGCGTTTCGAGGAGTTGCAGGAGGGCGCGCCGGGCGAATTCGTCGCAGTCGTAGGGGATGAGGCACCAGCGGGCGGCGATGAGCGCCGAGCGGGTGTAGAAGTTGAGCGCCGGCGGGGTATCGATGTAGATGCGGTCGAACCGGGCGGAGAGCTCGCGCAGGGTTTCACGCAGCTTGAAGATTTTGTAGCGGGATTCGAGCTTGCCCTGGAGTTCTTCGAGCGCCCCGTGACCGGCGAGCAGGGCGAGATTCTCGTGCGCCGTGGGCAAGACGAATTCCTCGGTGCTCCTCGGGTTGAGCTTGAAGTTGAGCGTCTGGTCGAAAAACTCGGCAAGCGTCGGTTCGGCGGTTTCCGCGGTTTCGCCCAGCAGGTAGCGCGTGGTGTTCGCCTGCGGGTCGAGATCGACCACGAGGGTGCGCAGCCCGCGTCGGGCGGCGATGGCGGCGAGATTGACGGTGATGGTGGACTTGCCCACCCCGCCTTTTTGGTTGAAGACGACGGTGATCATGACGCGAGGCTCCGGCGATCGGCCAACGGGTTGCATTGTGGCAGAAAATGCCCGTTTCGACGACGGGGCGTTCAGGCCGAGCCCAGCGGACGGCGGGTGGCGGTGCGCAGGCGCGTGGTGCCGAGCGCGTCGTAGGTGGTGAGGCGCTCCTGGGCGCCGAGGAGCACGTCGAGCGCCTGCTGGTTGAGCGCGAGTCGCTCGCGGATGAAGGTGCCGTTCTCGAGGTTGGCGCGCTGGCAGCGTTCGGCGAGCGTTCGGATGCGTTCCCATACGGGGGCGATCGAAGGCTCCTGCATCCATTGCTGGAGCACGGCGGCGGCCTCCTGCTCGGTTTTGCCGGTGCTTTTTGCCGCCAGCAGCAGTTTCTGCCGACCGCAGTTTTGTAAGGATTCGGTAATCTCGTTCTTACGCTCCACGCTCGACGTGATCGCCTCGACTTCGCCTGCGAGAAGGGCCCGGCGCTCCTCTTCGAGCACGGCGAGGAAACGTTCGAGCGCACGCTCTTCTTGCGCGAGCAGTTGGGAGAGCAGGGCGAGGGCGGTGGGAGAGAGGCTCATCGGTTCTCTAGGATGAGGAAATCGCGTACGCCGGCAAGCAGGCCGTCGGCGATGCGCTCGGGGTCGATG
The DNA here is from genome assembly GCF_006980705.1 of Tepidiphilus olei. Taxonomy (GTDB): domain Bacteria; phylum Pseudomonadota; class Gammaproteobacteria; order Burkholderiales; family Rhodocyclaceae; genus Tepidiphilus; species Tepidiphilus olei. Next base: position 54,369 of record NZ_SBHO01000006.1, on the reverse strand, counting down.
TGAAAGCGCCCGTCGCGGATTGCCTGGGATATTTCCTGGACGCGGGTGGCGTCGATTTCGGCAGTGGTTTCCATCGCGCGTTCTCCCTGCGCCAGCAAATCCGCCAGGCGTGAAACGGCCACCGAGTCGTTCGTGCTGCCAGCACGCGGCGTGGCAGAGGGCGCCTGGCCGCCGGCAGGGCTCGGCCTCAGGGCTTCCGCCCCTCCCGTCGTGGGCGGCGTAGGGGTTCCGATCTTCATCGCCTTTCCTCTTCGAATCCGGTGCGTCGATGGGGGAGGTAACGGCAAGTCATGAGAAAACTTTAGCATTTTCCGCACGGAATCGCACGATGCCGCCGTACGGTGGGTGATGCTCGCCACCCTAAGGGCCGAGCGCTACCGAGCCATCTGGTTGGGCTTGACCCGAAACGACGCGCCCGCCCTCGAGCCGCACCCGTACCGTCTCGCCCGGGGCGGCGCGATTGAGCGCCTTGCCGCGATTCTCCACCACGAAGCCCGGGCCAGTGGCGCGGACGACGACGTCCATTCCCGGCGAGACGACGTCGGGCAACACGATCTGGCTCTGGCGCAGGGGCTGGCCGGCCGCGAGGCTGCCACGCAGGCGTGCGCCCACCACGCGGGAGGCATCGAGCACCACGTCTTCCGGCAGCGCCGTGAGTTCTCCTTCTTCACGGCGCAGATCGTCGGGCGAGAGGACCTGCCCCGCGCGCAAGGGGCGGGCGCTCTGGTAATAGGCCCCGAAAACCGCGACCCTGGCCGTGAGATAGGCCGTCCATGGCGTGGGTTCGGTGCAGCGCACGCCCACCGCCACCCGTCCCCACAGCCGCACGTTCTCCGGCACGAAGGCCTGCAGCTGGCGGCAGGGAGGGAGCTGATTGTAGGGGTCGAACGGATCGACCTCGATCTGCACCCGCCCCGGCAGCCCCGCCGTCGCCTGCTGCAGGAAAGCCCGTACGGTCTGCTCCACTGCCTGCGGCTCCTGGCGCGCTTCGGCCGCAAGGCTACACAGCCCGAGGGCGAAGGCAAAGAAAAAGGCGAAAAGGCGGACGGCGTTCATGGGCCGAAGTTCTAACACGGATCGGCAAGCCCGGCAATCCTTGCCGGCAGGCAAGCGCGAATTTGCCGGGAAGAATCCCGTATGTTCCGCCCTTTGCCTTGACGGGCAGGGACTTATCCTGTCAGGCATGGAAAGTGCTCATTACCCGTCGTCCCAAACCGGAGGATGACCATGTTGGAAAAACTCGAACAAGCCCTCGCTTTTCAGCGCCATGCGCTCGAAGTGCAAGCCCGCAGGCAGCAGCTCATCGCCTCGAACATCGCCAACGCCGACACGCCCGGCTACAAGGCGCGCGACCTCGATTTCCGCGCCGCCCTCACCCAGGCCCAGTCGAGCCGCAGCGCCCCGGGGCTCAAGAAAACCGACCCCAAGCACCTCTCGGCCGGGGGCGAGGATCCGCTTACCGAATACGAGGGCTACCGCACCGAAGTGCAGTCGTCCGTCGACGGCAACACCGTCGACATGGACCAAGAACGCACGGCCTTCGCCGAGACGGCGTTTCACTACGAGGCGAGCCTCAATTTCATCAACCGGCTGCTCAAAGGGATGCGCACCGCCATCACCGGGCAGTGAGTGATAGGGCAGGGAGATCGTCATGGCAATGCTCGACGTGTTCAAGGTGGCGGGCTCGGCGCTCACGGCGCAGTCGGTTCGCCTCAACACCACCGCCTCCAACCTCGCCAACGCCGAGAGCGTCGTCGGCCCCGACGGCCAGCCCTACCGCGCCAAGCAGGTGGTCTTCCGCACCATCCCCATCCGTGACGGCGAGGCCCAGGGCGTGCAGGTGAGCCAGATCGTGCAAAGCGCCGCCCCGATGCGCCTCGTCTATGAGCCCAACAACCCGGCGGCCGACGAGAACGGCTACGTGCAGATGCCCAACGTGAACGTGGTCGAGGAGATGGTCAACATGATCTCCGCCTCGCGCTCGTACCAGAACAACGTCGAGGTCATCAATACGGCACGAAGTTTGCTACAGAAAACCCTGACGATCGGGCAGTGAGTGGGGTGCGGGTTACGGCACCGTCGCCGATCGATGACGAACCCACCGGAGACGGACGATGAGCACGATCAATTCTTCTACCGCCACCACGGCGAATTCGATCCTGGCGCAATACGGCCAGCGCGAGACGAGCAAGAGCGTAACGGCTGGCGCCATCGAGGACATGCAGAACCGCTTCCTCACGCTCCTGACCACCCAGCTCAAGAACCAGGATCCTTTGAACCCCATGGACAACGCCGAGGTGACCTCGCAGCTGGCGCAGATGAGCACGGTGCAGGGCATCGAGAAACTCAACCAGCTCGTTTCGGAGCTCGCAGGCACGGCGCAGATGACCGACATGGCGTCGCTCGTGGGGCGCGGGGTGCTGGTGGCCGGCAACCAGATCATGCTCACGAATTCAGGAGGCATCGCTGGGGTGGATCTGCCCCTCGCGGCGAGCAGTGTCAAGGTGACGATCACGGATCAGGCCGGAGTGCTCGTGCGCACGCTCGATTTGGGATCGCTCGACGCCGGTAGCCACAATTTCGTCTGGGATGGCAAGGCCGACGACGGACAAACCGCCCAGCCCGGCATTTACAAGATCAAGGTCGAGGCCAAGAACGGCAGCGACACGGTCAATGCCAGGCCGCTGCAGCTCGGCCAGGTCACTGGCGTGGTCAAGGGCCCCAAGAGTATCGACCTCCAGGTGGGTGATCTGGGTATCTTCACCCTCGACGAGGTCAAGCAGATCATCTGACAAAGGAGAAGATTATGGCATTCCAACAAGGCTTGAGCGGCCTATCCAGCTCCTCGCAGGCGCTCGACGTCATCAGCCACAACGTGGCCAATGCCAACACCAGCGGCTTCAAGGCGAACCAGGCGGTGTTCGCCGACGTCTATTCCTCCACGCTTGGGGCCGATCCATACAAACAGGTGGGCAGCGGCTCGCGTGTGGTCGCCGTACGGCAGAATTTCAGCCAGGGCAGCATCACCGAGACGGGCAATTCGCTCGACATGGCGATCAACGGCGATGGCTTCTTCATGGTGAAGCGTCCCGTGCTGGGCGACAACCAGACGTTCTACACCCGTGCCGGGGAGTTCCAGCTCGACAAGGATGGTTACGTGACCACAGCCACGGGCTACCAGCTGCTCGGCTATCCCGGTACTGCTGGGGCCGGGGATGCAGTGCCGATTCAAGTGCCCTACGATACTGGCACGCCGCGGGAAACTTCTACCGTCAGCTTGACGTTCAATTTGGATGCCAACCAGCCGGTAATCGATCAAACTGCCAATCCATTCAACCCCAGTGATCCCAAAACCTATAACTTCTCCACGACGGTCGTGACCTACGACTCGCTTGGAATCGCCCACAACTTAAATTTGTATTTCGTGCGAACAGGACCGACAGAAAATGACCCAAACTCGACGTGGGATGTCTATGGCACCCTTTCAGGTGATGAGTCATCAGATCCTTCGCTTGTCTCACCACCAGTATCACTAACGCCTCTGGAAACTTTGCAATTCAATGCTTCGGGGGCTTTGACCAGTGGTTCTTCCTTGTCTTTTTCTGGTATTACGCTGGCCAATGGCGCCACGATCGGTGGCGACGGAGACGGTAGCATCAACATCAACCTCAACGCCACCCAATTCGCCCTCGCCTCCGCCGTGAATACCATCAGCCAGGATGGCGTTCCCGCTGGGGAACTGGCGAGTGTATTGGTGATGCCTACCGGTCAAATCCAGGCGCGGTATACCAACGGTAACGTGGTCACGGTGGGGACGGTGGCGATCGCTGCCTTCCGCAATCCGAATGGCTTGGTGTCGATGGGCGACAACCTGTGGATTTCCTCGCTTGAATCGGGACCGGGCGTGGCGGGAACGCCCGGCGCGGGCACGCGCGGCTTCATCAGCGGCGGTGCGGTCGAAGCCTCCAACGTCGATCTCACCGCCGAGCTGGTCAACATGATCGTGCAGCAGCGCGCCTATCAGGCGAACGCCCAGTCGATCCGCACGCAGGATCAGATCCTGCAGACCATCATCAATCTGCGCTGATATCCGGCGCTGAAGGAGGACCGCGATGGATCGCATGCTCTACATCGCCATGACCGGCGCGAAGTACACCCTGGAGCAGCAAGGGGCGGTGGCGAACAACCTCGCCAACGTGGATACCGCCGGGTTCAAGGAGGCGATGCACCGGCTGCGCGCGGTCGAGGTGCAGACCGAGGCGCTGCCCTCGCGCGCCTTCACGGTGGATGCCACTGTGGCGACCAACTTCGAATCCGGCCCGCTCGATTACACCGGGCGGCCGCTCGACGTGGCGATCGCAGGCCCTGGTTGGTTCGCCGTGCAGATGCCTGACGGCGGTGAAGCCTACACGCGCGCCGGCAATTTCCAATTGAGCCCCAACGGCATCCTGCAGTTGCCCGGCGGCCAGCCGGTGCTCGGCGAGGATGATCAGCCGATCGCGCTGCCGCCGGATCGGGAGTTTCTCGTAGGCAAGGACGGAACGATCTCGGCCATGGACCCGGCCGACACCCAGGTCGTGGAAGTCGTGGGGCGGCTCAAGCTGGTCAATCCCCCGGTGGAGAATCTGCAGCGCGGAGACGACGGACTCTTCCGCCTGCAGGGCGGAGGAGGATCGCCTCCCGATCCCAACGTGGCGGTGAAAGCCGGCTACGTGGAGAAATCGAACGTGTCGCTCGTCGATCAGATGGTACGCATGATCGCGCTCTCGCGCCAGTTCGAAATGAACACCAAGGCGATCACCACCGCCCAGGAGAACGACGCCCGGGCCTCGGCCATCCTCTCGCCGGCACGCTGAGGGAGCAGCCGGCGGAAATGAGGCGGCAAAACGCCGGTTTTCCAGCGACGGGCAGCGAGGCGGCGGACGTAAGATGAAATCATGCAACGTAGCAACCGCGCCGCTCCGTTTTCCTCGAACGTGGCGGCGCCCATAGGAGAACGATCATGATCCGTTCGCTCTGGATCGCCCGCACGGGGCTCGACGCACAGCAGACCCAGCTCGACGTCATCTCGAACAACCTCGCCAACGTGTCGACCAACGGTTTCAAGCGCCAGCGCGCCGTGTTCGAGGATCTGCTCTATCAGACGCTGCGTCAGCCGGGCGCGCAGCAGACGCAGCAGAACCAGATCGGCAGCGGCCTGCAGATGGGCACCGGCGTGCGCCCCGTGGCCACGGCGCGCATCTTCACTCAGGGAACGCTGCAACAGACGGGCAACCCGCTCGACGTCGGCATCCAGGGGCGAGGCTTCTTTCAGATCGAAATGCCCGACGGCACCCTCGCTTACACGCGGGACGGATCCTTTCAGCTGGACAACCAGGGGAACGTGGTCACCGCCTCGGGCTATCCGCTGGCCGATGCGATCAACATTCCCCCGGACGCCCTCTCCGTGACCATCGGCAAGGACGGCGTGGTGAGCGTGTTGCAACCAGGGGCGGTCGCGCCGGTACAGGTGGGACAGATCCAGCTCGTCACCTTCGTCAATGAAGGCGGCCTGCAGGCGCTGGGCGAGAACCTCTTCGCCGAGACGCAGTCGAGCGGCCCGCCGGCGGTGAACATTCCTGGCAACAACGGCGCCGGCGTGCTCAACCAGGGCTACGTGGAAAACTCGAACGTGAACGTGGCCGAGGAACTGGTGAGCATGATCATCACCCAGCGTGCCTACGAGCTCAATTCCAAGGCCGTGCAGACCTCGGATCAGATGCTGGGGCGTCTGACCCAGCTGTAAGGGGGAATGGCCATGAGACGGCGAACCGCTACCTTGCGTGCCCCGTTCGAGCGCGCCAACCCGTGGCTGCTGCTCGGAGTGCTCGTGCTGTCGGGCTGTGCGGCGCTCGACACCACGCCGCCTGCCATTGTGCATCAACCGATGACGGCGCGTCCGGCGCCTCAGTCCGCGCCGCCCAACAACGGCGCCATCTATCAGGCAAGCGCCGTGCGTCCGCTCTTCGAGGATCGCAAGCCGCGCTACGTGGGCGATACGCTCACCATCAACCTCGTCGAGAATACCTCGGCAAGGAAGAACACCGGGGCCAATGCCAGCAGGAACACCAATTCGGAAGCCGGTATCAGCGGAATGACGCGACTTCCCTTGTCAGGCCTGGCCGGTCTGAGTCTGAACGCCGGGTCCGATCAAAGCCTCGAAGCCAAGGGCGGCGCCTCGGCCGACAACAGGTTTCAGGGCACGATCACCGTCACCGTGATCGACGTCTACCCCAACGGCAATCTCCTCGTCTCCGGCGAAAAGCAGCTGGCCATCAATCAGGGGCGGGAGTACATCCGTTTCTCCGGCGTGGTCGATCCGGTGACCATCAGCGGCAGGAACTCGGTCGAATCCACCGCGGTGGCCGATGCGCGCATCGAATACGTCGGCAGCGGCTACATCGACGAGGCGCAGCGCATGGGCTGGCTGCAGCGCTTCTTCCTCAACTTCCTGCCGTTCTGAGGAACTGGTCATGAATGGGACTTTACGCGTGCGCGAATTCCTCCTCGGGCGAACGCTCCTCGCCGTGGCGCTCGTCTGCACCTTGGGCTTATTCGGGCTCGGTGCGGCATGGGCTGCCGGAGAGCGCATCAAGGATCTCGCCACGATCGGAGGGGTGCGCGACAACCAGCTCGTCGGCTATGGTCTGGTGGTGGGGCTCGATGGCAGCGGCGACCAGACCACGCAAACGCCGTTCACCGTGCAGAGCGTGGTCAACATGCTGCGCAGCCTGGGCGTGAACCTGCCGCCGGGCAACATGCAGCTCAAGAACGTGGCCGCCGTCATGGTCACGGCCGAACTGCCGCCTTTTGCTCGCGCAGGCCAGCGCATCGACGTGACCGTTTCGTCGCTGGGCAACGCCAAGAGCCTCAAGGGCGGCACCTTGGTGATGACGCCGCTCAAGGGGGCCGACGGGCAGATCTACGCCATCGCTCAGGGCAACGTCGTCGTCGGCGGGGCCGGCGCACGATCCGGGGGCGCGGCGCAGCAGATCAACCATCTCTCGGCCGGGCGCATTCCGGCGGGCGCGACGGTGGAGCGGGAAGTCGGGAACAATTTCGCCCAATCCGAGATCATCCAGCTCGAGCTGGAAGAAATGGATTTCGGCACGGCCGCAAAGATCGTGCGGGCGATCGAGACCGCTTTCGGCTTCGGCACTGCCCAGGCGCTCGACGGCCGTACCATCGCCGTTCGCTCTCCGCCCGACCCCAACGCGCGTATCGCGTTTCTTGCCCGCCTTCAGAACCTCACCGTAGAGCCCGACGTACAACGTGCCAAGGTGGTGGTCAACTCCCGCACCGGTTCCGTGGTGATGAATCAGGCCGTGACGTTGCAGCACGTGGCGGTGGCGCACGGCAGCCTCAAGGTCACCATCGGACAGGATCTGGCGGTGAGCCAGCCGGATACGCCGTTTGCCGGTGGAGCCGCGGTGGCGGCCCAGCAGGGGCGGGTGGAGATCGAGCAGCCCGTCGCCGTGATCCAAGACGTCAAGGGCGGGGCGAATCTGGCCGATGTGGTCAAGGCGCTGAATGCGCTCGGCGCCACCCCCATGGATCTCATCAGCATCTTGCAGGCGCTCAAGTCTTCGGGCGCCCTGCGGGCCGACCTCGAAGTGATCTGATAGGGAGAGGGAAGATGAGCGTGCCGAGCGTTCCCGCTTTCGATCCGCGTTCCCTGCGCTCGCTGCAGAATCTGGCGCGTCAGGGCGACTCGCCCGAAGCGTTGCGCGCCGCCGCCAAACAGTTCGAGGCGGTGATGCTGCAGCAGATGCTCAAGGCCATGCGTGCCACCGTGCCCGCCAACGCCTTCACCTCGAGCGATGGCGAGCGGACCTTTCAGGACATGAGTGACCAGCAGCTCGCCCAGAATCTCGCCATGGGCCGCGGCATCGGGCTCGGTGAGATGCTCGCGCGGCAATTGGAACAGCGTCTCGGGAATCAGAACGAAGCCGCGGCGTCTGCCGCGGGCGTCGGTGAGCAGGGCGAACTCCCCCCGAGCGGAGGTTTTTCACTCGCCAACGTGCTGCGTCGCCCGGCAAATCCTGCCGGCAACCGGCAAGGAGTGGCAACGGAGGAAGCCGCTGCGCTGGAAGAAAAGGGCTTTTTTGCCGCCCTGGGCGGTGCCTCGGGCAAGGTCGGGGACGAGGCCGTGCCGCTCGTGTCCTTGACGCAAGACGACCCGACCCCCCTCTTCCCCTCCTTGGCCGAGACTGCCTCGGCGGTGCGCCGCGCCGAGACGAACGAGACGTCGGTGCCGGAGAAGATCCGTCGCTTCGTGCAGGAGACCTTGCCACAGGCCCGGCGAGCCGCCGCCCAACTGGGCGTACCGCCGGAATTCCTCGTCGCCCAGGCTGCCCTCGAGACGGGGTGGGGGAGCGCAGTCATCCGCACCCCGGATGGTCGCTCCAGCCACAATCTCTTCAACATCAAAGCGGGCAGCAGTTGGCGCGGGCCAACCGTGACCCTGCCGGTTACTGAATACGACAACGGCCGGGCGGTGACCGAAAACGCGAAATTCCGCGTCTATTCGTCCTACACCGCTGCCTTCGACGATTACGTTCGCCTCATTCAGAACAACGAGCGCTATGCCTACGTCCCCGGCAGCCGCACACCGCGTGACTTCGCCGCGGCGCTGGTGCGCGGCGGCTACGCCACCGATCCCCGCTATGCCGACAAGATCGTCTCCATCCTGCAGGACCAGCGCTTCCGCGCGGCCTTGCCCGGTTGATCTCGAAAGCATGGCACATAAATTGCTAGTTTACTGGCGACATCCTTCTCGCGCCGGGAGCAAACCATGGCCGATTTTCTCAACATCGGATTGACCGGGCTGATGGCCGCGCAGGCCAAGCTCACCGTCGCCAGCCACAACATCGCTAATGCCGACACGCCCGGCTACAGCCGCCAGAGTGCGGTGCAGACCACCCAGCCGTCGCAGTACATGGGCTACGGCTACGTAGGGCAGGGCGCGCGCGTCGTGGACGTGCAGCGCAGCTACGACCAGTTCCTGCAGCGGCAACTGCTGCAATCGCAGAGCCAGGCGAGCTACTACCAGATCTATCGCGACCTCATCGCACCGATCGACGATCTCATCGCCGACCCGGATCTGGGGATTTCCTCGGCCATGGCGCAGTTCTTCGACTCCGTGAACGAAGTGGCGAACAACCCCTCCAGCATCCCCGCGCGGCAGACGATGCTCTCGCAAAGCGAGGCCCTGGTCAATCGTTTCCACCTGCTCTCGGGCAGGATCAACGAGATCGACGCTGCGTTGCAACAGAACGTCTCACTTGCTACCCAGCAGATCACCCAGTACGGGCAAGAAATCGCCCGGCTCAACCAGGAAATCACGCGGGCGCTCGGCGTGGGCAACGGCGCCGCGCCCAACGACCTGCTCGATCAGCGCGACCAGGCGCTCGCCGAACTCTCCAAGCTCGTCAACGTCCATGCGGTGGTCGATGATCGCGGCATCATGAACGTGTTCATCGGCAACGGGCAGGCGCTGGTGCAGGGAATGGAGAGCGCCACGCTCGCCACCCGGCCCGATCCCGCGCAGCCCATGCGCACCCAGGTCACATACCAGATCGGCACCGGAGCGGCTCAAGTCCTCCCCGAGCAACTCATCACCGGAGGCGAACTGGGCGCCATGCTCGCCTTCAGGCGCGACACGCTCGAACCAGTGCAAGACCAGCTCGGTTTTCTTGCGCTCGCTCTCGCAGTGAAATTCAACGAAGTGCATGAGTTGGGCTATGGATTGGATGGATCGACCGGGAACGCCTATTTCTCCGGAATCGATCTCTCCCAGCCCGTGGAGACCACCGGTTCGGCCGGCAGCGACGTCACCGTTTCGTTTGTCTCTCCGGTCGACCCTGGGGCGCTTCGCCTAGACACCTACATTATTCTGAGCGAGAACAATGGCACGCTCAGGGTGACGCGGCAGAGCGACGGTAAAATTTTCGATGATTTGACCCAGCCGATCGACGGCCTCGATTTCTCCAGCGTGGTTTTGGAGCCGGGCGAGACCGCCGTCATCGCGCCCACCTACCGCAACGCCGCCTCCACGATCGGTGTGGCGATCACCGATCCGAGACAGATCGCCGCGGCGGAAGAAGACCCGACCGGTACGGTCGCTCCTGGAAGCGGTCCGGCCGACAATCGTAACGCGCTCAAGCTCGCCGGCATCCAGACCGACAAATTTCTCTACGATGAGACCGCCACGCTGCAGTCCGCCTACGCGCGCACCGTGTCTATGGTCGGCGCCAAGGCGAGCGAGGTGATCAACGGCGCCACCGCTTCTCGGGCGCTGCACGAGCAGATCCAGGCGCAGCGAGACAGTCTCGCCGGGGTCAATCTGGATGAAGAGGCCGCCAATCTGATACGCTTCCAGCAAGCCTATCTGGCCGCGAGCAAGGTGATGCAGATGTCACAGAGGCTCTTCGATTCCGTGCTCGCCATCGCCAGCTGACCGGGAGAACGACCATGCGCATCTCTACTGCCCAGATCTTCGACCGCAACATCGCGGCCATGATGAACAACCAGACGCAGCTCGCGCAAACCCAGTTGCAGGTTGCCACGGGGCGCAAGATGCTTCGCCCCTCGGACGATCCCGTGCGTGCTGCGCGCAGCCTCGAGCTGCAGCAATCCCAAAGCGTGAACAAGCAGTTTCTCGCCAATATCGGCTATGCCAAGGATCAGCTCGCGCTCACCGACACGCGGCTCTCCACCATGACCGACACGCTGCAATACATGCGGCAGAAATTCATCCAGGCGGGCAACGGCGGGCTCAGCGCCCAGGACAAGGCGGCGATCGCTTCCGACCTGCGCAGCCAGCTCGACAACCTCGTCGCGCTCGCCAACAGCAAGGACGGGCAGGGTGAATACCTGTTCGCCGGCTACAAGAACGACACGCCGCCGATCGTTTTCGGCGACCACGATGGCGACCCAGACACGCCCGATCTCTATTACTACCAGGGCGATGTCGGCACCCGGCAGATGCAAGTCGGCCCCGAGCGGCGGATGGACATCGGCATCCCCGGTTCGGCCTCTGGCGGAGGAGGGTTGTTCGAGGTGGATCAGAGCGCCTATGTGCCAGCGATTGCGCCGACCGATCCATCCGATCCTACGACCGGCACACCTCCCCAATACCCCCCCGCCGAATTCTTCAACCGTTTGAAGACCGCGATCGACGCGATCGACAACCCGGACACGACGACGCTACCGCCGGAATACGTGGATCCTGAGACGAACGTTCCGGATCCCACCAGTTATGGCCTCGACATAGTCGACGCTTTCATGGAACGCATCGCCGTATATCAATCCAAGGTCGGCTCGCAGCGCGCCGAGCTCGATTCGCTCGACTATGCGGGGCAGACGCTCGATCTGCACTATGCCACCGCCCGTTCGCGCATCGAGGATCTGGATTACAACGAAGCCCTGAGCCGGCTCGCCCAGCAGCAGCTCGTCCTGCAGGCGGCGCAGCAGTCCTTTGTGCGCGTGGCCAATCTCTCGCTCTTCCAATACCTCTGAGAGACCGCGATGCGCACCCTCGGTCGTTCGATCCCGCTCGCCGCACTGATCCCGCTTGCACTCGCCGGCTGTGCCGGTTCGAGCGCGGACTGGGCCAAATACGACGCGCCGCTCGCCGGGGCCGTGGGAAGCGCCCTGATCCTGTCGGAATCGTCGCTCAACATCGACGGCGGAGTCACCGCGGCCGGAGGAGATGCAGCGGCGGGCGGAGGTGCCGGTGCAACCTCCTCGGTCACCTCCGTCTCCCACGCCGCCTTGCTGCGTCAGCTCGGGGGCGCAGCGCTCATCGCGTATGCGCTCTACGACCCCTTCGAACCCAACTGGCGCATCCAGGTGCTCGAATCGCCCGACGCCAAGGTGGCCCGCATCCGCATGAACATGCGCACGCTCACCACGGGCGGACAAGGCGAAGCCTATACCGTGTTTCGCCGCGCTGCTCAAGAAATCGTCACGCGCCGCGGTGCCACCGGATTCGAAATCCTGAGCTACGAAGAAGGGGTGCATTCCACGCGACCGCTCGCGCAGCGCTATGCCGTAGGGGAAGTGCGCCTATGGCGCTGATCCGACGAGCCTTTCGACCCCAGCGAGGTTACCAGGATTCCCCCGCCGGGCGCATCCACCTCGTGGCGCAGCGCAAGGCGCACCGTTTCGAAAGCCAGTTCGCCCCAAGGGATGTCGTCTAGACGGAACAACCGGGTTTCCAAGCTTTCCTCGCCCGGCGCAATGTCGAGCCGCAGCAAACGCGCACGGTAGAAGAGGTGCACTTGCTGGATGGGCGGTACGTCGATGAGCGCGTGCAGATCTTCCACCTCGATGAGCGCCCCGGCTTCTTCCCAGGTTTCGCGCATGGCCGCTTCCATGGTGGATTCACCGTTTTCCATGAAACCGGCCGGCAGGGTCCACCAACCCAAGCGCGGCTCGATCGCCCGGCGACACAGCAGGACGCGATCTTCCCAGCGAGCGATGGCGCCCACCACGACTTTAGGGTTCTGATAGTGTACCTCGCCGCAGTGACCGCATACGTGCCGTGGTCGATTGTCGCCTGGGGGGACGGCCACCCGTAAAGGATGGCCGCAAAGGGAACAATATTTCATCACGGCCGCCTCGATGCTGCGGGAGAAGGGGCTTGGATGTTGGCGGAGATGGAGACCGCCATAGACGTATAATACACCATTTCACGCCGTTTCAAATAGTATTGTAAATCAAGACACTTAGGCTACAATCTGCCTCATCGTGTTTCGCCATGCGCCGTAAAATGATAAGGCAAGCGATAAGGCAGGATTTATGCCAACGGTAATCAACCGGCTCACCCCCCGGACGCTGGCGAGGCTGCCGGACGGCTACCACGCCGACGGCCGCAATCTCTATTTGCGGGTGCGCGGCGTCTCGCGTAGCTGGGTGCTTCGCTACCGGTTCAACGGCAAGATCAACGAGCTCACTTTGGGGTCGCTCGATGTGCTGGCGCTGGCCGATGCGCGGCAAAAGCGCGACGAGCTCTTGCGCGTGCTCAAGCTCGAGAAGCGCGACCCGGCCGAGACGCTGCGCGTGAAGCGTCATGTCGCGCTCACCTTCGCCGAATGCGCCGCCAGGCTCATCGAGGCCAAGCGCGCCGAATGGACGAACGCCAAGCACGTGCAGCAATGGGAAAACACCCTTGCGCAGTTTGCTTTCCCCATCATCGGCCACCTGCGCCCCGCCGAGGTCGAGACGCGCCACGTGCTCGCCATCCTCGAGCCGATATGGACGACGAAGACCGAGACGGCATCGCGCTTGCAGAAACGCATCGCGGCCGTGCTCGACTGGGCGGCGGCTCACGGACTGCGCGGCGGCGAGAACCCGGCGCGGTGGAAAGGGCATCTCGACAAGCTGCTACCGGCCCCGTCCAAGGTGGTCGAAGGCGAGAACATGCCCGCGCTCGACTACGCCGAGGCCGCCGACTTCTGGCGGGTGCTCGACGCCAAGACGAGCACGGCCGCCCGGGCGCTCGCGCTGCTCATCCTCACGGCCGTTCGACCCCTCAACGTGCGCTTTGCCCAATGGCAAGAGTTTGACTTCGAGGCGCGCGTCTGGCGCATCCCCGGCGCCAGCGACTACGGGCAACGCATGAAGACCAAGCGCCCCCATGCCGTGCCCCTGTCGGCGGCCGCGCTCGAGCTGCTGCACGCCCTGCCACGCTTTACCGATTGTCCTTGGGTGTTCCCATCGCGCGGCGGCAAGCCCTTGTCGGACATGGCGCTCACCAAACTATTGCGCGACCTGCACGAAGCCAAGCACGCGGCCGACGGCGTGGGTTGGATCGACCGGCGCCAGGGTGGGCGCGTCATCGTGGCGCACGGCTTTCGCGCGACCTTTCGTACCTGGGGCGAGAACGAGACCCACTATCCCCGCGCACTGCTCGAAGACGCGCTCGCGCATGACTTCAAGGGTGAGGTCGAAGCCGTCTATGCCCGCGGTGACCTTGTCGAGAAGCGGCGGCCGCTGATGGAGCAATGGGCACAGTTCGTCACTACGGGAGCAAACGACGATGGTCGATGACTTGAAACGGTGGCGCAACATCCCCGACGACTTCGTTTTGCCGGTGCCCGAGGTGGCGCGCATCTTGGACGTGTCGGAAGAGGCGATCTATTCGGGTGTTCTGGGTGGGTATTATGTGCTGCTGGCGCCGTGCGGCCGTTTTGTTCGCTTTCAAAACACGGGGCTTCATTATTTCGGCGGCATCCCCCCGCATTCTATACCAACGGTTTTGAAAGATCGGGGTCATAACCTGATTGAAAAACCTAAACCGCTTTTTGGTAATGACCACGAAAGTTTTTTAACGTGGATAGATGTTGATCATCATAGCATTATTCAATGGATGAACGATAAGACAATACCTTCTGAATACAAATTATTGGAAAATAAGCCAGAATCAATATTATTAACCCGCGTAGGCGAAATTTGGGTAGTAACTAGTTGGATAGGTAAATTTGCCGACAAGCTGCCTTACTATAAGCCCCCATTCCTTGGCGTCTCTGGCGCCCTTCTCAAGCGATTCCTCAACGAAGGATTCCCCCCGCCTGCCGATTCGCCCAAGGTGCAGGAAATTGAACCGCCCGCCAGGGAAGATGCCCGCGAGACGATGCGCGCCATCGTCGCCGGACTGCTCGAAGAGGCAGGCGCGGCGTTTCTGATCGAGCGACCCACCGAGGCCGAAGCGTCCAAGGCATCGGCCTTGCTCGAAGCCATCGAGCGGCGCCGCGGGAAGACCATCGCCCCCAAGACGCTATCGCGCTATCTGAGGAATTGGCTACGCGCCGAGGATTGATCACGTTTGAAAACGGACATGTCCAAGCGGCGGCGGACATGTCCAGAAAACCCGGCTCTTGGTGAAATATCTTTGGTGTCGCGTCAATTCTCTATGGAGCGGCACCATGCAACGTGTTTTATCCCAATCCGAAGTCTGCGAGCTCATCGGCCGCTCGCGTGTGTGGGTTTATCGCCACGCGCGCAACGGCACTTTCCCCGCGCCCCGCATGGCCGGTTCCCGGCTCTTTTGGCTGGCCGAAGAGGTCGAAGAATGGCTGCGCACGGCCCCCGTTCCCACGTGGGCGGCACGGAAGAGGGCGTGAGCGATGGAGGCCCTGAACGAAACGGCCGCCCCGGGTGGAGCTCCCGAGGCGACCGACAAGAACGAATGCACGCTCGCCCAGTATAGCACCCCTTTGACCCTCACCGTCTTCGAGGCAGACCGCCCCATCACAAAGACGGTGCGGCTTGACGGTAACGGCGAGCTCGACAAGAAAACGCCCCCGCAAATGGCGCGCGGCAAGGCGCGACGTTACCGGCTCGAGAACGTCGGCGAGTTCGTCGAGCTGCTCGAATGCCTGGAACCCCGGCACGCGCTCGCCTTTGGCGAACCTTGCGACCCGGCGCGCGACGAGTTCGCCGTCGTCGTCAAGGACAAGTTGCCCGCCGTGCCCCCCTCCGGCGTCATCGCCCGCTCGCGCGAGTTCTTCCAATGGGCGAACGCCCCCGGCGTGCTGCTGCTCGACTTCGACGCGCCCAAGGACGGCGAGCCCCTGGGGATCGACGCGGCGCTCGACGCTCTCTTCGTGGCGGTGCCAGAGCTCGAGGCCGCCCCGATGGTGATTCGCCCCAGTTCGTCATCTTGTATCTGGCACGGCGAACGCGAGCTTGCCGGGGTGCGCGGCTTTCACATCTACGTCATCGTCGCGGACGCGCAGCGCATCCCCGAGCTGGGCGAGACAATCAAGGGGCGGCTGTGGCTGGCGGGCTTCGGGCGCTATGAAGTGTCGAAGCGTGGCGCCTTGCTCGAGCGAACCTTGGTCGACGCCAGCGTGTGGCAACCCGAGCGGCTTGTCTTCGCGGCGGGTGCGCACTGCATCGCCCCGCTCGAACAGCGGCGCGGCTCGCCGATCGTGCGCCACCCCGACGCGCCCCCGCTCGACGGCCTGCCCACGCTCACCCAAAGCGAGCGAAAACGGATCGGCGAATTGCAGCACGCGGCCCGCCAAGCCGTCGCCCCGCTGGCGCGCGAGAAACGCGAAGCCTTCACGCAAGAGCTCGCGGCCAAGCTCACGGACGGCAGCGACTTAGAGCACGCGGCGCATCTCGCGCATCAGGCAATCGAACACAAAGTCTTGTACGGCGACTTTCCCCTCATCCTCAAGGACGGGCGCACCGTCACCGTCGGCGAGGTGCTCGACCATCGCGCCAGATACCACGGCGCAGAGTGCCGTGACCCGCTCGAACCCGACTACGACGGCGGGCGACTGGTCGGCAAGCTCTTTTTGGTCGGCATGCGACCGACGCTAAAATCGTTCGCTCACGGCGACACCAAATACAAGCTCATTCGCGCGCCGCGGCGTGTCGAGATCGTGGGCGGGCGCACGCGCGAGCTTACCGACTGGCTGATCGAGTATCTG
Organism: Tepidiphilus olei; assembly: GCF_006980705.1. Classification (GTDB taxonomy): domain Bacteria; phylum Pseudomonadota; class Gammaproteobacteria; order Burkholderiales; family Rhodocyclaceae; genus Tepidiphilus; species Tepidiphilus olei. The sequence goes on along the minus strand of NZ_SBHO01000006.1, from coordinate 37,885 downwards.
CGCAACGCCCCGGACGTCTTTGATTTTGGCAGCGAGCTTGCCACCGTCAGCGACGGTCGCGTGATCCCCTTCCGACGCGAGCGGCTGTCGTACTATCTCGGCGGCGAGTTCCAATTCTTCGGCAAAAAGAAAAAGAGAGACGGAAGCATTGTCGAGGAAGACCGCGACCCGCCCCCCAAGGTCATCGAAAACCTGCTCGCGCTTGGCGCCGAACGCAAGCTGAAACCGCTCGAGGCCGTCGTCTCGGCCCCGCTGGTGCGGCTGGACGGCCAGGTGCTCACGGCCCCCGGCTATGATCCCGTCTCGCGCCTGTTCTACGACACCGGCGCCGAGACGCCCCCGATCGTGCCCGAGGCGCCCACGGCCGAAGAGATCGACGCGGCGCTCGACGCGATCATGGCGCCCTTCGAGCACTTCCCCTTTGCCGGGGTGCTCGACCGTAGCGTGCTGCTGGCGGCGCTACTCTCGGCCGTCGAGCGCCCCGTCCTGCCGACCTGCCCCGGCTTTGGGTTCGACGCGCCCGTGCAAGGCAGCGGCAAGACGCTATTGGCAAGCGCCTTATGCGTGCTCGCCACGGGCGAGCCCCCGACGGTATGGCCCCACGTCAAGAGCGAACGCGGCGACGACGCCGAAGTGCGCAAGCGCTTGACGACGGCGCTGGTGTCGGGCGAGCGGGCGATCGTGTGGGATAACGTGGTCGGCACGTTCGACAGTGCGGCGCTTGCGGCCGCGCTCACGGCCCCCATCTATCGCGACCGCATCCTTGGCGTGAGCGAATCCGCGACCGTACCCAATCGCGCCCTATTCTGCGTGACGGGAAACAATCTCATCCTTTCCGGTGACCTGCCCCGGCGCTTCCTCGTCTGCCGGATCGACCCGCAGACCGAGCGCCCCTTCGCGCGGCGCTTCGCCTTCGACCCGGTGGAGCGGGTGCAGCGGCAACGCCAGCGGCTCGCGGCGGCCGCCTGCGTGATCATTCGCGGCTGGCTGAGCTCGAGCGACTACCGCGACGGTATCCGCGCCCCCGGCAGCACGGCATCGTTCGAGCGCTGGGATGACCTGGTGCGCCAACCCGTCGCATGGCTCGCCCGGCGCGACCCGCAACAATGGCGCGACCCGATGGACGCCATCACGGGCGCGACGGCCGCCGACCCCGAGCTTGACAATCTCGGCGACCTGCTCGAGGCGCTGGCCGCGGCCTTCGGCGACAAGCCCTTCATGACGCGCGACGTGTTCCAGCGACTCGAAGGCTACGGGCGCGCCCCTGAGCTTGCCGAGGCCGTCGCCGGGTTCCTGGGCGGCGAGCCGCGAAGCGCGAAACAAGTCGGCCGCCTGCTGCTCAACCGTCGCGACCGTATCGCCCGCGGCTTGATGCTGCGGCGCTTCGGCGATGACCTTCACGAAAAGGTCGCGAGATGGATCATTCAGCGGGTGACGTGACCCCCGTTTGCGGGGTTTGTCGGGATTTGCGGGGATTGGTGCACTCCAAAAACTTTTCTCGCAAAACCCCCGTGCGGGTTATGGCGGGATATTGCGGGGAAGTTTGGCATCTTCGCGCGAGACAAAAAATCCCATTTCTATGGTGTGGTTATTGGGCGTTACGTGAAAAAGTTTTGGACTGCCGGGAACCCCGCAAACCCGGCAAACCCCGCGAAGTTTTCCAAGAGGCAGGTATGACCACGCTTGACGAGCTCTTCACGCGATCCCGGCGGCGCACCGGCGCACGCCCCGCGGACGGCGCCCCGAAGCGCAACGGCGACGGCGCACGTGCCCACGGCGGCGGCAGCACCGACGCCCCGAAACGCAACGACGACGGCGACGACGGCACCCTCGACGGCGCGCGTGCCCCCGGCGCCCCGCAACGCACCGGCGGCCCGACGACGGCGCCCACGCCCCGACCCGCACGCCCCGCGGCCACCATCGCCGAGGCACGCCCCGCGGCCACCGACGCCACCCCAACCGTCCCGACGCCACGGCCTGCCGACGACGCCCCCGCCACCACATGGCGCATTCGCTACATCGACGGCACTGAGCGCGTCATCGCCTTTTCCCCCGCCAAGACGCGCGAAGAGGTATTGCGCGGCGAAGCTGGCGCGGTGGAGGTGGTGGCGCACACGCCAGGGAAAACGCCACCCGAACGGCCGTTGCTCGAAGACGAGCGCACCCGCATTCGGCGCTGGCTCGAGCTGATCGGCGAGACCGACCCGGCGGCGGTGCATCGCACGCTGCAAGCCTGCGAAGGCGACACCGTGGCGCGAGACTACTTCCTCGATCGCGCCGAGGCACTCGAAGAACGCGCGGCCGTGGCCGAGTTCGACGGCGGATTGCCACGCCAAGAGGCCGAGCGGCTGGCGGCGGCGCATCCCTTCGAAGCCACCGAGGAATCACGCGCGGCACTACGAGCGGCGCGCCAGGCGTTTGAACACCCCACGCTAAGGCTTTGATCATCCCCCCGTGAAGCGCGCTTACGGCGGCGATAAGCCCACTTCACGGCCACGCCAGGCGGCGGCGTAGGTTCTCCGACGGGTTCCCCTGTTGGGGTGATGCAATCCGCGTTGGTCGGCAGTTTTCGCATCCTGAAACTTGAATATGCCCGACGCATCGCGCCAGAATGGGAAACGGCACGCGGCGATGCGATGCGCTCTTTTTGACGGCTTTAGCGTGGCGCTTGCGGCGGCGCTATGGCGGCGCTGCGGGGGACCCTGGGGCATCGCCAGTGGTGCGGGTGCGCAAACCCGCGGAATCGCGCTAGGGCGCGTGGTTGGCGCATATGCAACTGTACGAACTGGCGTCTTGGCTTGCCGAACGCGCGGCTTGGCGCGGGGGTGCGGCGGCGGCCAGAAGTTGGCTCATGCCGACCACATCAACAAAAACGGGACGCGCTGCAAGCCGATAAGGCAGGGAAAACGATAAGGCAAGCGATAAGGCAGGAATTTTTTGCTTGCCGTTTTTTTCTTTGAAATCAAGCAATTATTCGCATGTAATGGCGGAGATGGAGGGATTCGAACCCTCGATACCGGTTTTGCCGGTATGCTCCCTTAGCAGGGGAGTGCCTTCGACCTCTCGGCCACATCTCCAAAGAAGAAGTGCTATTCTAACCGACGTGAGCAAATCGCGTCAAATTCCGGAGGACATCGTGGTCGTCGACGCCGATCTCGAACTCGACGCGCGCGGGTTGCGCTGCCCACTGCCCATCCTGCGCACGAAAAAAGCACTCGCCACGCTGCACTCGGGGCAACGCCTTCGGGTGCTGACCACCGATCCCGGCTCGATGAAAGATTTCTCCGCCTTCGCGCGCCAAAGCGGCAACGTGCTGGAAGTGGCGCACGAAGTCGGGGAAGGAGAATACGAATTCGTGTTGGTGCGGCGCTGAAAGGAGCATGCGGGCGGGTTCGTGATGCATGCTTCTGGCGAATTGGATTGCCCGTAAGAAGGTGGCTACACCTACTCCTGCGACGAACTCCCTTCCTCAACCCGACGTCTTGATCTCGTCCAACTATCGGACAGTGCTCGTTGCTTGGCAGATCGACGGAGAGAAGATGTAGGGAGAGTATCAGCGGCTGGTAGATGCCAACGACAAGCGTAATACCTCTTGGGCGATTTCATCCAAAGTCATCGGGCCGTCCGAGCGGTACCAGTGTACGGTCCAAGCGAGGGCGCCGGTGAGCAGGCGGCGCACGAGACCGGGCGGGCTTGGTAATAGCCCTCGTTCGTGAAGCTGGCCTAGGGTATCGAGCCACAAGCGTTCGTATTCATCGCGCAGAGAGAGGATGGACGCTTGCCCTTCTTCGCTGAGGCTACCCCATTCATGGAATAGCACGGCCATCGCTTCCCCCGTCTCACCGTTGATCGCGTGGAGTTCGCAGCGGATCAGCACCAGCAATCGAGCCACAGGATCGGGGCCAACCTTTTCCAGCGCCTGTCGCATACGGGTGAGATTCAAGGTGATGGCCTCGGTCATCACCGTGCGCAGGATGTCGTTTTTGCTGGGGAAGTGATGAAAAATGCTACCTGATTGAATGCCGGTGGCAGAGGCGAGATCGCGCACGGTCGTGCGTTCGTAGCCCTTCGTCCGGAACAGACGGGCGGCATGATGTAGCAGTCGGCCACGGGGACTCGCGGGATCGGTGAGTTTTCCCTCCTGGATCAAACGGTCCTGCAGTTCGCTGATCGGGGGAAGGGGATCGGTCGTGATCGAGGTAAGGGTTGCAGTCATGTCGATTCCGGTGGGTTGGCGATAGGGTATTGACCAAGCGCTTGCTTCAGTCTAACATCGACTTCAGAAGAGTGCACCCATAAACCATAAAATCCACACCAGGAGGAGACGTCATGGCAGGAATCTCAACCGCCGCGGCGGATTTGGGGCGGCACCTCGTCGAACGTGTCTGCGTCGGCGACATTCTTACCCGCAGTGCAGAGAGCCACGGGAATCGCACGGCGCTCATCGACGGGGATCGTACGTTCAGTTTTCGCGAAGTCAATGCCATGGCCAATCGCTTGGCGTCGGCCTTATTGGCGCGGGGGTTGCAGCGGGGCGACGTGGTGGGCGTGATGGCGCGCAATTGCGCTGCCATGTTGATCGCCTATTTCGGCTGTGCCAAAGCCGGTCTGATATGTGCGCCGGCCAATCTCGGTCTGCGTCCGGAGGAGATCGCTTACTGCCTGAAGGATTCTCGGGCGAAAGTGCTTTTCGTCGAAGAAGCGCTTGCTGGTGCCGCGGCCAAGCTACCGCAGATGCTGCCCGATCTGCAAGCGGTGTACTGGATCGGTGCTTCGGCGCCCGACGTTCCCAAGACGGTCGGCACTTTCGAGGCGTTACTCGATGCCGGTAGTCCCAGCGAGGTGGAAGTCTACGTCGGGGATCGTGATCCGGTGCAGCTGCTCTACACGAGCGGTACCACCGCCCATCCGAAAGGGGTGCTCACGAGCCATTTGGCCGTGACCTTCACCGCCTTGTCGGCCGCGCTTGCCAACCGCATGACCCATGAGACGACTTCCCTCATCGTCTTGCCACTCTTTCATTGTGCACTCTTGAACGGTGGAGCCGTCCCGGCGCTGACGATCGGGGCAACTTCGGTGCTGTTGACGGGTTTCGATCCCATTCAGGTTGCTGCCGCAATCGAGAAACATCGAGTCCGCAGCCTGGTGCTTCTGCCGATGATGTACGCTGCCCTGCTGCAGCATCCGGAGGTGCTCGGCTTCGACTTTTCTTCGGTCGAGCGCGCAATCTATGCCATGGCGCCGATGCCGCACGAGCGACTCAAGGAGATCCACGAGCTCTTTCCCAATGCCGATGTGGTGCTGGGTTCTGGTCAGACCGAATTCACCCCGCCCACCACGTTCATTCGCCCCGAACATCAATGGTCCAAGGCAGGTTCTTGGGGATCACCCACCGTGATGACTCGCGTCGGCATCATGGACGACGAGGGAAATCTTCTGCCGAGGGGTGAAGTGGGAGAGCTCGTCTATCGCGGCCCCCAGGTGATGAATGGCTATCTCAATCTGCCCGAAGAAACGGAGAAGTCCTTCCGCTTTGGTTGGTTCCACAGTGGCGACGTGGCGTGGATCGACGAGGATGGCGTGGTTTGGTTCACCGACCGCAAGAAAGACATGATCAAGACCGGCGGGGAAAACGTCGCTTCCGTCGAAGTCGAGCGCGTCTTGATGGAACATCCCGGTGTGTCCGAAGCGGCGGTGATCGGCGTACCCCATGAATATTGGGGTGAGGCGGTGTGTGCCGTGGTAGTGCCGAAGCCAGGTGTCGAGCTCGATGAAAACGAATTGCGGGCGTTTGCGCATGAGCGCTTGGCGGGGTTCAAAGTGCCCAAAGCCTTTCGTATCGTCGAGGCGCTGCCGCGCACCGGCACGGGCAAGATCCAGAAGCACATTTTGCGCCAGCAGCTGCGTGCCTTATTCACGGGTGGCGAAGGGGAAAGGGCATGAACGACGAGGTCCACTATTTAGGCGGTATCGCCGATTGGATCGAAACCCATGCCCGTTGGCGCGGAGATCGAATCGCGCTGATCGAAGGGGATCGTCGTCTGCGCTACGGGGAGTTGTCCGACCGGGTCGATCGCTTGGCGGGTGCGCTCGCCGAGCGGGGCGTCGGCAAAGGGGATCGCGTGGCTGGGTTGTTGCTCAATTCCATCCCCTTTCTCGAGCTGACGTTTGCGTGTGCCCGCCTCGGCGCAATTTTCGTGCCGCTCAATTTTCGCCTGAGTCCGGCAGAGATCGGCTACATCCTCGCGGATTGTGGTGCCCGCATCGTGATCCACCATGCGATCTTTGCCCCCTTGTTGGCACCCGCGCAGGCCGCCGATGCCTCGCTGATGTCGGTGGTAGTCGATCCTGCCCAAGCGGAGGAGGGAAAGCAAACCTACGACGATTGGATGGCGCGTGCCCAACCTTTGGCCGTCAAACCCATGGTGTCCCAACAGGACGTCCTCGTCATGATGTACACCTCTGGGACCACGGGGCATCCCAAAGGGGCGATGCTCACCCATGGCAACACGACCTGGAACGCCATCAACCTGATGCTCAATGAAAACGCGCTCACCGCCGAGGACGTAGTCTTGACGGTGGCGCCGATGTTTCATATCGGGGGGCTCAACATCCATACCCTGCCGGCGTTGTACAAAGGCATCCCCGTGGTGCTGCTGCCGCGTTTCGATCCGCACGAGACCTTGCGTACGATCGAACGAGAGCGTGTCACTTCGCTCTTCCTCGTTCCTTCCATGTGGCTGATGCTGAGCCAACTGCCCGATTTCGACAACTATGACCTCTCTTCGCTACGGGTGCTTGTCTCCGGAGGGGCGCCGTGTCCAATCCCCGTGATCGAGTTTTTCCAGCGGCGGGGGTTGCGCTTCGTCGAGGGGTTCGGCATGACCGAGACCGCGCCCAATGCCTGCATCCTCGACAGTGCCGATGCGGTGCGCAAGAACGGCTCCGTCGGTAAGCCGCTGATGCACATGCAGATGCGTATCGTCGACGATCAGGACCGCGACGTGATCCCCGGTGAGGTTGGTGAGCTCGTCGTACGCGGGCCCAACGTCTTCGTCGGCTACTGGAAACGCCCCGAAGCCACCGCCGAAGCGTTTCGCGGCGGGTGGTTCCATACGGGCGACCTTGCCCGACAGGACGAGGAAGGGTATTTCTACATCGTCGATCGCAAGAAAGACATGCTGATTTCGGGCGGCGAGAACGTCTATCCCACTGAAGTCGAGCAGGTGCTGTATCGCCACCCCAAAGTGGTCGAGCTGGCTGTGGTCGGAGCGCCAGACCCTCTGTGGGGAGAAGTTCCGGTGCTGGTGGTCGTGCCCAAGGAAGGGGAGCATCTCACGCTCGAGGAGGTTCGCACCTTCTGTGAAGGCAAGCTTGCCCACTTCAAGATTCCCAAACGCCTCGTCGAAGTACCGGCCTTGCCGCGTAACGCCGCGGGCAAAGTGCTCAAGCGCGAGCTGCGTCGCCTCGTCGCTGGCGAGTCCCTTTCGTAACATCGAGGAATTCCATGGCCGTCATCGAAAGCCGCATCGATCCCAACAGTGAGACTTTTCGCACCAACCGCGAGGCAATGCTTGCGCTCGTCGAGCAGTTCCGTGCGCTCGAGCAGAAAGTGCGTGACACCTCGAATGCGAAGAAAGCCCTCTTCGAGAAACGGGGGCAACTTCTGCCGCGTGAGCGCATCGCCCTACTGCTCGATCGAGGGTCGCCGTGGGTGGAGTTGTCCACCTTGGCGGGTCTGGGGATGCATGATGACGATGGCAAGGAAAACGTGCTGGGGGCGGGCCTGATCGTGGGGATCGGTTATGTCTGCGGGGTGCGCTGCCTCGTCAAGGCTTCCGACAGTGCGATCAAGGGGGGCACGATCGCACCCATGGGGTTGCGCAAGAATCTGCGGGCGCAGGAAATCGCGCTACGCAACAAGCTGCCGATCATCGACCTGGTCGAATCGGGTGGGGCGAACTTGCGTTACCAGGGTGAGATCTTCATCGACGGCGGGCGAGGCTTCTTCAACCAGGCGCGCTTGTCGGCTGTCGGCATTCCTCAGATCACCGTCGTGCATGGTTCCTCCACCGCGGGCGGGGCGTACCAGCCGGGGCTGTCCGATTATGTGATCATGGTACGCGGCAAGGCCAAGGTCTTTCTCGCGGGCCCTCCTCTGTTGCGCGCCGCTACCGGCGAAATCGCTACCGACGAGGAACTTGGCGGGGCGGAGATGCACGCGACGCGCTCCGGAGTGGCGGACTATCTGGCCGAAGACGACGTCGATGCCATTCGCTTGGCGCGTGAGATCGTCGCCAAGCTCGGCTGGAACGATCGGCTGCCTGTGGCGGCCAAGCCTTCGTTTCGCGAGCCGCGCTACAGCCCCGAGGAGCTCGCCGGCGTGGTGCCGGTCGATTACCGCAAACCCTACGACGTGCGCGAGGTGATCGCGCGCTTGGTCGACGATTCCGATTTCACCGAATTCAAGCCGACCTATGGCGTGCAGACGATCTGCGGGCAGGCCGAGATCGAAGGGCACGCCTGCGCCTTGATCGGCAACAACGGCCCGATCGACGTCCAGGGGGCAACGAAGGCGGCGCAGTTCATCCAGCTGATGTGCCAGGCCGACACGCCCATCATCTATCTGCAGAACATCACCGGCTACATGGTCGGGACCGAGGCCGAGCAAAATGGCATCGTCAAGCACGGCGCGAAAATGATTCAGGCGGTGAGCAACGCCACCGTACCGCAGATCACCTTGCACATCGGTGCGAGTTTCGGGGCAGGGAACTACGGCATGTGCGGGCGAGCCTACGAGCCCCGCTTCATCTTCGCGTGGCCCAACAATCGGGTGGCGGTGATGGGCGGAGAGCAGGCGGCCAAGGTGCTGTCCATCGTCACCGAAGAGAAACACCGCCGCAGCGGTGAGCCGCTCGATCGGGCGGCGCTCGAGGCGATGGAGCGTCAGATCATCGAGCAGGTCGAGCGGGAGTCCACTGCCCTCTATGCAACAGCGCATCTGTGGGACGACGGCCTCATCGATCCGCGCGATTCACGCAAGCTGCTGGCTTTTTGTCTGTCCGTGTGCCGCGAAGCCGAGCTGCGACCGCTCAAGCCGATCACCTTCGGCGTGGCCCGTATGTAACGCACTCATTGACCTGGAGGGAGGAGACCATGCAATTTACCGAAGAACACAAAGCGTTGGGCGAGGCAGTGCGCAAGTTCGTCGCCAATGAGATCAACCCCTACGTCGACGAATGGGAACGTGAAGGAATTTTTCCGGCGCACGAGCTCTTCCGCAAAATGGGCCAACAGGGCTTCCTCGGCATCACCAAGCCGGAGCGATTCGGCGGCATGGGGCTCGATTGGAGCTATGAGCTGATGTTCTGCGAGGCAATGGGGGAGGTCAATGGCGGCTCCATTCCCATGGCCGTCGGCGTGCAGACCAACATGGCCACGCCGGCGCTGGCCCGCTACGGCTCGGACGAACTGCGCGAAGAGTTTCTCAAGCCCGCCATCAGCGGCGAGTACGTCGCCTGCATCGGTGTCTCCGAGCCCGGCGCAGGTTCGGACGTGGCTTCCATTCGTACCACGGCGCGCAAGGACGGCGGCGACTACGTGATCAACGGCGGCAAAATGTGGATCACCAACGGTACCCAGGCCGATTTCATGTGCATGCTGGCCAATACCGGTGAGGGTGAGCCCCATCGCAACAAATCACTCATCATCGTGCCGATGAAAACCAAAGGGGTGACGATCGCGCGCAAACTCGACAAACTGGGGATGCGGGCTTCCGATACCGCCCAGATTTTCTTTGAGGACGTGCGGGTGCCGCAGCGCTATCGCATCGGCGAGGAGGGCATGGGGTTCATCTACCAGATGCGCCAGTTTCAGGATGAGCGCCTGTGGGCTGCGGGCAGTGTCCTGCGTTCCATGGAGATCGCCATCCGCGATACGGCCGAATACACGCGCCAGCGCATCGCCTTTGGCAAACCCTTGCTCGACAATCAGGTGATCCATTTCAAGCTCGCCGAGCTACAGAGCGAGGTCGAGGCGCTGCGCTCACTGGTCTATCGCGCCGTCGAGAACTACATCCACGGCGAAGACGTGACACTGCACGCCTCGATGGCCAAACTCAAAGGGGGGCGGCTGGTGCGTCAGGTGGCCGACAGTTGCCTGCAGTTCTACGGCGGCATGGGCTTCATGAACGAGACGCCGATCACGCGGCTCTACCGCGACGGGCGCTTGATGTCCATCGGCGGCGGGGCCGACGAGGTGATGCTCGGGATCATCGCCAAGTACATGGGAATCCTTCCTGGCAAGGCCAAGTCATGAGCGGGCAGGCAGACCCAACCCGGGAGCCTGAGTTTCCTGCTTGCCGGACATTGGCGCTGGATCTGCGCGACGGGATTCTCTGGCTGAGCTTGAATCGACCGGAGAGCCGCAATGCCCTGAGCGACGAGATGCTTGAGGAACTGATGGCGGTGGTGTCGGTGCTGGAGAACCGCCCAACCGTGCGCGCCGTGGTCGTGCGCGGTGCGGGCGGCACTTTCTGCGCCGGCGGGGACATCCGCGGGTTCCGTGCTTCCTTCGAAGCCCCTCCACCGCCTGCCGGCGAAGCGGATCCCATCGCACGCCACAACCGTCGCTTCGGTGCCTTCATGGCAGCCTTCAATGCGCTACCGCAAACGGTGGTCGCGGTCGTCGAGGGGGCTGCTTTCGGTGGGGGTCTTGGTCTGGTGTGCGCAAGCGACGTCGCCCTGTGTATGCACGAGACGCGGTTTGCTCTCTCCGAAACTGGGCTCGGGATTCCTCCTGCCCAGATCGCGCCTTTTGTGGTTCAGCGCATTGGTCTCACGCAGGCTCGCCGGCTCGCGCTCACGGGGGCGCGCTTCGATGGACGCGAAGCGCTGCGCATCGGGCTCGTCCATCATAGTTTTGCAGACCGGCCGTCGCTCGAGGAGGGGCTCACCGCAGTGCTCGCCTCAATCGGCCGGTGTGCTCCTGGCGCCAACGCGGCCACCAAGCGGATTCTTTTCGAGAGCCTCGCCTTGCCTTTGCCGGAAGTGCTCGATCGGGCGGCCGAGGTTTTTGCTTCGTGTCTGCGAGGCTCGGAAGGACGGGAGGGCGTACAGGCATTTCTCGAGAAGCGGGCCCCTGCCTGGGTGCCGAAGACGTGAGGAGAGGGGATGTTTCGTAAGATCCTGATCGCCAATCGCGGTGAGATCGCCTGCCGTGTCATACGGACCGCCCGAGCGCTGGGCTATCGTACCGTAGCCGTCTATTCCGATGCCGACCGCGAGGCCGAGCACGTGCGCCAGGCCGATGAAGCGGTTCCTTTGGGGGGATCGGCGCCTGCCCAATCCTACCTGTCCATCGAACGCCTGCTCGAGGCGGCCCGCCGCAGTGGTGCCGAAGCGGTACATCCCGGTTATGGTTTCCTCTCGGAGAATGCCGAATTCGCCGAGGCGTGTGCCGCGGCCGGTCTGATCTTCATCGGGCCGCCGCCCGAGGCGATCCGTTTGATGGGCAATAAGGCTGCGGCCAAGCGCCGCATGATCGAGGCGAACGTGCCCTGCGTTCCCGGCTATCAAGGAGCTGCGCAGGATGATGCCACGCTGATCGCCGAGGCGCAGCGCATCGGGTTTCCCCTGATGGTCAAGGCTGCGGCTGGCGGTGGCGGACGCGGCATGCGCTTGGTCGAGGATCCCGCCGATCTCGTGGCTGCGCTCGCGGCGGCGCGCTCTGAAGCAACCACGGCCTTTGGTTCCAGTGAGTTGATCCTCGAGCGCGCCATCCTGCGTCCCCGTCACGTCGAGATCCAGGTATTCGCCGACCGCCATGGCAACGTGATCCATCTGGGAGAGCGCGACTGTTCGATCCAACGACGACACCAAAAGGTGATCGAGGAGGCCCCTTCGCCGGCCGTGACGCCGGCACTGCGCGAGCGCATGGGCGAGGTGGCGGTGGCGGCGGCACGGGCGATCGGCTATGTGGGAGCAGGCACCTTGGAGTTTCTCCTTGCCGAGGACGGTTCGTTCTATTTCATGGAAATGAACACCCGGCTGCAGGTAGAGCATCCGGTTACCGAAGAAATCACGGGGCAGGATTTGGTCGCCTGGCAATTACAGGTCGCTGCCGGTGAGCCGCTGCCGCTTGCCCAACATGAGATCCGTTGGCAGGGTTGGGCGATCGAAGCGCGTCTCTATGCCGAAGACCCTTATCACGGCTTCTTGCCCCAAGCGGGGCGATTGATCGCTTGGGATCCGCCGGCAGGGGTGCGGGTCGAACACGGCTTGCGTGCCGGGCAGGAGATCCCTCCATTTTATGATCCCATGATCGCCAAGCTCGTCGCCCACGGTCGGACCCGCGAAGAAGCGCGCCGCCGTTTGTTGCATGCCCTCGAAGACTGTGTGGCCTTGGGGGTCAATACCAACCGGTCTTTTCTCGCCGCTTGTCTCGACCATCCCGAGTTTGCCGCTGGTCGAACTTCCACCGCCTTCATCGATACCCATTTTCCCCCTCAGGAACTCACTCCTCCACCCCCTCCTCCTGTGAGCGTGGCCTTGGCAGCGGTCTTGGCGTTCCGCCGCATGGAAGAGGGCGTTGCGCCCTCTTTGCGTGAATGGCGCAGCACGGCCCCCGTGCCCGTTCCGCTGAAGCTTGCTCGTGGTGATCAGCGCCATGAGCTCACCCTTACGGTCTGTGCTCCCGATCGTTACCGCGCAGTGAGCCGAGAAGGGGAATGGACGCTCGAGATCCTTGAGGCTCAGGACGGTCGAGTGGTGTTCATGGCCGACGGAGTGCGGCGCCAAGCCCGCTATGTTTTCGACGAAACTCGTGTGTTCCTGCAACAAGGGGGCGGGGAATGGTGCTTCGAGGACGTGACGCTCGTGAGCACGCGTGCCTCCGAGCACGAAGGCGAGGCGCGCGTCACGGCACCGATGAACGGGGCCGTCGTGGCCGTCTTCGTCGAGGCCGGGCAGCAGGTACGTCGAGGCGAGCGCTTGCTCGTGCTCGAAGCGATGAAGATGGAGCATGAGATCACTGCGCCGCGCGATGGTCGTATCCTCCGGCTCACCGTCGCCCCGGGCAAGCAAGTGAAACAGCGCGAGCTACTGATCGAACTGGAACCGGCGAGCTGATGCGAGCGGCGCCTTTACTTGAGGAATGAACGATGAACTCCAGCAAAAGCCCTTATTACACCCCCGAACACGAGGCCTACCGTGAGAGCCTTCGGCGCTGGGTCGCGACCGAGATCGAACCCTATGCCGACCAATGGGATGAAGAAGGTACGTTTCCCCGCGAACTCTACCGTAAGGCCGCTCAGATCGGTCTCATTCCCATGGGTTATCCCGAAGAATATGGGGGCATTCCTGCCGATCTCTTTTATCTCATCATCGGGGCGCAGGAACTCGCCCGGGCTGGGGCAGGGGGAGTCAGCGCCAGTTTGCTGAGCCACACCATCGGTACGCCGCCGATCGTGCGCGGTGGCAGTCCCGAGCTCAAAGCGCGCGTGCTGCCGGGCATCCTCTCCGGCGAGAAGATCAGCGCGCTGGCGATCACGGAGCCGAGTGGTGGTTCGGACGTGGCCAACCTGCGCACGCGGGCGGTACGCGACGGCGATCACTACGTCGTCAATGGATCGAAGACCTTCATCACCTCGGGGATGCGCGCCGATTACTACACCGTGGCGGTGCGCACTGGCGGGCCGGGGCGCGATGGCATCTCGCTGCTCCTCATCGAGCGGGATCGGCCGGGGTTTTCGCGCACGGCGCTGGAGCGCAAGATGGGCTGGTGGGCATCCGACACGGCCACGCTCTACTTCGAAGACTGTCGCGTGCCGGTGGGTAATCTGCTCGGCGAGGAAAATCGCGGTTTTCGCCTCATCATGGAGAATTTCAACCAGGAGCGGATTTTTCTCGCTGCTGGGTGCAATGGGTTCTCACGCGTGTGTTACGAGGAGGCTCTGAACTACGCGCGCCAACGCCATACCTTCGGTCGTCCCTTGGCCGAACACCAGGTCGTGCGCCACAAGCTCGTCGATATGCTGATGCGCATCAACGCGACCCAAGCCTACTTGGAGAGTCTCGCTTGGCGTATCGAACAAGGGGAACGCCCGATTGCCGACGTTTGCCTCTTGAAGAACCAGGCAACGCTCACGATGGAATTCTGCGCGCGCGAGGCGGTGCAGATCTTCGGCGGGGCGGGATACCTGCGCGGCAACAAGGTCGAGCGCATCTATCGCGAGGTGCGAGTCAACGCGATCGGCGGCGGGGCCGAAGAGATCATGCGCGACCTCGCCGCGCGCCAACTGGGCATTTGAGGAGAAAACGAGATGGGCGAGAAAATCGTACGCATCGGCGGGGGGGCCGGTTATTGGGGGGACACGCCGAGTGGCCCACGCCAGCTCGTGCGCCAGGGGAACATCGATTACCTCATCCTCGACTATCTGGCCGAGATCACCATGTCGATTCTCGCCAAGGCAAAGGCGAAGGACCCTCAGGCAGGGTATGCGACCGATTTCATCACCTTGGTGATGAAACCCCTCTTGCGCGAGATCGCGGAGAAACGCATCAAGGTGATCGCCAATGCCGGCGGGGTCAATTTGCCAGCTTGTCGGCATGCCCTCGAGGCGCTGGCGCAAGAGGCGGGGGTGCGGCTGCGCATCGGTACCGTCGAGGGCGATGACCTATTGCCGCGCGCGGGGGAGCTTGCCGCGGAATCGATCCGGGAGATGTTCACTGGGGCGCCTTTCCCGGCCAAGCCGATGAGCATCAACGCCTATCTCGGCGCTTTTCCGATCGCCGCGGCGCTCGATGCCGGGGCTGACGTGGTGCTCACGGGCCGCTGCGTCGACAGCGCCCTGGTGGCTGGTCCGCTCATTCATGAATTCGGCTGGGGACCGCAGGATTACGACAAGCTCGCCGCCGCGGGGCTTGCGGGGCATCTGCTCGAATGCGGTGCCCAGGCGACCGGCGGCAACTTCACCGACTGGGAGGACGTGGTCGATGATTGGCCGACGATGGGTTTTCCCATCGCCGAGGTGCGCGCCGATGGCTCCTTCGTCGTCACCAAGCCTGAGGGCACGGGCGGTTGCGTCTCGCCCTTGTCGGTGGGCGAGCAGATGCTCTACGAGATCGGCGATCCCGCCGCTTATGTCCTGCCAGACGTCATTTGCGATTTTACCGGCGTGCGCCTGCGCCAAATCGGCCCCGATCGCGTCGAGGTCACGGGCGTACGTGGGCTTCCTCCTACCGATACCTACAAGGTCTGTGCTACCTACCCCGATGGGTTCGGGACCGTCGGCACTTTGGTGCTCGCCGGCCGCGATGCGGTCGCCAAGGCGCAGCGCTATGGCGAGGCGATTCTTGCCAAGGTGCGCAATAGTCTGGAAGAGGCGGGCCTGCCGCCGCTCAGCGACAGCGCCATCCAGCTGGTCGGGGCGGAGTCGCTCTATGGCCCATACGCCCAACCAGCGGCGCGCACGCTGCGCGAGGTGACGTTGCGCGTGGCGGTGCATCACCCGAGTCCGGCCGGCATCGAGGTCTTTTCGAAGGAATTCATGGGCGCGGCTTTGGCGATGAGTACCGGCCGTACGGGACTGGCGCCTGGTCGCCCCAAGGCGAGCCCCATCGTGCGCCTCTTCTCCTTCCTCTACCCCAAGAAGAATGTCCCCGTCGAAGTGCGCGTCGATGGCGAGGCGCTTACCGTACAGCATCTCGTCGGCGGCGGGGGCAGGGTACCGACGTCGCGCCCAGGGGATGAAGAAGAATCCTATCCTCTGGGCGAGAGTGAACCGGTGCCGCTCGTGTATCTCGCGGTGGCGCGCAGCGGCGACAAGGGTAACCATGCCAACATTGGCGTCATCGCCCGTCGACCCGAGTATTTGCCCTGGATCCGTGCGGCCCTCACGCCGGCGGCGGTACGCGCCCGCTTCGCCCATTTCATTACCGGCAAAGTCGAGCGCTTCGACCTTCCTGGTATCCATGGGTTAAACTTTTTGCTGCACGATACCTTGGGCGGGGGAGGTGTTGCCTCGCTGCACCTCGACCCGCAAGCCAAGACCTACGCCCAGCTGCTCCTCGACATGCCGATACCCGTGCCGCCAGCCATGGCGCGTCTGGCGCAAGAGGAGCGATCCCACTTCACTTTTAAACACCAAGGAGAACGCAATGTCTGAAGCCTATATCGTCGCCGCGGCTCGTACCGCCGGAGGTCGCCGCAATGGCCGTCTTTCGGGATGGCATCCTGTCGATCTCGCGGCGCAAGTCTTGAACGCACTGCTCGATCGCGCTCAGGCCGATCCGGCTCTCGTCGAAGACGTCATCATGGGGTGCGTGAGCCAGATCGGTGAGCAGGCGGCCAACGTCGCGCGCAACGCCGTCTTGGCTTCTCGCCTGCCCCAATCGGTGCCGGGGACCTCGGTCGATCGTCAGTGCGGTTCCTCACAGCAAGCGATCCACTTCGCCGCCCAGGCGGTGATGTCGGGCGCGATGGACGTCGTCATTGCTGCTGGGGTCGAGAGCATGACGCGCGTACCGATGGGCAGTCCCATCGCTCTGCCACACAAAGCCGGCATGGGCCATTACATGAGTCCGGAGATCCGCAGCCGCTATCCCGACGTGCCCGAATTCAGCCAGTTCATGGGGGCCGAGATGATGGCGAAGAAATACGGCCTCACCAAGGACGAGCTCGACGCCTATGCCTTGCAGAGTCACCAGCGGGCGATCGAAGCGACGAAGTCTGGCCGATTCAAGGATGAGATCGTGCCGGTGGAAGTGCGCACGCTCGAAGGCGGCGCTTCGGGTGAGATGCACACCGTCGACGAAGGGATCCGCTTCGACACTTCGCTCGAAGCCATCCAGAGCGTCAAGACGCTCCAGGAAGGAGGCGTCATTTCCGCGGCCAATGCCAGCCAGATCTGCGATGGCTCGGCCGGGGTGATGATCGTCAATGAGCGGGGGCTGAAGAAGCTCGGCGTGGAGCCGTTGGCGCGCATCCATCACATGAGCGTCATCGGCCACGACCCCGTGATCATGCTGGAAGCACCTTTGCCCGCCACCAAGGCGGCGCTGAAGAAAGTCGGCCTGTCGATCAATGACATCGACCTCTTCGAAGTGAACGAGGCTTTCGCCTCGGTGACGATGGCCTGGCTCAAGGATACCGGCGCCGATCCTCAGCGGCTCAACGTCAACGGCGGTGCCATCGCCTTGGGACATCCGCTCGGAGCCTCAGGGGCGAAACTGATGACCACCCTCGTGCACGCCTTGCGCCAGCGCGGCGGACGTTACGGTTTGCAGACGATGTGCGAAGGCGGCGGCATGGCCAACGTCACGATCATCGAACGCTTGTGAGGATTCATCCCGGGCGCATGGATTGAGGAGGATCGTGCGCCTATGCACCGTCCGTCGAGAAAGACGGGGACAGTAACTACCTATTTTTTGCAGAGGAGAGAACATGGATATCAAAGATCGCGTTTTCATCGTCACCGGTGGGGCATCGGGCTTGGGAGGCGCGACGGTTCGCCGGATGGTCAAGCTGGGTGCGCGGGCGATCATCGCCGACGTGCAGGAAGAGCTGGGTAAGAAGCTCGCTCAGGAACTCGGGGAGGCTGCGCGCTTCGTGCGTTGCGACGTCACGAGCGAAGAGGAGGGCAAGCGGGCGGTGGCCACTGCGATCGAAGCTTTTGGTGGTGTGCACGGCTTGGTGAACTGCGCTGGCATCGGCGTGGCCGAGAAAGTCTTGGGCAAGGAGGGGCCGCACGATCTCGCCCGTTTCAATCGGGTGATCCAGGTCAATTTGGTGGGCACTTTCAACATGATTCGGCTCGTGGCCGAGGCAATGTCTCGTCAAGAGCCGCTCAACGCCGATGGCGAGCGCGGCGTCATCGTGAACACTGCCTCGGTGGCCGCCTTCGATGGGCAGATCGGCCAGGCGGCTTATTCTGCGTCCAAAGGAGGCGTGGTCGGGATGACCCTGCCGATCGCGCGGGAACTCGCTCGTTTTGGGATTCGGGTCGTGACCATCGCTCCGGGTCTATTCGAGACGCCGATGATGGCCGGTCTGCCCAAGGAAGCGCAAGAATCGCTCGGTAAACAGGTTCCCTTCCCTTCGCGCTTGGGGCGGCCGGAAGAGTACGCCATGCTCGTGGAGGCGATCGCCGTCAACCCCATGCTCAATGGCGAGACGATTCGGCTCGACGGTGCCATTCGTATGGCGCCGCGTTGAGATCGTTGCCGACGGTAGAGCCTATGCACGTGCCGTCGGCCGTTTCCCGCGAAACATCGCTGAGGAGAGCACGATGATCCTGCATTCAGCCGAAAAGATCGCCCAGTACACCCAAGCAGGCTATTGGGGCCAAGAAACTTTGCTCGATCGGTTTTCTGCTCACGTCGAGCGTCACCCTGAACGAATGGCGGTAGTCGATCCGCCCGATCGAGAGGATTTGGTCGGTAGCGCTCCCCAGCGACTCGACTGGAAGAGCCTGGGTCAGGCCGTGCGGAACATGACCGCGGCGCTACAGCGCCTTGGTGTCGGGAAAGACGACGTCGTGGTGGCGCAGGTGCCCAACGTCTGGGAACTCGCCGCCCTCTACCTTGCGGTCGCCCAGGCCGGTGGGGTGCTCAGCCCTCTGCCGCTACAGTGGCGTGAGAAGGACGTCGACTACGTCCGCACCCTGACGGGAAGTCGCTACTTCATCGCGCCCGAGCGCTTCAAAGACTATGCTCAAGCCGAACTGGGGCGGCGTGTCGGGTTCGAACATGTCGTCACTTTGGAAGAGGTCGCCGACTGGGCGCGCACGCCAGGACAGCCTCAACCCGTCCCCGTCGATGCGAACGATGTCTTCACACTGTGCTGGACTTCGGGGACCGAGGCCGAGCCGAAGGGATGCCCCCTCACGCACAATAACTGGTTCTTCATGAGCGGCATGTTGGTGCGCACCTGTCACGTGCAGGAGGGCGATCGCATCTTGGCGGTGGCGCCCATGGTCAATATGACTGCCGTCGGGGTCAACTACATCCCCTGGTTGCTCCAGGGCGGGACGCTCTATCTGCACCACCCCCTCAACGTCGAAGTCCTCCTGCGTCAGCTCGTCGAGGAAAAAATCCAGTTTACCATCCTCGTGCCGGCGATGCTGTTGATGATCCTGAAGCTTCCGAACGTCGATTCGCTGGATCTTTCCGCCGTGCGTACCATCACTACCGGTTCCGCTCCGCCCTCTCCGTGGGCGATGCAGGAATTCAAGCGGCGCTGGGGCATCGAGATCGTCAACATCTGGGGGCAGAACGAGGGTACGGGTTTGGTTGCCGGCCCTGACGACGTCCCCGATCTCAATCTGCGCTCGGACCATTTTCCTTGGTGGGGTAAGCCGGGAATCGAATGGCCCAGCGGTATCCGCGGCATCGAAGTGAAAATTCTCGACGACGAAGGCAACGCCCTCACTGCACCCGGTCAGATTGGCGAGCTTTGTTTCCGCAGCCCTGGCGTCTTCCCCGGCTACTTCAATCGACCAGATCTTACGGCAAAGGCTTTCACTGAAGAGGGCTTCTTCCGCACGGGTGACCTCTTCGTGATCCACGACGAGCGTCACGTGGGTTTTCACGATCGCAAGAAAGACATCGTGATCCGTGGGGGATTCAACATCTCCACTGCCGAGGTCGAAAACGCCGTGTTGGGGCACCCCAAGGTCTTGGAAGCGGCCGTCGTACCCGCGCCCGACGAAATTCTCGGTGAACGAGTGTGCGCCTTCGTCGTACCGCGCAATCCTCAGGATCCACCGACTCTGGAGGAAATCGTCGCCTTCTTGCGTGAGAAAGGCATGAGCGTCTACAAGTTGCCCGAGCGGTTGGAGCTCATCGAGGCGATTCCGCGCAATCCCGTGGGGAAGATCGTCAAACATCGATTGCGGCAAGAACTGAGGAAACGCCTCAATCCCGGAGAGAATGAATGACGGAAAAGAATACTGGATCACCGTTTATCCAGCGCTGGCGGGAATTTATCCCTTCCTCTCCTTACAACCGAGCCATGGGTTTCGTCGGCACCGGCGTGGAGGGTGATTGGTGTATCCTGTCGGTCCCTTATCGGGAAGAACTGGTGGGCGACCCCAGCACCGGGGTATTGCATGGGGGGGTGATCACGGCTTTGCTCGATGCTGCCTGCGGTCTCGCCGTGTTTTTACGTTTACCCGAAATGAAACCCATGGCAACGCTGGATTTGAGATTGGACTACCTCAAACCGGCCACGCCGGGGCGTGACGTTTTGGGTCGGGCGCAATGTTACAAACTCACGCATGATCTCGCCTTCGTACGCGGTTGTGCTTACCATGATACGCCGGACGAGCCGATCGCCATGGCGGTTGGTGTGTATATGTTCATCGGCAAAGGCGCAGCGAATCCAGCACAAGAAGGGGGGAAGCGATGAATTGGATCGAGCGCGTCGAACAGGCACGGGCGCACAACCATTGGCAGCCCTTGGTGGAAGCGGTACCGTTTGCCCGTTTTCTCGGCTTGTCGATCGATGTCAAAGGGGAGGAGTTTACTTGCATTCTGCCCTATCGCGAGATGTTGATCGGTAATCCCATTTTACCGGCTTTGCATGGCGGGGCCACGGGCGGCTTTCTCGAGTGTGCTGCGCTTTTTTATCTTCTATGGCGCATGGAAAGCACGGATCTGCCACGAACGATCGATTTCAACATCGACTACCTGCGTTCTGGCCGACCCCGCGATACTTTTGCCAACGTCCACATGGTCAAACAAGGGACACGGGTGGCCAATCTGCGTATCGAAGCGTGGCAGACGACGCCGCAAGAACCGATTGCGCTCGCCCACGGCAACTTTTTGTTGCGCAATGCCGTTTCTTGAGGAGGGGTAGGATGGCCGATCCATTCCTTGATGGAAAAAGGCCGGGTTTCTGTGCCACAATGTGAATATGAGTAAAGATGTCCGCCTCGAGGAGCTGCTCGCTTCACCCGAACGGTTGCGCGCGTATATTAGCGAGCGCTTGAGCCAGGCGGCTGATCGGACTTTTCCCCTTTTGAACGGAGACGAGGGGGCTCGCGAGGTCCGCTGGCCCGCTGCGGTGCTCGCCCCTCTGGTCGCCGGCGAAGACGGCCCTCGGGTGTTGCTCACACGCCGCACGCCGCATCTTGTCCATCACCCCGGTCAGATCAGTTTCCCCGGCGGACGGGTGGAACCCGAAGATCCCGGTCCAGTAGAAGCCGCTTTGCGCGAGACCAAGGAAGAGATCGGGCTTGCGCCTCAGCGGGTGCAAGTGTTGGGTGCTTTGCCACCGTACGTCACCATCACCGGTTATCGCGTCACGCCACTCGTGGGTTGGGTGGAAGACCCGGGTGATCTGCGACCGGACCCCTTCGAGGTGGCAGAAGTCTTCACCGTGCCCTTGGAGCACGTGCTCGACCCGCGCCGCTACGTTCGTCATTCCCTGATTTATGGCGATCAGCGTCGCTACTATTGGGCCGTTCCTTGGCGACAGTATTTCATTTGGGGAGCGACGGCGGCCATGCTACGCATGTTTCTCGAGCTGCTTCGCGCCAAGGTAGACTGAGCACGACGTCCAAGGTGACAATCGTCGCATTTTCGTCGTATGATGAATCGAGCCGCATGGAACCATTTCACTGACCAGCAAGGAGAAAGGCGATGTCGAACAAGGATGTCGTAGTATTGAGTGCCGTTCGTTCCGCCATCGGGACCTTCGGCGGGACCCTGTCGCAGATCGAGCCGGCCGAACTCGCCGGCCAGGTGATGAAGGCTGCGATCGAGCGCTCGGGCGTCGATCCCAACGAAGTCGAATACGTCACGGTCGGCAACTGCATCCCGACGGAGTCGCGCTATGCCTACGTGCCTCGGGTGGCGTCCATCCAGGCGGGGCTGCCGATGAGCTCGGTGGCGATGCAGGTCAACCGCCTGTGTTCTTCTGGCCTGCAGGGGATCGTGACCACGGCGCAGAACATCATGCTCGGCGACGCAGCCATGGGCGTGGGTGGCGGCGTGGAAGTGATGTCGCGCGGTGCCTACCTCTCCCCGACGATGCGCAACGGCGCGCGCATGGGCGACACGACCATGATCGACGCGATGGTGGCGGTGCTCACCGATCCTTTCGGCGTCGGTCACATGGGCATCACGGCGGAGAATCTCGCCGTCAAGTGGGGGATCACTCGGGAAGAGCAGGATGCCTTTGCGCTGGAATCGCAGCGCCGCGCCGCGCGTGCGATCGAGGAAGGGCGCTTCCGCTCCCAGATCGTGCCGGTGACGATCAAGACGCGCAAGGGCGACGTGGTGTTCGAAGTCGATGAGCATCCCAAGCCCAACACGACGATGGAGAGCCTGGCCAAGCTCAAGCCGGCGTTCAAGAAAGACGGCACGGTCACGGCTGGTAACGCCTCCGGGATCAACGATGCGGCTTCCTTCCTCGTGCTCGCCGACGCCAAAATTGCGGAACAGAAGAATCTGAAGCCGATTGCCCGTATCGTGGCCTACGCCGTGGCGGGGGTGCCCAACGACATCATGGGTGAAGGTCCGATCCCGGCCACCAAGAAAGCGTTGGAAAAGACCGGCCTCAAGCTCGAAGACATGGACGTGATCGAGTCGAACGAGGCCTTCGCCGCCCAATCGCTGGCGGTCATGAAAGGGCTCGGCCTCGATCCGGCCAAGACCAACCCCAATGGTGGAGCCATCGCCCTGGGGCACCCGGTGGGCGCGACCGGCGCGATCATCGCCACCAAGGCGATCCATGAGCTGCATCGCATCGGCGGGCGCTACGCGCTGGTGACCCTGTGCATCGGCGGCGGTCAGGGTCTGTCGGTGATCTTCGAACGTCTCTGATCTCGGGCATGGGTCGCGGGCAAGGTGCTTACTTGCCCGCCTTGGATCGCCGCATCAGCGCCTCGAGTTCGGTGCGAATGCGGCGGTAATGTTGCCAACGTTCGGGGCTGATCGTGCCGCACTCGGCCAGCGCGCGCAAGGCGCACCCCGGTTCGGCGTCGTGGCGACAATCACGAAACCGGCACTCTCCCAAGGCCGGACGCAGTTCGGGGAAACAAGCATCCAGCGCCTCCAGCGGCACGTGCGCCAAGCCGAAGGTCTGCAGGCCGGGACTGTCGATGAGCCACCCTTCACGATAAGGGTAGAGCCGCGCGTCGGTGGTGGTATGCCGCCCCGCGTCAAGGGCGCGCGAGATTTCTCCCGTACGTGCCCGGGCTTCCGGCACCAAGGCATTGACGAGGGTCGACTTCCCCATCCCCGATTGTCCGACGAGAAGGGATTTCCTCTGGGCCAAATGGGGCTCGAGAGGGGAGACGTCCTGTTTGGCCGAGAGCTCGAGCACCCGATAGCCTGCAGCGCGAAAAGGTTCGAGCTGCGCGCGTGCTGCATCCAGGCCGTCCGCGAGATCACACTTGTTGAGTACGATGCTCGCTTCGATTCCCTGGTATTCGGCAGCCACGAGGCAGCGCGTCACCAGCTCGGGTGAGAAGGGGGGCTCGACCGCGGTGACGATGACGACATGATCGACGTTGGCGGCGATCAGCTTTTGTCGCACCCCATCGGCCCGCCAGAAGAGCGAGGAGCGCGGTCGATGCCGTTCGATCACCGCCTGGCCGGGAGCCGTGGCACGCGCTTCGACCACGTCGCCACACGCATAGTCGTGGCGCTTGCCGCGCGTGACTGCGTGCCAGGGCGGCTCGTGCCAGGGAATCTCCCGGGCGAGCTCGTAGCTGCGGCCGTGCGCGGCGACGACGGTGGCAAGGAAGGATTCGTCCATGGGCGGAAAAATACGGAGTGATTCGCGCCATCGGGCACGCGGCCGTGGCAGTATAACGCACCCATCCCTTGGAGAAAGGAAAACCGCATGAGCGAGAAGAACGACGCGCCTTCAAGCAAATTGGTCTGGCTCGATCTGGAGATGACCGGGCTCGATCCCGACCGCGACCGCATCCTCGAGATCGCGATCGTGGTCACCGACAACGATTTGAACGTGCTCGCCGAAGCACCGGTGATCGCGGTGCATCAAAGCGACGAGGTGCTCGCGGCGATGGACGAATGGAACCAGAAGACGCACGGGGCTTCGGGTCTGATCGAGCGGGTGCGCGCTTCGCGCATCGACGAGGCAGAGGCCGAGGAAACGCTGCTCGAATTTCTACGGCCGTGGTTGCCACCGCGTTCGAGTCCCATGTGCGGCAACACCATCTGCCAGGATCGGCGTTTCCTCTATCGTTACATGCCGCGACTCGAGGCCTGGTTCCACTATCGCAATCTGGACGTTTCCACGCTCAAGGAGCTCGCGCGCCGTTGGGCGCCCGCCATCGTGCAGGGCTGGGAGAAAGAGAGCAAACACACGGCGCTCGCCGACGTCCATGAGTCGATCGAGGAGCTGCGCCGCTATCGGGCGTCTTTCTTGCGGCTCCCCGAAAACTGAGCGTTCGTTTCAGCGGTGCGCATCCAGCCGGGCGGCGAGCGCGCGCGTGGAAGGATCGAAGTCGGCGAGCGTTCCCCCGGCAGCGAGCGTGCGCGCCAGTTCTTTTCCGAGTTCCACGCCGTATTGGTCGAACGGATCAATGCCCCAGATCCAGCCGCGCACGAACGTGGCATGCTCATGGGCGGCGAGCAGCTCCCCGAGCACGCCGGCATCCCAACCGTCGGTGAGCAAGACGGAGCTCGGCCGATTGCCGGGAATCTCATGGTGCGGTGCGAGCGCTTCGATCTCGGAGGGAGACAGCCCCTGCGCCCGTAGCGCCGCGCGTGCCTCGTCGCGCGTGCGCCCGAGGAGCAGCGCGCCGGCCTGTGCGAGGGCGTGTTGCGCCAACGCCCGCCGTCCGGCATCGAGCGGGCGGGGCAGCGGTACGATGAACTCCAGCGTGATGCGTCGCGTACCCTGATAGAAGAGCTGATGGAAAGCGTGTTGTCCCAGAGTGCCGTTCATGCCCCAAACGACGGTGGCCGTCGAATAGGGCACGAGCGAGCCATCGCGCCGGCAGCGCTTGCCATTACTCTCCATCTCGAGTTGCTGCAACCAGGCGGGAAAGCAGGCGAGCCCTTGATCGTAGGGGAGCACGGCGCAAGAAGGAACATCGAGCAGGCTCGCGTTCCACAGGCCAAGCACGCCGAGCCACACCGGTAGGTTGCGCTCGAGCGGCGCCGTGCGGAAATGCTCGTCCATGCGGCGCGCGCCGGCGCGCAGTTCGAGGAAACGCTCCCAGCCGAAGGCGAGCGCCACCGGTAATCCCACGGCCGACCACAGCGAATAGCGCCCCCCTACCCAGGGCGGTAGCCACAGGATGCGATCCGGACCGAACCCCAGCGCCTGCGCCTTGTCCGGATTGGAGGTGACGGCGAGGAAATGTGCCGCCGTTTCGTGCGTTCCCAGTTCCTGGGCGAGCCACGTCCGCGCGCGCTCGAGATTGGCGAGCGTCTCGGCGGTGCCGAAACTCTTGGAGGAGACGACGAAGAGCGTGCGCGCCGCTTCGAGCCCGCGCACCGTCGAGGTGAAATCGCTCGGATCGAGATTGGCGACGAATCGCACCCCATGGCGTGGCGGTTCGAGATGGGACAGCGCTTCACAGGCGAGCCGGGGTCCGAGGTCTGAACCGCCGATGCCGAGGTTGACGACGTGACCGAGCGGTGCGCCCGTGGCGCCCCGCAACGCACCGGCATGAAAGGCGGTAACGAAGGACTCCAGCCGCTCTTCCGTGGCAGTGAATTGCGCACGATCGCTGGGCGGTATCTCCGCCCCGCCGCGACAAGCCATGTGCAGCGCCGGTCTGCGTTCGGTGAAGTTGACCTCCGCGCCGCTGAAGAGCGCTTCGATTCCTTCCGGCAAATGCACCGCTCGAGCCAGCGCGAGGAGTCGTTTACACACCTCGACATCCCAAGCCTGTTTGCTCGTGTCCAGCCACAGAGACCCTGCCTGAAGCGAGAGGGAATCGACTCGGTCGGATTGGCTCTCCAGGGCAGTGCGAATGGAGCGGACCATCCATGAATCGGCCGCCATGAGGAGATCCAGCCACGGAGCCGTGTGCTCCGCGGGGATGAAAGGTGGTACCGTGGCGTTACTCATCGGCAGACCCCGTGTTTATCCTGAGCAACCAGATTTCTTGTCGTTTCTCTTGGCCCCGGCTCATGGACCACAGAATGGAACCGTCCGGCTGGAGCGCCTGAGGCGAGCGTATCCGCTCGAAACGGATCGGGCAGCGCTCATCGAAGTGCGCCGGTACTCCAGCGAAATAGATCAATGCCGCGCGCACGTCGGGTTCGCGCCGTGGTACCGACACACAGTGGGGGGCATGGGCCTGCAGAACGGGTTGCATCCGTTCGATGATCGGACGGAGATTGCGCGTGTGTTCGAACCATGGCGCGAGCAATACGACCAACATCGACCACATGAAACTCACGCTGAGCGCCCAGTGAATGGTTGGACGAAGCGGCGATGCCGGCGTGGAAATGCTCGAGACGACCCAAGCGAACAAGAGTATGCCTGCAAGGATGAGTCGTTCGAACGAGTGGCTCATCTCGAACTCCGGCGCAACACGGGCGACGTGGCGTGCCAGACCGGGCGGCCAATCGGAATGCAGGGCGCTCCATGCGAGCCCGGTGAGCACGACGATCGTAATCGCCGTGGCGACCGAGAACCAGGAAAAGGCAGCCTGGGCGCCACGCGGCATGCGCTTGAGCCGCGTGGTGGCCAGGAGCGTCAAGGACGGGAGCAGGATGAGAAGGTCGCTCGGATTGCTGGGAGGCCAAATGGCGACGACGATCAAACCGGCCCCAAGTATCGCCCAGTTCAGCGCACTAAGGCGTGAGATACGTGGATCGGAGGCACGGCGTAGTGGCCAGAGCGCCAGTAGCCATAAAGGCCACGTGACCCAGGTGGCGTCGTTGCCGGCGTCGAGAAGATTCCCTCGGATGAACACCGGATCGATATGAGGCGTTTGCAGGGCGAGCCAGGTACTTCCGTTCGGTGATGCCAGTACGGCCATGAGCCACGCAACCGGGAGAGCCAGGAGGGCAACGGTGACCAGTGCCAGGGGCAGACGCTTCGCGGGTGGCACGATGCTCCAGGCGGGAAACGTCGCGAGCCATGGGATCAACGACACGGGCAGGATCGCGAACCCTTGGGCGAGGAATCCGAGCGAGAACCCTGCCGTGGCGCATAACCACGCGCGTGCTGGGTGATGGAGCGCCCATGCGGCACCGGCAAGCGTCATTCCCAGCGTGGCCGTGCTCGCCAACAAGGACTGGTGTTGATGTGCCTCGAGCATCCATCCCAAGGTTCCCAGCCCCAGCAGTACTGCCCCGGCGTGCCAGGGTTTGCCGCAGGCAGGTAGCGCCGCCATCGCGACGCAACCCAGCGAAATCAGTACGAAGAGGGGAGATGCAAGTCGGGTCGCGTCGTGCAGGGCCAACCCGAGTGGCTCGAGCGCCATTCCCAGAAGCGCGGCCACCCAGTAGTAGAGGGGGGCGGCTGCCGGCACGGTACCGTCGACGAGGGCGGTGGGTAATAGCCATTCACCCTGCAACACTTGCCAGACTGCGAAAAAATGGCGTAGGTCGGCACCACGCCAGGGGTCGTGCCCCACCGTGCCGACGAGCAGGAATGCGAGCAGCAGTCCAGCCAGGCCCCATTTTCCGTAGACTCGTTGCTGCCAAGGTGGGGTCGGGCGCGGATCGAAGAACATGCCTTTGCCAAGCGTCGTATCGAAGGATTGATTATAGACTTTCGTCGTTCGGTCGCCTTGGACACGGAGAAACGGAAGGCACAAAAAAGGCAGCACCCGGCTGCCTTTTTTCTTTCGGGAGGGACGACGCTCAGCCGCGGTTGGCGAGGTTGCCGTATTTCTGGCGGAAGCGCTCGACGCGACCCGCGGTATCGACGATCTTCTGTTTGCCGGTATAGAAGGGGTGGCATTCGGAGCACACTTCCACGTGCAACGCCGGCTTGCCGATGGTGGAACGCGTCACGAAGGAATTGCCGCAAGAGCAAGTCACTTGAACTTCGGCATAATTTGGATGAATGTTCTCTTTCATGGGGCACCTCGGGATCGGGCGGACGGCGGATTTGGCCGTCCCTTTGCTTGGAAAAACGGGAATTATCGCCGAACGATCCAGTACAGGCAAGAGGTTTTCGTTAAAATCCCCTTTTCTCTGCGATCGGGTCCCCATGAGCTACGGTATCTCTCGCATTCCCACCAGTGCCCAAGCCGACGTGCATGAGCGCCTGGACGGACTGGTGCGTCGCCATCTCGCGCAGCCCTTTCGCAAACCTTATGCGCCGTACAATCTTGCTGCCTTCGAGGAAACGCTCGCCGCTTGGGATGGGCGTTCGCCGTGGATCCTCGATTCCGGCTGCGGCGTGGGGTGGTCGACGATCCTGCTGGCGCGGCGCAACCCCGATGCCTTCGTGGTCGGCGTGGACCAATCGCAAGAGCGGCTCTCGCGGCAGAAACCCTACCCCCGCGCGAGCTGGCCCGAGAATTTGCGGTTCGTGCGGGCCGACGTGATCGACTTCTGGCGCCTGGCGGTGGAGTCCGGCGTCCCGGTGCGCAAGCATTGGTGGCTCTATCCCAACCCCTGGCCCAAGATCGGGCACCTCGGGCGGCGTTGGTATGCCCATCCAGTCTGGCCTGCCGTGCTGCGGCTCGGCGGGCGCTTCGAATGCCGCACGAATTGGTCGGTCTATGCCCGCGAGCTCACCGCTGCGCTGGCACTTTCAGGGATAAAGGGCGAATGCACCCCATTCGTGCCCGAGGAGCCGATGACGCCTTTCGAGCGCAAGTACCGCGATTCGGGCCAGACGCTGTGGCGCGTCAGGGCCGATCTCTCAGCGTTTGCCCGAGGCGAGCTCGGCGCGAGGCCAGCCGAGGGTACATAGTCCTTCGACGAGATCGAGCGCGGCGAGCGCGCGCAGTTTTTCGGGGGAGGAGGCAAAGAGCGAGCCAGCGTAGCCCAGCGCGTTGACCGACACGCCGGCGAGCCGTTCGACTCGCCGCGGGATGAAGAACAGGCGATCGAGCTGCAGCAGGAGGTCGTAGGGCGGTAGCTGAGACGCATCGGGGCGCCATCCCATCGCGGCCAGCGCGGTGCAGTAGGCACGATGGGCCGCCGCGCCCCAGTCGGCGCCTTCGGCGTACAGGGGCAGCGGCTCGCGCCAGGCCGCCCAAGGAAGTTCCGCCCAGCCGGTTTCGCCCGGTGGCAGGAACGCATGCAGTTGTTCCTTGCCCAGATGGCCGTCCGGGATCCACTGCAGATGCCGGTGCGATTGACTTGCCCCGGCGATCTCGCCGCCGTTGTAAAACCCCAGCCCACCTTCGGCGAGCAGCGCGTACCAGGCGAGGAAGTCGTCGCCGGAAAGCGGGGCCGTCTGCGGTTCGAAATCGCGCGTGACGATGAGCGTGTGACCAGAGAAAACGGGGTATTTGTTGAGCACCACCAGGTGTCGAGCCCCCAACGCCCCGACCGTGAGCTCCGGTTCGGGGGGCAAGAAGGGGTTGTGCCTTTTGGATTCTTGTGTGCTTGCAGGGGGCGGCTTGCGCGCGAGCGTCGAGACCCAGCGCAATACGAAGGGGAAACCGTGCTCACACCGTTCGATCGCGTCCGTGGCGATCGGCTCCAGAGCGCCACGGACCAGCGCCCGTTGCGCAACGGCATGGATGCGCTCACTCCATCGTTCCATGTTCAGGCTCCCCGCGTGCGGCTCTCCCACCAGCGTCCCAGCCAGGTCTGCGCTCGTTCACGGCCTTCGAGCAGGTAATGGAGCGTCGGC
This sequence comes from Tepidiphilus olei, assembly GCF_006980705.1. Classification (GTDB taxonomy): domain Bacteria; phylum Pseudomonadota; class Gammaproteobacteria; order Burkholderiales; family Rhodocyclaceae; genus Tepidiphilus; species Tepidiphilus olei. Next base: position 8,128 of record NZ_SBHO01000006.1, on the reverse strand, counting down.
TCATAACCGCAGATTTCTTTGAGGTCGGCCAGGGCCCCGGCAGTACCACTTAGCAGCAATACATCGCCGGGACGCAACGGGGTCGTGGCTTCGGGCAAGGGGCGCCAATGTCCGTCGTGCGCCATCGCTAGCACGTGCAAGGCCAGAGGTTCAGGTTTCGGAGTCGGTGATCGCAGTAAACGCTCAAGGGTGATTTCTTGGCCCTCGGCCAATGCGCCCCACAACGCCGGAGTAGTCTGGGGCAAGACCGGCAACTTGAGATTGCGCAAGGGACCTTTTTGCTTCAATTTCATCAGCTGTTCCAGCAGCTTTTCGGCTTCGGCATGCGTGGCATTGGCCAGCCAGCCGAGGAAGGCGAGGAGCTCCGGAAGGCGAAGCCAGGCAAGCGCTTCGGCGGCGACGAGGTGACGGGGAACGACGCGGAGGTCGTATGCGAACGATGAAAAGAGTACCCCGTTGCGTCGCCGATTTTGCCGTACTATGGTGTAGAGGGAAGGATTGAGGTTGCGTGCAGTGGCAATGATGGCGAGGTTATCCACGTCATGAGCCGTCGCGGCGACGATGCCGACCGCTTCTTCGATGCCTGCTTCGCGCAAGACCTCCGGCTGGGTGGCATCGCCATTGATCCACTTCGAATGTTTTCCTACGGCCATGGCGGAACGATCGATCATCACCAGTTCGATGTCACTGCTGCACAGCGCCGCTTGCGCTGCTTGTCCCAGGCGGCCGGCGCCACAAATGATCCATTTGCCCCTCGGTGGTGGTCTCTCGGTGCGGATTTCGTCGAGTGGCATGTCGAGCAGGATCTGGCGAATCCGCCAAGCCGCCTGATGTTCGAGCGCAAGCGCCAGGTCTTTCTGGAAGACGTGGAAAGGATCGATGATGACCGAAGTACCGAAAGCGGCCATTTTGGCCACCGTCGCATCATGCTCGGCGCGACACACGGCGGGCAAATGAGGCGCGAGCAAGCGTTGCGCTTCGGCTACCGTGAGGTTGGCCATATCGTCGTCGGTCATCGCCGCAACGGCCGCACAACGCGGCTGAATCAGTCCAGCGGCGAGTAGCACGTTCGGGTCGCTCGCATCCTCTACCAAGGTCAGCGGTGGGTGGATGAATTCCATCATTTCCGAGGCTTCGATTTTTTTGGGATCGAGGTCGAGCGCCACGGTCGCGATCCCTTCACGGTCCAGAGCCTGGGCGAGATGCACGCCCGTTTCACCGAAACCCGCGATCAGTACGAAGGGTTGATGCAGACGGTGTACCTTCCGCGCAAACGTGAGCGCGGCCACCGCCCGGCGCAGCGCCTCGTCCTGCATCAGCGTGATCGCTTGTTTGAGCAAGTAAGCCCATGACAGCACGCTCAAGTAAATGACGACGATCGTCCACAAGCGCTGAGCGTCGGAAAAATCGTTCGGTATTTCGCCAAAACCGATGGTGGTGGCGGTGTAACTGACGAAATAGAAAGCGTGAAAGAGACTCATGCGCGTCGGGCGCCCTTCGGTGTCGGGCAAGCCGGGAACGAGCGTCAGACCGAGTACCGACAAGGCGAAGAGGCTGACCATGAGGATCAAGGGGCCCCGCATTCGGCGCAAGACCAGCAGAATGACGCTGAAATTATGCTCGAACCCTTCGATGTTCATGGAGCGGGTGCCTCAACGCCGTTGCATCAGCGTCTCGGCCACGAGGATGGTGACCGATACCAAGTTGGCGAGCAAAGCGCCCCCCGAAAGAGAGACGATGCGCGCAAAGATCGCCGGGGTGACGCCAGTAGGAGAGACGTGCTCGGCGTAGGCCCAGACGATGGCTGCAGTGATCAGCTGCAGGTCGGCCACGAGCGAAGTAGCGAGGTGCACCGCCCCGATCTGGGTGCGATCGCCCAGTTTCAGGATGGTGGCGATCAGGCTCACGACGAGGGCGGCAAAAAGCTCATAGAGATCGTGATGTTCGGCTACGTCGATCTCACCGATGAAAAAACCGAAGTTGAGCGTGGCGGCCAACAGGATGAAGAAACCGAAGACGACTTTTTCTGGGTTCACGGCAGTTCCTACCTAAAAGGAGCCCCCACCCGAAGGCGGGGGCGGATCGATCAAACGCGCGCCAGGATCTGGCGCAGCACGTAGGGGAGGATCCCGCCGTGGCGGTAGTATTCCACCTCGATCGGTGTGTCGATGCGCGAGAGCACCGGCACGTCCTGCGTGCTGCCGTCGGCCCTGCGGATGCGCAAGCTGAGCTGCTGCTGGGGTGCGAGCCGTGCTTCATCGAGCCCCAGGATGTCGAAAGTCTCGGAGCCGTCGATGCCCAGCTTCTGCCAGGAATCCTCGCCCAGGAATTGCAAAGGCAGCACGCCCATGCCCACGAGGTTGGAGCGGTGGATGCGCTCGAAGCTGCGGGCGATCACCGCCCGAATGCCCAACAGCATCGTTCCCTTGGCTGCCCAGTCGCGCGAAGAACCTGTGCCGTATTCCTCGCCGGCGAAGACCACCGTGGGGATGCCGCGCTCGCGGTAGGCCATGGCCGCCTCATAGACGGTGGTTTGCTGGCCATCGAGCAGCGTATAGCCCCCTTCGATGCGGCTGCCGTCGGGTTTGGGCGGCAGCATCAGGTTCTTCAGTCGGACGTTGGCGAAGGTGCCGCGCACCATCACCTCATGGTTGCCGCGCCGTGCTCCATAGGAGTTGAAGTCCTTGCGCTCGACGCCGTGCGCCTTGAGCCATTGACCCGCGGGGGAATTCTCGGGGATCGAACCGGCCGGAGAAATATGGTCGGTGGTCACCGAGTCGCCCAGCAGCAGGAGGGCCTTGGCGCCCGTGATCGGCTGCACGCCCGGCGGTTGCATGGAGAAACGATCGAAGAAGGGCGGGCGGGCGATGTAGGTCGACTTCGGCCAGTCGTAGACTTCACCCGTGGGCGCCGGGATGGAATTCCATAGGTCGTGATCCTTGGTGAAATCACGATACAGACGCCGGAAGACCTCCGGATCGTTGGCGTAGGGCAGGATGGCATGGATCTCCTCGCTGCTCGGCCAGATGTCGCGCAGATAGACCGGTTTTCCATCCGACCCCATGCCCAGCGGCTCGCTCGAGAGATCGACGTTCACCCGTCCGGCGATGGCGAAGGCCACCACCAAGGGCGGCGAGGCGAGGTAGTTCGCCCGGATGTTGGGGTGGATGCGCGCCTCGAAGTTGCGGTTGCCCGAGAGCACCGCCGCCACCACGAGATCGTTCTGCGTGATCGTCTGGTTGAGCTCGGGGGCGAGATCCCCGGCGTTACCGATGCAGGTCGTGCAGCCGTAGCCGGCCAGCGCAAATCCGAGCTTGGCGAGCGGATCGAGCAGGCCCGCTTTCTGCAGATATTCGGTGACCACACGAGAACCGGGGGCGAGCGAGGTCTTGATGTGCGGCGCCACGCTCAACCCTTTTTCGACCGCTTTTTTCGCCAGCAACCCTGCGGCGATGAGCACTGCCGGGTTGCTCGTGTTGGTGCAGGAGGTGATCGCGGCGATGAGCACGTCGCCGTGTCCGAGGGTGAGCCCTTCGCGCCCCGGCACGGGGTAGCGCTTGCCGAGCTCCTGGGCTGGCTTGCCGAAGCCGTTCTCGCCCACCGGTTTGGAGAAAAGCGTCTCGAAATTCGCTTTCATCGCCTGCAGTTCGATGCGATCCTGCGGGCGTTTCGGGCCGGCGAGCGAGGCGCGTACCGTGGAGAGGTCGAGCTTCAGCGTGCGCGTATAGTCGATCTCGCCCGCGCGCGGCATCCCGAAGAGGTTCTGGGCGCGGAAGTAGGCTTCGAACGCGGCGATTTCTTCCTCGGTACGGCCAGTCGCACGCAGGTACTCCACCGTCTTTTCGTCCACCGGGAAGAATCCCATGGTTGCACCGTATTCGGGAGCCATGTTGGCGATGGTGGCACGATCGGGCACGCTCAGGCTCGCAGCCCCCTCACCGAAGAATTCAACGAACTGCCCGACCACTTTCGCCTTGCGCAGCATCTCGGTGATCGTGAGCACGAGGTCGGTGGCGGTGACCCCTTCGGGGAGCGAGCCGACCAGTTCCACCCCGACCACGTCAGGTGTGAGGAAATACATCGGCTGTCCGAGCATGGCCGCCTCGGCCTCGATTCCGCCCACGCCCCAGCCGACCACGCCCACGGCATTGATCATGGTCGTATGGCTATCGGTGCCCACCAGCGTGTCGGGATAATAGACGGGGCCTTCGGGCGTATCCTGCCGACGAACGCCGCGGAAGAGGTATTCGAGGTTGACTTGGTGGATGATGCCGACGCCCGGCGGGATGACGCGGAAGGTGTCGAACGCCTGCATGCCCCACTTCATGAACTGATAGCGCTCGCGGTTGCGTGCGAACTCCAGCTCCATGTTTTTGCGCAGCGCATCCGGCGTGCCGTAATAATCCACCTGCACGGAATGGTCGACCACCAGATCGACGGGTACGAGCGGCTCGATCGCTTTGGGGTTTTTCCCCATTTCGGCCGCCGTCGAGCGCATCGCCGCCAGGTCGCACAGTAGCGGCACGCCGGTGAAATCCTGTAGCACCACCCGGGCGACGACGAAGGGAATCTCGTCGGTGCGTTTCCCTTGCGGTTGCCAGTTGGCGAGCTCGCGCACATGGTGTTCTTCGACGCGTACCCCGTCGCAATTGCGCACGAGCGATTCCAGCACCAGACGGATCGATACCGGCAGGCGTTTCACCGAGCCGATACCGAGCGCTTCCAGCGCCTGTAAATCGTGGAATTTCCCCGTCCCGACGCCCGGGATGTGGAAGGTCTTGAGCGTAGCGGCAGCAACGGACATCGGACACCTCCTATGAAAAACGCTCGTCAAACAACGCTCGTCAAACGGTTTCGCCGTCTGGCAATAGTCTAGAACATCTTCGACCCGATTGCCGTCCAAGGGGCGATCGAAGTGAATTATCGTTCCGATCGAGGGTTTTTTGCGCCTTGCCCTTTGGTACAATGAGCCGGGAGACGCTTGGGTCTTATAAAAGACATATAATATCGAACCTGTCCTTTTTCGCGGTCTTTGCCCAAACCCAGATGAGGTGATCGTCGTGCTAGAAGCCTATCGTGCCCATGCCGCCGAACGCGCCGCGCTCGGCATTCCTCCCCTGCCTCTGTCGAAAGAACAAACCGAGCAGCTCGTCGAGCTGCTGCGCCATCCGCCCGCCGGCGAAGAGGCTTTCCTGCTCGAGTTGCTCGAACAGCGCGTGCCGCCCGGCGTCGACGATGCCGCCAAGGTCAAGGCCGAATTCCTCGCGCGCGTGGCCAAGGGCGAAGAGAACAGCCCGCTGCTGTCGCGCGAGCGTGCCACCGAGCTGCTCGGCACCATGCTCGGCGGCTACAACGTCCAGCCCCTGATCGACTTGCTCGACGATGCGCTCGTCGGCCCCATCGCCGCCGAAGGGCTCAAGAAGACGCTGCTGGTGTTCGACTATTTCCATGACGTGAAGGAAAAAGCCGACCAGGGCAACGCGAACGCCCAAGCCGTGCTGCGCTCCTGGGCCGAAGGCGAATGGTTCACCTCCCGGCCCCCCGTGCCCGAGCGCATCAAGATCACCGTCTTCAAAGTGCCCGGCGAGACCAACACCGACGACCTCTCCCCCGCGCCGGACGCCTGGTCGCGCCCCGACATTCCGCTGCACGCGCTGGCGATGCTCAAGAATCCCCGCCCCGGCATCGAACCGGACGAACCCGGCCAGCGCGGCCCCATCCGCCTCATCGAGGAACTCAAGAAGAAAGGCAACGTGGTGGCCTACGTCGGTGACGTGGTCGGCACCGGCTCCTCGCGCAAGTCCGCCACCAACTCCGTGATCTGGTGGACCGGTCAAGACATCCCCTTCGTACCCAACAAGCGCTACGGCGGTATCTGCCTTGGCGGCAAGATCGCCCCCATCTTCTTCAATACCCAGGAAGACGCCGGCGCCTTGCCCATCGAGATCGACGTCAGCAAGATGGAGATGGGTGACGAGGTCGAGCTCGTCATCGACCACGACACCGCCGAAGTCAAAGCCTACAAGAACGGTGAGCTGATCGCCGAGTCTCGCCTCAAGACCCCGGTGCTGCTCGACGAAGTACGCGCCGGCGGCCGCATCCCGCTCATCATCGGCCGTGGGCTCACCGCCAAGGCGCGCGAGGCGCTGGGCCTGCCGCCGAGCACGCTCTTCCGCCTGCCGCAGCAGCCCAAAGACACCGGCAAGGGCTTCACCCTGGCGCAGAAGATGGTCGGTCGCGCCTGCGGTCTGCCCGAAGGGCAGGGCGTGCGTCCCGGCACCTACTGCGAACCGCGCATGACCACCGTCGGCTCGCAGGACACCACCGGCCCCATGACGCGCGACGAGCTCAAGGACCTCGCCTGTCTCGGATTTTCCGCCGACCTCGTGATGCAGTCCTTCTGCCACACCGCCGCTTATCCCAAGCCCGTCGACGTCAAGATGCACCGCGAACTGCCGAAATTCATCACCGAGCGCGGCGGCGTGTCGCTGCGCCCGGGCGACGGCGTCATCCACTCCTGGCTCAACCGCATGCTGCTGCCCGACACCGTCGGCACCGGCGGCGATTCGCACACCCGCTTCCCCATCGGCATCTCCTTCCCGGCCGGTTCGGGGCTGGTAGCCTTCGCCGCCGCCACCGGCGCCATGCCGCTCGACATGCCCGAATCGGTGCTGGTCAAGTTCAAGGGCGAAATGCAGCCCGGCATCACCCTGCGCGATCTCGTCAATGCCATCCCCTACTACGCGATCCAGCAGGGGCTCCTCACCGTCGAGAAGAAGGGCAAGAAGAACATCTTCTCCGGCCGCATCCTCGAGATCGAAGGGCTGCCGCAGCTCAAGGTCGAGCAAGCCTTCGAGCTCTCCGATGCCTCCGCCGAGCGCTCCGCCGCCGCCTGTACGGTCAAGCTCGACAAGGAGCCGATCATCGAATACCTGCGCTCGAACATCGCGCTCCTCAAGTGGATGATCGCCGAAGGCTATCAGGATCGCCGCACCCTCGAGCGACGCATCAAGGCGATGGAAGACTGGATCGCAAACCCGCAGCTGCTCGAGCGCGATCCGGACGCCGAATACGCCGCGGTGATCGAGATCGACCTCTCCGAGATCACCGAGCCCATCGTCGCCTGTCCGAACGACCCCGACGACGTCAAGCGTCTCTCGGAAGTCGCCGGAGACAAGATCGACGAAGTCTTCATCGGCTCGTGCATGACCAACATCGGCCACTTCCGTGCCGCCGCCAAGGTGCTCGAAGGCAAGACCGACCTCCCGACGCGGCTGTGGATCGCCCCGCCCACCAAGATGGACGAGATGATGCTGCGCGAGGAGGGCTATTACGGCATCCTCGGCCGCGCCGGCGCCCGCATGGAGATCCCCGGTTGCTCCCTGTGCATGGGCAACCAGGCGCAGATCAAACGCGGCGCCACGGCGATGTCGACCTCGACGCGCAACTTCCCCAACCGGCTGGGGCTGGATACGCGCGTCTATCTCGGGTCGGCCGAACTCGCGGCGGTCTGCGCGCTGCTCGGCCGTATCCCGACGGTGGAGGAATACCTCGCGCACCTGCAGCCGGTGACGAGCAAGGCGAACGAGATCTACCGCTACATGAACTTCGACCAGATTCCCGAGTTCGCCGAAGTCGCCGAAAGCGTTGCGGTCTGAGCAGGAACCGAATCCCTGCTCCTCGAAGCAGGGAGGCATCATCCTTGGGACGGCACCCTCATGGGTGCCGTTTTTTATGGATCCGATCAAAATTTCTTGTTTGCGCTCATCGCTGCCATTGCCTAAAATGCGCCCCTCTCCTGCTGCGGCCCTGGTGTTGTGTGGCTGAAGTGGGAGGTGCAGGTCGATTCCCGGTGGTGTGAAAGGTGCGAACCTTGCCGGGGTTGACTGAGGTGGAGAAGTAAGGAATAATGCTGGTTCTGCCGCGCCACTGAGGTGGTGCGGGGTGTTGGAAGAAGTTCTTTAAGAATTTGGGGACAGTCGAGCGGTGTGGGTGTTGGCGCGGGGTTTGGTGCGCTGGCACGCGCATCGCTAGATGCGTGCGAGGTTTTATGGATTGAACCTGAGAGTTTGATCCTGGCTCAGATTGAACGCTGGCGGCATGCCTTACACATGCAAGTCGAACGGCA
>NZ_SBHO01000005.1 GCF_006980705.1 Tepidiphilus olei | reverse complement strand
TAGGGGGCGGGGCGGCAGTAATGCCGTCCTGCTACCCGACACCGGGAACTGCGACGACGCACCCGGGTGGCCAGCATCTTCCCCAACATGGATTCCTGCCTGCGCCTGGTCTCGGCGCTTCTGGCCGAACTCGACGACGAGTGGATGACCGGCAAGGTCTATCTCAACCTCAACCCGTAACCCCAGCGTCATGACCAACACCACGGAAATTTACAGAAAAAAGGTTGCACAACCCGGCCACGTGTCCTGGCAGAAACACGTCATCGAATTCGACCGTACCGGCTACGGCCTGCGTTACGGCGACTACTACGGAGGTGTCTGATGGCCTTGAATGACCCGAACCTCGGCCTCGCCTACGGCTGGGCCCAGGGCGAACACAACTGGAACGGCGGCATGGACGCCAACCTGAAGCGGCTCGGCGCCGTGGTGGGCCTGTCGGTCAAGGACCGCGATCTCGCCACCCCACCCGCGACACCCGTGGACGGCGATCGCTACATCGTCCCGGCAACCGCCACCGGCGCCTGGGCGGGTCGCACCGACCAGATCGCGGTGCGCATCGCCGGTGCGTGGGAGTACCACGCCCCCAAGATCGGCTGGACCTGCTTCGTCGAGGACGAGGGCGTGCTCTCCGTCTACAAAGCGACCGGCTGGAGCCCCGGCATCGCCGTCTGATCGCATTCTCTTTACTGCATCCACCGAACCCGCCGCCCGGCGGGTTCTTCGTTTCTGGAGACCAGCAATGAGCCCACCCACTCTGCAAGACGGCATGGTCGTCATGCCGCGCGACGAGTTCGAGGAGCTGCTCGCACGCGCAGCCGAACACGGCGCGAGGCGCGCCCTTGCCGACGTCGGCCTTGACGGCGAGGACGCCGCCCACGATATCCGCGAGCTGCGCGGCCTGCTCGAAGCCTTCAACGCCGCCAAGCACACCGCCTGGCAGACCGTGATCCGGCTCGTCACCACCGGCTTCCTCCTGGCGCTAGTCGCGGGCGCCGTCATCAAGCTCAAGATGTTCGGGGGCGGGCAATGATCGAGACCCTGCTTGGCGGCCTCCTCGGCGGGGCCTTCCGCTTGGCGCCCGAAGTGCTGAAGTGGATCGACCGCAAGGGCGAGCGCAGCCATGAACTCGCCATGCAGGACAAGGCCTTGGAGTTCGAGAAGCTGCGCGGCGCCCAGCGCATGGCCGAGATCGGCGCCGGGGCCGACGCAGCATGGAACACCGGAGCCATCGAGGCCTTGCGCGAGGCGGTTGCGGCGCAGGGGCGGCCCTCGGGCGTGAAGTGGGCCGATGCGCTGTCCAGCAGCGTCCGTCCGGTGATCACCTACTGGTTCATGGCGCTGTACTGCGCGGCCAAGACTGCCGCCTTCGTGGGTGCCATCGAGGCCGGGGCGGACTGGATCCCCGCCATCCAGGCGGCCTGGACCGAGGCCGACCAGGCCCTGTGGGCCGGGGTGCTGAACTTCTGGTTCCTCGGCCGCGTGTTCGACCGGGTGCGGCCGTGATCCCCGTGCCGCAAGCGGCCATCGAGTTGGCCAAGCGCTTTGAGGGCTTCCACCGCGTGCCCAAGCACGATCCCAACCGCGCCTATCCGTACATCTGTCCGGCCGGCTATCCGACGATCGGCTATGGTCACCTCTGCGATCCGAAGCACCCGCCGATCACCGAAGCAGAGGCCGAGGCCTACCTCGCCCAGGATCTGAAGGTGGCGCTCGCCGCCACGTTGCGCTACTGCCCGGTGCTGGCCACCGAGCCGGAAGAGCGGCTCGCGGCCATCGTGGACTTCACCTTCAACCTCGGCGCCGGGCGGCTGCAGACCTCGACGCTGCGGCGGCGGGTCAATCAGCGGGACTGGGATGCTTCTGCGCGGGAGCTGAGAAGGTGGGTATACGGCGGAGGAAGGGTGCTTCCTGGTCTCGTTACCCGGCGCGAAGCTGAAGTTGCTTTGCTCCTCATCACAGAACGGCGTTGACCGTAGGAACTGCATCCTTTGTCAACCTGTCAGGGGCCGTTATGGACCGATTCCCATGCTGCGATCTTACATCGCTGCGCAGTCATTCACTCACTCGCTTTCAAGGAAACCACTTGGCTGCTTGACCCTTGGGAATGGACGGCCAGGTTCGGGCTCTTCGAAACGAGGTACCCCAGCGGCTGATCGAGCACGAATGGATAGAGGACGACCTGAGACGATAGGGCAGAGACGGACACCGCTTTGCCGACGTAACGCAGGGCGGCCTCGACCAACCAAACTACGGCCTGCTCGTCGCTGACCACGATCGGCTTCATGCGCACGAGGCGCTTGCCCTTCTCGACGCGCTCGATCGCGCCCCAGCTTGCCTGCGACTGAAGCACCATGTTGGTCATCCGGTACGTGCCTTCACGCTCGCCATAGGCTTCGCTCATTCGGCGATGGACTTCCGCCGAAGCACAATCACCCTGCAGCGCCGAGAGGCGCCCCACCAGCTCCGCCACCTTGCCGAAGAACGGATAGGTGGCAATGGCCATGCCCCAAGTCAGGGCGGCGATAGGGACGCTCGGGTCGGCCTTTAAGATCGCGACGCCACGCTCGGCGAAGTCGGCGAGTTCCGGGCGTGGCGCAAGCCACAAACGATTCAGCACGGTCCGTGTCTTCTTTCGTGCTGCTACACCCAGTCCAGCAGCATCCAGCAGGGCATTCAGCTCATCGAGCGTGCCGAGTTCGGCGCGCACCTTGAGCGCGGCAGCTGCCCATTCGATCGCTATAAAGCGATCAAAGCCAATCTGGGGTGATGACGACGCCATTCGATTCAATTCGCGTAGCTCACTTTCACGAAGGGCACGATTAGTTCCTCTACAGAGACACCGCCATGAACCACGATCTGGTCATCCTTCGGTACGAACGCTCCGCGTCCTCCTGCGAATAGCGGCATGAAGCTCGCCGGAAGTCCAGCGACATCCAGACGGAAGGTCTTCGGATTGGCTGCCGCCGTCTCCGCGATCAAAGTCTCGCTGCGATAAATCCTGACACGCTCCCCGCGCAGCTCAGACGCGACCCCTTCGTTCGGGCGGCCAATGCCCACCGCTTCGACGTTGCCGTGGTCTGCGGTTAGGTAGACGTGGAATCCGTTGTCCAGCAGCATCGAGAATAGACGATCCACGAAGCCCGACTCGCACCAGCTTGCGATCTGGGCTGCAATGCCACGCTTTCCAAGCACTGCCCCATGGATGATCTCGTCGACGGTGTCCACGACAAGGCCAGCCACTTTCAGAGACGGATGGGTCAGGGCTGCTTCAAGCGCGGGGAGGTCATCGGTGCGTTTGATCGACCTGCGGTACAGCACCTCATTTGCGCGAAGACCATGGTCCTGCCAGAACCGTGTCCACTGCGCCGGTTCCTGAGAGGTTGATTCGATGCTGTCGGCGAACTCACGTGGACGCAAGCCGGAGAACAGTGCCTGCCGGGACACTGAAGTCAGGGTTGGCAGCCACGCAAAGCAGGCACTCTCGTCGAACATCAGCCGCTGCGACCGACTGACCACGGTCTCCCGGATCAGTATCCACTGATCTACGGCCAGCCCGTCAAATACCACCAGCGCGATCTTCTTCTCGCCGTTGCCCCGGCGCATCGCCAGATACCTCGGCACATGGTGGACCATGATCGGTCCCTTGGCGGCGGGCAATGACGGCAGGTCCGCATAATGCTTGCCTACCCATTCACGCAACCGATCGTCGGCGGAGATAGCCAGGTCTCGCATCGCGTCCTTGATGCTTTCCGCTCGGGCTGCATCCAATCGGTGAAACCGTGAGATGACTTCGCCTAGGCGACGCGAGAAATGGGTCCAGTCGCGGTGCGGTGACTCGATGGTCGGCACTTCCGCCTTCAGGCTCTTGATGCCTTCAAACACCAGGTTCCGCATCGACGCCGGATCCTGCACCACACCCGCCTTGGCCCACTCCGGCAGGGTGGCCGGTACGCCCTGGACCACCAGCGGGTGCAGCGTGCCATCCAGGAACATTGAGTCGACGATCACGCGGACGTCATGGTGGTCGAAAGGCAGGTCGAGTTTTGCGACGTAATCCGGCGGCGTGGGTTCACCAGTGCGGGTTCCAGTGACTCCCAGCTTGGTGAGATAGCGAAACCAGGCTTCCTGCACGACACGCAGCGTGAGGCTCTTGTGCGCAAACAAGTCGGCGATGGGTATGCCCTTGAAGGCGTCATGCTCACCGACCACTTGCTCCACGTGCTGCGCGAGCACAGGCGGAAGGGCCGCCTTGCGGTAATGGAGACGAAGGAGCTCACGCCAGAAGTCCTCCGGGCGCGTGATCAAGTGGGGGCTGATCCGGAAGATGTGCGTCAGCACGAACTCCTTGGTCGCCGCTTCGCCCAGCGACTGATGCGCGTGCCTCGCCTGCGCCTCGAACAGCGCGGGCAGCATCTCACTACCCAGCTGCCTCACCACGGTATAGCTCAGCCTAGGGAACAACTCAGCGAGACTCAAGGAGAGCTTGCGCGCCTGACGCAGGTAGTCCCAAGGCAAGTCGGCGACGTTCATTCCCCGCAGATGGAGGATCAAGGCACGGGAGGGACCTGGCTCGCCGCGATCCCACGCCGCCCGATAGCGCTCCTCGTACTCTGCCCGGAACGCGATGCTGTCCTCGAAGGGCAGTACTTCAAAGCCGTGCTCACGCAATCCCGACAACACCTGCTCATCCAGCAGCACATCGTCCGGGTCGGCAACGATCCAGAGCCGGGCCAGATCGGCGGGAAACTCCGTCAGGATGCGGTCAACCCAGGCGGTCATGCTGGCGTACCTCCCGGGTGACCAATGCGAAGCATCAGCACCGCATTGAGATCCGGCGTGCAGGCTGTAGCAATCGCCAGCGCTGCCATGCGTGCCTCGTGCTCAGCTACGAGCCGTTTGCGGCGGTGCTCCCTGACGGCGGGAAGGCCGATCCGACCGATTGCCTGGTAACGCGCCTCGAAGGCGTAGCGCGCCCGTTCACGCTCCTCGGCGAGCCAGGCACGGTGCTCCTCCAGCAGCTCGGTAAAAAGCCGCTCACCCTGTGCCTTGGCCGCAGCCAGCGACGTTTCGAAGCAGGCCAAGGCATGCTCTACCTCGACCTTCGGGGCGAGCGTCACGTTCTCGGTCAGCAGCAAATCCCAGATCCGCTTGGCGGTCGGCACGAAGGTGCGGCCATCGTCGGTAACAAACACGGGCAAGAATCGCCGCCGGTTGAAGTTCTCAGAGAGATTGGACGCGTTAATGCTGATCTCCCACAGCGACCACACGCCGTGCACCGTATCGGGCAAGCCGCTGACTGCCGCAATCGGCAGGGGCTGGCCCGCCACGCAGCGCGGCAGTTCGCTGATGACTGCGCGGGCACGTGGATCTTCCAACGTGATCCACTCCATCTCAGGGTTCTGTTCGGCGGTGCGCGCGTCGAAGCAGACACGGGGTGACTCGCTCCCGTCCGCCCACCTCACGCGCCAAGCGTCGCCTGCCTTCTCAGCCGCTCCACCTCTCGCAGGCAACCCGGCGGTGATCGCACGCTCCAACCAATACTGCGCTGGATGATCCCGCCACTTGCGGGCATCGTCTGCTTCCAGCGCGTGGTCTTCCGTCAACAGATCGGTGTCTTTGCGACTGGCGGCGACCTTCTCGCGCACCTGGCTGATGACCGCATCACATTCCTTGTCGATCGACGCTGGGTTTTGCAGTCCATGCACGAACAGCTCGTCGAACAGCGGCTCCACCTCCACCGAATCCATCACGTCGGCTGCCTTGTCGACACCGAACTCTTGGGCGATGACGGCGAGCTTCTCCTCCAGCACCTCGCGCACCCGGTGCTCTACCGTGTCTTCCAGCACGAGGTTGATCGCTCGCACGACATGGGGCTGGCCGATGCGGTCCACCCGGCCGATGCGCTGCTCCAGCCGCATCGGGTTCCACGGCATGTCGAAGTTGACGATGACATGGCAGAACTGGAGGTTCAGGCCCTCGCCGCCGGCATCGGTGGAGATCAGGATCCGGACATCTCGTGAGAAGGCCTGCTGGGCGCGGGTTCTCGCGTCCAGGTCCATCTCGCCGTTGAGCAGTGCCACGGAGAAGCCCCGGCTCTCCAGGAACTCCGCCAGCATGGCCTGGGTGGGAACGAACTCGGTGAAGACCAGCACCTTGAGCTGCGGGTCGTTCTCCTCCTGCTGGAGCCTGTAGATCAACTCCAACAGCGCTTCTGCCTTGGCATCCGTCCCCTGTCGCTCGGTTTCGCGGGCGAGATCCAGCAGCATCTCGACCTCCGACTTCTCCCGCTCCCACCCGCTGGCCTGCACGGCAATGTCGAGCTGGGACTGGCCGTCGAGCTCTGCCCATTCATCCGGGTCCACCGCCTCGACAAAATCGCCGGGAGCGATTTTGGACAGCCGCCAGGCTGGCCCCGAAGGGGGCGGGTCCAGGGATGGGCCCGACAACAGGTTCGCCTGCGCCTGAGGCGCCTCCAGCACGGCCTGGCGCTTCTCCAGGGTGGCGCGGATGGCGGCCGTACTGGACGTCACCAGGCGCTGCATCAGAATCATGAGGAAGCTGATGTGTCGCTGCTTGGCAGCCATCGCCTGGTTGTAGCCGTGCCGGACGTAGTCCGTCACGGCCTCATAGAGCCTTCGCTGAGCGGCATGCCGCTCTTGCCAAGCTACCGGGTGAAGTCGTGTGGACCGAGGCTTGAACAGCGGCTGGCCATCGGCGTCGATGGCGGCCCGCTTCTCTGTGCGGATCACGAACGGGCGCACCCGATCGCGGTCGATGCTGCCTTCGTCCGGAAACGCCTCTCGGTCCAACAACTGCATCAACCGCATGAACTGGTCGGTCTTGCCCTGATGCGGCGTCGCGGATAGCAACAGCAAGTAGGGAGCGGCCTCGGCCAAGGCGGCACCGAGCTTGTAGCGGGCAACCTGCTCAGTACTGCCGCCGAGGCGGTGTGCCTCGTCGATGATCACCAAATCCCAGCCTGCCGAGATCAGATCCTCGAAGCGCTCGCGGTTGTACGTGTTCAGTTGCTCCAGGCTCCAGCCGCGTCGGCCCTCGATGGGTTTGACCGAGTCGAGCGAAACGATTACCTGGTCGTGCATGCGCCAGAGGTTCTCATCGTTCTGGGTGCCGTTGTAGCTTCGCTGAAACTCCCCAGGGTCGTTTTCACGCCACTGGCGGAACGCGGCCAGTTCCGATGGCTCGACGAAGCGGAAGTGCTCGCCGAAGTGCAGCCGCATTTCGGCTTGCCACTGGCGCACCAGTCCTTTCGGCGCCACCACCAGCACGCGCCGCGCCATCCCACGCAGCTTGAGCTCACGCAGGATCAAGCCTGCCTCGATGGTCTTGCCCAAGCCCACCTCGTCCGCCAGCAGGTAGCGGATGCGATCGCGGCTCATGGCGCGGTTCAACGCGTAGAGCTGGTGCGGCAGCGGCACCACGCTGGACTGGATCGGCGCCAGCAGCAGGTTGTCTTCCAGCGCGTCGAGCAGCTTGGCCGCGGCCGCCGCGTGCAGGATCTGCTCCACGGTCGGGCGCACACTGGTCAGTTCGCCCAGATCCTGGGCGCGGGCACGCACCACGGCGTCCTTGGCCGGCAGCCAGACGCGGTAGGCGACCCCCCCCCACACGTCCTGGCGGTCGATCACCCGGCAGGGCGACGCCTGCCGGGCATGCCAGCACCAGTCGCCGATGGCGAAACCGCCACTCATGCCTCATCCTTCTTGAGCACTGCCCGTCCCTGTTCGGTCAAGCGGTACCGCTGCTTGCTGCTCTGGGGCTTGTCGGGAATCGTCATTTCCAGCAAACCGGCCTCCAGAGCGGGCTGGAGATAGGCATCCCCGAAGTGCTTGCGGTCCTTAAGACCTAAGGCGTCCATCAGTTCCTGCCGTGCCATCTCCCCCGTAGCCTTTCTCAATAGCGCGAGGACTTGCGGGGTAACTTGTGGGGTCACTTGGGGGGTGACATGGGGGGTGACATGGGGGGTGACATGGGGGGTGACATGGGGGGGCACTTGCGGGGTGACTTGTTCAGTCGCCCGGGCGAATCGTTGCCGCAGCGCATCCCGTACCTCGAACAGAGTCTCGCTCACTGGCTGAAGCAACTGCTGACGAACCAGGAAATCGGCGATTTGCTTGGCCTGCTGCGTCGTGCTTACACCCAGCCCGCGAATATCGGTCAGGCTGATACGCTCACCAGCTGAGCGTCCGAGCCCGAGGGCCAGCACGTCCGCCTGCTCTCGGGTCAGGTTCACCCCGATGGTCTGGCGGAAACGCTGCATCGCCTCGGTGACCAGCGGCCTGTTGATAAGCACCAGCTCGAACTCTTTACGCGCCTTGTCGTTCTTCAATTTCGGCGGTACGCGCCCCAGGTCGTGCCAGTTGCGGAAGATGGCGCGGATGCCTGTTCCCGCCTGATCCGACAACCCGATTCGCCGGAACGCCTTCACAATGGTCGGGTTGCGTACTTCTTTCTCCGTCGGGTCCAGAAGTTCCGCCTCGGTCGCAAAGGCATCGCCGGGATTCCAGAAGATGGTGCGGTCGGCGAACAGCCGAATGGATGCTTTACGTCCGTGATCGCCGTAGTCCTGATGGATCAGCAGGTTGATCGCAGCCTCCCGGAAGGCCACATAGTCGGGCGGATCGTCATTGCGGCGAAGTGTCGCGGGGTCGAGCGAAAACGGGTGCTCGGCGATCCGCATGTAGCGGGCAACCAGGCCCTGCCATGTCTGGAATATGTTCTCCTCGAAGACGTAGCGGTCATGCCAGCGCTGATCCGCCGACCACTGGTCGAAGGGCGTGTCGATGCGCTGATAGTCCAGCACCGGCCGCGGCAGAATCTGCCGCACATAGCGCCCATCGCCAAACAGCAATACGCCTGCGCGGGTGGGCAGCATGCTGCCGCTCTGTTCGACGATGAAATTCCAGTTGAGCAGAAACTCGATCGGGTCTGCGATCTCCGGGTGCTCCGGATTGCGACGGGCGAACTGCGCTTGATACCACTTGACCGTCTCCAGGTCGAAGCAGCGATCCACCGGGATGTCCGGAAGCGCCATACCGTCATAGCGATCCTGTGCGGCATCGCGCAGGAAACGCTCGAGCTCGCTTGGGGTGCATTGTTCATCGCCCGCGCCTCGGCGGATGTAGCTCTGGCGCGGATCACCTTTGAGATAGACCGGCTTGTCGGCCCGGGATGACTCGGGCACGTGGAAAGCGAAAATATGCTTGCCGTCGATCTCGAACTTCCGCGGCTCAACGGCGATGACGCGGTTCAACTTCTGACCGCCACGCAGCGCAGCCAGAAAATCGTTCTGCACCTTGTCCGGCTCCTCGACCCCGGTGATTTCCAGTTCCCCGTCGCGCTCGCTCACGCCGAACACCAGCCAGCCTCCGGCCGTGTTGGCGAAGGCCGAGACGGTCTTGTAGGCGTCCTCGGGCACGCCGCGCTGCGCGCGTTTGCACTCGAAATCGTTCCACTCGAAGCCGTTCAGGCGCGCGAGCAGCTCATCCTGGTTCATCGTGGCACCTCAATCGCCATCAGGAACCAGCCTCCGTGCGCGTCAGCGCCTGGTCATACCAGAGCAGCAGCTTCTCGTCTTCCTGCAGCGCCTCGTCCGGGATCTTCTGGGCGACCTTGATGATGGTTGCGTAGTCCTTCTTGCTCCATGCGTCCTTGAAGCCGGCGCGCAGCACCTCCAGCCGGAACTCCTTGAGCTTGCGGCCGCTGTGTTGCTGGTATTGCTCGAACTCCTTCAGCAGTGCCTTTTCGCGCTTCTTCTCCAGATCCTGCGCCTTGTTCGGATCCGGCACGTACCAGCGATCCTTGGCCTTGGTGATCAGGCGTGGGTCGCTCTTCTCCAGCCCGCGCAGCTCTTTGAAGTTGGACGAAAGGTAAGCGTGGATCTGGCTCGGGACTTCCCCCGATCCGTCGTACTTCAGGAAGTTGTTGTCCAAGAGCGCCATCAGCTCCGGCTTGGCCTCATGCTTCTTCCAGCCGGCGCCGAGTTGGGTGGTGAACTCAGGGTGAATCTCCTGGTAAGTCGAGGGACGTCTTTTCAGGAAGTCAGCCAACCAGTCGATGGCGCTGCGCTCGTCGGAAACGAACAGCTCCATCTGCGGCGCCTGGGCGGTTTGCGCGCGCTTCTTGTCGTACTCGGCCACCTGCTCGGGCAGGAAGACCATACCGTCGCGCTCTGGAAAGCGGCTGCGCAGGCCACTCAAGAACTCGTCCGACGACAGGGGCACCGGCGCATCGTGGCGCACGAACCAGGCCACCATCCGGTCGTAGATACGCCGCGGGTCGCGCTCGACGATGAACTCCAATTCGCCGTGCTTGGTCTTGGCCACCGGGAGATATCGAAGGTGCGTCTGCACAAAATCCCAGGCCGAGGCTTCGGACGCGCCGCGCTCGGCAAAGCGCTGCTCCAGCCCGCCGTTGGGCTTGTAGGCGGAGATCACCAGGTCTTGCTTCACGGCTGTCGTGGACGTCACCTGCCGATAGCTGCCTTGCACCTTGTCCAGGGCGGTGACCTCGGCCACGACGAACCCGGCCTGCTGCAAGGCCACCTGGATGGCGTTCCAGACGGAGGCGCGGCTGTTGGAGAACACCACGGTCATCCAGCGGCCGGGCTTGAGCACGCGGTGGTATTCGGCGAAACAGCGCTGCATCAAATGCTGGTACTCGGGCAGCGCCTTGTGCTTGAAGCGGTCGATGATGGCCTCCGGCTGGGCGTCGGTCACCACGCCGTGCCATGACTCGACCAGGAAGTTGAGATCGGCGTAGTAGATGTTCTCGCCAAACGGCGGGTCGGTGAAGATGTAATCCACCGAATCGTCGGGCAGCGACAGCCGGGCAGCCGTGCCGGTGCTGATCGCCGTCTGGCCAGCGCCGACTTCTAGCGAGCGGAAGGTTTTGACCAGTTGATTCAGCTTACTTGCAAAACGATAGGAAACCGATATTTCGGCTATTTGCGATGGAACGTAATAAACACCAGTCAGTATTTGATTGGATTGAGAGGTTTGATTTGCGCGGTATCGGTTGAGCACGGACATGGGGCCTATCCCTTGCTCCACCATGAACAGCAAGAACGCCCGGATGCGCGCATCGGGATGCGCCTTTGCCTTTTCCCATAGCTTGCCCATGGCCTGCGCGGCGCGGGGCAGGAAGAAGTGGTGGATGTGGGTGACTCCCGCGTAGTCCATGCGTGCCCGCTCGTGCGTCATGTGCATGGGCGGGATTTCGATGGTCGGCACCTGGGATGGCAGCAGCAATGCCTCGATACGCTGGAGGACTACCAGGTCGTCGGCGGTCGGCTTCTTCTCGTAGCGGGTCTTGCCGACACTGTAGGAGATCAGTGTCGCCGCACGTTTGGGTACCTGGATCGTCTTGCCTGTGCTCGGGTCAAGCTTGGTCGAATACAGTCGTTCGAGCCGAGACTTGGTGAGCTCGGCACCGCAATGCGGGCAGGGAAAGGCGTCCTTGACTCGCTTGGACTCCTCATCCAACGCCTCCTCGGTGAAATTCACTTCGCCGGCGCACTCGGGGCAGCTATAGAGCTGACTCCAGACCGTATACTCGATCCGCCCCTTGGTCTTGCCGTCCGAGTGCAGGGTCTCGTACATCCAGCCGATTTCGGCTTCCAGCTCATCGAGCAGTTGCTTGCCTGCCCTGGCGAAGGCGTCCACATCGAACGGCAGGTTGTAGTTGGCGGCGATGAAGGTGGCCGCGGGCGACAGGTCGTTCAGGACCACACGCCGCGCGCCCCACCTGGGCGCCGGTCGGCCTTCCTTCTTCCAAGCCATCTCGATCTCGTGCCGGTAGCTGGCTGGCGCCGATCCGCACCATTGCGCGGCCACGCCCGTCATGCCCGAACCCGCGAAGCCATCGAGCACGAGGTCGCCCGGCTGCGTGTAGTGCAGGATCGACGGCACGATGGCCAGGTGCGGCACCTTGGTGTGGTAGGAATGCGCCTTGTAGATCGGGTCGGTCTTGCCCACCGAGACGTCGATGGCCAGCGGTTCGCGCCGGTACGGTTCGTTCGGGTCGTAGGGCTTGCCGTAGTGCTTGACGAAGTCCGCGAGCCACGGGTTCGGGCAGGCGGTGTAGTACGGCGGATCGGACATGGCGAGGATGGCCTCATCCGTTCCCTGCGGAAAACCTTCCTGCTTGCGGAATTCCGGGTCCTTCAGCTTTTCGGCGAGCAGCTTGAGAAAGTGATCACGGCGCGCCTGGTCGTTGGGAAAGGACAGGCCCAGGCATTCGACGGGGGCGTTATCGCCTTTTGTGCTCTTGAATAGGGTGCTCATTCTTTGTTCTCGGCGCGGCCGGCCTGAATCAGTGAATTCGCAGACTGCTTGACTGCACCACTGAGGTTGTCGATGGATTTTCTGACTCGCTGCAGTTCGTCCACTACTGGATGGTAGGGAACGCTGGTGCCGATGTAGGGCTGCAGATCAACATGCGTTTTTTCGCTGTACTTGCTCTTGCCGTGCCAGTATTCGGCCGAGACAACAAAGGTGAGCGGACAGACTACAGGATCGGCGTCCTCCGCGAAGATCTTGAATCCCATACCGAGATCGAAGAGCAGTTCCGACATCGGCGGAAGACAGTCGATCGGCTTGGTAAACGCAGAATGCTCGGCCAGATTGCGCGCCTTCGACCGCTCCCCGAACTGGTAGAAGTCCCGGTCGATATGCAATCGAAGGTTCTCCGCTGGCGAGCGGCCGACGTTCCTGATAAGCAGCTGCAACACCGGTGTCCCGAGACGAACCTGTACCGTCACGCAGACATAGGGCCGATTCTGGTCAGCCATCTGGTCGCGCATTGCTGCAACGGCCGCACGGTTTGCGCGCAGGATGAAGAACGTCAGGCCGGCGAATATCGCGGTCAATAGGACGTTCGCGAGCGTCAGCCATTCGGACAAGTTGGCGGGCATCGTTATCTGGCTCACATCAATTACCGGGCTCATCTTCGCCGCGCATCAGTCGATGACAAACCGCAACTTGCCGGCATCCTTGCCCTTGCAGCGCTCGCTCAGGAACGACTCGAAACGCTTGCGCAGATCCTCGGGCGTCGCGGGGGATCCACCAGCGAGCAGCGCCCTCTTGATGTCGTCGCCGGTGACCACGATCTTTTCGAGGCCGGACAGCGCTTCCTGAACCGCTGCGACGAACTCGGGCGTGACCGGATCCGGCAAGGCTTTCGACGCAAGGAAGCCCTTGATCAGGTCACGCTGCTTAGGTCTAAGCAGTTCGAAGTTCGCTTGAATGATCGGGTCATCTAGGTTGTCCAGTAGGGTTCGCTGCCACCCTTCCAGGAGACGATCGAGTTCGTCGTCCAGGGCCTTGAGCACGTTGGCGGCCGGCAGCAGGTCGCCCTGTTCGTTGGCGGGGCGAAAACCGCAGTGCGGGCATACCGGGCTTGTTTCCAGCTCCCTTTCCACCAGGGATGCGCAGCTCTTGAGCTTGTCCAGTCTGTCTTCGAAGGTGGTGAGCTGGCCGGTGGGCATGAGGGAGATGCCAGCCAAGGCGCGCAGGGTCACCATGCGCAGATCCTTGCGCAGAGCGGACTTGGTCTTGTCCTCTGCCACGCCGAGCCGGGCCTTGCTGTGTTGCGCCACGTAGGCGGTGATGTAGTCCTTCTTCAACGTGGCCAGACGCTGGCGGTATTCAGCGGCATGCTGCGCACTGCGGTCCTCGGCGAGCTTGTCGAGAATGTCCTTGCGGGCAGCCTGTGCCTGCTGTACCCAGGGATGATCGCCGGGCAGCACCATTTCGGCTTGGGAGAGGTAGGCGGCAACATTGCCCAGCTCGGCAACCAGGTCACGCAGTCTCTCCACTGCGGCAAGCGCATCGAGGTTCTTCTTCTGAGTCTCGATGTCGTCCTGGGTGATGCGCAGATTCTTGAGCTTGCCGATAGTGTTGTAGGGCGACAGCCCTTCCAGGAAGCCCTTGAGTGCTTCCAGCCTCTGTTGTCTGTCGCGCAGCTCTTCTTCGCGCAGCAGGGATTGACCCCAGAAGCTGAGGCGATTCCGCAGGTCGGTGCCGACGGTCAGCACGCGGTTGACCAACTTGGCGACCGCATCCAGCAGCTCCTTGACGGGCTCCTCCTTGCCCTGAGTCGCCATCTGAGCCAAGCCACTGGGCAATCCCAGCAGCTCGAACAGCGAGCGCAGGACGGCGACATTGATTTCCTTGGGCGGTTCGATGTGCTTGAACTGGATCAGGTCGTCCAAGGATCGTTCGGCCAGGAGCGACAGCTTGCCGGCGTCGATCTTGTCGCCGGTAATCGCCAGCACGATGTCGCCCGAGTAGACCAGGCTGGCCAGCACCGCCACGAGCAGGTCGGGTTCCAGGCGGAAACGCACGGGCGCGAAGTACTCGACGTCGGTGGCGCCGCTGATGAGCTCGCTGCGGTTGAGCACCTGGCCGTGACCTTTGGCCTTCAACCGGTTCAGCACTTCCTGCGCGTACTTGGATCGCGTGGGCTCGATGCGATCGCCGTCCAGCATCTCCAACGCATCGAGGATGGCGATGGCGTCCTTGGTGCGCGTGCCGCCCGCCAGCGCCCTGAGAGCATTGGTGATGAGCTGCTTGCGGTTGGATTCGGTGACCAGCACCGAGAAGGTCGGATATTCCGGCGCCAGATCCGCGAAGTGGGTGCCGAGGGCAAGGCCGGCAGTTACGTTGACGATGTCGCGGAAGTTGGCGCGCTCATCCGGCCCCAACCGGAGCTTGTCGCGCATCGACACGCCCTTGGCCCATTCCTGCAGGGTCTTGGTCTTGCCCTGGTAGGTGACTTCGAAGGCGGTCATCTGCTTGTCCTGCAGCCACTTGCTCATGTCGCGCAGGGCATCCTTGGCCTTGTCCAGGTAGACGGCCTTCGCCGCACCGCTAGCGGTCGATGCCAGTTCCTGGGCTGCGGCGTAGAACGAGAGATGACGCTTGATCGCGTCATCCAGACCCTTCAACCGGAAGAACACCTCGTCCGGCTTGGCTTCGTCGCGAAAACGAGGCGGCTCGAACGGCTGGATGAAATAGATATAGAAGTCGCGCTCGGGCTGGGCGGTCGGCCGATCGTTGGGCGCTCCGAGGAACAGGTAGCCGTTGCGCTCCACGCGGCGTTCCTGCCATTCGACCTGGTGTTGCCAGATCTTGTAGCCGCTGACGTAGGCATGCTCATCGGTGCATTCCATGAGCTGCATGAGCGCGCTGTAGTAAGCGCGGTCCAGCGCGTCGTCCGACAGGGCTTCGGCGCGCTTCTCGATCTGGGCGTCGTAGTCGACGTCCTTTTTGAGATCGAGGTAGTACTGCTCGGTGTCCGGTGCCTTGGAGATGAACTGGCCGTTGACCGTCTTGACGATCTCACGCAGGGTCGTCTGCACGGCGGTCAGCAGGTCGTCGGCGGGCTCACCACCCATATCCTCGATGCCGGGCTGGTACAGGCAAAGCGTGTCACGCAGTTCCTCGGCCGTTGGGCCTACCGGTACGTAGATGTCGCCGCCGGTCGTCAGGCGGTGCACGGACAGCCCCTTGATCACCCGCATGGCCATCGCCTTGTAAGCGGGGCGAGTGAAGGCCTTCTGTACGCGCTCGGAGAGCACCTCGGCCACCTTCAATACTGGGCCGATATTCGGGTCTGATCGCAGCACCGAGTTGGAGGTGACCGTGTCCCAGAACTTGTCGTAGCCGATCAAGCCGGGGCGATCGGTCGGCACCTCCTCATCCAGGAGAGCCTGGATCTGGTCGCGCAAAGTGACCAGCGCGCCGCGCTTTTCGGTGAAGATCAGCCGCTCGAAGGTGCCGATGTAGTCCGGATGGACGGGAAACAGGCGGACATACTCATCCATCCGCTCGTTCATGTTGCTGTAGAACTTGGCGAAAGGCGTGAGGTAGGTGCGGATCTTGTGCTGCTGGTCCGCCGACTTCTTGAGCAGACGCTCCGCCACCACAAAGCTCACGTCCTGGCGGGCCAGCAGGACCTGGGTAAAGCGCTCGTTCACGCGGCGCAGACTGTCGGCCACATGCTGGAAGCGGCTGCTGTCGAAGATGGCTTCCTGCACGCCGGCCACAAAGCGGAAACGCAGGTGCTTGGTGACTTCGCCGATCTCGCGCAGGAAGGACAGATCCAGCACCAGGTCGTGGTCCTTGCGGGAGCGCAGGTATTCGAGGAACTCGTCAACGACGAGGAGGACCCCATGGTTGGGGTGCACCTCGTCGAAGGCAGCCATCATCTCCTCGAAGGCGGCCTTGTTGTTGACCACTTTGTCGGCCGGCGGGAATGCGTAGCTGACGCCCTGGTTCTCCAGGAAGATCTCGAGCTCCTGCGTGATGATGTCGCGCAGGGACATCTGGCTGGAGATCTCGATACGGTGCACCTTGAACTTGCCGGCGATCGAACCGGCAGCCTCCGCGACCTTGGGGTGGTGGATCATCGGGACGTAGGCAGCGTCCTCGGCAATCAGCGAGAGCACCGACATCAAGTGCGACTTACCGGTGCCGTAGTTGCCGACCACGAGCACACCCTTGTGGTCGACCGATTCGTCGAACGAGAGCTGCGGGATCATCTGCTTGGTGATCCGCTCGGCCATGTCGTCGGAAATGACGTAGGTGGCGACGAGCTTCTTTGCCTCATCGGGCCGGTTGGCGTCGAGCAGCTGAATGACCGACTCGATCGGCTCGAACTGAATGAGATCCCCGTAGCGCATGCGTTTTCCTCTTTACCCCACCGTTTCAATCTCGAACGGGACCAGGCCGTCGAGGCCGTAGTCCTGATATTCCGGATGCCCCATCTCCGCGTAGATCAGGCGGCCATCCCGTAACTCTCCCGGCCACACCGCCACCACACGCCGGGCATGAGCGTGGCGCTTGAGCAGATCCAGCGGATCGAGCTTGAGCGACTGATCAAACAGCAGCTCGATGTTGTCGAGCAGGAGTAGATCGCCGCTTGCATATTCATCTGCCAGCTCCCGCAGGGCGACGTTGGCCTGGAGCGCCCGTTGCCGCTGCGGCAGCGCCGCGAGACGCTTTCCCAACACCGCTCCGACATTCATTACCTTCATACCGCGCTGATTGGCCAGCTCGGCCAGCAGCGCGCTCTTGCCGCATCCAGGGCGCCCAACAAGCAGGATCAGCTTGCTGTGCAGGGCCGCGATTTCGTCTACGAGACGGTCCAGTCGTGTGAGCATCCGGCAGCCCTTCACCCATTGCCGCCATGAGCCCCGCCAGGACCATCGTCGCCCTGGGCTTCCGCCGTCTGCTTCTTGATCCACAGGTCGATTTCCTGGCGCCGGAATCGCCACGTGCCACCGACTTTGAATGCGGGGATCTTCCTGCCCGCCGCCAAGCGATAGACCGTGCGTTTGCCTACCTTGAGGTAGGCAGCCACCTCGTCGAGCGTGAATATCTCTCCAGTGTCGTCTTTCATCGCTTCCTCACCCGGTACCAGGCAGGGGCCGGTGATGATGGTAATCTTAGCAAGGATACGTCAAACTTGTGCATCTTTGAACAGCCAAGCGGCGGGAGGGGGGATGACAGATAGCCAAGGCGGTCGGCAGGTGAGCCAGGGCACTATGCAGGGATCGGTGGCCGAACACCCAGCGTGGCATCGGTTGGAAGACCAACTTCAGTGGTACGACAATTCAGGCCCCGCCCCCTGACGCGAGCCGACGAAGGCGCTCCGACTCGGCACGGGCTTCGGCCAGCAACTGGCCCCAGTCCGACGGCGGGCGGCCGCTGTTGAGCATCCTGCGGAACACCCGGTAGGCGTCGTCGGCGCTGTCGTAGGCCCGCTTCGTGTCCTCGTCGTTGACCCAGGCGTAGACGATCACCCTGGCCCGGGCGTGGTAGCGGAAGAACAGCCGGTACTGCTGGAAGAACTTGGCGCGGAACCAGTGCTTGTGCTCGGGCCCAAGCGTGTCGCCCTGGCGGTACTCCGGCCGGGCGGGGTCCTGAGGGATGACCTCGAACGCCAGCTTGGCGATGGCCGCCAGGCGCTTGGTGGCGTTCTTCTTGGCGTAGCCGGCCGGGTCCTTGCGCCTGAGCGCCTCGACCTGCGCGGTCAGGGCGTCAAGCTGGTCGAGGAAGATCGGGTGGGCGAAGAGGGCCCAGCCGTTGACGACCAGCGGGGCGCCGCTCATTCATCATCCGCCGACAGCGGAGCCTCGAGATCCACCTCGACACCGCCGACCAGCGCCTGGATGCGTTGCGCGAGGCCGGCATCCACCGCTTGGAGCCGTTCGGGATGCTCGGCCATGTCGCGGGCCAGGAAGCCGAGGAACGGCATCAGCGCCGGGTCGTCGCTGTCGCCGGGGGCCGCGCGCGTGAGCACCACCTCACCGTTCGGGCGGATGGTGTAGTGGATCTTGTCGCGCTTGCCCAGGCGCAGCGCGCGGCGCACGGTTTCCGGCACGGTCGTCTGATAGCGATCGGTCAGCGTCGATTCGGCTTCGAGGGTGGCGGGCATGGCGGTTCTCCGGCTGCTATCAGAATAAGTGTAATGCATCCGCATTGCCATGTCAATGCAAACGCATTGTCGCCCGAAGACCCTCACAGGTTACTCGGCAGGTCGTTGCTGCCACGCGGCACCAGGTGGTCGAGCTCCCATCGAAAGATCTGCTCGATGCAAAAGCGGATGACCTTGCCGCCGAGCACGTAGTGCGGGACGCTGAGCCGGCTGCGCTCGCTCCGCTCGGCGAGCCAGTACGTGGGCAGCCCGGTGATGCTGCTGACCTCATGGCAGTCGAGCAGGATGCGCTCACCTGCGGGCGGCCAGAACGCGGCCGACCATTCGATGGCCTCTTTCAGCGCCGTCGGCGATGATCGGGACAACGCGCTGCCGGCGACCGCTTTGCGCGCCACTTGGGCCTTGCGCTCGAAAGCATCGACCTCCGACTCCAGATAGCGGGGCTGCTTGCCGATCCGCCAAGAGGGCGGTCCGATCCCTTCCGCGCACCAGCGCTGCAGCGTGTTGGGTGTGACGTTCCACCTCGCCGCAAGCTGAAGCTCACTCAGCACCGGGTAGCGAATCTTGGGCAGTTGGGAGCGGGGGCCGCGACGCAGTTCCTGTTCTCGCGCATCGGCCTCCCGGGCTCTGTTGAGGTCAGCGCTGGAGATCATTGCTCACCTCCCGCATGCTGGCCTCCGCCGCCTCCAAACTGCCGTGCCGGCACACGAGATCGAAAGCCTCACGAAGCGTATATCGCTTGGGTTCCACGACGGCCGGCGTGGGTGCAGGTGGCTCGATGGGTGGAGGGCTCGGAGCGACGGGTGGGTCGGCACCGATCGGCATGCCTTGTCGCTGCGCGTCTTCGTAGGCGAGGACGTCTTCGAGCGCGTAGCGAACGGCCTTGGACAGCTTGTAATACCGCGGCCCGCGACTCTCGCTGCGCCAGCGTTGGAGTGTCTTGACGCTGATGTTCCAGCGCTGCGCCAGCTCGGTTTCGGTGAAGGCGTGGTCGTTCGACATGGTCTGTGCTCCATTCGCGCTGCGGCAGACCATTACGGCGCTGTTCGCGCAACCAGCCAAGGCGACATGGCGGGTGCGGCCGTGTGCGGGCAGGTCCAGGGACGCCGATCGGGGAGGTCGAGGGAACCCGGGTGAATCAGCGGGGCGCCTACTCGCCTCGAATTGATTGCAATACCGCCGCGCGTCGTCGAGGGTCCCTCAATACCCGGACATGGTGGGCTTCCTTTTCGTTAGCCTTCCACCACCAAAACCCAAAATCCCAACCCTTATCGGTTGGGATTTTTTTGCCCTGAGCGCCAGTGTTGGCGCGGTTCCGGCCCGTTGCCTCGTGAGCGCTGCACCGCCAAACGACGCCGTTTCGGAGTACTTCTCGCCTCTCTGCTGCCGTTTTTCTCTGCTGGGCTCGTGAGCGTTCACCGAGCCAGAGCCAGCACTGGCGCGGGTTTCCGGCTTCCGGGTTGCGATTGTGAATTGGTCGGCCGTTGGTTACCGAATCTGCACTGCTCACCTCGTCTTGCATCAAGGTACGGCGAGCTCGGCGGCAGATACTGGTTGAGACAGTTCGCACAGGATGCCGCACTGTTCGGCGCTTCTGCCTTCGGAACACATTTCCCTCAAGGATCTGAGCTGCTGCTCAAGTGCGCTCAGTTCCTGGATACGCACCGCGACCTGCTCGATGTGTGCCTCAAGAACACGGTTGACCTCACTGCAATCTTGGGTTGGCACGTTCTTGAGGCGCAACAGCACACGAATCTCGTCGAGCGTCATGTCCAGCGAACGACAGCGGCGAATGAAAAGCAAGCGTTCGACGTGCGCGTCGCCATATAAGCGGAAATTGCCCGCGCTCCGGGACGGGGGCGGCAGGAGTCCTTCCTGCTCATAAAAGCGAATCGTTTGAATCGGACACCCGGTTTGCCGGGCAAGCGCTCCGATCTGCATAGCTGCAACCCCTTTTTATCATCGACTTGACTCTATAGTAGCTATAGAGTGTTAAATCTCAAAATACCCTCCGGATGCTTGCTGGTTTCTGCAAGAGCCTCGCCGGATCAGGAACGAGAAGAATCAAGGACCAATGACTATGACTGATGAATGCCAGAAATCCTGCGGATGTGCGTCCGAGCGGAAGGCGGAGTCCATGACGGGTGCCACGCCGACCGGGACGGGAAGGATGAGTCTGTTCTCGGTGCCGAAGATGGACTGCCCTTCGGAGGAGCGCATGATCCGGCTCGCGCTCGAGAATACGAGCGGGCTGGCCGCACTCGAGTTCGATCTTGGCAAGCGCGAGTTGCGTGTTTTTCACGACGGCCCCGTCGAACCCATTGCAAGCAAGCTTGAAAGTCTCGGCTTGGGCGCCCGTCTCATTGCGTCAACTGAATCGAATGGCCCGCACACTGTCGATGGGCAAAGCGACAGCCAGCCGTCCTCCGAGCAAGAGTCTCGCGCTCTCAAATGGTTGCTTGCCATCAACGCCGCCATGTTTGTCGTCGAAGTGACGATCGGGTGGATTGCGCAGTCCACAGGGCTCATGGCTGACTCACTGGACATGTTCGCAGATGCCGCCGTCTACGGGCTCGCGCTCTACGCCGTCGGCCGTCCTACCGAGCACCAGCTGAAGGCGGCGCGGCTGTCAGGCTGGCTGCAACTGTTGCTCGCGCTCGGCGCAATGTCCGAGGTGCTGCGCCGCTTCGTCTTTGGTAGCGAGCCCGAGCCACCGCTCATGATGGGGATCGCGCTCGTTGCGCTCATTGCAAACGTTACCTGCCTTGTCCTGATCTCCAGTCATCGAAAAGGCGGCGCTCACATGAAGGCAAGCTGGATTTTCTCCACGAACGACGTGCTGGCAAACCTGGGGGTGATCGCGGCCGGGGCGTTGGTCGCCTGGACAGGATCGCGTTACCCCGATTTGGTGATTGGCTCGCTCATCGCGCTGCTGGTATTGAACGGTGCGCGGCGCATCCTGCGCCTCGGTGCCTGAAGCAGCGAGCGCGGGACATGCCGCCCCGGCAATATCAACGACTGAATTCCCGCCCTGGAATTTCACGCTGCGCTGCCCAATCCAATGGCAAGGCTCGCCGGATCAGGCGCTCCAGCACAAGCCCGACTGCCTTTTCCACCACGCACGCCTCGACGATGTCAGGTGCAAGCCGGGTCAGTTGCGCGATCCGACTTGCATGCCCCCGGTCAATGCTCTCGGCTGCCGCGATCTCGGTGATGGAGGGTCACGCGCGCCCTGACCTCGGCCGGGTTTGCGCTGTCCATCGATGATTTCGGCACCGGGTATTCCTCACTGGCTTACCTCAAGCGATTTCCCGTTCATAAACTGAAGATCGACATCTCGTTCGTGCGGGACATGCTGACCGATCGCAACGATCTCGCCATTGTGTCCGCCATCGTTGCCATGGCGAAGAGCCTCGGCCTCAAGACCCTGGCCGAAGGTGTGGAAGAGGCAGCGCAGGCGGAACACTTGCTGGCATTGGGTTGCGACGAAGCACAGGGGTATTACTTCGCCCGTCCGGAGCCGGCCGAGGTTTTCGCGCGCAGGTGGTTGCAAAGCGCATGTCCGAGTCATGATCTCGGTCAGGACGTGGATCGCCAAGAGCAAGGCCACCTCGGTACATGACGGCAAAGCCGCTCCATGGCACCGGGCCCCGGCGCATGATCACGCCCTCGAGTTCTCTCAAACTCTTCGTAGCGTTCACGCTGATCCGTGATCGGGAGCCGTCAGCCCGGTCGGTTCAACAGCGATCGGGGCCATTGCCTCTGCGAAAGCGCACAGACCAAAGGCACTTGGGCTGGCTCGCCCCAACTGCTTCACCTCATCAGGTTCCGCCTGGGAACTCCAGACAGAACCGGGTTCTGCCCTGTGCAGAAGTCACGCTGACCGAGCCTCCATGGGCTTGCATGATGGCACGGGTAATCGCCAATCCCAGCCCTGCGCCGTCGGTTTCCGGATGTGACCGCGACGGGTCGGCACGGTAAAACCGATCGAACAGGCGCGGCAGTACCTTCGGGTCGATGTCCTCGCCAGTGTTCTCGACGCTCACCCGGGTGGCTTGGGAAGACTGGCTGATCTCGATCGTGACCTCGCCATGGGGCGGGGTGTGGTGCAGCGCGTTCGAAAGCAGATTGCTCAGGGCACGGCGGAACATCAAGCGATCGCCGACTATCTCACCCTCACCACGCTGAGCCAGTCTGACGCCCTTCTCATCGGCGACCGCCTCATAGAACTCGATCAGGGCGTACGTTTCTTCGGCTGCCGAGAAACGTTCCCGGTTCGGCAGCATCATCCCGCGTTCGGCCTTGGCCAGGAACAGCATATCGGACACCATGCGGCCCAGACGCTGCAGTTCCTCGGCATTGGAAGCCAGGATCTCCCGGTAGGCATCGGCATCGCGCCGGGTAGCCAACGCGACCTGGGTCTGGGTCAGCAGGTTGCTCAGGGGGGTGCGCAGCTCATGCGCCAGATTCGACGAGAACTCCGACAGTCGCGTGAACGCGTCTTCCAGCCGGTCCAGCATCTTGTTGAGTTCGTGAGCCAGATCGGCCATTTCGATGGGTACCGCCTCGACGGGCATGCGCTGGTGCAGCCGCTGGCTCGTGAGCGTGGTGGCTCTGGATTTCATGGCACGCAATGGCGCCAGCCCCTTGTACGCGGCAAACCAGCTCAGCAAGCCACAGATGACGATCGTCACGACGGCATAGGTCATCAGGGTGCGCCGCAACTCCAGCATGAACCGTGTGTGATGTGCCGTGTCCATGGCAACAAGGATGTCCAGCCGCGTCGTCGCGTCATAGGCGGGAACAGCCTGGAAACGCATTCCGCGAAACGCTCGCCCTTCGTCGGCCCAATGCTTCAGCGCGTCGTTGCCGTTGCCTTCATCCGCCGGTGACAGTTCGCGCGGGAGGCGAAATCCTTCGGACTGGAAGAGCGTTTCACCTTTCGAATCATGGACGCTGACGTACAGCCCGTGATGGTGGCTCAATGCCTCACGCAGCAGCCACTTGGCGTCCTCGGCCGAATTGGATCGCGCCAAAATATTCTCGATCAGGTGCTGCTTGTCCTGCAGCGCCATGTGATCCAGTTCGATGAAATGCCGCTCGGATGCAGCGATGACCAACAAGGCCAATCCAAACACGACGGCCGACGCCGCCAACGTAAAGAAGAGGGTGAGCCGGGTCGTCAGTGACAGGGAGCGAAACATTCAGTGCTCCTCCGGCGCTTCCAATACGTAACCCATGCCACGTACGGTGTGGATCAGCTTGACCTCATGCCCATCATCGATCTTCGCGCGCAAGCGCCGGATGGCCACCTCGATCACATTGGTGTCGCTGTCGAAATTCATGTCCCAGACCTGCGAGGCGATCAGCGAGCGGGGCAGGACCTCGCCATGACGGCGCATCAGCAGTTCCAGCAAGCCGAACTCTTTGGCCGTCAGACTGATCCGCCGGCCGCCGCGTGACACGCGTCGGCGCAGCAGGTCCAGTTCGAGGTCGGCCACGCGCAGCACGGTGCTCTCGTTGCCACTGCGCCCCCGGCGCAGGATCGTGCGCACGCGGGCCAGCAATTCGGCAAAGGAGAAAGGCTTGACCAGATAGTCGTCCGCTCCGAGCTCAAGGCCTTTGACGCGGTCTTCCACCTGATCGCGTGCAGTCAGGAACAGCACTGGCATCTGCAGGCCGCGACGGCGCAAGGACTGGAGTACCTGCCAGCCGTCGAGGCCGGGCAACATCACATCCAAAATCACCAGGTCGTATTCGCCCTGCAAGGCCAGGTGCAGGCCATCCGTGCCGTCCTGCGCCAGATCGACCACGAAACCCGCTTCGCTCAAGCCTTGACGCAGGTACTCGCCCGTTTTGGGTTCATCTTCGACGATCAGTATTTTCATGAGGGTGCTCCGCCATATCGAATAGCCGCTAGTGTGACGATTTTGGGCGCACCTGACACGATGATAACAAAAATGTAATCTGACAGACAGCTTCCTAACAGGGGTGGCCCTCTAGCATGTCATCCACGAAATCAGCAATTCATTGCGAGGAGCCCATGCCACCCTTGAGACCGTTTCATTCACCGTTGCCGTTGGTGCCCGCTCGGCGGCGTTTCGTGCGCGGCTTGGTCGCTGGCGGCGTCATGATCGGCCTGTCACCCTGGCTGCGTGCTGCGGCGCAGGGGCTGTCCGACACGCGCACGGGTGCAGCGCCCGTGCTCAGCGGCACGAACATCGACCTGGTGGTCGGCGAATCGCCGGTCAATTTCACCGGTAAGCCACGGATGGCGACCACCATCAATGGCTCCATCCCGGCGCCAACGCTCAAACTGCGGGAGGGCGACACGGTCACCATCCGCGTCACCAACCGCCTGCGCGAGGCCACCTCGATCCACTGGCACGGGATCATCCTGCCCTACCAGATGGACGGGGTGCCTGGGGTCAGTTTCCCGGGCATCGCCCCTGGCGAAACCTTCACCTACCAGTTTCGCCTCGAACAAACCGGCACCTACTGGTATCACTCGCACTCCGGCATGCAGGAGCAGACCGGCATGTACGGGGCCTTGATCGTCGAGCCGCGTGAGGCAGACCCCATCCGCGCCGACCGCGACCATGTCGTGCTGCTGTCCGACTGGACCGACGAAGACCCCATGCGGGTGCTCGCCAAGCTCAAGGCGCAAAGCGACTACTACAACTTCAATCAGCCGACGGCGATCGATTTTTTCCGTGACGTGGCCGAGATGGGGCTTTCTCGTGCACTCGACAAGCGTGCGATGTGGAACCAGATGCGGATGAACCCGACCGACCTGGCCGATCTCTCGGGGGCGACATTGACCTACCTGATGAACGGCGTCACCCCTGCCGGCAATTGGACCGGCCTGTTTCGGCCGGGTGAGCGGGTGCGTCTGCGCTTCATCAATGGCGCGGCCAACACCTTCTATGACGTGCGCATCCCCGGGCTCAAGATGACAGTGGTGCAAAGCGACGGGCAGAACGTCGAGCCCGTCACCGTCGATGAGTTCCGCTTCGGGCCGGGCGAGACCTACGACGTGATCGTCACGCCCCAGGAGGACGCCTACACGATCTTCGCGCAATCGATGGATCGAACGGGCTTTGCCCGCGGCACGCTCGCGGTGCGCGAGGGCTTGAACGCCGCCGTGCCTGCGCTCGATCCCGTCGAATGGCTCACCATGGCCGACATGATGGGCGCGATGGATCACGGCGCGATGGGGCATGGCGGCTCGGCCATGGGCGCGATGGACCACGCGGCGATGGGCCACGACATGTCTGGCATGAAGCACGACATGTCCGGCATGAACCATGGCGCGATGGCGATGGGCCATGGTCAGCACGCGATGCATGGCATGGCTGGCGGCGCGTTGGCCAAGCCCAGCGCCACGGTCCGTCATGCCCGCACGGAATACGGCCCGAGCACGGATATGCGTGTGGACATGCCGCGGACCAATCTCGACGATCCGGGCATTGGCCTGCGCAACAACGGCCGGCGCGTGCTGACGCTGGCGGATCTCAGGACGATCGGTGGTCCTCTCGACCCACGCGGGGCCGAGCGCGAGATCGAGCTGCACCTCACCGGCAACATGGAGCGCTATACCTGGTCGCTCGACGGCCTCGAGTTCGGCAAGAGCACGCCGGTGCACCTGAAGTACGGCGAGCGGGTGCGCGTCATCCTGCACAACGACACGATGATGACGCACCCGATGCATTTGCACGGGATGTGGAGCGAGGTGGAAACGCCCGACGGGCAGTTCCTGGTGCGTCGCCACACCATCCCGGTTCAACCCGCGCAGCGCGTCAGCTTCCTCGTGACCGCCGACGCCCTGGGTCGCTGGGCCTGGCACTGCCACCTGATGTTGCACATGGACATGGGCATGTTCCGCGTGGTGGTCGTGTCATGAAACTCATCCAAGGACGATTCTCGATGAAACCCCGTTCTCTCTTCACTGCGGCGATGGTGTTGCTCGGTGCGGCACCCGTCTGGGCACAAACACCGATGGAAGGCGGCGGCCATGCCGGGCACCCGGGCACGGCTCCAGCCCCAACGCGAGCCGAATCGCCCGCGAGCGCCACCATGGACCACGGCAGCATGCGCATGCAAGGCGGCCCCGCCCCCGCCGATGCCCGCGATCCGCACGCGTATGCCAATGGCTTGACCTTGGAGTCGGGCCCGTACGCATTTCCTGGGCCACGGCAACTGCGGCTGTCCGATGAACATGCGTTTGGCAGCGTGCTCCTCGATCGCCTGGAGCGCGTCGACACGAAGGACGGCAACGCCACCGCCTATGAGGCGCAAGCCTGGTTCGGCGGCACCTACGACCGCCTGGTCCTCAAGGCCGAGGGTGACGTCGCCAAAGGCAAACTGGAGGAGGCACGCACGGAGGTCCTGTGGGGCCATGCGATCGCCTCGTACTGGGACACCCAACTCGGGGTGCGGCTGGACAGCGGCACGGGGCCTGACCGGACTTGGCTCGCTGTGGGCATCCAAGGGCTCGCCCCGTACTGGTTCGACGTCGATGCCACCGCCTACGTCGGCAGCTCGGGACGCACGGCACTGCGCCTGTCGGGCGAGTACGAACTCCTGCTCACCCAGCGCCTGATTCTGCAGCCCCGCATGGAAGTCAATCTGTATGGCCGGCGCGATGAAGCGCGTGGCCTGGGCAGCGGGCTGGCCGATGCCACCATAGGGCTGCGCCTGCGTTACGAATTCTCGCGCCAGTTCGCGCCCTACGTCGGCGTCGAATGGGCGGGCAAGTTTGGACAGACCGCGGATTTTGCGCGCGCCGAAGGACAGCGTACCCGGGAAACGCGTTATGTGGCGGGTGTGCGGCTGTGGTTCTAGAAGCCGCCACGCGCAACTCCGATCTTATTCACCAACCCTAAGGAGAAACCGATGATGAAGAAAACCTTGAGCGTTTTGGCGCTGAGCGCGTTGCCTGTGTTGGCGCTGGCCGCCGGCAATCATCAGGGCGGCCATGGCATGGCCGGGCACGACATGCAAGGCATGCACGGTTCGATGCACGGTGGCGCATCACACTCCAACGTCGGCAAGCCAGGCGATCCCGCCAAGGTCGACCGCACCATCGAGGTGGTCATGGACGACACGATGCGGTTCACGCCGGCGAACATCGCGGTCAAGAAGGGCGAGACCATCCGCTTTTTCGTCAAGAACACGGGCAAGGTGCCGCACGAAATGGTGATCGGCTCAATGAAGGAACTCAAGGCGCACGCCGAGATGATGCGCAAGATGCCCCAGATGCAGCATGCCGAGCCGAACATGGTGACGCTCCAGCCTGGCCAGCGCGGCGGGCTGGTTTGGCAGTTCGATCGGCCCGGTACGGTGGACTTCGCCTGCCTCCTCCCCGGCCATATGGAAGCGGGCATGGTGGGCAAGATCGTCGTCGAATAAGCAGCGTCACCGGGAGTCCTTATCATGCACCAAACCGTTGATCAACCGTTCCCCCAGCGGCGCAGGCTGCTGCTGGCGGTGCTTGCGCTGAGTCTTCCCTCCCTGGCACCAGCCGCCGCACCGCAGACGCTTGCCGTGCAGGTGTGGAAGGACCCGAACTGTGGGTGTTGCAAGGACTGGATTGCCCACCTGGAGAAAAGCGGATTCCGCGTGAGTGCCGTCGACCAGGGCAACAGCGCAGCCCGCACTCGCCTCGGGATGCCGCAGAAATTCGGTTCCTGCCATACGGCCCTGATCCAGGGCTATGTGATCGAAGGCCACGTACCCGCCACGGACATCCAGCGGCTGCTCAAGGAAAAGCCCCAAGCCCTGGGCTTGGCGGTGCCGGGCATGCCCATTGGTTCACCCGGCATGGACGGGCCGGTGTATGGCGGCCGACGTGATGCCTACCAGGTCTTGCTGGTTGGGAAAGACGGGTCGGCACAAGTGTTCAGTTCCCATCCATGAAGAAACCCCTCACCCGGCGATGAGCGCGACGCATCATGATCACCACCCCGACACGCGTGGCTCGTCCGGCCTGAGCCGGCGTGTCAGGATCGCGTTGCTGATGGTGGCCCTCATCGGCGGCTTCTACCTGCTGCGCGAGCACTGGAGCCATGTCGCAGGCAATTGGGTGTACCTGTTGCTGCTAGCGTGCCCGCTGATGCACCTGCTGCATGGCCACGGCAGGCATGGCGCACTGCCCGACAACCGCCCCGACAAAGAGGCCTGAAGCCATGGACCTGCGATCTGCGCACGACCACCGCCGACACACCCACGACCACCCGAGCGCACAGCAGCGGGCCGAAGGTCTGAAGGACCCTGTCTGCGGCATGGACGTGACCGCGCAGTCCGAGCACCACGTCGAACACGCAGGCCGGCGCTTTTATTTCTGCAGCGCCCGGTGCCGGGCGAAGTTCGTCGCCGAACCGGCGCGCTATGCCCACAGCGGCCACGCGCCTTCGCCTGTCGAAGCGCCGGCGCTGGCCGCAGGAACCATCTACACCTGCCCCATGCACCCCGAGATCCGGCAGGATCACCCCGGTCATTGTCCGAAGTGCGGCATGGCGCTGGAGCCGGTGCTGCCCGATCTCGAAGGAGAAGAGAGTCCCGAGCTGCGCGATTTCCAGCGCCGCTTCTGGTGCACCCTGCCGCTGACCGTCATGGTCACTGTGCTTGCCATGTTCGGCCACCAGTTGCATTGGTTCGAGGCGCGCACACAGACCTGGATCGAACTCGTTTTGTCCCTGCCCATCGTCCTGTGGGCGGGCTGGCCGTTCTTCGTGCGCGGCTGGCAGTCCGTGGTCCATCGCAGCCCGAACATGTGGACCCTGATCGCGCTGGGCACCGGGGCGGCGTTCGTCTACAGCGTGGCGGCGACCGTGGCCCCACAACTGTTCCCGGACTCGTTCGTGTCCATGGGACGGGTCGCGGTGTACTTCGAGGCGGCGGCGGTGATCATTTCCCTGACCCTGCTGGGGCAGATACTGGAACTCAAGGCGCGTTCGCAGACCTCGGCCGCCATCAAGTCCTTGCTCGGACTGGCCCCCAAGACCGCCCGGCGCCTTCGCGACGATGGCACGGAAGAGGACGTGCCCCTGACGCACATCCATGTCGGCGATCGGCTGCGCATTCGACCCGGCGAAAAGGTTCCGGTAGATGGTACGGTAATCGAGGGCAGCAGCGCTGTGGACGAATCGATGCTGACGGGGGAGTCCCTGCCCGTGACCAAGCGGGTGGGCGACAAGGTCATCGGTGGGACGCTCAATACCAGTGGCGCGCTCGTCATGGTCGCCGAACGTGTCGGCTCGGCGACCATGCTGTCCCAGATTGTGCAGATGGTGGCGCAGGCGCAGCGGTCCAAGGCGCCGATGCAGCGCATGGCCGATGTCGTGGCGGGCTATTTCGTGGTCGCGACGGTGTCCATCGCCGTGCTGACCTTTTTTGCCTGGGGCCTGTTCGGGCCGGAACCGCGTTGGGTTTTTGGCCTCATCAACGCCGTGTCTGTGCTGATCATCGCCTGCCCCTGCGCGCTGGGCTTGGCCACGCCCATGTCGATCATGGTGGCGACCGGGCGAGGGGCTACGCAGGGGGTGCTGTTTCGCGATGCCGCCGCGATCGAGAAAATGCGCCAGGTCGATACCCTGATCGTCGACAAGACCGGCACATTGACCGAGGGCCGGCCGCGCTATCAGACGACGATCGCAGCCGAAGGCTTCACCGCCGGCGAAGCCTTGCGACTGGCTGCCAGCCTCGACCAGGGCAGCGAGCACCCGCTGGCGAAAGCCATCGTCACGGCCGCGCGCGAGCAGGGCCTGGTGCTCTCACGCGCCGAGGAGTTCGACTCGCACTCAGGCATCGGCGTGCGCGGGCGCGTCGATGGACATGCCGTGGCACTGGGCAACACCGCGCTGATGGAACAGCTCGGTGTGGACGTGCGGCCATTGGCCGAGCGGGCGGAGGCGCTGCGCGGTGAGGGTGCCAGCGTGATGTATCTGGCCGTCGATGGCGTGCTCGCCGCAGTCCTGGCCGTCGCCGACCCGGTGAAGAAGACCACACCGCAAGCGCTGGCGTCGCTGCGCGCGGAGGGCTTGCGCGTCGTCATGGCCACGGGCGACGGTCTGACCACGGCCAAGGCCGTGGCGGCGCGCTTGGGCATCGATGAGGTGTATGGCGAGCTCAAGCCCGCCGACAAACTGCAACTGGTGGAGCGGCTGCAGCGCGAGGGGCGTATCGTTGCGATGGCTGGTGACGGCATCAATGATGCCCCGGCCTTGGCAAAGGCCGACGTCGGTATCGCCATGGGCACCGGCACCGACGTGGCGATGAACAGCGCACAGATCACGCTCGTCAAGGGTGACCTGCGCGGTATTGCGGTGGCGCGCGCCTTGTCAGTGGCCACGGTCCGCAACATGAAGCAGAACCTGATGTTCGCCTTTCTCTACAACGCACTGGGCATTCCCATTGCGGCCGGCGTGCTGTATCCGCTCACCGGTTGGCTGCTTTCACCGTTGATCGCCGCCCTGGCGATGAGTCTCAGCTCCGCATCGGTGATCGGCAATGCGCTGCGTTTGCGCGGCGTCCGTCTTGTCTGAACACGAGGATCGTCCCGCGTGCCGTGGTGGGTGCTGGTTGCACTCCCAGATCGCTGGGTCTGTCGTATCGGTTGCCACCCGACGTTGGACACCTGATCCCTATCGAGGCCTGGAATGCTCTCGACCACGGCACCTGAGCCGCCTCACACCGATACCGCACTTGGCGCCCTGTCGGCATCGCCATAAGCACTTGCACCGATGTGGCGATGAGTCCGCGCCCCGCCTCGGTGAGCAGGAATGCATTGAGATTGGCACACGATTAATCCCGATCCCATCCCGAATGGAATCTGACATATACGTAACGGCCGTCTCATCTTCCCGTCAGCGGTGGCTTCGCAGAATACATACTGTGCAGTCGCACAAGGCATTGACAGAAATGCCTTCACGTTTGATTGAAAGGAGTGTAGAGATGAAAGCCAGGATTACCGCTGTTGTCGCCGCCACCGTGCTGAGCGCCATCGTAACCCCATCGTTCGCTGGTGACGCGGCAGCGGCCAGCGCCAAGAAAATGTTCCTCCTCAAGGACGGTGGAACCCTGTATGTATTCGAGGACGGCAAGACGGCGCTGGAAGACAAGTTCGGACGGGCTGTCTACCTGAAAGAGGGGCAATTGCTCGAAACGGCCGATGGCCAGAAGATTACAGCCAACGGCAACGAGGTCGCTCGACTCGATGGTCTTCTCCGTCAGGGTCATTCCGGCGGTTGACTACTCGATTCAATTCGTGAACTGCACGCCAGCGGATGTCGGGCCAACTCGTTGACCAACACGCGCTGGCGGGCCATCGGTCATAGCTGGGGCTAACCACTCGATGGTAGGCTGCGACGCTACCGGTCAATCGGCGCCGCACAAGGTGAGAGTCCGCCCTGCACTGACTGACCGGCGTTCATTGCCGAGGCCATTGCGTCCACAACAACCCGCAGGATTGCCCGGGATTGCTCAATCGTTGAGAGAGTGGGTTGGATTCCGGTCGCGTCTGCACCACCAATCTTCAAACCCCAACTACGCTCGGTTGGGGTTTTTTCTTATCCGCTTCCCCCAGACCCCGCGAACACGCGCGGAACGCTGAGTAGGTGTCGCATACCCGGTCAAAGAGCACGACTGCCATGCGTGCGCAGGCGGCCTTGACGTTCTGCCAGTACGCATCGTTTTCCGGCGCATCGTAGGGTATAGCGTGGGCGAGTTGGACGAGCAATTGCTGGAGTGCGGACTCGCCGTTCTTCAGCGGATAGAGCCGATCGAACGGCTGCAGCGCGCGCACGGCAAGCGTGGCAAAGTCGAAGTAGTCGCGCAGGGCGTTGCGTTCGAGGATACGCACGGCGACGAGACGAAGCGATTCTTCTTCGCTCGGCTCGGGCGTCCCCTGGCGGACGAGACGGTGCACCACGCAGGTCTCGATTCCGTCGGGGCAGCCCTGCTCCCGTTCAGGACGCGCGGTGCGCTCGGACATAGTTCATCCAGAAACGATGGCGCTGCGAGTAGGGATCGGAAATATACGCACGGCAGACGCGATCGACTTTCTCTCCAAGAGCAGGATCGGCGAGCACGGCGCGGCGAAGCTCCGCCCAATCGTCTCTCTGCAAACAGGCTCTCCGCGAGATAGCAGACCATGAGATGTGCGCCACTTGAACGGCTTGCCGGGCTGTTCGGCTTCTTCTTCCTCAGCGATGCGCTGTAGGATTTGCATCTTGGCGAGATTGCGAGCAATGCGGTGTACATCACAGTTTGCCGATCGTGCCATACCAAGCGGAATCGGACTGAACCGAAGGGAGGCACGGTGAAAACGCTTGCCTGGAGCAGATCTGCGCAGATAGAAGGCGCTAGCCAATTGTCTGTCATCCGTCCAGCCGCTTGAGGTCGCGATAGAAGTTTTCGTGCGGCCCCACCATCAGCAGCTTGAGCGTATTTTCGTCGAGGACCCGGTAGGCCAGGAGGCAGAGCAAGCCGCCCATGCGGAACTTGTAGACCCTCACGCCTGCAAGGTCGCCGACTTTGGCTTCACCCGCTTCGGGTTGCCGGGCAATGGTACGTACCGCCTCGTCGAGCGCGGCTTTCTGCTGCTTGTGCAGTCTTTTGACGGTGCGCTCGAAGGTCGGGGTGACAAGGATACGCATCAGCCGAATCGATACTCACCCACCGGCTCTTCCTGGTCCGCGATCAGGATGTCACGGATGACGCTGAAGGGCAGATCGGGGTTTTCAGCGGCGATCTTGCCGATCTGTGACCAGTATTCGATTTGTTTGGGGACCGAGCGGTGCTCGATGGTGCCGTAGCGCTTGGCACTTTCGACCAAGCTTTCGGACAGTTTGACGTTGACGGCCATAGCGAACCTCCGACTAATGCGCTATTCTAGCCCATGATGGACCAAAATGGAACCTGTTTCATGTGATTGATCAGACCGCCAGGGATTCTTCGATGCTCAGTTCCGTGATTTCGCAGGGGATCACGAAAATGGAAATCGAACTGGCGACCTGCCCGATGTGCCTGAATGATGACCTCGACCAGACTCAACGGGTAGGATTGTGGGCAGATAGGACTGGACTCTGACACGTAGGAGTTCGCAGATGTTCTAAGAATTTGAGTTACATAGATTTGTTGCAGGATTCCACCAAACCACCAATGAAATCAAGCAATTACTGCGCAAATCTTTTCCTGCCCGATCCCTTCGTCTTCGGGTACGGTAAGCAATCTCGCTCGCTAGCCATCGAGCCGTCAATCTCTTCCGCGGTCAGGCGAGCCTTTTCGCAAATCGTTAGGACCGAGTCCTGCCGCGATCACCCCACCGCTCCGACCTGGACATGGCTGCCGCTTCTCCCCCGGATCACCTCGATGCCGACTTCGATCTGGCGCTTGAGCTCATCGACGTGGGAGATGATGCCTACCATTCGGCCCTTTTGCCGCAGCTCACTCAGGGCTTTCATCGCCATGTCGAGTGACTCGGGATCGAGGCTGCCAAACCCTTCGTCGATGAAGAGGGTG
Organism: Tepidiphilus olei; assembly: GCF_006980705.1. Lineage (GTDB taxonomy): Bacteria > Pseudomonadota > Gammaproteobacteria > Burkholderiales > Rhodocyclaceae > Tepidiphilus > Tepidiphilus olei. The sequence goes on along the minus strand of NZ_SBHO01000005.1, from coordinate 139,561 downwards.
TCGAGCTGGATGCCGCCGGCGTAGGCCTGCACGACGTCCGACAGCCCCAGCGCGAGCGAGAGGGCAGCCATGAATCCTTCGCCCCCCGAGAGCGTGCTGGCGGGTCGGGTTCGACCGGTATATTCGTCGAAGACTTCGAGATCGAGACCAGAGGCCTTGCGCGCATCGGCCACGTCCTCGCGCCGCTGCAGGCTGTAGCGCCCCCGGCTCATGGTGCGCAAGCGCAACGAGGCTTGACGCAGCACGTCGTCGAGCAGGGCCGCGAGCACGAATCGCTGGAAAGTGAGCCTCCTGCCGTTGTCGCCATTGGCGATGCCGGCGAGGTGCCCCATCACTTCATAGCGCGACTCGATCTCACTCAGCTCCTTGCCGACGGCCGCGAGCAATTCACACGTCTTGCGGTCCTGCCCGATGCGCTCTTCGAGCCCCTTCTGCTGGGCGACGATGTGCTCGACGGCGCAGCGGGCTTCCTCTTGGGCGGTTTTGAGCGCGGTGAGATTCGGCGGCGTTTTTCCGGCCACCTGCTCTTCAGCACGCTGCAGGCGCTCCTTGGCCGCCGCCACGGATTCGTCGTAGGACTGGATCTCGGCGCGCAAAGCGGCAATGTCTTCGGGCGAACGCATGGCCTCGCGGAATGCGGCTTCATCCGCGAATCCTTGTTCCTGCAGGGCGCGCAGGAAGGCTGCGTAAGACTGATCGAAGCGCGACGAGGCGACGGCGAGCGCTTCGGCGAGCGTCTCCCGCTTCGAGCACGCGGCCGCATGCGCGGCGCTTGCCTGCTGGTACGCCTCCTCGGCCGCTTTGAGCCGGTCGGCGAGCGTGTCCACTTGCTTGCGGGCAGCGTCGATCGCCTGCTCGAGCGTGCGGAGGTCGCGCAGAGGTTCCGGGACCCGGTCGGAGCGTTCGCGGACTTGGGCCGCAGCCGTCGCGGCTTGGATCCTGAGGGTCTCGGTGCGGCTGCGCGCCTGTTCCAGCGCGGGACCAAGCGCGGCGAGACGCTCCTCGCAGCTTTGGAACTCGGCCTTGGCTGCATCGAGCCGTTTGGCCGCTTCGAGCGCTTTCACCAGGTCACGTTCGAGGTCAGCCAGGCGTGCATTGACCTGCTCGAGACTGGGGGGATCGGGCGGCAGGCTCGATTCCAGGGTCGAGACGGCGGATTCGGCCCCCACGATCCGATTCAGAACGGCCTGATGCTCGGCACGAGCGGATTCCAAGGCGGCTTCGGCCTGCTGCAGGGCCTTGGCGGCCGCATTCAGTTCTTCCTCGCTCGGCACGGCCTCGCCCGCCATCGCCGGGGCAGGATGCTGCAGGCTGCCGCAGACGGGACACGGGGCACCTTCGCTCAAGTGCCGGGCAAGTACGGCGGCTTGGCCACTGCGCCAGCGCGATTCCAAGTCCTCCTTGCGCGCCAGGACGGCGAGCCGCTCCGTCTGCGCGGCCTCCAAGGCTTGGCGGTACTTGGCTTCTTCGGCACGGTGAGCGGACAGGGCGGCTTTGGCCTGCGCGAGCTTGCGCAGCAACTGGAGCAACTGCTCCTGCTGGGCGAGATCGCGCCGCATCGCTTCGACCCGGTTAGCCAGCGGGGCGTAGTCTTCGATCTCCCGCTGCAGCCGGGCACGTTTTTCGGTGAGGGCGTTGGCTTCTCCTTGCAGGCGTGCGAGTTCGGTCGCAGCCGCTTCGGCCGAACGGGCGTGCTTCTCCGCTTCCCGCCGCGCCTCGTCGAGCGTGCGCACGGCCTCGCGCAAGCCCTCGAGCCGTTCGAGCTCGCGGATGGCGCGTTCCCGTTCGGGCGCCCGCGCGCGTTCTTCCTGCAGACCGGATTCGGCTGCGGCGAGCCGACGGGCGCTCTCCTCGGCCTCGCGCTCGGCTTGCGCCCACTGCTCGGCGAGCTGCTGGCGTTGTGCGCTGGATTCCTCGAAGTTCGCATGGGCGGGAAGAACGAGCTGTGCGCGGGAGGCGGCATCCAGCTCGCGGCGTCGGGTTGCGATCGCAGCGGCAGTCGCAGCCAGCTTGTCCATGGCGGCACGGGCGCTGTCCCGCTCCTCGAATTGCCGCGCCAGCGCTTCAGCGGCCGCCAGCGCAGCAGTAGCCGCCGCCTCTTCGGCGCGGCGATGCCGCTCTTCACCGGCAAGGAGCGAGCGCTGTGCCGTCGCTTCCTCGATCCGGGCGCGGAGCGCTTCTTCGGACTCCACCCCGGCTTGTTCGAGCAACGTCTTCTGCCGGGCCTTGGCTTCCTCGGCCTGCCGTTCCAAGGCGTTCGCCGCCGCTTTGAGCCGTTCCTGCAAACGTTTGCAGGTTTCGGTGGCAAAGAGCGCCTCCAGGATCTGCTCCCGCTCCCGGGAGTCGGCCGTCAGGAGTTTGCGGAACTGCCCTTGCGGCAACAGGATGACCTGGCGAAATTGGTCGGCTTCGAAACCGAGGAGCGCGACGATGCGTTCCGTGACCTCCGTGGTCTTACTGACGACGGGCATCCAGCCCTCGTCGTTCCACACCTGGAGTTCGGCCCGGGCCGGAATCTTCACCCGCTGCTCCTTCTTGCCCCGCAGGGCGGCGCGTTCCTGCTCGGGCGAGCGCCTGACGCGATAGCGCTTGCGCCCCAGGGCGAACTCGAATTCGACTTCGGTGAGCGTGTCGTCCGCCGCATGGTGGCTGCGCATCTCCTTGGCGCTGCGCTCACTGCCAGAGGTTTCGCCATAGAGGGCGTAGCAGATGCCGTCGAGGATCGAGGTCTTGCCTGCCCCCGTGGGGCCGTGGATCAGGAAGAGCGCATCCGGCGGCAGGCACGTGAAGTCGATCTCCTCGCGCCGGGCGAAGGGGCCAAAGGCAGTCAAGACCAGACGTAGCGGTCTCATGGAGCCACCTCGCGTTCCTGTTGGGATAGGGCAGTCATCTCGGCGTGCAGCAGACGCTTGGCTTCCTCATCGAGTGCGCGGCCCGTCATCTCACGGTAGAAAGCCTCGAAGAGTTCGTCCAGCCCGACTTTGCGGTGATCGGTGCCTGCTTCGAGCCCCGCCCCCGTTCCCGCAAATCGCGGACGTTCGATGGCGAGCGCATTGGGATAGGCCGTGCGCAGTTTCCCCATCGCATCGAGGATCGCCCCCGTATCCGTGAGCCGGGCAAGGACGTAATCGTCCCGAGCGGAATCGGTCTCAGCGGCAGCAAGGATCTCGTCCAGGGTGCCCGTGAGGAGGCGCAAGTCTCGCCGCGGGGTGAGCGGCAGGCGTTCGATGCGTACTCGGCCCTGAGCGTCGAGCTCGACCAGGGAAACGCTCTTGTCGTGACCAGCCTCGGCAAAGGAATATTTCAAGGGCGAACCGGCATAGTCGATACGACCGCCAGCCAAGCTCTGAGGGCGATGCAGGTGACCGAGCGCCACGAAGTGGAATCCCTCGAAGAGTTCCGCCCCGACGGCACCCGTCCCTCCGACCGACAGAGGGCGTTCCGATTCACTCTCCGTTCCACCCTGGACGAACGCATGAGCGATGAGCACCGAACGGCGGCTCGGATCGTGGAGCTGTCGAATGCGTTCGACCTGGGCCCTCATCGCCGCGTGATGATCCGCGATCGACTCGTCCTGCAGAGACTGGCGCACCACGGAAGGCTCGGCATAGGGCAGCGGATGGAATGCGACCTCCCCATGGCGGTCTTGCAGCACCACGGGAGATGTGTCGGCAGCCGCGAGCCCCCGGATCGTAAGCCCGGCGTCGGCCAGCAGGCGCGCGCCAAAGCCGAGCCGATCGGGGCTGTCGTGGTTGCCAGCGATGAGGACGACTGGCGTACGTTCCCCCACCACGATTCGGGTGAGCGTCTCGTCGAGCAAGCGAACGGCCTCGGCCGGCGGGATCGAGCGGTCGTAGACGTCGCCGGCGATCAGCACCACGTCCGGGCGCTCCGAACGCACGAGCCCGACCAACTGATCGAGCACGTACGCCTGATCTTCCAGGAGCGAGACACCGTGATAGACGCGGCCGAGGTGCCAGTCGGCAGTGTGAAGGATTCTCATGTGCATCCATTCCATCGAAATTCGGTTCGTTCGCGCCCGATTATATAGGTGGAATCTCGAGCCAATGGCCCTCCCGACAAGCTTGCCATCGCCGCCGCCCCCCGCATCTCTGCGCCATACTGAACGCATGAACGGACGGCACCTCTTCCTCATCGGCTACGACATCAGCGATCCGGCGCGGCTGGCCAGTCTGGGATGCCAGCCAAACGCTGCAAGCGATCGAACGTCGCCTGCACGACGACCCCGCCCCCGATGCGCTCGACGCCTTCGGCCGTCCGCTCCTCATCTTGCCCAACGACGAAGTCACCGTCGAACTCGACGGCACCGAGCGCCTCGTCCTCCGCGCCCACGACGGGAACCCCCGTCACGCCGTGCCCCTGCGCCACGTGCGCAGCATCACTGCCAACCCGCACGTCACCTTCACCGGCGCCGCCCTGCACGCCCACGCTGTCTTCCATCACGCTCACAAACCGTTGCAATACCCTGCGCAACGCTGGGCACTCGCCGCGTACCACGCCGAACGGACCCGCTGGCAAAACGAAACGATGCGCATCCTCTACGCCTTCGAACACTTCGTACGGGAGAACTGGACATGAGCCGCAAACCCAAACGCCACCCGCGTTTGCCCACTAGAAGTGACGATCCCCCTGGGCAAAGACACCCGAATCTGGGACCTCGGACGACGATTCACCGACGATCCCGTCGTCCTCACCGGCGAAATTCTCGACCGGCTGATCGTCGAAGACACGGTTCATCCACCTTGACCCATCGCCGCGAAGGTCAAGCAAGGTATTGTCACTGCCCTGACGGCGCATCCTGCTTGCCAGTAGATCATCCATTCGTAGGTCTTGCACGGATTGACACACCTCACATCCAGTGCCCATAATTCGCCCTAGACGCACGTCTCAGACGAGCCCAGACCCTCAGCATGCGCATGGTCGAAAAAATTGCGAACCACCTCACCATGCCCATCGGGTGGAGTCCGGCGAAACACCGTCAAAAAGACCTCGACGCCACCTGGACCAAGAAACATGGCAAGAGCCACTACAGCTACAAGCGCTTGGTCTGTGTCGATCGCAAGCACAAGCTCATCCGGCGTCTGAAGACCGACACGGCCGGCACTTCGAGGCGCTGCTCGACTCCGGCAACACGGGCCGCGACGTTTATGCCGACCGGAGCTATGCGAGCAAGGAGCGGGAAGAAACGCTGCAGGCCAAAGGCTATCGGTCGCAGATCCCCAGCGTAAGGCCAAGCCCCATCGGCCGCTCTCTAAGCGGCCGAGCGCGCGCAACACGCGCATTGCCCGCGTCCGTGCCCGGGTCGAGCACGTGTTTGCTGCGATCGAACACCTGGGCGGCAAGATGATCCGCACCATTGGACAGGCAAGAGCCGACTTTGCCCTCACCCTGATGGCCGCCTGCTACAACCTTCGGCGCACGGTGTGGCTCGTGAAGTCCGGTGCCATCCGCTAGTGAGGCCCACCCACGGCCGCAGTGTGCCCACAGCGGCCGTGGACAAGGAAAAACCGGGGCACGAGGCCGCGACAGGCGGCCAGAACGGGGGAAATCGGGGGGAATTCAGTACCGAGAATCATGAAGAGCCGGTTTCACCGCGAGTTTTCCGGAAAACCGAGGTTGATCGATGTTCCCGTTGGTCGTGAGTACCGACGGCTACCTGTCGATGGCCTGATTCGGGCGAGATACCTGGAAAATTCTCGCTAAAACAACCTTGGTTCAACCCAAGCAAAAAGTGGCGTGACGAATAGCATCGGAGAAAATAAATGAAAATTCCTGGGAAGCAGGAGTATTCTTCGCTCAAGAAAGCTCAATCTATTGTTGGATTTAGCAAAACGAGAGATGCGATGGATAATTACCCAACTCCTGGAATTGCGGTAGAGGCGCTTCTTGAACGAGAATCTTTTGATGGAACCGTCTGGGAACCTGCTTGCGGATCTGGAAATATCGCAAGGTATTTCCCAGGTTGTATTGCCACTGATATTCGTTACGATAATATCTATGGCGAAAAAGGGGTAGATTTTCTAAAGGAATGGCGTACCGTCGACCACATCATTACGAATCCACCATATCGTTTGGCGCAAGAATTCGTTGAACATGCTTTGGAATGTGCGAGAAAAAAAGTCGCCATGTTGTGTAAACTTGCTTTTTTGGAGGGCAAGTCTCGTTATGAGATGTTCAAAAATCACCCATTGAAAAAAGTTTATGTATTTTCCAATCGATTGCCTTTAACCAAGGAATCGGAAACCAGAAAACAAAGCAGCATGATCCCCTTTGCTTGGTTTGTTTGGGATAAAGACTATTCAGGACAGACGTCCATTGATTGGATTCTAATTCCCAATAAAAAAATTAGATAAAATTTCAACAGCAACCGCCTCGTTAATGATGCGGTTGCGGAGTTTCTCGTGCAATACATTTGAGGTAAGTACATCGACTGACACGCCAAGAGTGTCTGACAAATGTAATTATTCGACACTCCAGGCTTTCATTGGGAAGAGGGTTGATTCCTATTGAAGTTCCAACTTATTCGGTGAAACAGATCTGTTTTGTTTTCATAAAATGAAAACGGAGTTTGTATAGGATGCGTCAGTGTTGGCAGATAACCCTCTCACTTTTTCGGAAATAAAAAACCTTACTCGATGGCATCACCGTAGGTGGGTATAAGATTGACGATCAGGAACAAGGTTTGAATCTTGTGGAAAGTAGCAAGGTTTGTTCACCCTGTGAAAAGCGGAAATTTTCCTCTCACGAAAAGTTTGCTCTTCGAACTGAACGGCATCATTGCCCGACAAGAAACATTAGAATGCAAATAATGTGATTTCATAAAAGGATCATGAAAAGTGTTATCATGCAAATTTGACCCAAAATTTTTAACCGACAAGCAATTGTCTTGCGGAAACTGCAATATATGCAAAGCACGATCAAAATTCGATTATCCCTTTAAAAAGGATTTGCAATACTCTGAACAGCTCGTTGACGTCATAAAAAGGCACATAGAAAACAACACTCCTTACGTTTGTCGGAGACCAACAGACGTGAAAGAGCCTGATATTATGGTAATCGATGTCAGTCACCAAAAATCATTGGTTTGCAGGATAGAGGCCAAACTTTTGCAGGGTTACGCCTTCATGAAGGCAGCAGAAAAACTTGGAGAATTTCTTTTTCCAAAAGAAACGTTAGTCGTCGACGAGCCAAAACTACTGAGTTATTTTAAATGCCAGAAAGAAGATCTCGATAAATTTGGCAGGGAAATTAAAATCTTTGTCGTTTGGAAATTTGATAGGCCGTGTCATGATATTGGAGGAATTACTGTTTTTCAGGAATTGTCCGAACTAAAAAAGATATACATGGAACACGGCAAAAAAAGGAAATTTACGAGACAAGCAACGGGTTCAGATTATGTCAATGGGCAAAAGATAGGAATAACTGAAAAATATCATTTTTCTTTGCGTGAATGTCGCCCTATTGAAGAATTGGTTCCAAAAATATTGGAATTAACACCCTCTCTGGACTAAAGTTCTGTATGGATGTTAAGGGAACGTTCCTCATAGGTCATTGCCCACAAAGTACGCAGAGGTTCCACCATGCCCTTCCGTGTCAGAATAGTTGTCGTTTCGATAGATTCCAAACCTCGAGAGCGATAAGGGAAGAATGAAGTGGCGAGAATACGGACAAACGTTCAAGGACAAGACGGTGTCACGGCTGTTGCCGCGGCAGAAGCGCGGCGGTGGAGACGGTCGCTCGCGAGTTGAGTATTTCAGCCGCGACGCTGCAGCGCTGGCGTGCCGCGGCGCCCATGCCGTTTTCGGTGCTAGCACACCGTTGGCCGAATCGGCCACATCCTTGCACAGCGCACCACCGAGCAAAGAAGTCCTTCATGAAGGCGCGCGACAGGCGCTCGAAGCCATCCAGAACATCTCCTCGCTCCTGCAGGAACGGCGCGCGGCAGCACCGTGATGGCCCAAGACATCGAACGCACGGCCGGTGCAGTCGAGCAGCCCCGCCAAGAAGCCGAGCGCATCGCCCAGGCACCCAACGAACTAGGGAGACGCTGAAGAAATGAGCGAGCACCGCGCAACGCAGCGATTCGCCCGCGCAGCCAATTATTCAGCGTTTCCCTAAAGCGCTCAAGCTCACGCATCCCCTGCGCCCAGCGCACCTTCGCGCACCACCACCCGATCCCGCCCGCGGGCCTTGGCCTCGTACAGGGCGGCATCGGCGCGCACGAGCGCCCGATCTGCCGCCGCATCCTGGGCCGAGAGTTCGCTCACGCCCACGCTCACCGTCACCTGCAGTTCGGGATGCTCCGGCAGCGAACAGCGCTGAGCGACGGCACTGCGGATGCGCTCGGCCAGCGTCAGGGCACCTTCGAACCCGGTGTGCGGCAGCAGGACGGCAAACTCTTCGCCGCCGATGCGCGCCGGCATATCTCCTCCCCGTACGGTATCGCGTAACACATCGGCAAAGCGCCGTAACACTTCGTCGCCCACGGCATGGCCGTAGTGATCGTTGATGCGTTTGAAGTGATCGAGATCCAGCATCAAAATGCTTGCGCAATCTCCCTGGCGCACCGCAATTTCATAGCGGCGCAAAGCTTCGAAAAAAGCGCGCCGATTCGCCAGACCCGTGAGCGGGTCAGTTTCGGCTTGGCGGCGCAGCGTCTCCTGCATCTGCTTGATCGTGGTCACGTCGGAGAAAACGGCCACCGAGCCTTCAGCATCGACCGGCGTGGCCGTGAGCAAAACGGGGATCCAGTGCCCATCGCGATGGCGAAAGTGCTCTTCGATCAGAAAAAAGCTCCTGCGCTCACGCAGGGCACGCAGCACGGGGCATTCGTGCCGTGGATAGGGCGTTCCATCGGGGCGTTGTGCATGGAATGTGAGATGTGCATCGAGCCCGATCACTTCATCGGCGCGGTAACCAAGGATGCGCTCGGCGGCCGGATTCCAAAAAGCGATGCGCCCAGCGGCATCGATACCGAAAATACCCTCGCCCACGGCCCGAAGGAGCGAATCGAGCGTCTGGGCGCGTTCTTCGGCAAGCCTTTCGTTCTCTGCGCTTTGGCGCACGAGCGTATGGTAGTCGGTGACGTCCATCGCCAGACCGACGAGGTGCGTCACCTGCCCGTGCTCATCGAACAAGGGCGCGAGCGAAACGGCGAAGCGCCGCTGCCCCTTGATCGTGGGTACGGTGTTTTCGAAACGCAGGGTCTGACGCTCTTGGACGCAGCGTTGCAGCCTCTCTTCGATGCGCTCAGCTATGCCAACGGGGAAGATGTCTCGCGGCAGGCGATCCGTAAAAGATTCCGGAGCAATACCGAAAAGCTCGCAAAACCGAACATTGCCTTTCCGGAAGCGAAACCCATCTGCTTCCACGCTCACCACGAAGAAAATTTCTTGGAGGTTGTTGAGGATCGTACGCTGCAAAGCCTCCTGCCGCTGCATCCGCTGCTCGGTCTCAACCCGTTCGGTAACGTCGGCAAGGAAACCATACCACCACAGCGACCCGTCGGCTTGCCGCTCCGGCACTGAGCGCCCCTCGATCCAGACGATGCGCCCGTCCGGCAACAGATGGCGGTAGCGCTGGTGCCAAGGCGTGGCCGTTCTTACCACATTATCATAATAAACCTTCACTGCAGGGAGGTCTTGGGGATGGATCGAAGCGAAATAAGCCGTGGCATCGGCGAGCAGGACCCGGGCCGGAACCCCACACAAATCGGCCACGCCTTCGCTCACATAGCGAAAGGTCATTCTTCCCTCGGGCGTGCTCTCGAAAACGTAGAGCGCCCCGGGAAGATTGGTCGCGAGTTTGTCGAGCAGGTGATAGTGATCCGCCTCCTGACCGAGATCGAGGAGCACGCCGACGACGAAGCTCGGCACCCCCGCTTCGTCGCGTACGAGGATCGCCCGCTCGCGCAGCCAACGGTAGCTCCCATCGGCGCAGCGCAGGCGGTAGCGCACCGAGAGGCGATCTTCGCCCCAGGCCGTGGGATCGAATGCGCGTCGTAGCGCCGATCGATCGTCGGGGTGCACGCGCTCGAGCCAGGCGCGGCGATCGGAGAAAATGCGCTCAGGATTTTCACCCTGGAGGGCTTCGAGCGTGCCGCTCACGAAAAGCGGCACGAAAGGGTCTGACGCGGGCAAGACGTAGAAAACCGCGGGACTCAGTCGAAGAAAACCTTCGAGCCACGCCTTGGCCTCATCGAGCGCCTGCCGCGTGCGGTAATGTTCGGTGACGTCGCGCTGAAAAGCAAGGTAGTAGCGCTTGCCTCCGAATTCGACCGGTTCGATGATCTCGTCGGACCAGTAGAGCGAGCCGTCCTTGTGCCGGTTGAGGATGTCGTGCCGCCAACGCTTGCCTGCGCGGATCGTCGTCCACAGCTCGCGGTAGAACGAAGGAGACATCTGACCGGAGCGCAACAGACGTGGCGTCTGACCGATGACTTCATCCCGGGCATAACCCGTCAGCGCGCAAAACTCGTCATTGACCTCCAGGATGATGCCGCGCTCATCGGTGAGCAAGACTGCATCGGGAATATGAGCAAGAAGCGCGGTCAAAAGCGGTGGGTCCATACCAGTCACCCATACCACGAAGGGAAACACCTACCAAAGCAGGCGTGCCAGGCAGGTTCACAAGCTGCCTGTGAGGCGGGCCATCGTCCCCGAAAACCGCGGAGGGACACCGAACCGCTCGAGCTTGGCATGATGTTCCCCTGCAGCAAAAAGAATCGAGCCAAAATCGCAGTGCGGCGAGTCATGGTTCGGGCTCCTCACGAGAATGAATACAAGGGAATTTTATCGGAAGCGAGGGTGGAGGGGGTTTTCGAGGCGCCCTTATGGAACGACACTTGCCCTCACGACTTCACGCGCGTCGGCCTTGGCAAAGGCCTCGTTGATGGATTCGAGCGAAAAACGCGTGCTCAGCAGCTCACTCAAAGGCAAGCGGTCGCGGTTGCGCTGAAGGAAACGCAGAGCCTTACCGAGCACCGGATGCTCGTAGAGGGACACCCCATACAGCGTTTTGTTGGCCATCACCAAGCGTGAAGGGTCGGCCGCATAGGTCAAGCCGGCGTTGATGTTGCCGATCGTGACATAGCGCCCGAATTGGCCGAGCATGCGGATTCCTTCCGGAATCACCTCGGGACGCCCCACGAGCTCCATCACTACATCCACGCCCCGCCCATCCGTGAGCTTTTTCACCGAATTGACGCGCTCCTTTTCCTCGGCCTGCTCCGTGAGATCGATGGTTGCATCAGCCCCGAAACGACGCGCCATTTCGAGGCGCTTGGCGACCGCGTCGATGACGATCACCAAGCGGGCACCGAATGCCTTGGCAACTGCGGTTGCATACAAACCCAAACCGCCGGCGCCTTGGATGACTACTGTTTCATCGAACGTGAGCCCGGCTCGCTCGAAACCGGCGATCACCTGGGATAGGGCGCAATTGGCCCCGGCCACCACTTCTTCAGGCAGTCCTTCAGGCACCTTGTAAAGAGTCGCCCCGGGCTCGACGTAGTAGTAATCGGCATACCCACCCACGAAATAGGGCCACTCGAGCGCCGAGTGTGTCATCGCCATCGACAGATGATCACAAGCGACTCGCCGTCCGCGCAGGCAAGAAGGGCAATGCCCACAACCGGTGAAGTAGGTGTAGACCACCAGATCCCCTTCATGCAGACGCTCCCCATTGCCATCGTGCGTGAGCCCTTCCCCCAGGGCGACGATGCGGCCGGTCATCTCGTGACCGAGCACGGTAGGCAGTTTGCCGCCCAGCCCTGCCAGTTTGAAATCACCATGCCAGGCGTGCAGATCGGAGCCGCAGATATTGGCCATGGTCACACGCACCACGGCTGCACCCGGTTTCGGATCGGGAACAGGCATTTCTCTGAGCACGAGAGGCTGGTGGGGTTTTTCGAACAGCGCGAGTCGGCCAGTCTTGGACATGATCGGATTCCTTTTTTACAGGGCAATGCAGATGTTCTTGGTCTCGGTGTATTGTTCGATGCCTTCACGCCCCCCTTCGCGTCCAATGCCGCTTTGCTTGTACCCGCCGAAAGGCGCCTCGTTCCACAAGGCGTTGTAGGTATTGACCCACACGGTACCGGCTCGCAAACCATGGGCGAAGCGCAACGCCCGGGAAAGATCGCGAGTCCACACTCCGGCGGCCAAGCCATAAGACACGCCGTTGGCGATGCGCAAGGCCTCTTCGTCGAAGGAGAAGCGCATGACTGCGACGACGGGGCCAAAAATTTCTTCTTGCGCGATGCGCTGCTCAGGTCGCACGCCGGTGAAAATGGTGGGCGGGAAGAAGTAACCAGGACCGGCCGGTGCTTCCCCTCCCAGCACGAGCTCGGCCCCTTCTTCCCGACCGATACGCACATATTCCTGCACCCGCTGGAACTGTTCCTCGTTGACCAGAGCGCCGAGGCGCGTATTGGGATCGAGCGGATCGCCTGGACGAAGGTCAGCCACGGCCGTGGTAAAAGCCTCGAGGAAGGCCTCGTAGATCGACTCATGCACCAGGACCCGTGCGCCTGCGGTACACATTTCGCCTTGGTTGTAGAACACCCCCGTCGTCACACCGCGTACGGCACGCTTGAGATCGGCGTCAGGGAAAACCACGTTGGGTGACTTCCCGCCCAATTCCAAGGAAACCCGCTTGAGCGTATCGGCCGCGCCGCGCATGATGAGCTTACCCACCGCGGTCGAACCGGTGAAGGTGATTTTGTCTACGCCGGGATGCGCCACGAGCGCCGCTCCCGTTTCACCGAATCCGGTCAGCACGCTCAGCACGCCGGCCGGCAGCTCGACCTCTTCGAAGAAGCGCGCCAAGGCCATCGCGGTAAGCGGAGTCTGTTCGGCTGGCTTGAGGATGACGGCATTGCCCGCCGCCAAGGCAGGAGCGAGCTTGGTCGCAGCCATTTGCAGGGGAAAGTTCCAAGGGATGATGGCACCCACGACCCCGACCGGCTCGAGCCGCGTATAGTCGAGATAGCGCGGTGACACTGGCGGAACGCTGCCGGCGAGCTTGTTACACCAGCCTGCGTAATACTCGAAAGCAGCAGCCGCATGAGGAATATCGCCATGGAGGGCTTCACTATAGGGCTTGCCCGTGTCGAGCGCCTCGAGCCAGGCGAGTTCCTCGGCGTGCTCGCGGATCAATTCACCGATACGCCACAAAAGGCGCCCGCGAGACGCTGGGCTCATCTGCGTCCAAGCCGTGTTGCCGTCGATCGCCTCACGGGCCAACCTCACTGCTTCCTCGACGTCTGGCCCGGTGGCGATGGCAACCTGACCCAGCGGTTCTCGCCGAGCAGGATTTTCGTTGGTATAGAATTGCCCTTCGGCCGGATCGACCCACTTTCCACCGATAAAAAGTTTGCTGCAATCAGGCAAAGTCTTCGATGTCATCCTTATCCCCTTTCTTCATTTACGTATATCACCGCTCGACAAAAACCACCGGAAAACCGTTTCATCAGAAAAAAACTTAGCCACACGGAAAATAATTCCCGGTTGCTGCCTGAAACGATTTTCCATCGACACGTCAAGGCCATACTGTAGCATCAATTAAACGCCGGGTTCGATCATGTGACCATCGCAGCGTACATTGCCGTAGGGCCACGCCCTAAGACGATCCCGCTTGCTCAAGGTCTCCACCTCTGCCTGGAAGGGGGCCTGCTCAGCGGGTTTGACGATTGCTGAGCACCCCACCACCAGCGCAGAGGCTGTCTTGAACGAATTGGCAGAGATGTGGAAAGTTCTTACTCGACGGTGTATCAATGCAAATGCAGCAAGGAAAGGACGAGCATGCAAGCACCGTTCGATCAGAGGCTGCTGCGATCTGATCGAACGCGCTTCTACGAAAGGACGAAACCGCTGCGGTAGGCTTACTCGATCCCGAGCAGGTACTGAATCAGCGCTTTGGCGACGAAGCCGATGAACCCGACGCCCAGCGCGAGGAAGAGCCACATCGCGCCGTACTTGCCGGCCTTGGACTTCCACGCCAAGTTAGCGATGATGAAAATCATGTAGAGAATGAAGGCCGGCACCAGGATCTTCAAGGCCAGGTCTTCGAGTTGGGGGAAGGTGAGTCCGAAGAGTATCGTGTCTTCCATGGGGAGTGCTCGCTTGGCCGGATCCGTCGACCCGGCCAATTTATAAAATATATTTTTAGGCGCCGCGTTTCTGCTCGAGTTTCGCGGCGATGCGCAAGCGCAGCGCATTCAAGCGAATGAACCCCTCGGCGTCTTTTTGGTTGTAGGCGCCGCGGTCGTCCTCGAAGGTGGCGATCGTCGGGTCGAAGAGGGAGTCGGTGGGAGAGTCGCGCCCCACCACCATGACGCTGCCCTTGTAGAGCTTGACGCGCACCCAGCCGTTGACCGTCTGCTGAGTCGTGTCGATGAGGGCTTGGAGCGCGCGGCGCTCGGGGCTCCACCAATAGCCGTTGTAGATCATCTCGGCATAGCACGGCATGAGCTGGTCTTTGAGGTGCGCCACTTCCCGGTCGAGGGTGATCGATTCGATGGCCCGATGCGCCTTCAGCAGGATCGTGCCGCCCGGCGTTTCGTAGCAGCCGCGGCTCTTCATGCCGACGTAGCGGTTCTCCACCAGATCGAGCCGGCCGATGCCGTGCCTGGAGCCGAGTTCGTTGAGCTTGGCAAGGAGCTCGTGCGGCCGCAGGCGCACGCCGTCGATGGCCACGAGATCACCCTTTTCGAACTGCAACTCGACGTACTGCGGTACATCCGGCGCTTTCTCGGGAGCCGTCGTCCAGCGCCACATGGATTCTTCCGGCTCGGCGGCCGGGTTTTCCAGGTGCCGCCCTTCGTAGCTGATGTGCAGCAGGTTTGCATCCATCGAGTAGGGCGAGCCGCCTTCGCGGTGTTTCATCTCGATGGGGATGCCGGCATTCTCGGCATAAGCGAGCAGTTTCTCGCGCGAGGTGAGGTCCCATTCGCGCCAGGGGGCGATCACCTTGATCTCGGGCATGAGGGCGTAGTAACCGAGCTCGAAACGGACCTGGTCGTTGCCCTTGCCGGTGGCGCCGTGGGCCACGGCATCGGCCCCGGTGAGCTTGGCGATCTCGATCTGGCGCTTGGCGATCAAAGGCCGCGCGATGGAGGTGCCCAGCAGGTATTCCCCTTCGTAGATCGTGTTGGCGCGGAACATGGGGAAGACGAAGTCGCGCACGAATTCCTCGCGCAGATCGTCGATGTAGATGTTCTCGGGCTTGATGCCGAGCTTGAGCGCCTTTTGCCGCGCCGGTTCGAGCTCCTCGCCCTGCCCCAGGTCGGCGGTGAAGGTGACCACCTCACAGCGGTAGGTGTCTTGCAGCCACTTCAGGATCACGGAGGTATCGAGCCCCCCGGAATAGGCCAGTACCACTTTCTTGACTTCGCTCATCGTCCTTTCCCGTCGAACGTTCGCACACGATCCGGATGCAAGATGCACCGGATCCCCAAAACATTTTTCAGAGCCTGTGAAGGCATCGTCGCGAGCGGTTCGAGTGCGAGGCGCACGGAGCGCAGCGACGAGACATATCGCGCAGACAGGCGAGGATTGAGCACCGCGCAACGACGCAATCGGACCGCGTAGCAGATTGATTCACAGGCTCTCAACTCTCCATCCGGCCGAGCACGAGGTATTCCATCAGCGCTTTCTGCACGTGCAGGCGGTTCTCCGCCTCGTCCCAGACCACGGACTGCGGCCCGTCGATCACTTCGGCCGTGACTTCCTCGCCACGATGCGCCGGCAGACAGTGCATGAAGAGCGCATCGGGTTTGGCCTGGGCCATCATCGCCGCGTCGACCTGCCAATCGGCGAACGCAGAGAGCCGGTCGTCGGTCTCGTGCTCGAAGCCCATGGAGGTCCAGACATCGGTGGTGACGAGATCCGTCCCGCGCACGGCCTCCATCGGGTCGGCGAAGCAGCGATAGTGCCCCCCCGGCACGACCCCCGCCAACTGCGGATCGACGGTATAGCCGGGCGGCGTGGAGACGTGCACGGTGAAATCGAGCACTTCGGCCGCCTGCAGCCAGGTGTGGCACATGTTGTTCGCATCTCCGATCCAGGCGACGGTCTTGCCGCGGATCGAGCCGCGGTGCTCGATGTAGGTATAGACGTCGGCAAGCACCTGGCAGGGATGGAACTCGTTGGTGAGCCCGTTGATCACCGGCACGCGCGAACGGGCGGCAAATCGCTCGAGAATCGCCTGCTCAAAGGTGCGGATCATCACCAGGTCGCTCATGCGCGAGATGACCTCGGCCGCATCCTCCACCGGCTCACCGCGCCCGAGCTGGGAGTCGCGCGTGTTGAGATAGACCGCGAAACCGCCGAGTTGCTGGATGCCGGCTTCGAACGAGAGACGCGTGCGCGTACTCGCCTTCTCGAAGATCATCACCAGGGTGCGATCGAAGAGGGGATGCCAGGGTTCGTAGTTCTTGAACTTGCGCTTGATCCAGGCCGTTCGCTCGAAGAGGTAGGCGTATTCGTCGACGCTGAAATCCTTGAACTGGAGATAATGTCTCGGCGGCATGACGTTCCCCCCTCAATGACGCGCGACGAAACGCTCGACGAGCGGCACCAGGCGCTCGACGATCTGCTGCGCCTCCTCGATGGTGAGGATCAAGGGCGGAAGCAAACGAATGACGCGCTCGGCGGTGACGTTGATGAGCAGGCCCGCTTCCAACGCATCGAGCACCAAAGCCCCGCAGGGACGGTCGAGCTCGACGCCGAGCATGAGCCCCAAGCCGCGCACCCCCTTGATCTGTGGCAGATGCGCCAGGCGCGCAGTGAGCGTCGCCTTGAGATACCCCCCCACACGGGCGGCGTTGTCGAGCAGGGCGTCGGTCTCGATCACATCGAGCGTGGTGAGCCCGGCGGTGCAGGCGAGCGGGTTGCCGCCGAAGGTGGAGCCGTGGTTGCCCGGACCGAAGAGCCCCGTGGCCGGCCCGGCGGCGAGGCAGGCGCCGATGGGCACCCCCGAACCGAGCCCCTTAGCGAGCGTCATCACGTCAGGGCGCACCTCGCTCCACTGCCAACCGAACCACTTACCGGTGCGCCCGAGGCCGCATTGCACCTCGTCGCAGATCATCAACAGGCCATGCGCGTCGCACAGAGCGCGCACGGCGCGCAGGTATTCCGGATCGGCGAGCCGGATGCCGCCCTCACCTTGGACGACTTCGAACATCACGGCCACCAGGTCGGGCGTCTCGGCCAGCACCTTGGTCAGCGCTGCCGCATCGCCAAACGGCACTCGGATGAATCCCTCGACGAGCGGCTCGAAGCCGGCTTGGGTTTTCTTGTTGCCGGTGGCCGAGAGGGTGGCGAGGGTACGTCCGTGGAAGGCTTGCTCCATCACGGCGATCTTGGGCGTTTCCACCCCCTTCACTTTGTGACCGTAGAAGCGCGCCAGTTTGATGGCGCATTCGTTGGCCTCCGCCCCCGAGTTGCCGAAGAACACCTCGTCCATGCCGGAGAGCTCGCACAGGCGGTCGGCCAAGCGCTCCTGCGCCGGGATGCGGTAGAGGTTGGATGTGTGGATCACGGCTTTCGCCTGGCGCGCGATCGCCTCGACCAGGCGCGGATGGCCGTGCCCCAGCGTGGAGACGGCGATGCCGGCCAGCGCATCGAGGTAGGGTTTGCCTTGTTCGTCGTAGAGCCAGACGCCTTCGCCGCGCACGAAAGCCACGGGCAGACGGGCGTAGGTGTTCATCAGATGCGACATGCGTGACGCTCCCGCGAAATCCGGTTCTCCCGTGCAGCAAGAAGGGGGTCCGGGTCAGGAAAAGTCCATGATCTTACGGGAAAGGCGCTTTTTTTGAAAGAGCGTCTTTCTCTGGGCAGCATCGAAGAACCGTCGCGAGCGGCGGCAGGGCAAGGCGCACGGAGCGCAGGATGCGAGACATATCACCCAGATAGGCGAGCATCCGAGCACCGCGCAACGCCGCCATGCAGCCGCGCAGCAGGTTGTTCGAGCTGCCCTTCGGCGAAAAGCGGCGCCTGGCCCTTGGGCCACGGCGCCGCCACCTTCTTGCATGAGCAGGGCGCTCAGCTCTCGCGGATGGCCTCGGCAACCATCTCGAGGGCCGTAGGATCCTCGATGGTGGGAAGATCTCCGGGGTCACGCCCTTCGGCGAGCGCCTGCAGCGAACGGCGCAGCATCTTGCCCGAGCGCGTCTTGGGCAGCCCTTGCACGAAGTAGACGCGATGAGGACGGGCGATCGCCCCGAGCAGCTCGTCGACCGTCTTCTTGACTTCTTCTTCGAGTGCTCGACGGGCCTCGCGCGTGGCGATGCGAGACGGATCCTTGACCACGGCGAAGGCCACCGGCACTTGCCCTTTCACCTCGTCGTGCACCCCCACCACCGCCACTTCGGCGATCGCGGGATTGGACTGGATCGCCTCCTCGATCTCGCGCGTGCCGAGGCGGTGCCCCGCGACGTTGATGACGTCGTCGACGCGCCCGAGAATGGTGAGGTAGCCGTTCTCGTCCCGGATGCCCCAGTCGGCGGTGGAATAGACGAGCGGCTCGCGGAAGAGGCTGAAATAGGTCGACACGAAGCGATCGTCCTGCCCCCAGACGGTGCTCAGACAGCCGGGCGGCAGCGGCGGCACGATGCCGACGATGCCTTTTTCGTTGGGGCCGCACTCGGTGCCGTCTTCGCGATAGACGTGCAGATCGTAGCCGTAGACCGGCAGTCCCGGAGAGCCGTACTTGATGGGCAGATCTTCTTGCACGCCCCGGCACAGCGCGAGGATGGGCCAGCCGCTCTCGGTTTGCCAGTAGTTGTCGATCACCGGCACGCCCAAGGCTTCGTGGATCCAACGGTGGGTGGTCTCGTCGAGCGGCTCGCCGGCGAGGAAAAAGTGCTTGAGCGAGGAGAGATCCCGCTTCATGTAGGAAGGATCCTGCTTCTTCAGCACCCGCACGGCGGTGGGGGCCGAGAACATGACGTTGATGCGATATTTCTCCACCAGCCGCCACCAGATGCCGGGATCGGGGCGAAGCGGCGTGCCTTCGTACATCACCGTGGCCATGCCGGCGAGCAGAGGTCCATAGATGATGTAGCCATGCCCGACCACCCAGCCGATGTCGGAAGTACAGAACATCGTCTCGCCTTCGCCGCCGCAGAAGATGTACTTCATCGAACTCGCGAGGGCCACGGCGTAACCCCCGGTGTCGCGCTGCACGCCTTTGGGCTTGCCGGTGGTGCCGGAGGTGTAGAGGATGTAGCTCGGGTGCGTCGCATCGACCCATTCGACCGGCACGCGCGCTTCGCCCACTTCCTCGCGCAGGGTTGCATAGTCGAGGTCGCGCCCCTCGACGCGAGCGAAGTTGGGGTCGAGCCCGCGATCGACGATGAGCACTTTCTCGGGGGGAGATTGAGAAATCCGACAGGCCTCGTCGAGCAGATGCTTGTAGGGGATGACGTTGCCGTTGCGCATGCCCGCTTCGGCGGTGACGACGAGCTTGGGTTTGGCATCGTCGATACGGGTGGCGAGCGAGGCAGCGGCAAAGCCGCCGAAGACGACCGAATGGATGGCACCCAGGCGCACGCAGGCGAGCATGGCGAACGCGGCTTGCGGAATCATCGGCATGTAGATGAGCACCCGGTCGCCTTTCTCCACGCCGAGTTTGCGGTAGATCGCCGCCATGCGCTCGACTTCGCGCTGCAGCTCGCCGTAGGAGTAGGTTTTCTCCTCACCCGTCTCGGTGGAGACGTAGATGAGCGCCGGCGCGTCGGGGCGTTTGGCGGCGTGGCGATCCACGGCGTTGTAGCAGAGGTTGGTGAGCCCGCCCTTGAACCATTTGACGAAGGGGGGATTGCTGTAGTCGCAGATGACCTCGGGTGCTTTCTCCCAGTGGATGAACTGCGCCTGCTCGGCCCAGAAGGCGTCGCGATCCTCGATCGAGCGACGGTAGAAATCCTGGTACTTGCCCATGTCCTCTCCCCGATGACAAAGAAATTCCGGAACGACACCGTCCGGCCTTACGAAAGATGTCTATTATAAGACATGATACCAAAGGGGAAATCCCCGGCCTCGCGGAGAAAACCGCGAAACCGGGAAGTTGTGACACAAAAAGGATACGGTTTACTCGCCGCCGATACGCACCACCGTGCGCCCTTTGGCGCGGCCGGCGATGAAGTCGTCGAAGGCGCCAGGCAACTCGTCGAGCGTGATGACGCGCGTGATCTCGCGCAGCTTTTTCGGTTTCAGATCGGTGGCGAGCCGCTGCCAGACGATGCCGCGCGTCGGAAACCCGATGTAGCCCGAATCCACCCCGAGCAGGCTCACGCCTCGCAGGATGAAGGGGAAGACCGTGGTCTCGAGCTTGGGCGAAGCGGCGTTGCCGATGGAAGCCACCGTACCGGCTTGCTGCATGGTGGCGAGCATCCAGTGCAGGATGGGGCCGCCGACGTTATCCACGGCGCCGGCCCAACGGGATTTCTCCAGCGGCCGCGTGGCGGCGAAGTCGATGCTGTCGCGCAGCAGGATCTCGGCCGCCCCCAATTCTTGCAGATAGCCGCTCTCCTGCGCCTTGCCGGTGAGCGCCGTGACCCGATAGCCGCGCCCCGCGAGCATCTGGATGGCAAAGCCCCCTACCCCGCCGGTGGCGCCGCTCACCACCACGGGGCCCTTCTCCGGTTCGAGGCCGTTGTCTTCCATGCGCTGGATGCCTAGCGCGGCGGTGAAACCGGCCGTGCCCAACGCCATGGCCTCGAACAGATCCAACCCCTGCGGCAGCGGAATCACCCAGCCGGCAGGGATACGGGCGTATTCGGCATAGCCGCCGTGGTGCGACACGCCGATGTCGTAGCTGGTGGCGATAACCGGGTCGCCGGGGCGAAAGCGCGGATCGCTCGACTCGACCACCGTGCCCGAGAGGTCGATCCCGCCGATACAGGGAAAGCGGCGGATGATCTTGCCCTTGCCCGTGGCGGCGAGCGCATCCTTGAAGTTGATGCTCGAATAGGCCACACGGATGAGGACTTCGCCCGGATCGAGCACCTCGAAGCCGACCTCCTCGATGCCGGAGCGGACCACCCCATCCTCTTCGCGGATCATGAGGCATTTGAATTTTTCGGGTAATTGTCGTTCTTGCGTCATGGCGACTCCTCCTTCGTGAGTAAATCGGGCCTCAGGGCGAGGCGTTGCGCGCGAGCACGGCAGCGAAAAAGCCGTCGGTGCCGTGTACGTGGGGCGCGAGGCGCAGCACCGTGGGGCTGAAGCGATCGACCAGGGCATCGGCCGTCGGCATTTCCCAGCGGGGGATCTGCTCGGGCACGCCCGACTTGAAGAGCAACGGCCAGGGATCGAGCAGGGAAAAACGCGTCTCCCGTTCGAGAAAAGTTTCGAGCACTGCCTCGTTTTCCTCGGGCAAGAGGCTGCAGGTGACGTAGACCAAATGCCCCCCGGGGCGCACCAGGCGCGCCGCGGCCTGCAGGATGGCACGCTGCTTGGCGACGAGCTCCTCGACGAGCGCCGAGTGCTGCCGCCACTTGAGGTCCGGATTGCGTCGCAACGTCCCCAGGCCGGAACAGGGAGCATCCACCAGCACGCGATCGGCCTTGCCGGCGAGCCGATCGAGTCGCTCGTCGTTCTCGTGCGCGAGCACCATGGGCTGCACGTTGGTGAGCCCAGAGCGCACGAGCCGCGGTTTGAGCTTGGCGAGCCGCCCGGCGGAGATGTCGAAGGCGTAGACCTGACCGGTATTGCGCAGCGCTGCGGCGAGTTGCAGCGTCTTGCCGCCGGCCCCGGCGCAGAAATCGACCACCGTCTGGCCCCGGCGGGGGGCCACGAGCAGGGTCACGAGTTGGCTCCCCTCGTCCTGCACTTCGAACATCCCGTCCTGAAAGAAGGGATGGGCATGCAGCGCCGGTTTGCCCTGCACACGAATGCCGAGCGGCGAGAACGGCGTTGGCGCACAGTCGATGCCATCGGCCTGGAGTCGCGCGAGCACCGCCTCGCGCGTCGTCCGCCACGAGTTGACGCGCAGATCGAGCGGGGCCGGTCGGTTCGAAGCCGCGAGCAGCGCTTCGGTCTCCGGTGGGCCATAGGCGGCATCGAGCCGCTCGATGAGCCAGTCGGGCGCATCGAGCCGCTCGGCGCGTGAGAGCACGGGCGCGGCCGCCTTGCGTTCGGCAAGCCAGGCGCGCTCCCCTTTCTCCAACCAGGGCTCGAGGCGGGCGAGCGACCAGCCTTCGCCGCGCACGAGCCAGGCGAGCAGCAGCGCGCGCGGATTCGTACGCCCGGCCCAGGTTTCCAGACTGCGTCTATGCCGCAATACGGCATAGACGCGCTCGGCGATCTCGCCGCGATCGCGCTGCCCCAGATGGGGCCGCTCGCGGAAGAAACGTGACAAGACGGCGTCGGCCGGTCGCTCGAAGCGCAGCGCCTCGGCGAGCGCCGCCACCGCCTCGCTCAGCCAGGGGGCGCGCGGCGCGGTTTCGCCCGATGGGGCCTTGCGGCGGCGGGAAACGCTCATGACTGCAGCCAATGATCGAACACGCCGTCTTCGGACTCGATGAGCAGGCGCACCGGTCGGGAGACGGGCTCGGATTGCCACCACACGGTCATGGCGAAATCGCCGCTGTCGGTGCGTGCCGTGATGCGCTGCACCGGGATTTCTCCCAGGCCGTCCACTTTCAAACGCTCCGGCTGTGGTTCGACGCGATAGCTCGCCTGCTTGATGCGCCTGCCCGTGACCACGGCGATCTTGCCTTCCGGCGGTCCTTTCTGGCGCAAGAAACCGAGCTGGTGCATCAAGGAAAGATAGTCCTGCTCCTGATCGGTGAGGGGCAGCTCCTTCGTTTGGCCCTTGCGCGTGGTCCGCACGACGCGGGCATTCCAATCGAAATCGAGCAGCTCGGGCGGCTTACCCTGTCGCTGGCGCTCATAGTGCAGCGGATGAAAACCCGTCTTCGCGTCCCAAGTGCCGTTACTCATGCGTTTCTCATTGACCTGGGCGACCAGCGCGACCAAACCGGTGGTTTGTAATTGCAGGGTCATGGCGTAGCGCCCGTCGTCGCCCAGCGTCCAGGCGAGGTCGGCCTGGCCGATCTGTAGCCCCCTTTCGCCGCTCAGGACGCGATAAACGAGCCGCTGCGACTCGGCAGCGAAAGCGGATGCCGCAACGAGCATGCCAACAACGACCAGAATTTTCTTCAACATCATGACTCCAATGGTGGCCAGACGAGGGCCGCTTCTTGCACGCTGGCCGGTGCTCCCTGCAGCACCACGCGCCCTTCTGGCGTGAGCTGCAGGCGATCCTCGACGAACCAGCGCACCGCTTGCGGATAGATACGGTGTTCCTGCACAAGCACCCGCGCGGCCAGCGTCTCGGGGGTATCGTCGGGCAGCACCGGCACCGCCGCCTGCACGACGATGGGCCCGTGATCGAGCGCCGGGGTGACGAAATGCACCGTGGCCCCATGCACGCGGCACCCTTCCTGCAGCGCCCGCTCGTGCGTGTGCAGCCCGGGAAAGGCCGGTAGCAGCGAGGGATGGATGTTCAACATCCGCCCCTCGTAGCGGCGCACGAACGCCTCTCCCAGCACGCGCATGAAGCCGGCGAGCACCACCAGATCGGGCGCGAAGGCGTCGATCGCCTGGGCGAGCGCCGTATCGAACGCATCACGCGAGGGGTGGGCCTTGTGATCGACCACCGCCGTGGCGATGCCGTGGCGCCGGGCGAATTCGAGGCCGGCAGCCTCGGGGCGGTTGCTGATGACCGCCGCGATGCGTGCGCCTGGAATGGCGGCGCGCACGATCGCCTCCATGTTGCTGCCGCGGCCGGAAATGAGGATCACCACATTGCGCACGCCTGCTCCTTTCACGCCGGCTTCACGATAAACTTGGATTGTAGCGTCTACCGCCGAGCCCCATGTCCCGAATCCACCTGCTGCCCGATGCCCTGATCAACCAGATCGCTGCCGGCGAAGTCGTCGAACGCCCCGCCTCCCTCGTCAAGGAACTGGTCGAAAATGCGCTCGACGCCGGCGCGTGCGCCGTGGAAGTCAGCCTCGAGCAGGGCGGCGTGCGCCGCGTCCGGGTCAAGGACGACGGTCACGGCATCGCGCGCGAGGAGCTCGCGCTCGCGGTCATGCGCCACGCCACGAGCAAGCTGCACACCGCCGCAGACCTGGAGCGCATCGCCACGATGGGTTTTCGCGGCGAAGCGCTCGCGGCGATCGCCTCCGTCTGCCGGCTCACGATCACCTCGCGTGCCCGGGGCAGCGAGCACGCCTGGCGGTTCGATGCCACGGGCGGTGAACTCGCGCCGGCGGCACTGGAATCCGGCACGGTGATCGACTGCACCGACCTTTACTACAACACACCGGCGCGACGGAAGTTCCTCAAAAGCGAAGCCACCGAATACGCGCACTGTGAGGAAGCCCTGCGGCGCGTGGCCTTGGCGCGCCCGGAAGTCGCTTTCGCGCTCAGCCACAACGCCCGCGGCGTGCTGCATCTCAAGCCGGGCACCCCCCAGGAGCGGCTCGCCGCCCTGCTGGGAGACAAGTTCGTCGAGCACAGTCGCCCCGTAGAGGCCGAAGCCGGGCCAGTACGGCTCTTCGGGCGGGTGATCGAACCGCGGCATGCCGGGGAGAATCGTCCGCCGCAATACTGGTTCGTCAATGGTCGATTCGTGCGCGACCGCATGTTGAACCAGGCGCTGCGCCAGGCCTACGCCGACGTCCTGCACGGTTCACGTCAGCCGGCCTTCGCCCTCTTCCTCGCCATCGACCCGGCACTCGTCGACGTCAACGTCCATCCGGCCAAGATCGAGGTGCGCTTTCGCGATTCGCAGGCGGTGTTCCGTTTCGTGCTCGACGCGGTACGCCGGGCGCTCGCCCCGAGCCGCATCGTCCTCGAGCAGGAGAAAAACGATGGGGGTGAAGCGGCGGCCGCCACGGTCGAGCCTTCCGTGCCTCGGCAGCCAAGCCTTCCCTCCTCTTCCGTGAGCGACGCTCCGACCTCGCGCGTGATTCCCCCTTCCGCTCCATCCCCTGTGCCGCGCCTGCATGACGCCGCCGCCGAGGCCGCCTATCTTGCTTTCGCCCGGTCGGCACTTGCTCCGGTGCAGGAAATGAATGAAGCATCGGTCGCGGCGCACGCCAAGTCGAGCGCATTCGACGTCCCTGCCCCTGTCGCCGAGATCGCCTCCGACGATGCCATGGCCACGCCGCCGCTGGGCTATGCGCTCGCGCAACTGCACGGGGTCTATCTGCTCGCGCAGAACGCCGCCGGGCTCGTGCTCGTCGACATCCACGCCGCGCACGAGCGCATCCTCTACGAGCATCTGAAGGAATCCTGGGATCGCACGCCGAACGTGCAGCGCCTGCTCGTGCCACTCGTGCTCGCGGTCGATGCTCGGGAATACGCCACCTGGGAAGAACAGCGCAGCACGCTCGAGCGCCTGGGCTTTGACATCGGTGCCCTCGGGCCGGGGCAATTGGCCGTGCGCTCGGCGCCGGCGCTCCTCGCCCAGGGCGCGCTGGAACCCTTGCTACGCGCCCTGCTGCACGAGCTTTCCGAATTTCCACAAAGCCTTGCCGTCGAATCATTCCGTGATAAGATTCTGGCGACGATGGCCTGTCATGGGGCCGTACGGGCCAACCGCCCACTCACGATCCCCGAGATGAACGCGCTCCTGCGTGCCATGGAGCGCACCGAACGCAGCGACCAGTGCAATCATGGTCGCCCCACCTGGGTGCAATTGAGCCTCACCGAGCTCGACCGCTTGTTCCTGCGCGGACGCTGATCCGGCAATCCGACACGCCGCACCCTTTTACACCGCGCCGATTCCCGCTCGCCTCGGCGCCTCGTGTGTTCGAGTATTACTATATTGTCATCAAACGAAAAAGGAGGTGACGCCAAGAAAAGCGTCTGGGTTCGTGATCCGAACCGAGCGAGGCCGTCGATTCCCCGGAATCGGCCGTCACGAAGAGACCATCGACCGCCCTCCCCCTGAAATCGTACCGGGCGATGCGCGGTCCCCAACGCAGGAGAACGCCATGAATGCGACCCTTCTCGACTCCAACACTTTCCCCGCCTTTGAAGTCTATACGGCCAGGGATCTCGAACGTATTCCGCAACTGGAGCGCCTGCCACGGCAAGTGCGCTTCGATATGCAAGTCGTTTCGACCGTCCTGCCCTTTCGCGTCAACCGCTACGTCGTCGAGCACCTGATCGATTGGGACGCCGTTCCCGACGATCCCATATACCAGCTCACTTTTCCGCAGCGGGGCATGCTCGCCGACGAGCACTATGAAACGATCGCCACCCTCCTAGAACGAGGCGCGGAGAAAGCGCAGTTGGAAGAAGCGGTAAAGCGCATTCGCCAGGCGCTCAATCCGCACCCCGCCGGCCAGATCGAACTCAACATTCCCCGTGATGACTCCGGCGAGCCCATCTGGGGGCTACAGCACAAATACCCGGAAACGGTGCTCTTCTTCCCGGCTCAAGGGCAGACCTGCCACAGCTACTGCACCTTCTGCTTTCGCTGGGCCCAATTCGTGGGCGACAAGACGCTGCGCATCGCCACCTCACAGGCGCGTCAGCTCACCGAATACCTGCGCCGTCACCCCGAGGTCACCGACGTGCTCTTCACCGGAGGCGACCCGATGGTGATGAAAACCACCCATCTCGCCGCCTATCTCGAGCCGCTGCTCGAACCCGAATTCGCCCACATTCGCAGCATACGCATCGGCACCAAGGCGCTTACTTTCTGGCCGTTCCGCTTCCTCGATCCCGATGAAGGCGACGCCTTGATGCGGCTCTTCGAGCGCGTGCTGGCCGCCGGAAAACACCTGGCGATCATGGCGCACCTCAACCATTGGCGCGAACTCGAACCCGAAGCGACGCAACGCGCCATCGCCCGACTGCGCGGCATCGGTGCGACCCTCAGAGGCCAGGCCCCCTTGATTCGCCACATCAACGATGACCCCGACGTCTGGGCGAAACTGTGGCAAAAAGAAGTGGAGCTGGGCATCGTCCCCTACTACATGTTCGTGGAACGCGATACCGGCGCCAAGCAACACTTCGCCGTGCCGTTGGTACGCTGCTGGACGATCTATCGCGACGCCGCGAGCCGCGTCTCGGGTCTGGCGCGCACGGTGCGCGGCCCCAGTATGTCCGCCTCGCCGGGCAAAGCGGAAATCCTAGGGGTGAGCACGGTCGCCGGCGAACGGGTCTTCGTCCTGAGATTTCTCCAGGCGCGCGATCCTCAATGGACCTATCGCCCCTTCTTTGCCCGATACGACGAAAACGCCACTTGGCTAGACGAACTCGAACCCGCGTTCGGCGAACGGGAATGGTTCTGGAGCGCCGCGTACCGAAGCATGACCGAACGCCCCGCACCCGCCGTAGAACCCGTGAATTGATCCGGGCGAGTCGGTCACTCAGATCCAGCCCAAGCGATACAGGCCAAAGGCGAGCACGGCCAGCGCCACGCTCGCCCAGCCGAGCCGATCGACGATGCGGTGCAGCCTCGCCTCCATGCGCTCGCCCCCCCAACGCATCAGGGCCGCGACGAGGAAAAAACGCCCACCTCGCCCCACGAGGGAAGCCAGAGTAAAAGGCAGCAACGCCATCTGCGCCACCCCCGCGGCGATCGTGAAGACTTTGTACGGAATCGGAGAAAAGCCGGCGACGAACACTGCCCATACACCCCAATCGTCGAACCACGCCCGCGCCACGAGATAAGACGACCAATACGAGGAACCCTCGAGCCAGGGCCGGATCGTGGCGAACGCGAAGTAACCGATGGTGTAGCCGAGCAATCCGCCCAGCACCGAAGCCACGGTCGTGATCAGCGCCAATACCCAGGCACGGCGCGGGGAAGCCAGAGCCATCGGCGCGAGCATCACGTCCGGCGGCACGGGGAAAAACGAGGATTCGGCGAACGACAGCAGCGCGAGGTACCATGGCGCCCGCGGATGGCGCGACCAACGCATCACGCGGTCGAAGAGCGCAGAGAAAATTTTCATCAAAAATCCAGTGAGCACGAGAAGACAATCGGCCGGATTCTATGCCATCCATGGAAAGAAGATGTACACCCCACTGACTCGGAACGACATCCCCTGCATCCCTTGGTTGCTCGGCCCCACGGCCAGCGGCAAGACCGCCTTCGCGCTCGCGCTCGCCGAACGTTTTCCGCTCGATATCGTCAGCGTCGACTCGGCCCTGGTCTATCGCGGCATGGACATCGGCACCGCCAAGCCCACGGCGCAGGAACAGGCGCGCGTACCGCACCACCTGCTCGACCTCGTCGAGCCGGAAGAAGCCTATGGGGCGGCGCGCTTTCTCGCCGATGCGCTCGCGGCGATCGGGGAAATCCTTGCCCGCGGACGGCTGCCGCTGCTGGTGGGCGGCACCATGCTCTACTTCAAGGCGCTGCGCGAAGGTCTTTCCGACCTGCCGCCAGCCGACCCTCGACTGCGCGCCGAGATCGACGCACGCGCTGCACGCGAAGGCTGGCCGGCGCTCCACGCCGAGCTCGCCCGCCTCGACCCGCAGGCCGCCGCCCGGCTCGCGCCCACCGATGCGCAGCGCATCCAGCGCGCGCTCGAGATCGTCCTTCTCACGGGTGAACCGCTCGCCGCGCGCTACGCCCGCCGCCCCCCGGCCGCCCACGGTTACCGCTGGCTGCCGCTCGCGCTCGTACCCACGGATCGGGCACGGCTGCACGAGCGCATCGCCGAGCGCTTCCATGTAATGCTGCAGACGGGGTTCGTCGAGGAAGTGATGCAGCTACGGCAACGCCCAAACCTCACCCTTGCCCACCCGTCCATGCGCGCGGTGGGCTATCGCCAGGTGTGGCAGTACCTCGAAGGTACGATGGACCGCGAAGCGATGATCGAAGCCGGCATCGCCGCCACGCGGCAACTGGCCAAACGCCAGCTCACGTGGCTGCGCCAGTTCGGCGAGAACTGGCCCGAGCTGCGTCGCTTCGATCCCTTCGCCCCGGAAACGCCACGGCGTTTGGCCGAAGCGCTGGCGGAAATGCGTTAGGCCGGAGAGCCCACGATGCGCGCCTGCGGCTCATCCCCCACGCGCGGCACCACCTCGCCGATGCGATAAACCGTCTCACCCTGCGCGCGCAGCAGGGCTTCTACCGCCCCCGCCTGCTCGGGTGCGACCACGAGCACCATACCGATGCCGCAGTTGAAGACACGGGTCATCTCCGCCTCGGCCACCTCGCCCTGCTCCTGCAGCCAGCGAAAGAGTGCCGGCCGAGGCCAACTCCCGAGATCGATGTGCGCGGCGAGCGGCTCGGCCAGGATGCGCGGCACGTTCTCCCTGAGCCCCCCGCCCGTGATGTGCGCGAGTCCCTTGAGCGCACCGGGCAGCTCGCGCAGCAACTCGAGCACACTGCGCACGTAGATGCGGGTAGGCGCCATCACCGCCTCGCGCAGCGGCTTGCCGTCGAGCACGAGTTCGGCATCGCGCGCCGCATCCGCGCCGTAGCCTGCCTTCGCGAGCACGCGGCGGATGAGAGAATAGCCGTTCGAGTGCGCACCACTGGAAGCCAATCCCAGGAGCACGTCGCCGGCAACGATACGCGAACCGTCGAGGATGGCCTCCCGCTCGACCGCCCCGACGGCGAATCCGGCCAGGTCGTACTCCCCTTCGGGGTACATGTCGGGCATCTCGGCCGTCTCGCCGCCGATCAACGCGCAGCCGGCGAGCTCACAGCCGCGCGCGATGCCAGCCACCACCCGCGCCGCCACCTCGACGTCGAGCTTGCCGCAGGCGAAATAATCGAGAAAAAAGAGCGGCTCGGCCCCTTGGACGAGGATGTCGTTCACGCTCATCGCCACAAGGTCCTGCCCCACCCCGTCGTGCATCCCCCAGGCAAAGGCGAGTTTGAGCTTGGTACCCACCCCATCGGTGCCGGAAACGAGCACGGGATCGCGATAGCGCCCACCGAGCGCGAAGAGCGCCCCGAATCCGCCGATACCGGCGAGCACTTCCGGGCGCATGGTGCGCGCCGCCAAGGGTTTGATGCGCTCGACCAAGGCATCTCCCGCATCGATGTCTACCCCAGCATCCCGATAAGTCAATCCTGTCACGTCGGCTCCTCTTGCTCAGCGTCCGGTTCCCCGGCGATAATTGACCCCTATATATCACTATCACGAGGCGGCCGTTCCGACCGAGTCCTCGCTCATGGCGAACGATCCAAAATTGTACGACACCGCATGAACGGCACACCCTCCATCCGCACAGAATTTTGGCTGTGGGGCGGGCTAGCGGCGCTCTTCGCGTTCCTCCTCTACTCGCTGCTGCCGGTACTGACCCCCTTCATCATCGGCGCAGTGCTCGCCTATATTTGCGGCCCCATCACCGACCGGCTCGAGGCACTGGGTCTGCCGCGCACCCTGGCAGCCTGGCTCACCATCCTCATCGTCGGCTTCCTGCTCGTAGCCGTCGTCTTGCTCGTGCTACCGCTCTTCTGGCGCCAGATCGCCATCTTCGTCCAACAGTTACCCGATTTGCTGGGGCGTCTCGATTCGTTCCTGCAGCACGTCGGGCAGCGCATCGGGGTCGACGTCGATCGCATCGACCCCGAGTTCGTGCGTGAATGGCTCAAAGAGCACTGGGACAGCGCACAAAATTGGCTGTTGCTGCTGCTGGGCAAACTCAGGAGCGGCGGCGCCGTGCTCATGGCTACGCTCATCAACCTCGCCCTCATTCCCCTGGCGATGTTCTATCTGCTGGTGGAAGCGCCGCACCTGCGTCGCACGCTGCTGCGCCTGCTGCCTCGACACTGCCA
Organism: Tepidiphilus olei; assembly: GCF_006980705.1. GTDB lineage: Bacteria > Pseudomonadota > Gammaproteobacteria > Burkholderiales > Rhodocyclaceae > Tepidiphilus > Tepidiphilus olei. The sequence continues at coordinate 108,766 of NZ_SBHO01000005.1, read as the reverse complement.
ACAGCCCGCAGCGAAAAAGATGCGCGGAATCGACCGAGTGCTCTCCGAATTCCTCCGCGGACAGCTGTCGGTCATGGGCTCGCTCGCACTCTACTACAGCATCGGCCTGAGTCTAGCCGGGCTCAATTTCGCGCTCCCCATCGGAATCATCACGGGGTTGATCGCCTTCATCCCCTACGTGGGCTACGGCACGGGGGTGGTCCTGGCGGCATTGGCTACCCTGATTCAGGGGCCGGAGCCCATGCTCGTGGTGCCCGTCATTCTCGTCTTTACGTTGGGTCAAGTCCTGGAAACCTATGTCCTCACGCCTCATCTCGTGGGCGAACGCATCGGGCTTCACCCACTCGCGGTGATCTTCGTGCTGATGGCCTTCGCCCACTGGTTCGGTTTCGTCGGCATGCTCATCGCGCTGCCCACCGGCGCAGTGCTGCTCGTCGTCCTGCGCGATCTACTCGCAGCATGGAAGCGCAGCAGCCTCTACCGCGGTCGCCCGGGAGGAGGTGGGTGAGCACTCAGCTCGTACTCGACTTCTTCGGCGGCACGGTGCCGACTTTCGAACGTACCGTGATCGGCCGCAATGAGGAGCTGGTGGCGAGGCTGCAAACCCTGGTACTGGAGCGAGACAGCGGCCCGCTGCCCCCCTCGCACCTCTACCTCTGGGGAGCCTCGGGCTGTGGTCGCACGCACCTTTTGATCGCCACCGCCGAATTCGCCCAACGCAACGCCCGCCCGGTGCATTATGTCGCCGCCGAGCACTTCCTCGGCGAAGCGCTGCCGGAGACACCCAGAGCGATCCTGCTCATCGACGACGTACAGCACGCCGATTCCGTCCTGCAACATGCACTCTTCAACGCCTACAATCGCGCGAGGGAACTCGAGCAGCGCCTCGTGGTCACTGGCGACACCCCACCACGCAATCTCGGGTTGCGCGAGGATCTTCGCACCCGCATCGGCCAGAGCCTCGTGTTCCACGTCGAGCCGCTCGACGATGCCCAGCGGCTCGGTTTCCTGCAACAATGGGCCCAGGCGCGCGGCATGCAGCTCGAGCGCGACGTGGCGACTTACGTGCTGCATCGCATCGAACGCGACCCACGGCGGCTCGCCGCCTTCGTCGCGGCGCTCGATCGTCGCTCGCTCGAGCGGCAGCGCCCCGTAACCGTGGCGCTCGCCCGCGAAGTGCTCGCAGAACTGGGCGGGCAACCCCAAGGCGACGAACCCGGTACAATGGCAAAGGAATGAAAGTGAACCTCACCCTCTTCGATCTCGACAACACCCTGCTCGCCGGCGATTCGGACTTCGAGTGGGCACAGTTCCTGATCCGCCGAGGTCTGGTCGATGCCGAGCTCTACGAAGCGAAGAACGCCGAGTTCTATGCCCAGTATCAGGCCGGCACGCTCGACATCCACGCCTTCCTCGATTTCCAACTCGCCCCGCTCGCGCGCCACGAACGCCGTGAGCTGGAGGCGCTGCACGCCGAATTCATGCGCGAAGTGATCGAACCCATGATGACGCCGGCGGCCAAAGCCCTGGTACGCGATCACTTGGCCGCTGGCGACGTGGTGGCGATCGTCACCGCCACCAACGCCTTCGTCACGGGGCCGATTGCGCGCGCTTTCGGTGTCTGTCACCTCATTGCCACCATCCCCGAGCAGCGCGACGGGCGGTTTACCGGCCGCTGCCGCGGCACGCCGGCCTTCCAGGCGGGCAAGATCGAGCGCGTCGAATCCTGGCTCGAATCGCTGGGGCTGTGGTGGACGAATTTTTCCTGCACTACCTTCTACAGCGACTCGCACAACGACCTCCCCTTGCTCGAACGCATCGCCGAACCCGTCGCCGTCGATCCGGACGAACGACTGCGCTCGCACGCACTCCGCCACGGTTGGCGCATCCTGTCGCTGCGCCAAGCCGAGCCATCCTCGGCCACGAGACGACCATGATCCGCAAATTCATCAAAAAAGTCATCGCCAAAGTCACCAAACCGAGTGCCTCGGCGCCGGCCGTTTTACCGGCCGCGCGCTATGGCATCACTCCCGAGCACATTTCCCCCGGCGCCCGCCTCGTGTGCGAGACGCTACATCGTCATGGCCATCAAGCCTATGTCGTGGGCGGCGCGGTGCGCGACCTGCTCTTGTCTCGCACGCCCAAAGACTTCGACGTCGCCACCGACGCCCACCCTGAGCAGGTACGAGCCCTTTTTCGCCGCGCCCACATCATCGGGCGCCGCTTCAAGATCGTGCACGTCTATCACGGCAGGGAAACGGTGGAAGTCACCACCTTCCGTGGCCTGGTCGATCCCGACCGCGCCCCCGTGGATGCGCACGGCAGGCTCCTCGACGACAACGTGTTTGGCACGCACGCCGAGGACGCCCAGCGGCGCGACTTCACCATCAATGCCCTCTACTACGATCCGGTGGCGGGCGTGCTGCACGACTTTCACCATGGCGTGGGCGACATCGAGGCGCGTACCCTGCGCATGATCGGCGATCCCGAGCAACGCTATCGCGAAGACCCGGTGCGCATGCTGCGCGCCGTACGGCTCGCCGCCAAGCTCGATCTCCTGATCGATCCGGCCGCCCGCGCCCCTATCCGACGCCTCGCCCCTCTTTTGGAGAACGTCCCACCCGCGCGGCTCTTCGACGAAGTGGTAAAAATCCTTACATCCGGCCATGCGCTCGCCTGCCTCGAACGACTGCGCGAGGAAGGATTGCACGGCGGGCTGCTGCCAGTGCTCGACCTCGTCTTCGACCACCCTTCCGGCGAGCGCTTCGTGCGCCTCGCCCTGGAAGACAGCGACCGGCGCATCCGCGAAGGCAAGAGCGCCTCGCCCGCCTTCAGCTTCGCCGCCCTGCTATGGCCCCGGGTGCTCGAAGAATGGCGCCGGCGCCAGGCTCAGGGCGAACCGGTCTTCCCTGCCATGGAAGCCGCGATGGACACCGTGCTGGAGACGCAGGCCGAGTCGCTCGCGATCACGCGCAAACTCGCCGGCGACATCCGCGAGCTGTGGATGATGCAACCGCGCTTCGAGCGGCGCGCCGGCAAAGCCCCCTATCGCCTCATCGAGCAGCCGCGCTACCGCGCTGGCTGGGATTTTCTCTCGCTGCGCGCCAAGGCGGGCGAAGTGCCCGAGGAACTGCCGCGCTGGTGGCAGCGCTTCGCCTACGGCGATGAGGCCGAGCGGGCGGCGCTACTGCGTGAAGCGCGAAGTACCGGCGAGACACCGGCCAAACGCAAGCGCCGCCGCCGTCCGCGCAAAGCGCAATCGGCCGTGCGCGAGATGACCGAGATCACCCCCACGCCGGACGCTCCATGACCCCCGTCCTCGCCCATGTCGCGCTCGGGGCCAATCTCGGTGACGCCGAAGCCACGGTACGCGCGGCGATCGCCGCCTTGGGACGATTGCCCGACACGCAGCTCGTCGCCGCCTCCTCGCTCTACCGCACCGCGCCGGTAGGCGTTCCCGAGCCGCAGCCGGACTACATCAACGCCGTGGCGCGCGTGGCCACGACGCTGCCGCCGCATGCCTTGCTCGACGAGCTCCTCGCGCTGGAAGGGCGCTTCGGCCGCGTCCGCCCCTACCGCTGGGCGCCGCGCGCGCTCGATCTCGACCTGCTGCTCTACGGCGAACTCGTACTCGCATCCTCCCGCCTCACCTTGCCCCATCCGCGGCTGCATCGGCGCGCCTTCGTGCTCGAACCGCTGCTCGAACTCGACCCCTTCCTGGAAGCCCCGGGCCTGGGGCCGCTGTCGGCCTGGCGTGAGCGGCTGAGCGACCAGGACGTCGAACGCCTCCTGCCCCATCCCGCATGAACGCTCTCTCTCACCTCCCTCTCTGGCTGCAAACGGCGCTGCTGCTTTCCGCTTCCAACCTCTTCATGACTTTTGCCTGGTACGGCCACCTCAAGCATCTGGCCGACCGGCCGTGGTGGTTCGCCGCCCTGGTTTCCTGGGGCATCGCTTTTTTCGAGTACATGCTGCAGGTTCCGGCCAACCGCATCGGCGCCCAGGCCCTTGCCCTGCCGCAGCTGAAACTGATGCAGGAAGTGATCACGCTCGCCGTGTTCGTGCCGTTTGCCATCTTCTACATGAAGCAACCGCTCAAGCTCGACTACCTCTGGGCCGCGTGCTGTCTGCTCGGCGCCGTCTATTTCACTTTCCGGACGACCTGACCATGCTCGACAAAGCCCGTTACCTCGTCATCGAAGGCCCGATCGGCTGCGGCAAGACGCGGCTGGCGCAGAAGCTTGCCGAAACGCTCGCCCTGCAGGCGGTGCTGGAAACCCCCGAGCGCAATCCCTTCATCGGTCGGTTCTATCAACACCGCGAACGCTGGGCCTTGCCGCTCCAGCTCGACTTTCTCTTCCAGCGGATCGAGGCGCTCTCGTCCGTGGCCCAGATGCTCGCCGCCGGACAGCGCGTGGTGAGCGACTTCATGCTGCAGAAAGATCCCCTCTTCGCCGAGCTCAACCTCGCACCGGACGAACACGCCCTCTATCGGCGCATCCATGAGCGGATCGTGCCTGCGAATCTGCCGCAACCCGATCTCGTCATCTACCTGCAGGCCCGCCCCGAGACGCTGGCCGAACGCGTCGAGCGTCGCGCCTGGACGGTCGAGCGCGGCATCACGCTCGATTACCTCACCGAAGTCTGCGCCGCCTACGCCCGTTTCTTCTACGATTACAGCACCTCCCCCTTGTTCATCCTGGATGCGGAAGTGCTCGACCCCATCCACGAATCGGGCGACTTCGCCCTTGTGCTCGAGCGCCTGCGCGGAATGCGCAGCCACCGCGAGTATTTCGGCTACGCCTGAGCGGCGCGGGTTGTGCGTCGCGATGAAATGCGCCACAATCGCCCGCGTTCCCGTTGTACGGAGGAGGCGATGAGCGCCCAACCCCTGGATGACAAGCCCGTCACCCTCACTCGACTCGCCGAGATGCGTGCCGCCGGCGAGAAGATCGCCATGCTCACTTGCTACGACGCGAGTTTCGCCACGCTCCTGGAGCGTGCCGGCGTCGACGTCCTGCTCGTGGGCGATTCGCTGGGCAACGTCGTGCAAGGGCAGAAGAGCACCCTGCCGGTGACGATGGCGCAGATGATCTATCACACCGAATGCGTGGCCCGCGGTGCCCGGCGCGCTTTCGTCGTCACCGACCTGCCGTTTGCCTCTTATCAGGAAAGTCCGCAGCAGGCGCTACGCAACGCCGCCGCCCTCATGGCCGCCGGGGCGCAGATGGTCAAGCTCGAAGGCGGGCAAGTGATGGCCGAGACGGTGCGTTTCCTCGTCGAGCGCGGCATTCCGGTGTGCGGGCACATCGGCCTCACGCCGCAAGCCGTGCACCAGCTCGGCGGCTATCGCGTGCAGGGGCGCAGCGAGGAAGACGCGCGCCGCCTCCTCGAAGACGCCCTGGCGCTGGAAGAAGCCGGAGCGGCGCTCCTCGTCATCGAGATGGCCCCGCGCACCCTGGGTGCCGAGATCAGCGCCAAACTGTCGCGCACGGCCACCATCGGCATCGGCGCCGGGCCCGAATGTCACGGCCAGGTGCTGGTGCTGCACGACATGCTGGGGATCTACCCCGGGCGCAAGGCGCGCTTCGTCAAGAACTTCCTCACCGGCCGCGATTCGGTCGAGGAGGCGGTGCGCGCCTACGTGCGCGAAGTGAAGGAAGGGGCGTTTCCCGCCCCGGAACACTGCTACTGAGGGTTCGTCATGACCACGATTTCGCCGCTCACGACCGTGGCCAAAGTCCGTGCCCTGCGCCCCTCCCTGGGACGCGTGGCGCTGGTACCGACCATGGGCTGCCTGCACGAAGGGCACCTCGCGCTGGTGCGCCAGGCGAAGACGCTCGCCGACACGGTGGTGGTGAGCATCTTCGTCAACCGCCTGCAATTCGGCCCGAACGAGGATTTCGACCGCTATCCGCGCACCCTGCCGCGCGACCTGGAGCTGCTCGCCGCCGAGGGCGTGCATCACGTCTTCGCTCCGAGCGAAGCGGAAATGTATCCCGAACCGCAGACCTACACCGTGACGCCCCCGCCCGAGCACACCGACATCCTCGAAGGCGCCGTGCGCCCCGGGCATTTCCGCGGTGTAGCCACCGTGGTCACCAAGCTCTTCGGCATCGTGCAGCCCGAAGTCGCCCTCTTCGGCAAGAAGGATTACCAGCAGCTCATGGTGCTGCGCAACCTGGTGCGCCAGCTCGCCCTGCCGGTGACGATCGTCGCCGGCGAGACGGTGCGCGCCCCTGATGGTCTTGCACTCTCCTCACGCAACACCTATCTTTCAGAAGCCGAGCGTGCCGAGGCGCCGCGCCTCTATCGCGTCCTCACGCGTATCGCCCAGGCCGTGCGCGCCGGAGCCACCGACCATGCCCGGCTGGAGGAGGAAGCAATGGCCGAGCTCGCTGCCCACGGCTGGCAGCCGGACTACGTCACGGTGCGCCGCCGCGTCGACTTGCAGCCCCCCGCGCCCGGCGAGCGGGAACTCGTCGTGCTGGGCGCCGCGCGCCTGGGTAGCACGCGGCTCCTCGACAACATCGAGATCTGACGCGTACGCAGCGCCACCGGGTGGGGCAAGCGCTCGTCCTTGACGGGGTGTTGCGATCCATGATAAAAACAAACAAACGCGTAATAAAAATAAACGAATGTGTGAAAAACACGATAGGGGCGAGCGCACCGCCTTGCGCTCAAACCCCAAAGGAGGAGACTCATGTTCGAACGGCATTATTCCGTCTGGCCCAAGGGCGTGCCCAAGCACGTTACCATCCCCGAAACCAGTCTCTACGAAAACCTCGTCATCTCGGCACGGCGCTATCCGCGCAAACCAGCGATTCTCTACTACGACACCCCCATCTCCTACGGCGAGGTGCATGAGTCGGCCGAGGCGCTTGCTGGCTATCTCCAGCACCTGGGGATAAACAAGGGCGACCGCGTGCTGCTTTACATGCAAAACAGCCCGCAGTTCATCATCGCTTATTACGGCATTCTGCGCGCCGACGCCATCGTCGTTCCCGTCAACCCCATGAACCGAGTCGCCGAACTCGAGTATCTCGTCGAGGACACGGGAGCTCGGGTCGTGATCTGCGGGCAGGAGCTCTTCGACAACCTCGCCCCACTGCTCGAGCGCGGCAAGCTCGCCCATGCGATCGTCGCCGCTTACGGCGACTACGTGCGCACCCCTACCGACCTCGAGCTGCCGGCAGAGGTCGCCGCCCCACGGCGTCCGTTGAGCGTCAAAGGGGTCACCTCCTGGCACGAAGCCCTCGCCGCGGGCCATTGTCCAGCGCCACATACCGCGACGCCCGAAGATTTTGCCGTCATTCCTTACTCCAGCGGCACCACGGGGCATCCCAAAGGGTGCATCCATACGCACCGCTCGGTAATGGCCACCACCGTCTTCAACGCCGCGTGGATTCCTGCCCCCGCCGACTCCTCCACGCTCGGCACCCTGCCGCTTTTTCACGTAACGGGCATGCAGGGGACGATGAATACCGTCATTTTCAACGGTGCCGCCGTGGTACAGATGACGCGGTGGAACCGTCGCGTCGCCGCCGAGCTTATCCAACGCCACAAGATAACGAGTTGGACCGCCATCACGACGATGGTGGTCGACTTGCTCGCCGATCCGGAAATCCATCGCTACGACCTCAGCAGCTTGGTGCGCATCGCGGGCGGCGGCGCCGCCATGCCCAAAGCGGTGGCGGAGAAACTCCAACAACTCGTCGGCCTACCCTATCTCGAAGGCTACGGCTTGACCGAAACGATGGCTCCGACCCACATGAACCCGCCCGATGCCCCGAAATCCCAGTGCCTTGGCATCCCCATCATGAACACCGACGCGCGGGTGATCGATCTCGACAGCGGTGCGGAACTGGGCCCGAATGAAGTCGGGGAAATCATCGTCCATGGCCCTCAAGTCTTCCAAGGCTACTGGAATCGCCCCAAGGAAACTGCCTCGGCCTTCATCGAGCTCGAAGGAAAACGCTTCTTCCGCACCGGCGACATCGGCTATTACGACGAACAGGGTTATTTCTTCATCGTCGACCGTCTCAAGCGCATGATCAATGCTGCGGGCTTCAAGGTTTGGCCGACCGAAGTCGAGTCGATGATGTATGCCCACCCCGCCATCCAAGAAGCGTGCGTCATCTCGGCACCCCATCCACGGCGTGGCGAAACCGTAAAAGCGTTGGTCGTACTCCGCCCCGACGCCAAAGCCAGCGAAGAAGAAATCATCGCCTGGTGCCGTGAACGTATGGCTGCCTACAAGGTACCGGAGAAGATCGAATTCGTGGAGACTCTACCCAAGTCTCCCACCGGCAAGCTCCAATGGCGACTATTGCAGGAACGAGAATGGCAGAAAGCCTCTTCTTGAGAAGAAAGGATATGGCGTGATATTATTCATCCAGCAAATTCTCAATGGCTTGACCCTGGGGAGCATCTATAGCCTCGTGGCATTAGGCCTGACTCTCGTCTACGGCATCATGCACATCCCCAACTTCGCACATGGTGCCTTCTACATGATGGGAGGCTTCGTTGCCTATAGCTTGATGACCAAGGCGGGAGTCCCTTACTGGCCGGCGATACTCTGCGCTGCCGCAGTCAGCGCCGTCATCGCCATGGTCAGTGAGCGGCTGGTTTTTCGCGCTTTGGAGAACGCGCTGCCATTGCACCACATGATCGCCGCCATTGGCATCCTTCTTTTCCTCGAGGCACTGGCGCACGCCATATGGGGTGCGGAATTTCACCGCATGCCCACTCCCTACACGGGCTCGGTTACCTTAGCTGGGCTGAGTTTGCCCACGCAACGCATACTCATCATCGTGTCCGCTTTTGTGCTCATGGTCGCACTCAACCTGTTCTTGCGAAAAACTCTACTCGGTACCGCCATCTTGGCGATGGCTCAGAATCGGGAAGGCGCCTTCCTCATGGGCATTGACGCAAACAAGATTTCCTTGCTCACTTTCGCCATCGCCGGGGCCCTGGCGGCGGTAGCGGCCGCACTCTTTGCCCCCATCAACCTCATCTACCCCACCATGGGCGAGCTCGTCATCATGAAAGCCTTCGTCATCATCATTCTGGGTGGCATGGGCAGTATCAGTGGCGCCATCGTAGGCGGACTCATCATCGGCATGGCCGAGGCCCTCGCGGGTTTCTACGTTTCCTCCGACTACAAAGATTTGATCGCTTTTGCGGTCCTCGTACTCATTCTGGCACTGCGCCCCGAAGGGCTCTTCACCAAGGGGATGCGATGATGAACAAATTTTCTCTACTCGGTAAAGGTGGCGCGAGCCTTTTCTTCCTCCTCTGTCTTTTTTTTCCACTCCTGGCCAACAACCAGTACCAAGTCGCCCTGATGACCAATATTTTCATCCTGGCCTTGGCGACCCTCGGCCTCAATCTCATCACCGGCTATACCGGTCAGCTCAACCTGGCTCATGGAAGTTTCATGGCAATAGGCGCCTACACGGTGGCCCTTCTCATGGTCAAAGGAGGATGGCCTTTTTGGCCGGCACTGCTGGTCGCCGTCTTGTTTACGGGCATGCTGGGCGCACTGCTGGGCACCGTGGCCCTACGCCTCAAAGACCACTATTTCGCCATCTTCACCATGTCGCTCGGGGTCATCATCCTGCTGATCCTCGAAAAATGGGACAGCCTCACCGAAGGACACAATGGCATTTTCGGCATCGAACCGCCAGAAGGATTCGGTTTGATCGATTTCCACCAAATCCTACCCCAGTACTATCTCGCGCTCGTCATGCTGCTCATCGGCCTTTTGGTGATGTGGCGTATCACCCTATCCTTGCTCGGTCGAACCTTCATCGCCATTCGTAACAGCGAGCCGCTGGCACAAGCGATAGGGATAAACACCATGCGCGCCAAGCTCCTGTCTTTTACCCTGTCGACCTGTTACGGTGGCTTGGCGGGAGGACTCTACAGCGGCATCGTGCGCTTCGTCGACCCAAGCCTGGCCAACATTGCATTTACTTTCGACATGATCACTTTCATGTTGGTTGGCGGAATCGGCTTACTCTTCGGCCCCATCGTCGGCTGTGTGCTCCTCATGTGGCTGGTCCAGAGCCTACAATTCCTCCAGGAATACCGCATGCTCATCTTCGGGCCCATACTCATCATTCTCGTGATCTATTTTCCACACGGCCTGATGGGTTACCTCCACCTACGCCGTATGAGACGGCTCACTCGGCAACCATCGAGCAACGCTACTGCTACGACAAAGGTGTGATCCATGCTACGCACTCACCACCTTACCAAACACTTCGGGGGCCTGACGGCGGTGCGCGATGTCACCATGGAGTTCGAACAAGGTCACATTACCGCCGTCATCGGCCCCAACGGCGCGGGAAAAACCACCTTCTTCAACTTGATCAGCGGCATGCTCAAACCCAGTTCCGGGCAAATCACGCTCGATGGAGCCGATATAACTGCCGCTCCACCGCATCGCATCGCCGCCCTGGGCATCGCACGCACTTTCCAAAGCACTACCTTGTTCGAGCACGGCACGGTGCTGGACAACGTGATCGTCGGCCATCGCCTGCGCGTACGTTTCAATCTACTCGACGTCATTTTCAACACCAAGCGGATGCAAAATGCCGAAACCCAATGCCGCCAGCGCGCCCTGGAAGCGCTCGAACTCGTTGAACTGACCGCCGTAGCCCATCGCTTAGTGAGCGACATCACCCAAGAACAACGGAAACGCGTGGCCATCGCCCTTGCGCTTGCCACATCCCCGCGCTATCTCTTGCTCGATGAACCTGCTGGTGGCCTCAATCCCGAGGAAACCTCGAGGCTGGCGATCCTGATCAAACAACTCAACACTCTTGGCTATGGCATCTGCCTGATCGAGCACAAAATGGACATGGTCATGAAGTTGGCGCACAAGATCGTCGTCCTCGACTATGGCGAAAAAATCGCCGAAGGTACGCCCGCAGAGATCAGCACCAACGCCAAAGTGATCGAGGCCTATCTGGGGAGCGAGCATGCTGCAGCTTGATGCCGTCACGGTTCGATACGGCAATTTCACTGCCATAGATCGAGTCGATATCTCCCTCACCCACGGCGAGATCACGGTCCTGCTCGGCGCCAATGGTGCCGGCAAGACGACGCTTTTCAAAACCTTGAGCGGCTTGTTGCGCCCCGTCTCAGGAACCATCATCTTCGATGGCCGAGACATTACCCGCAGCAAGCCGACCGAGATCGTACGCTTGGGACTCGTGCACTGCCCCGAAGGGCGCAAACTCTTCCCCGCCCTCAGCGTGGAGAAAAATCTCCTTCTCGGAGCATACGTACACGCCCGCGACAAAGCTGGGGTACAACGCGCCCTCGAAGAGGTCTACTCCCTCTTTCCCATCTTGCGTGACAAAGCGCAGGACGAGGCCGGCTCGCTCAGCGGGGGACAGCAACAAATGGTGGCCATCGGCCGCGCCCTGATGGCCCGCCCCCGCCTCTTGCTGCTCGACGAACCCTCGCTGGGCCTGGCGCCGCTCGTCGTCAAACAAATGTTCGAAGTGATCGCACGCATCAATGCCTCAGGTACCACCGTCCTGCTGGCCGAACAAAACGCCTACGGCGCGCTCAAGATCGCGCACAAAGCGTACATTCTCGAACAAGGGCGCATCATCTTGCAAGGAGACCCTCAGAAATTACTCGCCGACGACCGGGTACGCCGGGCGTATATCGGGATCTGAGGCACACGGCTTGACCGAATGGCCATTCTTGGGTACAGTGAGCAAACAAGCGTTTGATTAACAACAACCGAGGAGGAAGGAGACATGAGCACAAAAAAATACCTGAAAACCACCCTCATCGCCGCTTTGTGCACGGCAGCGATTGCCAACACTGCCTGGGCGCAGACGGTAAAACTTGGGTACTCCGGGCCTTTGAGCGGCGGCGGCGCCCTCTACGGAAAAAATGCCCTCAGTGGCATCGAAATGGCCATCGACGAAATCAACGCCAGCGGCGGCTATTCGATCTGCGGCAAGAAATACAATTTCCAAGTAATCGCTCTCGATGACAAGTACGCTCCCAGTGAAACGGGGATCAACGCCAGGCGACTCGTTCAAGAACACAAAACCCCCATTATCTTCACACCTCACGCTGGCGGCACGTTTGCCATGCAGGTATTCAATGAGAAAGAAGGGTTCCTCATCGCTTCTTATACCAGCGTACCGGACGTATCTGAGCGTGGCAACACCCTTACGGTACGCATTCCACCCAATTTCAAGAATTACATCGAACCTTTTTCCAAATATGCGATGAAGCGTTTCGGCACCAAGGTCGCGGTCGCTAATGCCAACCATACCTACGCCAAGATGTGGACCGAAGCGTTCACCGAAGGATGGAAGAAACTAGGCGGCACGGTGGTAGCGGAAAACCCCATGGACTACAACCGCGACACCGATTTCTACAGTGGAGTGAGCCGAGTCTTGGCGGCCAAACCCGACGTGCTTTTCATCGGCGGTCCCTCCGAACCCACTGCTTTGGTTGCGCAGCAAGCGCGGGAGCAAGGGTTCAAAGGTGGCTTCATCGTCATGGACCAGGCGAAACTGGACGAAATGGCGAAAATCGTGGGCGGCCTACAGCCCCTCGAGGGCTCGGTCGGCGTCATGCCGCTCGTTTTCAACGATGCGCCTGCGGCAAAGGCTTTCATCCGCGCCTATGAAGAGAAATACGGCAAAACACCGACGACCGAAGCCAGCCTCAATCGCTATGCCACCTACGTTTTTGCTGAGGCGATGAACCAGTCCTGCTCCGTCGACGACGCTCGCAAGATCCGTGAAGCGATCCCCAAGGCGGTCGCTGCCCTGCCCCCTGAACTGAATACGGACGGGGTGGAAGGCGTAGAAGAAAACGGGGCTTTCTTGCTAGAGCTACGCTTTGCCGTCGTCGAAAACGGTCAAATCGTCGTCAAGCGACGTGGCGATCTATTAAATTGACTACGGACCGAAAATAGAACACGGTCAGGTTTTTTTATTCAACGAAGGCAACTGAGAGAACACTCATGATCGAACTCAGGGACAAAGCCAAGGTGTTGCGTGACAAGCTCCTCACATTCATGGACGAGCATATCTACCCCAATGAAAAGGTGTTCGAGGAGCAGCATGCCCAACTCAAAGATCGATGGGAAAATCCCCCCATACTCGAAGAACTCAAGCGTAAGGCTCGCAGCGAAGGTTTGTGGAACCTCTTTCTCCCCGACGAAGAATATGGCGCCGGCCTCACCAATTACGAGTACGCCCATCTGTGCGAGATCATGGGGCGTTCCCACATCGCCCCAGAAGTCTTCAACTGTTCAGCGCCCGATACCGGCAACATGGAGGTTTTGCTCAAATACGGCACCAAAGAACAACAAGAGAAGTGGCTCAAGCCGCTGCTTGCCGGTGAAATCCGTTCTTGCTTCTCGATGACCGAACCCGACGTCGCTTCGTCCGATGCCACCAACATCCGCTGCGAAATTCGACGCGAGGGTGACGAATACGTCATCAACGGCCGCAAATGGTGGTCTTCCGGCGCCAACGACAAGCGCTGCAAGATCGCCATCGTCATGGGCAAGACCAACCCGGACGCGCCCAAGCACCAGCAACAGTCGATGATCCTGGTGCCCTTGGACACCCCCGGTGTCAAAATCCTGCGCAATCTCACCGTCTTCGGCTACGATCACGCCCCTCACGGCCACGCCGAGATCCATTACGACAACGTGCGCGTGCCGGTCTCCAACCTCTTGCTCGGTGAAGGGCGCGGTTTCGAAATCGCCCAAGGCCGTCTCGGTCCGGGACGTATCCATCACTGCATGCGGCTCATCGGCCAGGCCGAACGCGCCCTGGAAACCATGTGTCAGCGCGCCCTCTCGCGCGTGGCTTTCGGCAAGCCCTTGGCCGAGAACGACTACGTGCGGCAAAACATTGCGATCTCGCGCATCGAGATCGAACAGGCACGCCTGCTCGTACTCAAAGCCGCGCACATGATGGATACAGTCGGCAACAAAGAGGCACGTCGCGAAATCGCCATGATCAAGGTCGTGGCGCCGAACATGGCCTGCAACGTGATCGATCGCGCCATCCAAGTGCACGGTGCCGCCGGCGTGAGCCAAGACACCTTCCTCGCCGCCGCTTACGCCAATGCCCGATCGCTGCGCTTCGCCGACGGACCGGATGAAGTACACCGCGAAACCGTCGCCAAGCTCGAACTGCGCGCTTACCGCACCCCCCACTGAAGGAGACATGTCCATGTTCTCCCTCAAGGACAAAGTGGCCCTTGTCACCGGATCGACGCGCGGCATCGGCCTGGCCATCGCCCGATTCTATGCCCAGGCCGGGGCCAAGGTCGTGATCTCGAGCCGTAAAGCCGAAGCCTGTGAGCGAGTCGCCGGCGAGCTCCTCGCCCAGGGGTACGAAGCGATCGCCGTTCCCTGCAACGTCAGCGACAAGGCCCAGCTGCAAAACCTCGTCGATCGGACCCTGGAGCAATGGGGCCGAATCGACGTCCTGGTGTGCAACGCCGCCACAAATCCGGTCTATGGGCCGCTGGCGCAGATCTCCGACGAAGCCTGGGAAAAGGTCATGGGCACCAACGTGCAGAGCATCCTGTGGCTGTGCAACATGGTGCTGCCAGGAATGGCCCAGCGCGGCGGCGGCTCCGTGATCATGGTCTCGAGCATCGCCGCCATCAAAGGAAACGCCGTGATCGGTGCTTATGCCGTATCCAAGGCAGCCGAGGCCGAGCTCGCGCGCTGTCTCGCCGTCGAATGGGGCCCGTCGAACATCCGGGTCAATGCCATCGCCCCCGGGCTCATCAAGACCGACTTCGCCCGGGCGCTGTGGGAGGACCCGGTGTGGCGGGAAAAGGCCGAACAGAAGGCGCCGCTTCGGCGGCTGGGAGAACCCGAGGACATCGCCGGGGTGGCGCTCTTCCTCGCCTCGGACGCTTCGAGCTTCGTCACCGGCCATCTCCTCGTCGCCGATGGCGGGGAAACAATCTGCTGAGAAACCATGACCACCAAACTCATTGATATCCTACCGGCACATCAATTCGACGTCGAGCGCTTGCGTCGCTATCTGGAGCAGATCGGTCTCGCAGGTGTCGAAGATTCTTTTGCGATCCAGCAATTCCAGGGCGGCCAATCGAATCCGACCTTCCTCATCACGGCAGGAACCCAGCGCTACGTCCTGCGCAAAAAACCACCCGGAAAGCTCCTGCCCTCGGCGCACCAGATCGAGCGAGAATATCAAGTGATCAGCGCGCTGCGCGATACGGGCGTTCCCGTCGCCCCGGCGAGGCATCTGTGCGAAGACCCCAGCGTCATCGGTACCCCATTTTATGTAATGGATTACGTCGAAGGGCGGATATTCCCTCACCCCGCCCTCACCGACGTTCCACGCGAGCAACGACACCCCATCTATCGCGAGATGGCCGAGACGCTTGCCAAGCTGCATGCGGTCGACTGGAAAGCGGTAGGACTCGAAGGATTCGGTCGTCCCGACCGCTACGTCGAGCGCCAGATCAAACGCTGGAGCCAGCAGTACGAAGCCTCCAAAACCAGCGACATCCCGGCGATGGAGCAGCTGATGCGCTGGCTACCGGAGCATGCGCCCTCAGAGGACGAGACTTCGATCGTGCATGGGGATTATCGCTTGGGCAATCTGATCTACCATCCCAGTGAACCGAAAATCCTCGCCATCCTCGACTGGGAGCTCTCTACCTTGGGGCACCCCCTGTCCGATCTCGCCTATTGTTGTTTGATGTATCACTTGCCGGCCGATACCCCCGCGCTCAAAGGATTGGTCGGCATGGACATCGCCGCGCTCGGGATCCCCGATGAAGCGGAGTTCCTTTCCTTTTATTGCGCCCAGAGCGGGCGCACCGACATTCCCGACTGGGATTTCTTCCTGGCGTTTTCCTTGTTCCGCCTCGCCGCAATCCTACAAGGAATCTATGCACGCGCCCTCCAAGGCAACGCCAGTAGCGCTGATGCCCACGAGGTGGGTGCCCGAGCCGGTATCCTCGCCGAAATCGGCTGGCAGATTGCCCAGCGCGGAGGCGCTCGATGAGCGCCAAACCCATTCCTCGTCTGCTGCTCACCAACGACGACGGGGGAAGAGCCGAAGGCTTGAAAGTACTCGAACAGATCGCGCACGAGCTCTCCGACGACGTCTGGGTGGTGGCCCCGGAATTCGATCAGAGCGGCACCTCGCACAGCATCAACGTGCACACGCCACTGCGCGTCTATTCGTCCGACGAACGGCATCACTACGTGCGCGGCACCCCCAGCGACTGCGTGCTCTTCGCTCTGGGGCACCTCCTCAAAGATCAGCCTCCCAGCCTCATTCTCTCGGGTGTCAATCGCGGCGCCAATCTGAGCGAAGCGATCGCCTATTCGGGGACCGTCGGAGCAGCGATGACGGGCATGCTCTTCGGCGTTCCCTCCATAGCCTTGAGCCTAGCCTTTCGCCAACCCGAGTGCGTACGCTGGGAAACGGTGTTGCGCATCGCCCCAGCACTCGTGCTCGAGCTCTACCAGCGCGGCTGGCCACAGGACGTGTGTCTCAATTTGAATTTCCCCGATCTACCCGCCGACGCGATCCGCGGCGTTTCCTTCACCGTGCCGGCGCGGGGTGTCATCTCCGGCGTCAAAATCGATTCCCGTATCGACACCCGAGACCAACCATACCATTGGATCGGTTTCGAATACAGCGCGAAGCACATCGACGACCCGCGCACCGACATCGCCTGCCTGCGCGAAGGCAAGATCTCGGTCACACCACTGCGCTTCGAGCGGGATCTCTCCGGCGAATGGGACCGCTTATGGGAAGGGCTAGATCATTGCCTGCGAAATTGATCCAACCGCTTTTTACTGTACCCTCGTTGTTCATCCAAGGAAGACAAAAAAGGAAGACCATGGACATCCACTACGACGAGAAAGAGCTTGCCTTCCGTGAAGAAGTGCGGCAATTCATCCGCGAAAAGCTACCCCCGGAACTCGCGGCAAAAGTCAAGAGCGGCAAGCGTCTCACAAAAGAGGATTTCTTGTGCTGGCAGAACATCCTCTCCGAGCGGGGTTGGCTCGCACAGCACTGGCCGAAGGAATACGGTGGTCCAGGCTGGGGCCCAGTGCAGCGCCACATCTACGAAGAAGAAGCGGCCGCTGCCGGCGCTCCTTGGATCATCCCCTTCGGCGTGGGGATGGTCGGACCAGTGATCATCAAGTTCGGCACGAAGGCGCAGAAAGAAAAATATCTTCCCCGCATTCTGCGCAACGAAGACTGGTGGTGCCAAGGCTACTCCGAACCCGGTGCCGGCTCGGACCTCGCTTCGCTCAAGACCCGGGCCGAGCGTCACGGAGACCACTACATCGTCAATGGGCAGAAGACCTGGACCACCTATGCCCACTACGCCGATATGATGTTCTGCCTCGTGCGCACCGATCCCAAGGCCAAACCGCAAGAAGGCATCTCCTTTCTGCTCATCGACATGAAGTCCCCGGGCGTCACGGTTCGCCCCTTGCTCCTGCTCGACGGTGAGCATGAAGTCAACGAAGTCTTCCTCGAGAACGTCAAGGTACCCTTCGAGAACCTCGTCGGCGAAGAAAACAAGGGCTGGACCTGTGCGAAGTACCTACTCGGTTTCGAGCGTACCGGTATCGCCGGCGTCGGTCAGGCCAAGGAATGGCTACGGCAGCTCAAGGCGATCGCCGCCCGCGAGAAGAACAACGGCAAACCGCTCATCGAAGACCCTTCTTTCCGCGCCCGCGTTGCAGCGGTCGAAGTCGAACTGATGGCCCTCGAGATGACCAACCTGCGGGTCGTGGCCGATGCCGAGAAAGGCGGTGCCCCTGGTCCCGAAAGCTCCATGCTCAAGATTCTGGGATCCGAGCTGCGACAAGAGATCACCGATCTGATGCGCCGCGCCGTGGGCCCCTACGCCCTTCCCTTCTTCCCCGAATATTTCGACACCGACCAACCGATCGACGTCGGCCCCGAGTACGCCCCCCCGCTGGCGGCGCAGTATTTCAACCACCGCAAGGTCTCGATCTATGGCGGCTCGAACGAGATTCAGCGCAACATCATCGCCAAGATGATCCTGGGATTGTGAGGAGGGAATCGACCATGAATTTCGAACTGTCAGACGAACAGCGCATGCTGCAAGAGACGCTCTCCCGTCTGTTGCGCGAACAATATCCTTTCGAGACCCGGCAAAAACTTCTGCAGTCCCCGCAAGGTTTTAGCCGCGAACTGTGGCATCGCTAT
Organism: Tepidiphilus olei; assembly: GCF_006980705.1. Classification (GTDB taxonomy): domain Bacteria; phylum Pseudomonadota; class Gammaproteobacteria; order Burkholderiales; family Rhodocyclaceae; genus Tepidiphilus; species Tepidiphilus olei. The sequence goes on along the minus strand of NZ_SBHO01000005.1, from coordinate 90,515 downwards.
GCCGAATTGGGCATCCTGGGTGTACCGTTCTCCGACGAAGTCGGCGGCTTCGGCGGCGGCGGAATCGAGCTCATGCTGGTAGCCAAAGCGCTAGGGCGAGCGCTCACGCTCGAACCCTATCTTGCCACCGTCGTGCTCGGCGGCACCGTGCTGGCCACGGTCGATTCCCAACGTGCTCGCTCCCTTCTCGAAGAAGTGATCGCTGGGCAAACGCTCCTCGCCTTCGCCCACTGGGAACCGGGCGAGCGCTACAACGGCGCCATTCTCTCCACTCATGCCCAAGCTCGCGATGGCGGCCATGTGCTCAGTGGCCACAAAGCCGTCGTCTTGCACGGCCAGGATGCCGATCGACTCATCGTCTCGGCGATGACCCGCGAAGGAGTCGCCACCGAAGGGATCGCCCTCTTCCTCGTCGATCCCAGGAGTCCTGGCGTGACAGTGCGCGGCTATACCACCATCGACGGTCTGCGCGCCGCCGAGATTCAGCTCGAATCGGCCCCAGCGGAGCTCCTGGCCGCTCCCGAGCAAGCGGCCCAGGCCATCGACCGTGCCATCGGCTATGGCCTCGTGGCCCTGTGCGCCGAAGCCGTCGGAGCAATGGAAGTAATCTGTGAGCTCACCCTCGAATATCTCAAGACTCGCCAGCAATTTGGCGTACCCATTGGGAAGTTCCAGGCGCTACAACACCGTATGGTCGACATGGTGATCCGGCTCGAGCAGAGCCGCTCCATCACCTTGCTGGCCGCGGCCCACGTCGATGACACTGGGATCGACCGCGACCGTGCCCTGAGCGCAGCCAAGGCGCTCATCGGCAAATCGGGGCGGTTCGTCGCCGAGAGTGCGATCCAGCTCCACGGCGGCATCGGAATGACTTGGGAATACTCGATGCCGCACTACGCCAAACGCGTAGTCATGATCGACCACGTGCTCGGCGATGTGGATTTCCACCTCGATCGCTTCTCCTCCTTGATGGAGGTATCAGCGGCCTGAGCCGGGTGCTTACCGTTTTCCACGCTACCAAGGAGTTGTCCATGAGCGCTGCTCAATACGAAGTCCACGGTGACGTCGCCGTGATCAAGATGCACAATCCCCCGGTCAACGGACTGGGTTACGAATTGCGCCGGGGGTTACTCGATGGGATCCGTCAGGCCGAAAAGGATTCAGCCGTCAAGGCCCTCGTCCTGATCGGCGCCGACGGCGTCTTCTCCGGCGGAGCCGACATTCGCGAGTTCAATACGCCGAAGATGCTCGCCGAGCCTAGCCTGCATACCGTCATCAACTACCTCGATACGACGAACAAACCCGTAATCGCCGCCATCGATGGGGTGTGCATGGGCGGAGGGTTGGAGCTCGCGCTCGCTTGCCATTACCGCGTCGCCGACCCCAAAACTCAGGTGGCCCTGCCCGAAGTCAAACTGGGTCTGCTGCCCGGAGCTGGTGGTACCCAGCGCCTGCCGCGCCTGATCGGCGCCGAGGCCGCACTCAATATGATCGTCTCCGGGGTCACGCTGCCGGCCAAGCAGTTCAAGGGCTCCCCTCTGTTCGACGCCTACGCCGAAGGGAACCTGCTGGAAGAAGCGCTCGCCTTTGCCCGCCGCGTGATCGAGGAAAAACGCCCGATCCGCCGCGTGCGCGACCTCTCCGTCGCCCACCCCAAACCGGAAGCCTACTTCCTCTTCGCCCGCCAGAGCGTGGCCGCTGTTTCCAAACCCTACCCCGCACCGCTCAAGTGCCTCGAAGCGGTCGAGGCGGCTGTGATGAAGCCTTTCGACGAGGGCTTGAAAGTCGAACGCGCCGGCTTCCTCCATCTCATCCAAACCGACGAATCGAAAGCCTTGCGCCACGCCTTTTTCGCCGAGCGGGCGGCCTCCAAGATTCCGGATGTACCGGCCGACACCCCCACGCGCGAAATCAAGAAAGTCGGCGTGATCGGCGGCGGTACCATGGGCAGCGGCATCACCATCAATTTCCTCAACGCCGGTATCCCAGTGACGCTGCTCGAGATGAACGAACAAGCCCTCGAGCGTGGCATCGGCAACGTGCGCCGCGTCTATGAAGATCGGGCCAAACGCGGCAAGATGAAACCCGAGGAAGTCGAACAGCGCATGGCCCTGCTCCATCCGACCTTGTCGTACGACGATCTGCGCGACGTCGACCTCGTCATCGAGGCGGTGTTCGAGGACATCAACGTCAAAGAACAGGTCTTCCGCAAGCTCGATGAAGTCTGCAAACCCGGGGCCATCCTGGCGAGCAATACCTCGACCCTCGACCTCAACAAGATCGCCAGCTTCACCAAACGGCCCCAAGACGTGATCGGACTGCATTTCTTCAGCCCGGCACACGTCATGCGTCTGCTCGAAGTGGTGCGTGGCGCCCAGACCGCCAAGGACGTGCTCGCCACCGCGATGAAACTAGCCAAGACGATCAAGAAGACTGCGGTGGTCGCCGGCGTGTGCGATGGGTTCATCGGCAACCGCATGATCGCCCGCTATTCGCGTGAAGCCATGCTGATGCTGGAAGAAGGCGCCTCGCCGCAGCAAGTGGATCGCGCCATCGAAGCATTCGGTTTCGCCATGGGGCCATTCCGCATGTCGGATCTCGCCGGCAACGACGTGAGCTGGTTCATCCGCAAGCGCCACTATGAAGAGCATCCGGAGATGAAACGCTTGCCGATCGCCGACCGCATCTGTGAGCTCGGCCGATTCGGACAGAAAACGGGCGCCGGATACTATCGCTACGAGCCCGGTCGCCGTGATCCGATCCCTGACCCCGAAGTCGACAAGATCATCGAGGAGGTGCGCCGGGAACTGGGTATCACGCCGCGCAAGTTCACGGCCCAGGAGATCGTCGATCGCTGCGTGTTGGCGCTGGTCAATGAGGGTGCAAAGATTCTCGAAGAAGGCATCGCGCTGCGCGCCTCCGACATCGACCTCATCTACCTCACCGGCTATGGTTTCCCCGTCTATCGCGGCGGCCCCATGTTCTACGCCGACTTGTGCGGACTGCTCAACGTCGTGCGCACGATGGAGAAGATCCGTGAGCAGGGCCACCCCGAGCCCCAATTCTGGGAACCTGCCCCGTTGCTCGCCCGGCTTGCCGAGGAAGGCAAGAAATTCAACGAGAGCGAATGAAAGCCCCTTGTTCGGCTAGGAGAATTACATGACTGAAATCGTGATCGTTTCCACCGCCCGCACGCCGCTGGCCAAATCTTGGCGCGGAGCCTTCAACATGACCCATGGCGCGACGCTCGCCGCCCATGCGATCGAGCACGCAGTTGCCCGTGCCAAGGTCGATCCCGCCGAGATCGACGATGTCATCCTGGGCTGTGCCCTGCCCGAAGGTTCCACCGGCAACGACGTGGCGCGCATGGCGGCTTTGCGCGCCGGGCTTCCCGTGAGCGTGGCTGGCGTCACCGTCAATCGCTTCTGCTCGTCTGGTTTGCAAGCGATCGCCATGGCGGCGCAGCACATCCTCGTCGACAAAGCTTCCGTCATGGTCGCTGGAGGGGTCGAGTCGATTTCTACGGTGCAAGGCAATCTCAACACGACCTACCTCAAGGAAGAGTGGCTCGCCGAGCACAAACCCGCCGTCTATTGGTCGATGCTGCAGACGGCCGAAACCGTGGCCAAGCGCTACAACATTCCCAAGGAGGCGCAGGATGAATACGGCGTGCGCAGCCAGCAGCGCGCCGCCGCCGCCCAGGCCGCTGGCAAGTTCGACGCCGAGATCGTCCCCATGACCACCCTCATGGGTGTGGCCGATCGCGAAACCGGGGCCTTGGTCACGCGAGAGGTGACGATCGCCAAAGACGAAGGCATCCGTCCCGACACCACGCTCGAAGCGGTGAGCAAGATCCGCCCCGCGATGCCAGGCGGAGTTGTCACCGCCGGCAACGCCAGCCAATTCTCCGATGGCGCCTCGGCCTGTGTCCTGATGAGCGCGCAGGAAGCCGAGCGGCGTAACCTCGAACCGCTCGGCATCTACCGCGGCTTCGCCGTAGCCGGCTGCGAACCCGACGAGATGGGCATCGGCCCGGTGTTCGCCGTTCCCAAGCTGCTACAGCGCCATGGGCTCACCGTCGACGACATCGATCTGTGGGAACTCAACGAAGCGTTCGCGGTGCAGGTGATCTACTGCCGCGACCGCCTCGGCATCCCCGACGAGAAACTCAACGTCAATGGCGGGGCCATTGCCGTTGGCCATCCCTACGGCATGAGTGGAGCGCGCCTCACCGGTCATGCCTTGATCGAAGGTAAGCGGCGGGGAGCCAAATACGTCGTGGTGACGATGTGCGTCGGCACCGGTATGGGAGCAGCCGGCCTCTTCGAAGTCGTTTGAGGAGCAACCGATGAAAGCGCTGCGCGACAAGGTTGCGGTGATCACGGGAGGTGGTAGCGGCCTGGGGCGAGAGCTCGCCTCATGTTGTGCCCGCCGCGGCATGCACGTCGTCCTCGCCGATGTCGACGAAGCCGGGATGCAAGGCACGCTTGCCCGACTCGGCGAGGAAGCGCCTCAGATCCGCTGTCTCGCGCGGCGCGTCGATGTGGCCAAGCTGCCCGAAGTCGAGGAGCTTGCCGAGTTCGTCTGGCAACAGTTCGGCGCTGCCCACCTCGTCTTCAACAACGCAGGGGTCTCGGTCAATGGACCGGCTTGGGAATACACCGAGGCGGATTGGCGCTGGGTGCTGGGCGTGAATCTATTGGGCGTTGCCTGGGGAATCAAGGCCTTCGTGCCGCGGCTCATCGCCCAAGGCGAAGGGCATGTGATCAACACCGCTTCGGCCGCCGGTTGGATGAGTCCGCCCGGCAGCGGCATCTACAACGCAACGAAAGCCGCGGTGGTCTCGCTCTCCGAGACCCTGGCCCTGGATCTCAAGGATGCCGGCGCATCGATCGGCGTAACCGTCCTCTGCCCGGCGTTCTTTCCCACCGCCATCGTTGACGCCGCCCGTAACCGTCCGGCCGAGCTCGCCGACACCGCACCTCCGAGCGAACTTCGCCTTCGTCGGCAGGAGCAGATGCGGCAGGCGGTCGAGCGGGGTCGATTGTCCGCGGCGCAAATTGCGGAAATCACGCTGCAAGCGGTAGAAGAAGGTCGGTTCTACGTCTTCCCCCATCCCAAAGTGAAAGCGCTCGTGCGAGCGCGAGCCGAGGCAGTCGAACGTGAGCACGACCCATTCGATCCGCTCGCTTTCCGCCCCTCATAGCAAGGAGCTCTCCATGAGTGTGAAACAATTGTTCGATCTGACAGGTAAAGTCGCCCTGATCACCGGCGGTTCGCGTGGCCTTGGTCTGCAGATGGCCGAAGCACTCGGCGAAATGGGAGCCAAAGTCGCAATCACCGCGCGTAAGGCAGCCGAACTGGAAGAAGCCGCAGCGCATCTGCGCGCTCAGGGCGTCGAGGTCGAGACGTTCGTCAATGACCTCGCCGAGCTCGACTCCCTGCCGGCGCTCGTGGACGGCGTGATTGCTCGGTTCGGCCCGATCGACATCCTCGTCAACAATGCCGGGGCCACCTGGGGAGCTCCGGCGGAAGACTATCCGGCGGAAGCCTGGAACAAAGTGATGCGGCTCAACGTCGATGGTACTTTCTTTCTCACCCAGCGCGTTGGCAAACTGTGCATGATCCCGCGGCGCAGCGGCAAGATCATCAACATCGCCTCCATCGCAGGACTCATGGGCAATCCGCCACAAATGATGACGATTGCTTATAACACAAGTAAAGGAGCGCTCGTCAACTTCACACGCGCGCTCGCCGCGGAGTGGGGAAAATACAATATCAACGTCAACGCGATCTGCCCGGGCTTCTTTCCCTCGAAGATGTCCAAGGGTTTGCTCGAAAAATTGGAACGACAGGTGCTTGAACTCACGCCTCTGCGTCGACTCGGTGGAAACGAAGATCTCAAAGGGGCCGTCGTCTATCTCGCCTCCGAAGCCTCACGTCACGTCACCGGCCAATATCTCGCGGTAGACGGTGGTGCAAGCATCATCTGAGCAGCGGTGGCACACGGCTAAAAAGCGGGGCGCCCCTTGAGCGCCCCGCTCGCGTTTCAGCCCTTGTTCGGCCCACCACGCAATTCACGACGCAGAATCTTGCCCGTCGGTGTTTTCGGCAACTCGGGCAGGATCTCGACGATGCGCGGGTACTTATAGGCGGCCATCCGTTCCTTGCAGAACTCGATGATCTCCTCGGGCGTGACACTCGCTCCTGGCTTCAGACTGATGACGGCTTTGACCGTCTCGCCGCGATAAGGATCGGGCACCCCCACCACTGCCGCCTCGCGCACCGCGGGGTGCGTATAGAGCACGTCTTCGACTTCGCGCGGCCAAACTTTATAGCCAGCAGCGTTGATCATGTCTTTCTTGCGATCGACGAGGAAGAGCCAGCCTTCGGCATTGAGTACGCCGATGTCGCCGGTATGGAACCACCCCTCGCGGATCGCCTTGGCCGTCTCTTCGGGTTTGTTCCAGTAACCGGCCACCACCTGCGGCCCTCTGACGACGATCTCCCCGGCTTCGCCCGGCGGCAAAACCTGACCATTTTCGGTGTCGACGATGCGCACGTGTGTATTGAACGTGGGCGTACCGACGGACAGGGCACCGAAGACCGGATCGACGGGACTACGCAGATGCCGCGGCGTAACCGACACGGGCGAAGTCGTCTCCGTGAGACCATAGGCGTTGCGGATGTACTGATCAAATTTGCGTTCGAATTCTTCGACCACAGTAGGTGGGATCGGTGCGCCACCAGAATAGATCGCGTGAAAACTCTGCATGCTCTCTGGCTTGGCTGAGGGATGGTTCATCATCGCGATCAGCGCCGTGATCGCCGCCACGGTGAATTCGGGTTTGTACTCGGCGATCGCATCGAGCATGACTCCCGGTTCGAAGCGGTAAGCAAGGATTATGGGACCGCCCACGAGGTAAGACAAAGCGATATGGCCGATGAGCCCGGTGATGTGAAAGAGCGGGGCGATCGCTAGGATCGGTGCGCCCTCGCGCACCCCGATCCAATCGCGATAGACCTGGGCCGTAAAGGTGACGTTGCCGTGGGTGTTCATCGCGCCCTTGGGCACCCCAGTGGTCCCCGAGGTATAGACGAGCATGGCGACGTCCGAGGGGGCATATTGCACCACTGGCGGCCGTTGCCCACGATGGCGTTCGACGAGTTCGAGCAAATCCCACGTTCCCTCAGGGCGTTGACGGTGGCTCTGCCCCAAAACCCGGGGATCGTTGCGATTCTGAAAATCGAGTTCGGAAGTGCTGATGCGCAGCGGCACCGGGTGCGTGGCCAGCGTCTTGCCAACGACGTCGTGGTAATACGACTCTTGTGCGATGATCACCTTGGGTTGCGCATCCTCGAGCAGGATCGAGAGCTCTCGCTCGCGATTCATCGGATTGATCGGCATGGCGATCGCTCCGAGCTTCCAGGCCGCGAGCTCGCCGATGATGAACTGGGGAATGTTCTGCAAGAATAGGGCTACGCGATCACCGCGCTGTACACCATGCTCGAGTAAGGCCGATGCCAAAGCATCGCTCAAGGCATCGAGTTCGGCGAAAGTGAGCTTGCCGTCGAAATACAAGATCGCAGCGCGCTCGGGGGCACGCGCCACTGCGGCCTTGAACATCGAGAGAGCATCGTTGTGCTCGACGACGAGGTCGGTAGGATCGCCTGGTGCGTAGAGCTGGGTCCAGGGGCGTCCATCCGCCATCCGTGGGTCATTCATTTGTGCTCCTCCTTTTTGTGGGAAGGTTCGATGACATCACCGAGCGTGGTCGAGACCAAGCCGTTTACGCAGCGCCGCTTTGTGCAGTTTTCCCGCGCTCGTCAAAGGGATGCTGTCGACGAATACATAGCGGTCAGGTAACCAGAAGCGAGCGATTTCTCCAGCCTGTACCCGCTCTTCGAGATAAGCCCGCACGGCTTGTTCGTCCAAAGGACCGCGCGTTGCGATCACCGCCACCGGCCGCTCGCCCCAACGTTCGTCGGGTTGGGCGAGCACGGCCACCGCCCCCACCTGCGGGTGACGCGACAAGATCGCCTCGAGGACGGCGCTCGGAATCCACTCGCCGCCGCTCTTGATGGCATCCTTATCGCGATCGACCACATAGAGCAGACGGTTGGGAAGACGCACCGCCAGATCTCCGGAACGAAACCATCCATCCTGATAAGCGCGTTGGCTCGCCGCTTCGTCCTTGTAATAGCCTTGCGGCAACCAAGGACTACGAACGTAAATTTCCCCGATGGTCTTACCATCGCAGGGTACAGGACACCCATCGTCTCCCCGCACCTCGACCTCCACCAATGGCAAAGGACGGGTGCCGGTACGCAGTACTTCTGCGGCCTCTTCGCTCTCTGGATCGAGCCCTTCGGGGACCACGGAGATGGCAGTGGCCAGCTGGTCCGAGCCACCATAGATGAGGCTGTAGCGAATGCCCGCAACGCGAGCCCGCTGTGCCAGCCCCGCCGGCAGCGTACTGCCCCCGGTCAGAACTTTGAGCGGGAGCCTCTGCAGACCCTCTTCACGCGCTGCCTCGAGCAACATGTCGAGCTGAGTGGGCACCATGTTGAGCCACGTCACACCTTCTTGCTGGATCAGTGCCAGCTGTTCCTTGGGCCCAGCCCGCCCCGGCAGGACGAGCTTTGCTCCGAGATAAGGGACGAAGAAAGGAGTACCCCAGCCATGGATGTGAAAAAAGGGGATGAGCGGCATGAAGACGTCGCGGCTAGATGGTCGCGCGCCTCCCTCGTGCAACCCTAGATGGTGCAAGATTTGGAAGGAGGCGAGGAGCATATCGCGATGCCGGTAGCGCAACCCCTTGGGTCGGCCGGTCGTGCCGGTCGTATAAAAAATGGAGAGGGTATCGGTCTCGCTGATCGAGTCGGCTTGCGGCGGCCATCCAGAGCCCCCCTCCGCGATGAGCGCTTCCAGTGTCGGTACACCCGATTCGGGCGAGGCGTCGCCATCGGTCAACCACACCCAACGGGGAAAGTGAGGGCGCAAGGGTTCGACTTGTTCGCGAAACCCTTCCCAGACGAACAACCATTCATCCTCGGCATGGTGGATGGTATAGAGGATGTCTTCTACAGCCAAACGAAAATTGATGGTATGCAGCACTGCCCCCAACATGGAAGCCGCATAATGGAGTTCGAGGTATCGATGACTGTTGACATCCATCACGCCGATGACGCTGCCGCGACCGATCCCCAGGCGCGCCAAACCATTGGCGAGCGCCACCGCCCGGCTTTGTAGCGTTTCGTAGCAATAGCGCCGTGGGGGACTGACCACCTCGACTTCGGGGTGCTCGGCAACGGCGTGCGCGAGCAGCTGATGTACGACGAATTCACGCATGATCTTCCTCCTCCTCCTCGATTTCGGCTGGCATGCCCAAACCAGGTTCATCCAACGCCCAGTCGGGATATTCCTCACCCTCGATGAAGCGGCAGGCATAAAGCGCCGAGAGTTTCGCAAAGCGCTCTCCGGCCGCTTCCGCCAAGCGATCAAGCAATGCCACGGTGGCGGCATCGGCTAGGCGCGTGAGCAATTGCTTGCCGTACCATTGTGCCTGGCGTGCCGAGCGGCGAGTCAGGGCGGCGAGCTCGGTCTCGATGAGTGCCCGCGCTCGCTTGGCCTGTGGCGTACCGGAACGTTCGAGCAGCGCGGAAAAACGCTCGACAAAGGGCTCGTGCGCCTGTTTCTTGCCGATGGCTTCGAGCAGATCGAGCGCCTGGATGTTGCTCGGCCCCTCCCAGATCGGGGTGATGAGGGCTTCGCGGTGCCAGCGCGCCACGGCGTATTCCTCGAGAAAACCGAGTCCACCGAAAAGCTCCATGGCCAAACGCGTGCTCTCGGCGGCATGTTCGGCGGTCCGATTCTTGGCCAGGTGCGACAGAAACCTGGCATAGTGGTAACGTGAGGAATAGGGGGGTGTCTCGTGCCAACTCTCGTCGAACGCCTGGACCGCACAAAAGGCCAAGACCGTGCCCCCCGCCTGACGAACCGCCAAATCGACGAGATCGCGGCGAATCAGCGGCTGCTCCCGTAGCGGAGCACCGAAGGCACTGCGCCGGCGCACCCGCCACAAGGCTTCAAGGCGCGCTTTCTGTGCGATTCCCATCGCCGCGACCGCGTTCGCCAGCCTCGAGGCGGTGAGATTCTCCAAAGTGTAGTAGATGCCCTTATCGGCCTCACCGATCAAGTAGGCTTCGCTGTCCTCGAGCTCGACCTCGCCCGAAGGGACGGCCCGGGTCGCACTCTTGTGCTTGAGGCGGCGCACATGATAATTGAGCGAACCATCGCGCCGCAACCGCGGCACGAGAAAGAGGGCCAAGCCCTTGGGGCCAGCCGGGGCCCCTTCGGGACGGGCGGTGGCGATCGCCACGTCGGTCAAGCCCGCGCCGCTCGCGAAATACTTGTCCCCTCCACTCAAAGACCACAGCCCGTCGTCGCGACGTCGCGCCACCGTGCGGTTGGCCCCCAGGTCGCTACCCCCTTGGATTTCGGTCATCCACGTTGCCCCCCAAGCGCGACCGGCGAGCAACTCCCTTTGCCAGTGCGCGTGTTCGGGCGCATATTTGTGGATGGCATAGACCACCTGCTGGGTGATGGTCAAAATGCAGTACAGCCCAGGGTCGGCCAACAGATACCCCAAAGCGTAGTGTTCGAGCCAGCTGCCGCCCTCGTAGGGTGGAGCCATCATGGGGGCCAGGCGCGGCATGAGCGCTTCCTGGGCTGGCGACAAGCGCACGCGATCGACTCGGTTGCCGTCCAGATCGTGCATCACCAAGACCGGCGGCGCTTCCTGATCAACGTGCGCCCCGACGCGATAAGCTTCCCCGCCGACGAGCTCGCCCCAACGGGTCAGGCGCTCTTCGCGCTCACCCACCTGTGCCCAAAAAAGACGCAATACCGCGGGAAGCACGTCGTCACAGTGATAATGATTTTTGCCGTAAGCATAAGATTGGAATTGCATCACCTCCTCCTCGCGTGACGACACGCTTTGATTTCATTTTTGGTTCTATAAACAAATTTCAATCTACTGTCAATGGCCACGACATGGCCACCCCGAGGCAATGGCAGGTACCCGAGGGGAGGGTTCGAACGACGAAGCGTGGTGCTGGAGAATCCGTTCAAGGATTTTTCGCCCGAACTTATAATTCTTTTGGTATAAAACGGGTCGGTGCGAAGGATGGCGCAAGCCAGTTCTCACACGGCAGAGCGCTTCTGACGAGCGTGTCCTCTGCGGACACGGCAGAGATGTACCGACTCACCGGTTCGATAGCTTCGAAGGGCCCAAAGCGACGATTCGGCGCGACGTCTGGCTGTACAATCCCCACTCTCCCTAGAAAGCCCTGGGGCATGTCACGCCCGTCGAGGCCATGATCCGGAACCTGACCGTTATCACATCTTTGGCATGTTCCAGTTCGTCGCCGCCGAGACGGCCGTAAACGTGGTGGTGAACAGCGCGTCTTCCATGCCTTACGGCATCTGTATTGACCAATTCGGAGCGAAACATGGAAAACGAGGGATGCAAGACCGTGGCGGTGTTCGCGCCGCTGCCACGGCGGCTGGCTTCCGCCCTCTACGAGCTGCTGTTGTTGGGAGGCATCGTGGGGGTCGGATTCATGCTGCCGTGGATCCTGGTCGGGACGCTCTGGGGAAAGATCGCCGCCGGCGGTTGGCTTTTTCTCCACCTTTTCGTGCTGTTGGGTGCCTATTTCGTGGGCTGCTGGTGGCGCCTGGGGGCGACGCTGGCGATGCAGACCTGGCGCTTGCGCCTGGTGACCCCTGAGGGTGCGCCGCCGCGTCTGCGGCAGTGCTCGTGGCGCTATGTGCTCTGCTGGCCTTCGTGGCTGACGGGGCTTGGGGTACTGTGGGCCTTGGTCGATGCCGAGGGACAATTCTTGCATGACCGATTGGCCGGCACGCGACTCGTGCTGCTGCCGCCGAAACGATGAGGAACGAACCATGACGGAACATCTGATCCGACGCGAGGACTATCGGCCGCCGCAGTGGTCGGTACGCGAGGTGCGGCTCTCCTTTACGCTCGACGAGGAGACGACCGAGGTGCGGGCGCGGCTGCACTGCGTGCGCGGGGAGGGGATGAGCGAAGAGGAGCCGATCGTACTCGATGCCGAGGAGATCGAGCTCGTTTCGGTGACGCTCGACGGCGAGCCGCTTTCGCCGCAGTCCGGGCCGGGGGGACGCGGGTTCGTGTATGACGATTCTGGCCTACGCCTCTATGGCGCGCGCGGGCCCGAGGCGTGGGTGGAAACGGTGGTGCGTATTCATCCGGCGCGCAACACGGCGCTCTCGGGGCTGTACCGCTCGGGCACGGGGCTGTTCACGCAGTGCGAGGCGCAGGGGTTTCGTCGCATCACGCCGTTTCCCGATCGTCCCGACGTGATGGCGCGCTTTCACGTGACGCTGGAGGCAGACGAGGCGCGCTATCCGGTGCTGCTCAGCAACGGCAATCTGCAGGAGACGGTGCGTTTACCCGGAGGGCGGCATCGGGCGGTATGGGTCGATCCCTTCCCCAAGCCGTGCTATCTCTTCGCGCTGGTGGCGGCCGATTTGCAAGCTCTCGAGCGGGAAGTGGGGCTGGCCGATGAGCGTCGCGCCTTGCTGCAGGTGTGGGTCAAGGACGAACACCTGCCACGGGCGGATTGGGCGCTGGCATCGCTCGAGGCGGCGCTGCGTTGGGACGAGCGGCGTTTCGGACGCGTGCTCGATCTCGACCGCTACATGATCGTGGCGGTGTCGGATTTCAACATGGGGGCGATGGAGAACAAGGGGCTCAACATCTTCAACACGAAATACGTGCTGGCGAGCCCCGAGACGGCCACCGATGCGGACTATGCCGCGGTGCAAGCCGTGGTAGGGCACGAGTATTTCCACAACTGGACGGGGAACCGCATCACCTGCCGCGACTGGTTCCAGCTCACTTTGAAGGAAGGGCTCACGGTGTTCCGCGAGCAGGAGTTCAGCGCCGACCAGCTGGCTCAGGCCGTGGGGTCCGAGCGAGCGGATTCGGCCCGGGTGGTGAAACGCATTGAGGATGTGCAGACGTTGCGCACGGCGCAGTTCCCCGAAGACGAGGGGCCGATGGCCCATCCCATCCGCCCCCAGTCCTACCGCGCCATCGACAATTTCTACACTGCCACCGTGTATGAAAAGGGCGCCGAAGTGATCCGGCTGCTGCACACCTTGTTGGGGGAAAAAGGCTTTCGCGCCGGGATGGATCGTTACTTCGAGCGCTACGATGGCCAAGCGGTGACCTGCGAGGACTTCGTCGCAGCGATGGCCGAGGCGAACGGCGTCGACCTGGCGCCGTTTTTGCGCTGGTACGAACAGGCAGGGACCCCGCGGCTGGTGGTCGAGGAAGACTGGGACGGCGAAACGGGGCACTACACGCTGCGTCTGCGGCAATTCACCCCACCCACGCCCGGACAGCCGGAGAAAGGGCCGGTGATCCTGCCCGTCCGCCTGGGGCTGCTCGGTGCCGACGGCCGCGACCTGCCGCTCGTGCTCGCCGACGAGCGCGACGCCGTACCCGCACCCGAAGCGCCGCCAGCCGGAGGGATGCGGCCGATCGCGCCGCGCGACACCGCCGTGGGCGCGACGACCCGCCTCTTCACCCTGACCGACGAGGCGCTCACGCTCGAATTCATCGGTCTGCCGCCGGGGCCGAAGCCGGTGCCTTCGCTGCTGCGGGGGTTCTCGGCGCCGGTGCGCCTGGTGTTCGAGGAGCCGGACGAGGCACTGCGCCATCGCATGGCCTACGATTCGGACGCCTTCAACCGCTGGGATGCGGCGCAGAGCTGGGCGCAGCGCCAGGTGCTGCGGCTGACCCAGGGCGAAACCGAAACGCTCGACGAGACTTTCGTCACGGCCTGGAAACAGCTGCTTGCCGATGAATCGCTCGATGCGATGTTCCGCATCAAGGCCGCCGCATTGCCCGGTGAGCGCTGGCTGCTGGAGACGATGACGCCGGCCGATCCGGTGCGCCTGCGTACTGCGCTGGTGCGGGCCTCGATCGACCTTGCCCGGGCTGGACGGGAGCTGTGGCCGCGCTGGCGGGATTCCGGGGCTACACGCCCCTATCGCTACGATCCCCTGGAAGCAGGCCGGCGTGCGCTCGCCGCGTTTGCCTGGCGCATGAAGGCGCTGCTGGGTGAGGATGAACGCTGCTCGCGCACGTTTGCCGCCGCTGACAATCTCACCGAGCGGCTGGCGGCGCTCGATGCGGCGCTCGCGCACCCCGATGAGGCGCTGGGCGAGACCTTGCTCTCCGCCTTCGAGTCGCGCTATGCCGAAGACGATCTGGTGCTCGACAAGTGGTTCGCCCGCCAGGCGATGCGCTGGTCCTGGCACGGTGCTCCGGGGACAGTGCTCGCGCGCGTGCAGCGTTTGACCGAGCACCGGGCGTTTCGCTGGACCAACCCGAACAAGGTCTACGCCTTGGTGCTCAACTTCTTCGCCAACAACCTCGCCGAAGCCTGCGCGGCCGGCGAGCCGGCATGGGTCTTTTGGCAGGAAGCGGTGCTGCGGCTCGATGCGACCAACCCCATCGTCGGATCGCGCCTTGCCCGGGCGCTGGAGCGTTGGCGGCGTTGGGCCGAACCGTATCGCGCTGCATTTGCCCCCGTGCTGGAGGCGACCCGCCGCCAGGCCCGTTCGGCCGAAGTGCGCGAGATCCTCGATCGCATGGCCGAGGGGGAGGTCGGGGCGACTTGAGGTAGAATCACCCCTCACGTTTCTGGTGCCGCGGCCGGGGTTCTCCCGGCGCGGTGAAACGGGAAAGCGGTGCGCCGGATGTGTTTGTCCGGCAAAGCCGCTGCTGCCCCCGCAACGGTAGGCGAGTGCGGGCGCGCCGAAATGCCACTGGGCTTGATGCCCGGGAAGGCGGCGCGTCAAATCTCGCGAGCCCGGAGACCGGCCAGGAACGCAGGGCGCAGGCGAGGTGCTCGCCTGCGGTGGGCTTTCCATTCGGGCTGGCGGGGTGGCCGGCCGAGGGGAATCATGTGAATCGCTTCATCAAATCTTTGGTGGCCGTGTTGCCGCCTAGCCTGCTGTTGTCGTCTTTTTCTTTCGGAGTCGGGGCCCAGGAAGCACTGGAGCCGGTCGTGGTCACGGCCACGCGTCAGCAGACGCGGGTCTCCGAGATCCTTGCCGACGTGACCGTGATCGAGCGCGACGAGATCGAGCGCGCAGGGAGCGAGACCATCATCGATCTGCTCGCCCGTCAACCCGGCATCCAGATGACACGCAACGGGGGACCTGGCAATGCTGCCAGTGTATACGTCCGTGGGGCTCGTCCCAATCAGACCAAGGTTCTGGTCGATGGCATCCCGATCAATTCGACCGATTCCAACGGTTCTGCGTTGCGTTTCCTCTCGCTGGCCGACGTCGAACGCATCGAGATCCTGCGCGGGCCCGCCGCGACGATGTATGGAGCGGATGCCATCGGCGGCGTGATCCAGATCTTCACCCGGCGCGGTGCCCCCGGCCTGTCGGCCGAGGCGTTTGCCGGTTACGGTTCGTACGACACGGCGCAGGGCAGTGTCGGTCTGTCCGCGGGCAACGAACTCGTCCGCTGGCGGGCGGATTTCCAGCAAAGCTATAGCGGTGGCTTCTCCGCCATGAAAAACGCTTCCGGGCGCGACGCCGACGACGACGCCTACCGCAACCGCGGCGGCACCACCTCGCTCGTGCTCACGCCGCTCGCCGGCCACGAGATGGGCTTCGTGCTGCGACAAAACGACGGGCGGGTACATTATGACGAGAACCCGCCCACCAGTGAAATCGATGCGTACGAAGATTTTCGCACGCAACAGTGGCAAGTTTATACTCGAAACTCATTTACTGAACGTTGGACGAGTACGCTACGCATCGGCCACTCCCTGGATTGGCGTAAATACGTTTCCTCTTGGTCCAGCCGGATGCGAACCGAGAACGATCAATACGTCTGGCAGAACGATGTTCGCCTGCCTTTGGGGCGGACAATGCTCGCGATCGAGCGCTTCGAGCAAAAATCGCCCCTCTTGGGCGGGATGCCCAGTGATGAATCGATCGCCATCAACTCGGCCGTGGCCGGGTGGAACGGCAACCACGGTCCGCACCGCTGGCATCTGAGCGGGCGGCGCGACGAGCATTCGACTTTTGGGGGCGAGAACTCCTATGCCGTGGCATACGGCTATCAAATCACCCATGAATGGCGTGCGCACGCGAGCCTAGGGACGGCCTTCAAAGCGCCATCGCTCTATGAACTCTTCGACGTCTATTCGGGCAATGCCAGCTTGCAGCCGGAAAAGGCTCGTAACCGCGAAGTCGCGCTCGCGTGGGAACGAGGAGGACATTCTGCCAGCCTCACGTATTTTCGTAATGAGGTGAGGAATCTGATCGACTGGGTAGCCACGGGCTCGTGGAGCGGGCGCTACGTCAACGTTGGCAAAGCGCGCTTCGAAGGTGCCACGCTCGCCTATGAAGGGGCGACGGCGGGCTGGCAGTGGCGCACGAGCTACGACTGGTTGCTGGCCGTGGACGAAGTCAACGATACCCGCTTGACGCGGCGTGCTCGCCACAGTGCCACGGCGGCATTGTGGCGTACGGAGGGGGCCTTTGATTTCGGGGTGGAATGGCAAGGGATGGGGCGTCGGCCCGAATCCCCTTACGCAGGAGGAGGTGAGCTCGGCGCCTACAGCTTGTTCAACCTCGTGGCGAGCCATCGTTTCGCGCCGGACTTGAAGCTGGAGGCGCGCATCGACAACCTCTTCGACAAGAATTACGAAAGCGTGCGCGGTTACAACACCCCCGGTTTGAGCGCCTTCGTGGGGTTACGCTACACGCCGCGTTAGTGTAGCGCTCAAATCTCCTTGGCGCTGAAGGGAGCGATTGGGCCGCTTTTTGGAATCAGATCTCGACTTTTACCAGGATGACGCTGACGGAGGCGTTGGCAGGACGGTCCATTTCGCCCAGAGGACCGGGAGGCAGCACGAGTTTATCACAGTGCAGCAAGCCACTCGCTTTATCTTATGTCTTATATAAGACTGTTGACGTCGCGCCCAAGCTGACGTACCATGCAGTCCATGAGCTTTGCTCATGGGCTTTTTCTCCTCTCTCAAGGAAGGAACCGTCATGGATCGTCAACAACAGATCGCCGCCCTGAAAAAAGACTGGGCCGAAAACCCCCGCTGGAAAGCCGTCACCCGTCCCTATAGTGCCGAAGACGTGGTGCGGCTGCGCGGCTCGGTCAATCCGGAATACACCCTCGCCCGTCGCGGCGCCGAAAAGCTGTGGAAGCTGCTGCACGAAGAGCCTTACATCAACTGCCTCGGCGCGCTCACCGGCGGTCAGGCGATGCAGCAAGTGAAAGCCGGCGTCAAGGCCATCTACCTCTCCGGCTGGCAAGTGGCCGCGGACAACAACGAATACCGCGCCATGTTCCCCGACCAATCCCTCTATCCGGTCAACTCCGTTCCGGTGGTGGTCGAGCGCATCAACAATGCCTTCAAGCGCGCCGACGAGATCCAGTGGAGCAAGGGGCTCAACCCCGGCGATCCGGGCTGGATCGACTATTTCGCGCCCATCGTCGCCGATGCCGAAGCCGGTTTCGGGGGCGTACTCAATGCCTTCGAACTCATGAAGGCCATGATCCGCGCCGGCGCCTCGGGCGTGCACTTCGAAGACCAGCTCGCCTCGGTGAAGAAGTGCGGCCACATGGGCGGCAAGGTGCTGGTACCGACTTCCGAAGCGATCCAGAAACTGGTCGCCGCGCGACTCGCCGCCGACGTCTGCGGCGTGCCCACCTTGGTGATCGCCCGCACCGACGCCGAGGCGGCCGATCTGCTCACGTCCGATCACGACGAGTACGACAAGCCGTTCCTCACCGGCGAGCGCACCGCCGAAGGATTTTATCGCACCCGCAAAGGGCTCGAACAGGCCATCGCCCGGGCGATCGCCTATGCGCCCTATGCCGACCTCGTCTGGTGCGAAACCGGTACGCCGGATCTCGAATTCGCGCGCAAATTCGCCGAGGCGGTGCACGCCAAGTTCCCAGGCAAGCTGCTCGCCTACAACTGCTCGCCGTCCTTCAACTGGAAGAAGAACCTCGACGACGCCACCATCGCCAAGTTCCAGCGCGAGCTCGGCGCCATGGGCTACAAGTACCAGTTCATCACGCTCGCCGGTATCCACTCCATGTGGTACAACATGTTCGACCTGGCTCATGACTACGTGCGCCGGGGCATGTCGGCCTACGTCGAGAAGGTGCAGGAGCCCGAATTCGCCGCCCGCGAACGGGGCTACACCTTCGTGGCGCACCAAGCCGAAGTCGGCACGGGCTATTTCGACGACGTGACCACGGTGATCCAAGGCGGCCAATCGAGCGTCACGGCCCTTACCGGTTCGACAGAGGAAGAGCAGTTCCACTGATCACGAGAGAGGGAGGAGTCCGCGGCCGCATCAGACGGCCGCGCGCAGACAATCTTGAGGCCGGGTAACCGGCCTTTTTTCTTTGGACACCTCGAATAACCTGCTGCGCGGCTGCATGGCGGCGTTGCGCGGTGCCCGGATGCTCGCCTATCCGGGGGATCACACTCAAGTGCGGCGCAATCCCCGCCCGAGCAGATACACCTCCGCACTGCGGTCGCGCGAAGCTTTGGGTTTGCGCACCGCCACGCTGCCAAACGCCGCACCCATCGCCCGGCGGAACTCCTCGAATCCTTCCCCTTGGAACACCTTGATGAGAAAAACCCCTTCGGGACGCAGGTGGCGCACGGCGAAATCGAGCGCCAACTCGGCCAGGTGCATCGCACGCGCCTGATCGACCGAGGCGATGCCCGAAAGGTTGGGGGCCATGTCGCTCAAGACCACGTCGAGCTTGGTGTCGGCCAAGAGCGCCTCCAGCGCCCGTTCCGTCGCCTCCTCGGTGAAATCTCCCTGCACGAATTCCACGCCAGGAATAGGTGCCATCGGCAAAAGATCGAGGGCAAAGACCTGTCCCGTCTCACCCACCCGTTCGCGCGCCACTTGCGACCAAGCCCCCGGCGCCGAACCCAGATCCAGCACGCACTGACCGCGCCGCAGCAGCCGGTCCCGATCGTCGATCTCGATCAACTTGAAGGCCGCGCGCGAGCGGTAGCCGGCGCGGGTGGCCTCCTGGACGTAAGGATCGGTCAAATGGCGATGGATCCAATCCCGATGGCTTTTGTTCTTTCCCATGATCCTTGCGCTAAAATCTTGTTTTACAGCAAACACTACCATCCCATGCGCCAGATCGACAGCCATACCCGCCGGGCCCTCCGCGCCCAAGCCCATCATCTCAACCCCGTCGTCATCATTGCAAGCAAGGGGCTCACCGAGGCGGTACTCGCGGAGATCGACCGGGCGCTGACGGCGCACGAGCTCATCAAGGTGCGGGTGGCCGGCTCCGAGCGCGAGGCGCGCGAAGCACTCATGACCGAAATCTGCGAGCGGCTCGACTGTGCGCCCGTGCAGCACATCGGTAACCTGTTGGTGCTATGGCGCCCCCGACCCGAGACTCCACCCCAGGAAGTGGCGGAAAAATCCTCTGCGCCAGGGGCACACGCCAAGTCGGCCAAGGCATTTGCTCGGGCGGCCCGGCTACGTGCGCTCATCGAGCAACGCGCAACCGCCAAGGCAGCTCGACGCCCCGCCAAAAAGCAGGGCCGCAAGCCGCGAAGTCCATGAAAGAAGCTGCCGTGCGCACGGCCACCTCGCGATCGGCTCGCTGGCGACGATTCATCCCCCGCCGCTCAAACGTAGCGCACGCCCAGGATCTCGAACTCGCGCAGCCCTCCGGGAGTTTGTACCTGCACCACGTCGCCCACGTACTTGCCGATGAGGGCGCGGGCGATCGGTGAGCTCACCGAGATTTTCCCCGCCTTCACGTCGGCTTCCTCGTCGCCCACGATCTGATAGCACGCTTTCTCACCGCTTTCCATATCCTCGAGCTCGACGGTGGCACCGAACACGACCCGCCCGTCGGCATCCAGGGTTTTCGGGTCGATGATCTGCGCATTCGCCAGTTTGGCCTCCAGCTCCTGGATACGCCCTTCGATGAAGGCCTGACGCTCGCGCGCGGCGTCGTATTCGGCGTTCTCGGAAAGATCGCCGTGGGCGCGCGCTTCGGCGATCGCTGCGATCACCGCCTGCCGCTCCACGGTCTTGAGACGATGCAATTCCTGGCGCAGCTTTTCCGCGCCTTCAACCGTCATGGGATATTTCATCTCGCCTCCTCCCGCAACTGGGCGTGCAGGGATTGCAAGGAATACACGTCATAGCGACCAGCCTGTTCGATTCCCAAACAAGCGGCCTCGGCTCCCTCGATCGTCGTGAAGAAGGCCGTGATCTTGGCTGCGAGGGCACTGGTACGAATCGAGCGCGAATCGAGCACGGCCTGGCGTTTCTCCTCGACGGTGTTGATAACGAAATCGATCTCGCCGTTTTTGATCATGTCGACGATGTGCGGCCGCCCTTCGGTGACTTTGTTCACCACGCGCACGGGAATACCGGCCTGGGCGATCACGCCGGCCGTACCGCGCGTGGCTACCAGATCGAAACCGAGCGCGTGCAGCTTACGGGCGATCTCCACCGCTGCGGGCCGATCCTTGGGCTTGACGCTGATGAACGCGCGTCCCTTGGTGGGCAAGCGCACCCCCGCGGCCAATTGCGCCTTGTAAAAGGCTTCGGCGAAGGTCTGACCGATGCCCATGACTTCGCCGGTCGATTTCATCTCGGGCCCCAGGATGGGATCGACGCCGGGGAATTTCACGAAGGGGAAAACCACCTCTTTCACCGAATAGTAAGACGGCACGATCTCGCGCGTGACGCCCTGCTCGGCGAGCGGGCGCCCCACCATGCAGCGCGCCGCCACCTTGGCGAGCGGCACGCCGCAGGCCTTGGAGACGAAAGGCACCGTGCGCGAGGCGCGCGGATTGACCTCCAGCACATAGACGACGGCCTCTTCACCCGAGCCCTGGATGGCGAACTGCACGTTCATCAGGCCCACCACGCCGAGCGCCCGAGCCATGGCCACCGTCTGGCGACGCATCTCGTCGAGCACGGCAGGAGCAAGCGTGTAGGGCGGCAGCGAACAGGCCGAATCGCCCGAATGCACGCCGGCCATCTCGATGTGCTCCATGATGCCGCCGATCACCACGTCCTTGCCGTCGGCGAGCGCATCGACGTCGACCTCGGTGGCGTCGTTCAAGAACCGGTCGAGCAGCACGGGCGAGTCGTTCGACACTTTCACCGCCTCGCGCATGTAGCGCTCGAGGTCCTTCTGCTCGTGCACGATCTCCATGGCGCGTCCGCCGAGCACGTAACTGGGGCGCACCACCAGCGGATAGCCGATCTCGGCGGCGAGCCGCAGCGCCTCCTCGGGCGTGCGCGCCGTGCGGTTGGGCGGCTGGCGCAGGCCCAGTTGCACGAGCAGCTGCTGGAAGCGTTCGCGGTCTTCGGCGGCGTCGATCGCGTCGGGCGAGGTGCCGATGATGGGCACGCCGTTCGCTTCCAGCGCCCTGGCGCGTTTGAGCGGCGTCTGTCCGCCGAACTGCACGATCACCCCTTCGGGGCGCTCGACATGGACGATCTCGAGGATGTCTTCCAGCGTGATCGGCTCGAAATAGAGCCGGTCGGAGGTGTCATAGTCGGTGGAGACGGTCTCGGGGTTGCAGTTGACCATGATGGTCTCGAAGCCGTCCTCGCGCAAGGCGAGCGCCGCATGCACGCAGCAGTAGTCGAACTCGATCCCTTGACCGATGCGGTTGGGTCCCCCGCCGAGGATCATGATCTTGCGCCGGGTGGTGGGCGCCGCCTCGCATTCTTCCTCGTAGGTGGAATAGAGGTAGGCCGTCTGGGTGGCGAACTCGGCCGCACAGGTATCGACCCGCTTATAGACCGGACGCACACCCAAGGCATGCCGGTGCAGGCGCACGGCGGTCTCGTCGCGTTGCAGCAGCTTGGCGAGCCGCCGGTCGGAGAACCCCTTGCGCTTGAGCGCGCGCATCTGGGCGGCGTCGATCGCCTCGAGCGAGCGCCCCACGAGCGACTGTTCCGTGCGCACGAGATCCTCGATCTGGGCAAGGAACCACGGATCGATGTGCGACAGGCGATGCACGTCGGCCTGGGTGTAGCCTTCGCGGAACGCCTGAGCCACGTACCAAATGCGCTGGGGGCCAGGGTTGGCCAGTTCGTGCTCGAGCCGGGCGCGGTCGGTGTCGACCTCGTCGAGCCCATAGGCGCCCACTTCCAGCCCGCGCAAGGCTTTCTGGAAGGATTCCTGGAAGGTGCGGCCGATCGCCATCACCTCGCCCACGGATTTCATCTGCGTGGTGAGGCGATCGTCGGCTTGGGGGAATTTCTCGAAAGCGAACCGCGGCACCTTGGTGACCACGTAGTCGATCGTCGGCTCGAAGGAAGCCGGCGTCGCCCCGCCGGTGATCTCGTTCTTGAGCTCGTCGAGCGTGTACCCCACGGCGAGCTTGGCTGCCACCTTGGCGATGGGAAAGCCCGTGGCCTTGGAGGCGAGCGCCGAGGAGCGCGACACGCGCGGGTTCATCTCGATCACGATCATGCGACCGTCTTCGGGATTGATGGCGAACTGGACGTTGGAACCCCCCGTATCGACCCCGATCTCGCGCAGCACGGCGATGGAGGCATCGCGCATGCGCTGGTACTCCTTGTCGGTGAGCGTCTGCGCCGGCGCCACGGTGATCGAATCGCCCGTGTGCACGCCCATCGGATCGAGGTTCTCGATGGAACAGACGATGATGCAATTGTCGGCGCGATCGCGCACGACCTCCATCTCGAATTCTTTCCAGCCGATGAGCGACTCTTCGATGAGGAGCTCGCTGATGGGGCTCGCGTCCAAGCCCCGCTTGCAGATCTCGACGAACTCTTCCATGTTGTAGGCGATGCCCCCACCCGTTCCCCCAAGCGTGAAGGAAGGCCGGATGATGACCGGGAACCCGATCTGCGCCTGCACGGCCATCGCCTCTTCGAGCGTGTGGGCGATGCCCGAACGCGCCGAATCGAGCCCGATGCGCGTCATCGCCTCCTTGAATTTCTGCCGATCCTCGGCCTTGTCGATCGCCTCCTCGCGCGCGCCGATGAGCTCCACGCCGTAGCGCTCGAGCACTCCGCTACGAGCGAGCTCGAGGGCACAGTTGAGCGCCGTCTGCCCGCCCATGGTGGGCAGCAGCGCATCGGGCCGCTCCTTGTCGATGATACGCTCGAGCACGGCGGCGGTGATCGGCTCGATGTAGGTGACGTCGGCCGTCTCCGGGTCGGTCATGATCGTGGCCGGGTTGGAATTGACCAGGATCACGCGGTAGCCTTCCTCGCGCAGCGCCTTGCATGCCTGCACGCCGGAATAGTCGAATTCGCACGCCTGACCGATGATGATCGGGCCGGCGCCAATGATGAGGATGCTGTGGATGTCGGTACGCTTGGGCATGTCGTTCCCTGTCGTCGGTGGGTGGCCGCCGGCCCCGCCCGCTCGTGACGGACGGCACCGGCGGCGGAAAGCTCATGGACGTTGGTTGCGGTGCGCGTCGATCAGCGCGACGAAACGGTCGAACAGATAGCCGACGTCGTGCGGCCCCGGGCTCGCTTCGGGGTGCCCCTGGAAACCGAAGGCCGGCGCGTCGGTGCGCTCGATCCCCTGCAGGCTGCCGTCGAAGAGCGACACGTGCGTGACGCGGCAATTGGCTGGCAGCGTGTCGGCATCCACGGCAAAGCCGTGATTCTGGCTGGTGATATACACGCGCCCGGTGTCGAGATCCTTGACCGGATGGTTTGCCCCATGATGGCCGAACTTCATCTTCACCGTCTTCGCCCCCGAGGCAAGCCCCAGGATCTGATGCCCCAGGCAGATGCCGAAGGTGGGGATGCGTCGCGCGATCGCCTCACGCGCCGTGGCGATCGCATAGTCGCAGGCCGCCGGATCGCCCGGCCCGTTGGCAAGCAGGATGCCGTCGGGCGCGAGCGCGAGCGTCTGCTCGAAGGGTGTCTGCGCCGGCACCACCGTGACGCGGCAGCCGCGCGCGGCGATCATGCGAAGGATGTTGTGCTTCACGCCATAATCATAGACCACCACGTGCCGTGGCCCCTCGCCTGCCGGTACGTAGCCCCGCCCCAGCGCCCATTCGCCCTCGTGCCAGGCGGCGACGTCGCGCCGGCTCACTTCTTTGGCCAGATCCATGCCGGCAAGCCCGGGAAATGCGCGCGCCAGAGCGAGCGCCTCGGCCACGTCGGGCGTCTTGCCCGCCGGGGCCGTGACGAGGACGCCCGCCTGCGCACCGCGATCGCGCAGGATGCGCGTGAGCTTGCGCGTGTCGATGCCGGCGATCGCCACCACCCCTTGTGCGCGCAGATACTCGGGCAAAGCGCAGCGCATGCGGAAGTTGCTCGCCAAGAGCGGCACGTCACGCACCACCAGTCCGGCCGCCATCACACGCTCGGACTCGACGTCCTCGTCGTTGACACCGACATTGCCGATGTGGGGATAGGTGAGCGTGACGATCTGCCGGGAATAACTCGGATCGGTGAGGATTTCCTGATAGCCCGTCATCGAGGTGTTGAACACCACCTCGCCGACGGTGTGACCGGTCGCACCGATACCCTCGCCGTGGAACACCGTTCCGTCGGCGAGGACGAGGATCGCGGGATTGAAAGACACGACGGCTCCTTGCAGTGGATTCAGCGGCGCCTGAGCGGCCTGCCGAAAAAAACGGGATGGGCACGCTTCGCCATCCCGTTCTTTATATTTACATTTTACCGCGAAAACCTGCCGGCGGCAATCGCGCCGCGGCTGCATACTTTAGATTTTTTACGTTACCGCGCGCAGCAACTTCACGGCGGCAAACCCCCCTGCCGTTGCCAGGAGCGATCCGCCCAGGTGCAACACCATGGCGACGAGTGCAAGCGCGAATCGTCCGTGTTGCATCAAGGCGAAGACTTCGGCGCTGAACGTAGAGAAGGTGGTCAGGCCGCCACACAACCCCGTGGTGACGAAAAGACGCCATCCCAAAGGAATTTCCGGCCAGGTCGAGAACACCGCGATCGCCGCCCCGATCACGAACCCGCCGATCAGGTTCGCCGCGAGCGTCCCCGGCGGCAGTTCGGGAAACCAGGCATTGAGCCGCACGCCCAGCTGCCAGCGCAGCAAAGCCCCCAAGGCCGCACCCAGGGCGATCGCCGCCGCTTGCGCCAGCACACCCCCACCGTTCATCATGTTCTCCTGATGCCACAGGCTTGATCTTGCCGCTCGCCGAGAGCCCCTGTTATCATCCCCTGCATGAGACTCACCCCTGCCCAAATCGAACGCATCCGCTCCCTCGTGACCGAACTCGCCGGAGCTCAGGCCACCGTGCGGCTCTTCGGCTCCCGGCTCGATGACTCAGCCCGCGGCGGCGATGTCGACCTGCTCGTCGAAGTCGTGGAACCGGTTGCCGAACCGGCCCTACTCGCCGCCCGCATCGCAGGTCGGATAAGCCGCCTGCTCGACGGCCGCAAGGTAGACGTCGTGCTCGCCGCGCCGAACCTGAAAGAACTCCCGATCCATCACGTCGCCCGCCGCGAAGGAATCGCCCTGTGATCGCCGATCGTCGCGCCGCCCACGACTTCGTGGCTGAACTCGCCGCCGTGGTCGAGCGTTTGCGCTCGGCCACTTCCTAATCCCCGCCCTCCTTCTCCCGCCGCCGCCAACGCCGGCGCAGCGGCGCGCCCTCACCGGCGGCGGAGTGGATTTCGACCATGCGGCGCAGCTGCGCCGCCACGGCCTCGTTGACCGTGCGTGGCCGGCCGGTGGGAATACGCCCATCGGGCGCACCGGCGGGCATACCGGTGAGCAAGGCTATCGCCTCGTCTACCGTATCTACCGCCCAGATTGCGAATTTCCCTGCCCGTACGGCTTCGACCACTTCCTCGCGCAGCATCAGGTGGCGCACGTTGCCCCGCGGGATGATCACCCCTTGCTCGCCGGTCAGCCCCCGGCGCGCACACAGGGTGAAGAACCCCTCGATCTTCTCGTTCACCCCGCCGATCACCTGTACTTCGCCGAACTGATTGACCGAACCGGTCACCGCCATTCCCTGCGCGAGCGGCAGCCCGGAGATGGCCGACAGCAGTGCACACAGCTCGGCGAGCGAGGCCGAATCGCCCTCGACGAACGCATAGGATTGCTCCATCACCAGGCTCGCCGACAGCGACAGCGGCTGATGGCGGCCAAAACGCCCGGCAAGGAACGAGGCGAGGATCATCACCCCCTTGGAATGAATGGCGCCGCCGAGCTCGGTCTCGCGTTCGATGTCGACGACCTCGCCCTCGCCACCCAGGCGCACGGTGGCGGTGATGCGCACCGGATAGCCGTAGCTTTGATGCGCGACGTCGACCACCACCAGGCCATTGATCTGCCCGGCCCGCGCGCCCTCGGTGGAAATGAGGAGCTCCCCCTCGAGCATCGCCTCGATCGTCTCCTCGGCGTGACGGGCAAGGCGCCGCTCACGCGCCGCCACCGCCGCGCGCACGGCTTCCACCCCGATCTCCTGCGCTGCGTCGGCGTGCGACAGGGCGTCCGCCTCCCGCAGCAGATCCACCAGAGTCCGCGTGCGCAAGGTGAGTCGATGGGCATGCTCTGCCTCGCGGGCGGCCTGATCGAGCACTGCCGCGAGCGCTGCGGCCGACGGCGGGCGCAAGGCATTCTCGCGCGCCAGATGCACCAACAATCGCGCCAGATCCGCCTCGGTTTCGGGCGTGCGCGGCACGTCGTCGGCCGCTTCGGCCGGAATCTTGAAGAGATCCTGGAAATCGTCGTCCAGATCGAACAAGATATGAAAAGTGTCGGCCGAGCCGATGAGCACCACTTTGAGCGGACAATCGATCGGCTCGGGCTCCAGCATGCGTACGCTGCCCCAACCGGCCGCCTCCGGAGGCGGTTCGATGCGCACCTCGCGCCGCTGCAGAGCGCGCTTCAAGGCGTCCCACGCCGCCGGCTGGGCCAGCAGCCGCTCGGCATCGAGCAGAAGAAAACCGCCCCGCGCGCGCACGAGCGCCCCGGCACGGATCAGCTGGAAATGCGTGATGCGCTCACCGAGCTGCTGCAGCGTCTCGACCCAACCCACGAGGTTGGCGTAGCTCGGGTTGTCTTCGAACACCACCGGGGCGCCCTCACCGGCCTCGTGCGCCACCAGCACGTGGATCTGGTAACGGATAAGTGGAGAGAATGCGGCATTGCGCCCGCCCTCTTCGTCGTCCTCCAGCCACTCGCGCTCACCATCGAGGATGTCGCGCTCGATTTCGTCGAGCAGGCCGATCACCGCGGACAAACCGGCGTACTTCTCCCGCAACGGGGTGAGCAAGTGTCGTACCACCGGCTCGAGTGCTTCACGTTCCGCCCGCCGGATCGATGCATAGAGCGCCTCGCGCCAGGCGGGGAATTCGTCGAGCACCTCGAGCAAACGCTGGCGCCAGCGCTCCACCGCCTGCTCGATGCGCGCCTTCTCCTTGGCCGAGAGAGCCTCGTAGTGCTCGGGCGCGAGCGGCTCGCCCGCCTCGTCCACCGGGACGAATGCCCAGCCATCGCCGGTTTGCAGCAGCTTGAGCCGATCCTCGGCGCACGCCTGCACGATCGCTTCGATCGCCCGGCTCTCGCGCTCCTTGTGCGCCGATTCCAGCGCATCGATCCGCTCCTGATGGGCTTTCGCCTCGAAGGCCGCATTTACCGCCGGCTCGAGCTGGCGCGTGAAATTCTGCAAGTCGTCGGCGAGCCTACGCGCCGTGCCCGCGGGAAGTTTCAGCAGGCGCGGCCGTTGCGGATCGGAGAAATCGTAACGATAGGCGAGATCTTCCGGCGCCGGCAAGCGGCGAGCCGCCTCCCCGATGTGGTGCAAGGCGATCGCGTGCCGCCCCGTGCCCGGCAGGCCGAAGAGAAACACGTGATAGCCGCCCACGTGATTCATCGCCAGAGCAAAGCGCAGCGCCTCCTCGGCCCGCTCCTGCCCCAGTCCCACGGGCACCACTTCGCCCGGCTCGGCCAGCACCGCCGCGATCGCGGCCGGATCCGTTACCCGGCGTAAAGACTGCGCCGGCAAGCGATGATGCGCCCGCCGCATTTCCCCTGCGAATTCGTCCATCGCGCGCCGTCAGTCCGCGAGCGGTTCGATGCGCAGCCGCGTAACGGCTCCCTGCACCGCCGACAGCGCCTCGATCGCCGCGATCGCCCGGTTCATCGCCGCTTCGCTCGCCTCGTGCGTGGTCATCACGATCTCCGCCCGGCCACCCTCCGGCGCTTTCTGGATCATGGCCGCGATGGAGATATCCTCGGCGGCGAGCACGCGCGTGATCTCGGCGAGCACACCCGGGCGATCGGTCACCGCGAGCCGCAGATAAGAGGCGGTACGGCATTCCGCGATCGGCAGCGCCGCCACTTCGTGCACCTGGTCCGGCTGAAAAGCCAGGTGAGGAACCCGATTCCCCGAATCGACCGTGTGCAGGCGCGTGACGTCGACCAGGTCGGCGATCACCGCGCTCGCCGTGGGCTCCGCCCCCGCCCCTTTGCCGTAGAACATCGTCTGCCCCACCGCGTCGCCCTTGACCAGAACCGCGTTCATGGCGCCATGGACGTTGGCGAGCAGATGATCGGCCGGCACCAGCGTGGGATGCACCCTCAGCTCGAACCCGCCGTCGCGGCGCTTGGCGATCCCCAGCAGTTTCAGGCGATAACCGAGTTCCTCGGCATAGGCCACGTCGCGCGGCTCGATCCGGGTGATCCCCTCCATGTAGGCGCGCTCGAACTGGATCGGCACGCCGAAGGCGATCGAGGCCATGAGCGTGACCTTGTGCGCCGCGTCGATCCCTTCCACGTCGAACGTGGGATCGGCCTCGGCATAGCCGAGCTGCTGCGCCTCGGTGAGCGCCTGGGCAAACGTCACGCCGCGCTCACGCATCTGCGTGAGGATGTAATTGGTCGTGCCGTTGATGATGCCGGCCACCCATTCGATGCGGTTGGCCGTGAGCCCCTCGCGCAGCGCCTTGATGATGGGGATGCCGCCCGCCACCGCCGCCTCGAACGCCACCATCACGCCTTTCTCCTGAGCCCGGGCGAAGATCTCGTTGCCGTGCACGGCGAGCAGCGCCTTGTTGGCGGTGACCACGTGCTTGCCTGCCTCGATCGCGGCAAGCACCAGGTCCTTGGCGATGGTATAGCCGCCGATGAGTTCGACCACGATGTCGATGTCCGGCGCGCGCACCACGGCGAAGGCGTCGTCCGTCACCTCCGCCGCCCCGGCGGTGAGCGCCCGGGCACGTTCCACGTCGCGATCGGCCACCCGCGTGATGCGGATCGGCCGACCGGCACGGCGCGTGATCTCTTCGGCATTGCGTTGCAACACGCGCCACGTTCCGCCACCGACGGTCCCGATTCCCAACAGCCCTACCTGCATCGCCTTCATCGTCATTTGTCATCGATCCTTTTTCGCTGAACCCATCACCACCTGATGCCGTCGCCGGTAGCGCTCCAAAAACCGCTCGATGCGCCCGATCGACTCGTGCAGATCATCGACGTGCGGCAGGAACACCATGCGGAAATGATCCGGCTGCGGCCAGTTGAACCCCGTGCCCTGCACCAGCAGCACTTTTTCCTCCTCCAGCAGCTGGAGGATAAACTCCTGATCGTCGGCGATCGGATACACCTTCGGATCCAGCCGCGGGAACATGTAGAGCGTCGCCTTCGCCTTCATCACCGATACACCCGGAATGCGGCTCAAGAGCGCATGCGCCGCATCGCGCTGGCGCGTGAGCCGCCCCTGCGGCGCCACCAGATCCTGGATGCTCTGATACCCTCCCAGGGCCGTCTGGATCGCCATCTGCCCCGGCACGTTCGAGCACAGGCGCATCGAGGCGAGCATGTTGAGCCCCTCGATGTAGTCGGCCGCGTGCCGCTTCTCGCCCGAGATCACCATCCACCCGGCGCGATAGCCGCACGCGCGGTAGTTCTTCGAAAGGCCATTCATCGTGATGAAGAGCACGTCGTCGGCGAGCGCGGCGATCGAAGTGTGCGTGTTGCCGTCGTAGAGCATCTTGTCGTAGATCTCGTCGGCGAACACGATCAGCTGATGCTCGCGCGCGATCTGCACGATGCCCTCCAGGATCTCGCGCGGATAGAGCGCGCCGGTGGGGTTGTTGGGGTTGATGACCACGATCGCCTTGGTGTGTGGCGAGACTTTCTTGCGGATGTCGGCCAGATCCGGCAGCCAGTCGGACGCCTCGTCGCACAGGTAATGCCGCGGCTTGCCGCCGGAGAGGCTCACCGCCGCCGTCCACAACGGATAATCCGGCGCCGGCACCAACACCTCGTCGCCCTGTTCGAGCAGCGCCTGCAGACTCATCACGATGAGCTCGGAGACGCCGTTGCCCAGGATCACGTCCTCCACGTCGACCCCGGCGATCCCTTTCTGCTGCGTATAGTGCACCACCGCCTTGCGCGCCGAGAAAAGCCCCTTCGAATCGGAATAGCCCCCCGCCTCGCGCAGGTTGCGGATCACGTCCACCACGATCTCCTCGGGCGGTTCGAAGCCGAAGGGCGCGAGGTTGCCGATGTTGAGCTTGATGATCTTGTGACCGTCTTCCTCCATCTGCTTGGCACGCGCCAGCACCGGCCCCCGGATGTCGTAGCAGACGTCGTCGAGCTTCGACGATTTCAGGATGGGGCGCAGAGAAGGTAGCGTGGCCTCGACCACCGCCTCCGGCGTCTCTTGCTCCGTCTGCCCCTGCCGTACCGGCACCACGTTCCCGCTGCGCATTCCCATGGTTGCGTCCTCGCACGAAAGCGCCCGCCTTGCCCGGTCGGGCGCGAAACGGTAATCTTAGCCAAAAATTACCGCATTGCGGCAACTTCCCCGGGAAAAACGCATGGAATTGCGCCTCGAACACCCCCAAGACATCCGGCTCGTCACCGCCCACGGCCCCGGCTGGGTCGAGATCGACCGCCAGCGCCACGAAACCAACATCATCCTCACCCCCGAGGCCGTCGCCCCCTGGTTCGCCGGCGGGTTCGACGCGCTCGACGAAACGGCGATCGATGCCCTTTTCTCCTCCCAGCCCGAGCTCGTGCTGATTTCCACCGGCGCCACGCTGCGCCGCCCGCCCGTGCCACTGCTGCGCCACCTCGCCGCCGCGGGCATCGGTTTCGAATTCATGACACTCTCGGCCACCTGCCGCACCTATAATGTCACCGCCAGCGAAGGCCGCCGCGTCGTCGCCGGCCTCATCCTCACCTGATACGGCAGGAGACGATCATGCTCGAACCCGGAACCCTTGCGCCCGACTTCACGCTGCCCGCCACCGGCGGCCAGGAAATCACCCTCTCGGCCCTGCGCGGCCGCCCCGTCGTCCTCTACTTCTACCCCAAGGACAACACCCCCGGCTGCACCAACGAAGCCATCGCCTTTCGCGACCTCTACCCCGAGTTCGCCGCGCTCGGTGCCGTGATCCTGGGCGTGTCGCGCGACAGCGTCAAATCCCACGAGAACTTCAAGGCCAAATACCAGCTCCCCTTCGAACTCGTCTCGGATACCGAGGAGCTCGCCTGCACCGCCTACGACGTCATCAAAAACAAGACCATGTACGGCAAACCCGTGCGCGGCATCGAACGCTCCACCTTCCTCATCGGCCCCGACGGGCGCATCCTCCACCTATGGCGCGGCGTCAAGGTCGACGGCCACGCCCAGGAAGTACTCGCCGCCCTACGAAAAACCCTGGCCTGATCGCCGCCGAAAGGATCGCCGATGCCCCGACACCGCCCGACCGCCGCCGAGCGCAAGCTCTACGTCATCGACACCAACGTGCTCATGCACGACCCGACGGCGCTCTTTCGCTTCGAGGAACACGACCTCTTCCTTCCCATGATCGCGCTCGAAGAGCTCGACACGCACAAGAAGGGGCTCTCGGAAGTCGCACGCAACGCCCGCCAGGCGAGCCGCGAGCTGGAAGCCATCGTCAGCGGCCGGGACGCCGCGCTCGCCGAAGGGTTCGACCTCGCCGGCCCCTCCGGCGGGCAGGCCACCGGCCGGCTCTACCTCCAGACCGAGGCACTGGAAGCGGAACTCCCCATCAGCCTGCCTCTGTCGCGCGCCGACAACCAGATCCTCGCCGTGGTCAAGGCGCTCGCCCAGCGCTTCGCCCCGCGCCCGGTGATCCTCGTCTCCAAGGACATCAACCTGCGCATCAAGGCCCGCGCACTGGGGCTCGCCGCCCAGGACTACCGCAACGACAAAATCCTCGAAGACACCGACCTCGTCTATCCCGGCGTGCGGGCGCTGCCGCCCGACTTCTGGGAGACGCACGCCAAAGGGCTCGAATCCTGGCGCGACGCCGGCCACGACTGGTACCGCATCCAGGGGCCGATCGTGTCCAAGCTCCTGCTCAACGAATTCGTCTACCTCGAAGGGCCCCAGCCGCTGGAAGCGCGCGTCGTCGCCCTGGAAGGCAAGCGCGCCGTACTGCGCACCCTCACCGACCGCCGCCACGAGAAAAACGCCGTCTGGGGCATCACCGCGCGCAACCGCGAGCAGAACTTCGCCCTCGACCTGCTGCTCGACCCCGAGATCGACTTCGTCACCCTCCTCGGGCAGGCCGGCACCGGCAAGACGCTCCTCACGCTCGCCGCCGCGCTCGCCCAGACCTTCGAGCAGAAGCGCTACACCGAAGTCATCTTCACCCGCACCACCGTGCCCATCGGCGAAGACATCGGATTCCTGCCCGGCACCGAAGAAGAAAAGATGACCCCCTGGATGGGCGCGCTGGAAGACAACCTCGAAGTGCTCCTGGGCGGCACCCACGAAGGCGGCGACTGGGGCCGCGCCACCACCGGGGATCTCGTGCGCAGCAAAGTCAAGGTGAAGAGCCTCAACTTCATGCGCGGACGCACCTTCGTGCGCAAGTTCCTCGTGCTCGACGAGGCGCAAAACCTCACGCCCAAGCAGATGCGCACGCTCATCACCCGCGCCGGCCCCGGCAGCAAGGTGGTGTGCATGGGCAACCTCGCCCAGATCGACACCCCCTACCTCACCGAAGGCAGCTCGGGGCTCACCTACGTAGTCGAGCGCATGAAAGGCTGGCCCCACGGCGGTCACGTGCTGCTGTCGCGCGGCGAACGCTCCCGGCTCGCCGATTATGCGGCGGAGGTGTTGTAGCCTCCCCGCACCTCGTCGGATCGGATTGCTTCATCTTGCATTCCCGCTCGGACAGCGTCATAATAAGGCGCACTGTCGGCAAGGAACAGGGAATGCGCCAGCCATCCCGCCACGCAGCGGGGTTCACCCTCGTCGAACTCATGGTCACCATCGCCGTGCTCGCAATCCTGCTCGCGAGCGGCATCCCGGCGTTCGCCTCCCTCATCGCCTCGAACCGCCTCACCTCCGCCACCAACGAACTCATCGCCTCCCTGCAAACGGCGCGCACCGAAGCGCTGCGCCGCAACGCCCGCGTCACCGTCTGCCCCGCCGCCTCCGGCGCCACCGCGTGCGCCGGCGCCTGGCGTGACGGCTGGATGGCCTTCGTCGACCCAACGCCCGGAAATGCGCCCGCCCCCAAGCGCGTCGACGACATCCTCTTTCGCGGCGGTCCTGCGCCGCACAATATCACCATCGTCGGCAACACCCCCGTCTCGTCTTACGTCTCTTTCACCGCCGACGGAACAAGCAAACTGCTGAGCAGAGCATTCCAAGCAGGAACGCTGCGCGTCTGCTCTACTGCTACTGCCTTGGGAGATGACCGCCGGGCGCGCCACCTCGTCCTCACCGGCGCCGGCAGAATCGTTCTCAAACACCCCCCGACCGGCGTTCCTTCGACCTGCCCGTCGCCCTGAGGGTCCACGCCATGCCTTCCATCTTTCCAAGGCGCAATGTCGGCAAGGAGCAGGGAATGCACCAGCCATTCCACGACGACTCGGGGTTCACCCTCGTCGAACTGATGGTCACCATCGCCGTGCTCGCGATCCTGCTCGCCATCGGCATTCCCAGCTTCGCCTCCCTCATCGCCTCGAACCGCCTCACCTCCGCCACCAACGAACTCATCGCCTCCCTGCAAACGGCGCGCACCGAAGCGCTGCGCCGCAACGTCCGCGTCACCGTCTGCCCCGCCGCCCCCACCGCCACCGCGTGCTCCGGCGCCTGGCGCGACGGCTGGATGGCCTTCGTCGACCAAAAGCCCGGCAATGCGCCCGCCCCCGAGAGCGCCAACGACATCCTCTTTCGCGGCGGCCCCATGCCCACTGGCATCGTGGTCGTGGCCAAGGCGCCGCTCTCTTCTTACGTTTCCTTCACCGCCGACGGCATGAGCAAACAACTCAACGGCGATTTTTTCCCTAACGACCCGACCCCGACCCTGCGCGTGTGCTCCACCAGCACCGCGCTCACGGACGACCGCCGGGCACGCGACCTCATCCTCCTCGACTCCAGAGGAATCGCCCTCACCACCCCTCGGACCAGCGTTCCTTCGACCTGCCCGTCGCCCTGAGGATCCACGCCATGTCTTCCGTTTTTCGCCCCTCACGACAACGCGGATTTAGCCTGCTCGAAGTGCTGATCGCCGCCCTCATCTTCGCCATCGGCTTCCTGGGCCTGGCTGGCCTGCAGGCCCGCATGCTCGCCGCGGCCAACTCCAGCTACGAACGCTCCGCCGCCGCCATTTATGCCAATTCCATTCTGGATGCGATGCGCGCAGCAGTGTTGAGCGCCGATTCCGTTAACCGGCTCGACGTGGCAAAAGCCTACGTCCAGCAAAACTGGTTGTGCGACCCACCAAGCGGAAGCGAAATCGCGCAGAACGACCTGCACCACTGGATCGTCGAGATGCAGACCAACCTCCACCCCACCGCTTGCGGCCGCATCGACGAAATCGCGGCCAATACCCTAACCTATCGCGTGCATGTGTGCTGGGCCGACAGCGCCGGCGGAGAAAATACCGACGCCGACAACTGCCGCAACGGTGAACCTGCCACCCTTTTCACCCTCGAGAGCCGGCTATGAGCACTCCCTTTCCTCGCCGCCAGCTCGGTCTGACCCTCGTCGAGCTCATGGTCGCCCTCGTCCTCGGCCTCGTCGTCATCGGCGCGGTCACCAATCTCTTCCTCACCAACCGGCAAACGTACCGCGCCACCGAGAACCTCGCCCGCATGCAGGAGAACCTGCGCTTCGCTTTCGAGCTGATGGCCCGCGACGTGCGCGAAGCCGGCGCCACGGCCTGTCCGACCACGGTAGTAGCCAACGTGCTCAAAGATGCGCCAACCTCGTGGTCACGGGAAGGGGAATCGCTGCGTGCCTACGGGAGCTGCAACGCGGTTCCCACCTTCCAACCCAGCAATTGCGCGGCCGGAACCCCTGTGCTGGCGATCAGCAGAGCCTCCAATTCCGCCGGAGAAGTACGGGTCACGGATCACGATCCCGAAACCTCCGCCACCATGAACATTTCCCATGTCGGCCCACTCAAGACCGGCGACATCCTTTTCGTCTGCAAAGGCTCCCAAGCCGCGATCTTCCAAGCCACCAACGTGAATGCAAACAGCCTGACGGTCGTCCACCAAGCAGGAACAGGAGGAGGACAAGGACAAGGACAACTCAAACCCGGAAACGAAACCAAATGTCTGGATTTTCCTCTCAAGCCCAACCAGTGCAAAACCTCCTTCAAAGGCGGCACCCTCCTGCGTTTCGAGCACATCCTTTGGTATCTGGGTAACAACAAGCGAAATGGCACTTCCCTCTACCGCAAAGTCAATGACGACGACGCCGTAGAAATGGTCCCCGACATCGTCGCGCTCGATTTCGCTTTCCTGAGCGAGAATGGAAACACCTACCAGACCACCGCCAGCGTGGGCAATTGGACGCAGGTGCGCGCCGTACGAGCCATAGTCACGACCGAATCCATCGACGCCGTAGGCACCGGCGGCGAACGGCTCCGCCGCACACACCGTTTCACCGTGGCGCTACGCAACCGCCTTCCTTGAGGAATCGAGCATGGCCTTCATCCCCCTGCCTAGGTTACCCAGATACCAGCAAGGCGCCGCACTGGTGGTGACGCTCATTCTCTTGCTGGTGGCCACGATCCTTGCCCTCGGTGCAACCCGCTTCGTCACCCAGGAAACCCGCATGGCTGCCGGCATCACCGACCGCGCCATCGCCCTGCAGTCGGCCGAGGAAGGATTGCGTCATGGCGAATCCCTGATTCCTCAAGATCCACCAACGCGAGCCGCTCCCCCTGAAATGAACGGCAACTGCAACCAGACTTCCTGCACCGACGGCCTCTGTTTTCCTCCCGATCCGGACTGCCTCCCTCGCTGGAAAGACCCCTCCTTCACCGGCTGGCATGACTGGCTGGCGCAAACGAACGAGCGTCTGCCCGTAGAAGGCTACGTCGAATATCTCGGCGAATTCCCCGGATGGTTCGGGTGCGACCAAGAAATACCGCCCATCCCCAATTGCATGATCAAGCGCTACCGTGTGGTTGCGCGTGCTCAGCGCGACGGCGGCGCCACCGTGATCCTCGAAAGCCTGAACCAGCGCCCTTGAACCCGGAGACTCAGATGACCCATACCCTTAGTGCATCCATCGGTCTGCCCGTTCGCCTCGCCCTGCTGGTTTTCTTCGCCGCCGCATGCCTGCCTGCCCGAGCGGCGCTGGACATTCCCAACATCCCTCCGGAGACGAGCACGAGCGTCGACCCCAACATCATGTTTCTGCTCGACGATTCGGGATCGATGCAATATGAAATATTGCCAGACGAAATAAGAACATCATCTCAACGTTTTCTTTTTCCTCAACCTTCTTCTCCATATAATGGTACTACCTATGAGGGTTATGTTAATTTAGATGATTCTAAAGATGCTAATGTTACATTTAGATCATCTACTTTAAATAAAGTGTTTTATGATAAAGATATTAAATATCTGCCCTGGCGTAAGGCTGACGGCAGCTCCTATCCCGATATTGATCCTGCAAATGCTCCTTATGACCCTGCGGGGAGAAATAACTGCAAAATCAACCTGAAAACAGGGAAGATGACGGGAAGTGACTGTTCGAAAACCACTTTATCTTACCCCATCACATTCTACGTCTATGTCGGCAGCGGCGACGTCACCAACCGGACGAACTACATCCGCTATCAATACCGTTCCAATGTCATGTATCAATGGAGAGTCGGAACCACGCGCAGAGAATGCACGACAGTTTGCCGACGCAGACAATGTACAACAGAGTGCGAAGATGTACCGGATGAGCATCCCGCCCCCGATCCCCTACCCTGGGGGCGCTCCGTCGCCGACGAAGTACAGAACTTCGCCAACTGGTTCAGCTACCACCGCTCGCGCATCCTCGCGACCCAGGCCGGGGTGACACGGGCCTTCGCCGAGCTCGGTGAAAACTACCGCGTCGGGTTCTGCACCATCAACACGTGCAAGAGCTCGAGCGACAACCCAACCGTGCCGATTCCCCACGGTAAATTCACCGGTTCGGCCAAAGCAAATTTCTTTGACAAAGTCATCGGCGTGAAGATACCCGCCCAGGGGACCCCCCTGCGCAGCGCCCTCGATTGGGCTGGCCAATATTATACAAAAGAGGAAGACAGCGGCCCCTGGGGCCCCAAAGTCACGGTTCAAGGCAAGCAGAAACAACTCTCCTGCCGCCAATCCTTCACCATCCTCACCACCGATGGGTACTGGGACAATACGGACAAGTTCTCTGGTGCAGGAAACGCCGACAATGAATCAGGATCGAAAATCGAATCGCCTGACGGCAAGAAGACTTATACCTACAAAGCCAAGGCCCCCTTCAAAGACGACTATGACAATACCCTGGCCGACGTGGCGATGAAATACTGGAAAGAAGATCTGCGCACCGACCTTCCCAACGATGTTCCCGCCGCCTCGTCCAACCTGGATGCGTGCAATGCCAACTCTCTGGATCCCACCTTTCCCGATCCCGCCTTCTGGCAACACATGACCACGTTCACCCTCTCTCTCGGCGTGAGCGGTACGCTATCCCGCACGCCAGAGACCGTGGCCAAGCTGTGCAATGGCACGGAACCCTGGCCCGACCCCACCAGTGCCAACGAAAAAAAGATCGACGACCTCTGGCACGCCGCCATCAATGGCCACGGCAAGTTCTTCGCCGCCCAGAATCCGGACGAATTCGCCGAGGGGCTCAAGGAAGCGCTGGGAGCCATCTCCACCCTGGTGAGTTCGGCGAGCAACCTGTCGGTCAATAGTTACAGCATTCACACCGATTCCCTCACCTTTGTCGCCCGTTACTACCCTGGCGACTGGTACGGAGAGCTTCTCGCCTACCCCGTCACCGCCGCGGACATCGGCGATACCCCGACATGGACGGCCAGCATTCCCGCCGTCGGTTCCCGCAAGATCTTCACCTCGAACGGCAACAACGGCGGCATTGCCTTCGATTGGAACGCTCTCACCCCAACGCAAAAGACGGCCCTCGGCTCCCAAGACATCGTCGACTACCTCCGCGGCGAGCGGAGCAAAGAGGTACAAAACGGCGGGACGTTGCGCAACCGCAAGAGCCTGCTCGGCGACATCATCCACTCCAGCCCCGTATACGTCGACAACTACAAAGACGGAGCCGAACGTGCGCAGACCGTTTTCGTCGGCGCCAACGACGGCATGCTGCACGCCTTCGACGCCACCACCGGTGAGGAGCGCTTCGCTTACGTGCCCAACGCCGTGATCACACCGACGCTCGCCACCCTCGCCAATCCGGCGTACACGCACCGCTATTTCGTCGATGGGCAGATCGCCGTTTCGGATTACCGGACCACCCCGGGCAAGAACCTGCTCGTAGCCAGCCTCGGCCTGGGCGGCAAAGCGCTTTTTGGGCTCGACGTCACCAAACCGAAGTCCTTTTCCGCCGCCGATGTGAAATGGGAGTTCACCGGCGGCACCGCTGCGGACCTGCTCGGCTTGGTCACGGGTGAGCTCATCATCACCAAGCTCAACGATGGCAGGAAAGCCGTGATTTTCGGCAATGGCTACAACAGCACCAATCAGACGGCGGCTCTCTTCATCGTCGACCTCGAGACGGGGGCGCTGATCAAAGCGATCGATACGAGGGTCGGGTCGGCAACCCAACCCAATGGGCTGGCAGCCCCTCGTGGATGGGATGATGGCGCTGACGGCACCATCGACTACGTCTACGCCGGCGACTTGCAGGGTAATCTGTGGAAATTCGATCTCTCGGCCAAGAACGTGAACCAATGGGACGTCGCATTCAAACAGGGAAACACGCCCCAGCCATTTTTCAAGGCGACCGACGCCAACGGCAAGGCCCAGCCCATCACCGCACGCCCCTCGATCGGCCTCAATCCCGCCGACGGCAGCCGCTGGGTCTTCTTCGGCACCGGGCGGTTCCTCACCCTGGATGACCGGTCCGACACCTCGACCCAGAGCTGGTACGGCATCATCGACGACGATCAGCACACCGTGACCCGCAGTCAGCTCAAGGAGCGCAAGATCGTCGCACGGGGAACGGACCCCAAAACGGGCGACCCAGTTCGGGCTTTCGAACTCGCTACCAACGGCGATATGAACGGCAAGAAAGGCTGGTACGTCGACCTCGACCCTGGCGAGCGCATGATCACCTCGTCTCAGTTCTACGGTTCTGTCCTTATTGCCAGCAGCGTCATCCCGAGCGACGACCCCTGCACGCCCGGCGGTACGGGCTACGTCAACGCAATCGATCCCTTCACGGGAACGGCCCTCCCCTTTTTCCTCCAATACGCCACATTGGACGTCGATGGTGTGAAAATTCCCGTGGGCTCCATCGATTTCGGGATCGGCATGCCTGGCCAGGCGCAGATCGTGGCTGGCCCCGCAGGTGCCATGCTGATCGTGGCAGGATCCAGCGGCGACACCGCTCAGACTCAGGTCAAATTGGACAACATCACCCCCCGCCGCATCAACTGGCGCGAACTGATCCGGGAGTAAGCCATGCCTCGCACGCCACGCCGCAGCCGCGGTTTCACCCTGATCGAGCTGATGATCGTGGTCGCCATCGTCGCCATCTTGGCCGGAATCGCCTACCCCAGCTACCAGCGCCACGTGCTGCAGACACGCCGCACGGCGGCGCAGGGGTGTCTGATGGAATTGGCCCAATGGATGGAGCGCTACTACACCACCAAGATGACGTACAAGAATGCGGCGCTGCCGACGCTCTCGT
The DNA here is from genome assembly GCF_006980705.1 of Tepidiphilus olei. Lineage (GTDB taxonomy): Bacteria > Pseudomonadota > Gammaproteobacteria > Burkholderiales > Rhodocyclaceae > Tepidiphilus > Tepidiphilus olei. Next base: position 50,270 of record NZ_SBHO01000005.1, on the reverse strand, counting down.
GTACGACCGAGTTGAGCAGCTTCTATACCTTTGAATTTGACGGGACACTGTCCGATACGAGCTATAAACTGAAGGCCACGGCCAAAGGAGCGCAGACGCGCGACACCGGCTGTACCCCCCTCACCTTGGATAGCGCCGGCACCAAGGGCCCGGCCGGCTGCTGGCGCTGAACCCGGACGATGGAGTGCGCTTTACGGAACCAGGCTCGAGGGGCGGTACGGGGTACAATGGCACGGCCGCATTCGACGAGTCGAGCATGACCCCATCCCTGCCAGTGCGCGCGATCTTCCTCGCCGCCACCCTCGCCGTGGCGGCGCTGCTTACCTTCGGCCTCTACCTGCAGCACGGCCTCGGCCTTGAGCCCTGCCCGCTGTGCATCCTGCAGCGCATCGCCTTCTTCGGGGTAGGGCTCTGCGCGCTCCTGGGTACGATGCTCGGCACCCGCAAGCTCGCGGCCCGGGCCTGCGCCGGTGCAATGCTGCTGTGCGCCCTGGGCGGGCTGGGCACGGCGCTGTGGCAGAGCTGGCTGCAGCGGCACCCGCCCGCCGACCCTTTCGCCTGCGGTCCCGGGCTGGATTACCTGGTGGAGACGCTGCCGCTCGCCGAATGGCTGCCCAAGGTGTTCGCCGGCGAGGGGCAATGCACGGCCATCGATTGGACTTTCCTGGGGCTTACCATCGCCAACTGGTCGGCGCTGTGGTTCGCGCTCTTCGCCGGGTTCGCGGCCTGGCTCGCGGTGCGCCGCGGCTGAATCACGAGAGCACCTCCACGATCCGCCCGCCCAGCTCGCAGCGCCAGGTACCGCCTTCGAGCCCGAGGCAGCGGCGCACCTCCAGGCGCACGCGCAGCGGACGCCCCGGCATGCCGTGCACCCCGCCGGGCTGCTCGAGCTGAACGGCAAGGATTTCCTCGGCGGAGGGGACGTAGTTGGTGCGTAGCGCCATGCCACCCACCGAGAGGTCGAAGCAGACGGCGTCGTGCACTTCACCCCGAGGGGAGAGCACCCGGGCAGGAATGCCGCCGGGCAGAGGGATGCGGCGCTCGCGGCGCCGTTCGATGAACTGGCCGATCATGAAGGAAACCTCCCAAGCCAACGGGATACAGTTTAGCCTGGGACGAGAGGGAAGGCAATCTCACGTCCGTCAGCAGAGCCTGCTGACTACTGCCAAAAGAAGCGCCTTGCTTGGCTCGATGCTCATCTGAGCGAGCGCATTGCACCCTTACCCTCTTTGTCTAAACGCTTTCTTGCGGGCGTCTAGCCTCCAACGTCGCGGCGTTGACGGTCGACGTGAAGACGGCCTGCCCACGGCCGAGATGTGCCCGAAAACAGAGGTCGATGGGATTTCCTATAATATTTCGCTAAAAGCGAAGTAAATTTAGGCATCGTTGCAAAACCTTATAACCATACAACCATGATGCTTACACAGGGCAAAGGAGGTAACTCAGTGACGGATAAGCCAACCACCTGTGTCAGAGAGGATCTCAAAAATCGTCTGCTAGTGCAACTGAGTGATCAAGGATTCTCCATTGAAAGCGGCCGATTGAATATGCTTAATGCGCAAAAGGATGCTCTACGAGCCGCGCACAAGAAAGCCTGCGATCATCTGATCGATAAAGCCATGAACGGCCTCAAAAAATATGAGCGCAACCTGCTTTGCTCCATCGCCAACGGTTCGGAGATCGATCCTAATGTCATATCGCCTAGACTGATCGAGGTAAAAGCAAAAAGCAGGGATGAATTGCTGTTTCGCTATGCGAGGCTACATTGGAGCATCCCGGTTTCGGCAGGCTATGGGCGCCGCCTGAGATTTCTTGTCTGGGACGATGGACATGACCGACTAATGGGGATTCTGGGTCTGGCCGATCCCGTATTTGCCCTTCGTGCGCGCGATGCTTGGGTGGGTTGGGACAAGGAACAGCGCAGATCTCGGCTTGCTAATGTCATGGATGCCTTCGTCGTCGGTGCAATACCACCTTACGCGGATCTGCTCGGAGGCAAACTGGTGGCACTCGCCGCTGCATCCAACGAAGTGCGAGTGGCATTCGAACGCCGCTATGCGGGAAAGACAACCTTGATCAGTGGCCGGCAGACAGGGCCGCTGGCGTTGATTACGACGACATCGGCGCTCGGTCGCTCTTCCATTTACAACCGACTTGCGGTTGAAGGCCGTACCATCTACCATGGCGTCGGTTTTACCCGCGGGTCAGGGGATTTCCCATTCATGAATGGCGTGTATCACGATCTGCGCCAACTCGTTGCTGAGAACAGTTCGGCTTCTGCCAAACATGCACAATGGGGAAGGGGCTTTCGCAACCGGCGCGAGGTCATTCTAAAGGCACTCGACCTTTTAGGGTTACCTCGTAGCTTTATTTATCACGGTATCGCGCGGGAAGTCTTTGTCGTACCATTGGCTGAGAATACCACAGCCTTTCTGTGCGGGGAGGATGATGATTTACAAGCTTTCGATCTTCCGTTCTCCCATCTTGCGGCGTACTGGAAAAAACGTTGGGCGTTGCCTCGGGCGCAGCGTGACAAGCGATTCCAAGATTTTGAGCGCGAATCTTGGCGTTTATGGAGTAAGTCATGAGCGATACCGGCCCTTTTGCCGAATTGCCCGCAGCATTGGTGGATGAGGTGCTTGCTGCTACCTCCGAAGTGGCTGGGAGGCTTCTCGCATCCTTTAGTCGTACCAAAGAACAGCGCGCAAATTTTCGAAAAAGCCTCGAAGATTCTGGCTTACTGCTGCGCAAATCCGATCTGGGCTCGCCGCCCTATCCCACCACCTGCGCAACGGATGGTTCTTATGCCATCGAGCGCCTGCTGACGACCGATCTGGTTGCCGCTGCTGCAGTTGCTGTCGAAGGTTTGACACCACCGTCCGAGACCCGTCACTGGGCCTACCCGCGTCATACAGCATTCATCGAAGCTGAGCCCCATCACGAGGGAACAAGCACCATCCTGCGCGCACTCATGCTGGGCCGGGAGCTCGAGCTGGCGCTCGCGGCACCGCATGACTTGATATTGCTCGATGGCACTCTGACGCTTCCGGTGATCTACTTCAATCAGGCACTCAATGCCGCACCAGATGCCCCCGAACTGAAAACGGCTGGAGAGTTTCTCGGCAATATCGAAAATTTCTTCTCCGCCTACCACGATCTGCTGACGCTCACTCGCAACGACAAGCAGATTGTTTCGTTGCCGAAGTACTCCACTCGACGCGAGATTGGTCGCCGCCTGGGGTGGCCTGACAACCAGGACGACCGAGGGCTGCTGACATTGGTGCTAAATCCCGGAGAATTGACGAAGCCTGTGCAGCTCGAAACCCCCAGCCAAGCATGGCACTTCAATACGTCTAGGATTGGGAGTGGTGTTCGCAATCGAATCGATACATTGGGCAAGGAAATCGTTGCGGCGCTCGATCGCGTGCACGTCTTCTATTACAAACCGCAGAGCTGGTTACCGGCGCTGCGCGTAGAAGTCGCGGCGAGCATCGCCAACAATCCCCACCGACTAGGCATCGTCGTGCAAGGTTTGGAAATGCAATGTGCGACGCCCGCCATGCTCGAACCCTACCCGAACTATCTCGCCGATCGCACTGTAAAAGCGTTGGCCAAAGCCCTCCCCGCCTTCCGTCAAGTAACGACACAGCGCATTGCCGAAGAGTTCAAGGGCGATATCGGGGAGGTATTTTTCGCTATGCATGGTTATCGATCAGATTCCGGGAGAAAATAACCTATGGAAGGAAAACTCGAGCAAATCGTGAGCAAGACTGAACGCCTCGGCGTTGTCGGCTCGCCATCGTCGACGACCCAACTGACGCTCGATGTTCTTGGCTCAGCGGTGAACCGCAAGCTGGTAGGGGAACTTGCCCTCTTTCATTTCAACCAGGATGCCACACCGCATTTCGCCCTTGGACAGATCACCGAGGTGCAACTGCGCAACATCTGGCACGAGGATCCGACGATGCGCAGCCTCATTCGCCAGCGAGGTCGCGTCGACGCCGTGAGCGAGCGACAAGACACCCATCTTGGGCAAATGGTGTTATCGGCGGTTTTCAAGGACAGCAGCACCCGTGGCTACGAACCGAGCATTCTCGGTACCGTACCGTCCACCGGCACGCCCATTCATATCGTCACAGACGAGGTACTTGCGGAACTCCTGCGTCCTTATCGGGAGCAGATCTTCTATCTGGGCCATGTCTACGGCTCCACGCCAAAGCTGCCGTTATGGTTCAAGCATTTCGACCGCGGCCCGGATGGCGCGGGCGAGGCTTACCACATGGGTATTTTCGGCAAGACGGGCTCGGGCAAGTCGGTGCTGGCCAAAATGATTCTGACAGCCTATGCGCGGTATCCGCAAATGGCGCTCTTGGTCATCGATCCTCAGGGCGAGTTTTCCAAAGACATGAAGCCCGGTGGGACCAGCGGTGAATTTGCTTTACCTGTTGGCGATGTGCTAAGAAAGTTTGGCAAAAAACCAGTAGTTCTGACCATCCGCAATCTAGTTTTAGATCGTTGGGAGTTATTTGAAGAAATCTTATATGAGTCCAAATTTTTTGAACGACTCACGATGCCGAAAGGCGAAAACCGTAAAGCAGCCTGCTCAATCCTGGCCGAGAAAATCCAAAAAGCCAAAATCAAATTGGCCGATCTACATGAACGAGCTTCCTTCGATAAAGCTTGGTCCATTCTGATGGATGAAAAAACGCAAAAAGTCTTTTACCGATCCGAGACGAGTCGCACTCGGTTCAATGAAGCTATGATCGAGGCCGATGCCGACGAGTTTTTTAGAGAACAATGGGGGCCAGTTGCCGAGTTGTTCCGTGAGGATAGACCACAAGCGAAAAGCATCGACAAAGCGTTATCTTGGCTTCTGGCAACAGACACCAATAACCGACCAGTCCTTGTCATCGACCTTTCAAAAGAGCAAAATGTGGGCTTATTCTGGAACGATCTAATCCAGTCTCTCGTCATAAAACGACTGCTGGATGGTCTTTCTCAAACGGCTGAGCGATTTTATCAGGATGGCAAAAACCTCAATACACTCGTAATCATAGACGAGGCTCACCGCCTTGCTCCACGTGAGCTGCCACGAGAAGATGATGCTGCCCATGGCGTGCGATCGGTTCTCATTGATGCTGCCCGCACTACGCGAAAGTATGGCCTCGGCTGGATGTTCATCAGTCAGACGCTATCCAGCTTGCACCAGGAAATCTTGCAACAGTTCCGAATCTTTTTTTTCGGTTTTGGTCTCGGACTCGGCCAAGAATTTCAGGCGCTAAGACAGCTTGTCGGCTCATCCGGAACTGCGTTGAATCTCTACCAATTATTCCGAGATCCTCATTCGGCCTTCGATGTCGCAAGTCGTCAATACAGTTTCATGACGATCGGACCGGTGAGCCCCCTCTCCTTTTCGGGCACACCACTGTTCCTAAATGCGTTTAACCGGCGAGAAGATTTCCTTAAGGCTAATGACATAGACATCAAAAGCATCCCCACAAAACGGGATGCCTCTCATGCTTCATGATCACTCGTACACTGCAGCAATTGAGATGCAGCTAAACAACCCGCCGAAGACCGCCGCCGAACCCGTAAACACGTTGCTCGAGCAGAGATTGACACAAATGAGAGAGAATACCGCGCAAGCGGAAGGTGGGAGCACCGACGAATGCAGGCCCGAAAGCGTGACAGAACCTACTCCGGGTTCCAAGTAATGAACTCGTCCATCCGAGTCAGCAGTTGTATTGGTCGGGGCGGCGGGATTTGAACTCGCGACCCCTTGCACCCCATGCAAGTGCGCTACCAGGCTGCGCTACGCCCCGACGAGTTTGCCATTATACCCGAGCCGGCGAAAAATACAAGCGCACGGCAAACCCTACAGGGCTGCGCCGCGGATGACGGTCTTGCTGCAGCGCACAGACGAGCATGATATCCTTACGCGCAGTCCATTCGATCAACGACGAAGGAAAGGAAACCATGGCACTCTATGCCTTGGGCGACAAGCGCCCACAGCTCGGTCCCGATTGTTGGGTGGCCGACAGCGCCGAGGTGATCGGCGACGTGCGGCTGGGGCGCGAAGTCTCGATCTGGTTCAACGCCGTGCTGCGCGGTGACAACGAGCCGATCGTGATCGGCGACGGCACCAACGTTCAGGACGGGGTGATCCTACACGACGACGAGGGCGTGCCGCTCACCATCGGTGCCGGGGTGAATATTGGACACATGGCCATGCTGCACGGCTGCACCGTGGGGGATGGCTGCCTCATCGGCATCAACGCGGTGATCCTCAACCGGGCGGTGATCGGCGCACAGTGCATCATCGGTGCGAACGCGCTCATTCCTGAAGGCAAGGTGATCCCCGAGCGCAGCCTGGTAGTCGGCTCGCCGGGGCGAGTGATCCGTACCCTGACCGACGAAGAAGTGGCAGGATTACAGGCCAACGCAGCGCACTACTGCGTTGCCGCAAGATACTATCGAACCGCATTGCGACGAATCGACTGACTCGGCTTCACGGAGAAGGAGCGTTCGTCTGGGCGGAGGGCAAGGTCAGGAGCACTTCGTCCGGACGCAAATAGTTGAGCGCGCCCCGCGCCACCGCCTCGAGCGCTTCGCCGCCGCGCCTGAGCTCTTCGATTTCGGCCGCGGCGGCGGCATTTCTCGCGGCGAGCGCTTCGTTGTTCTGGATGGTCTCATGAAGGCGGGCGTTGAGCTGTTGCCGATGCAGCAGACCGTCGTGGCCGAGCCACAGTTGATACTGCACGAGCACGAGCAGCACGACGAGGATCAGCCGCACCCACAGACTCACGCCTCTCCCCAGATTACAAAGTACGCAGGTTGTAGAAGGCCGCCAACCCCGGATAGCGAGCGGTGTCGCCGAGATCTTCCTCGATGCGCAGCAGCTGGTTGTACTTTGCCAGACGGTCGGAGCGCGACAGCGACCCGGTCTTGATCTGGCCGGTGGAAAGCCCCACGGCGATGTCGGCGATGGTCGAATCCTCCGTCTCGCCCGAGCGATGCGAGATCACGGCGGTATAACCGGCGCGCTTGGCCATCTCCACGGCGGCGAAGGTCTCGGTGAGGGTACCGATCTGATTGATCTTGATGAGGATGGAATTGGCCACGCCCTCGCGGATGCCGCGTTCGAGCAACTGCGTGTTGGTGACGAAGAGGTCGTCGCCCACGAGCTGCACTTTCTTGCCCAGGCGCTCGGTGAGGATCTTCCAACCCGTCCAGTCGCCCTCGGCCATGCCGTCTTCGATCGAGACGATGGGGAATTTGTCGACCAGCGCCGCGAGATAGTCGGCGAAGCCTTCGGACGAGAGGGTGAGCCCTTCGCCGGCGAGCACGTATTCGCCGTTTTTGTAGAACTCGGAGCTGGCGCAGTCGAGCGCGAGCAGCACGTCGCGCCCCGGTTCGTAGCCCGCGGCGGAGACGGCTTCCAGGATGAGCGAGAGCGCCTCTTCGGTGTTCTTCACGTTCGGCGCGAAACCACCCTCGTCACCCACGGTGGTGGGATGCCCCTTGCGGTCGACGAGCTTTTTCAGGTGCTGAAATACCTCGGCGCCACAGCGAAGCGCTTCACGGAACGTGCCCATGCCCACCGGCATGATCATGCATTCCTGGATGTCGAGGCTGTTGTTGGCGTGCGCCCCGCCGTTGATGACGTTCATCATCGGCACCGGCATCTGCTTGGGCCCGGAGCCGCCGAAGTAACGGTAGAGCGGCAGCCCCGCCTCCTCGGCCGCGGCCTTGGCCACCGCCATCGACACGGCGAGCATCGCGTTCGCCCCGAGGCGGGATTTGTTCTCGGTGCCGTCGAGCTCGATGAGGGTCTGGTCGATGAAGGTCTGCTCCTCGGCATCGAGCCCCAGGAGCGCTTCGCAGATCTCGGTGTTGACGTTCTCCACGGCGCGCAGCACGCCCTTACCGAGGTAGCGGGCGGAGTCGCCGTCGCGCAGTTCGATGGCCTCGCGCGAGCCGGTGGAAGCGCCGGAAGGGACGGCGGCGCGTCCCATCACGCCGGATTCGAGCAACACGTCCGCTTCGACGGTGGGATTGCCGCGGGAATCGAGAATCTCCCGCGCGACGATATCGACGATCGCACTCATTTCATGCTCCAAAAACGAAAGGGAAAATCGTTCACGCTGACGGCAGTCCTTCGACCACCAACATGTCGAACTCGGCCAATCCTTCGCGCGCCGCCCGGGCCGCGCGGTAGGATTCCGAGTCATAAAACGCCTGCGCCGCCGCGAACGAGGGGAATTCGACGATGACCACGCGCTGCGGCTGCCACTGCCCTTCGAGCACGGTGAAGCGACCACCACGAGCGAGGTAACGTCCGCCGTGCTCGGCCACCGCCGGGGCAGAGAGTTCCCGGTAGCGCGCCAGCGCATCATGGTCGGCACGACGGGCGACGACGATCACATAGGCTTTCGCCTCCATCACATCATCTCCTGTTCGATGAATCCTCTTTGTTTCACCACTCGGTCGAGCACAACGAGCGTTTCGAGCAGTTCGGCCATGCGCGGAATGGGCCAGGCGTTCGGGCCATCGGAGAGGGCCTGATCGGGATCGGGGTGCGATTCCATGAAAAGCCCGGCGATGCCCGCGGCCACCGCCGCCCGGGCGAGCACGGGCACGAATTCGCGCTGACCACCCGAAGCTTGCCCTCGCCCACCAGGAAGTTGCACCGAATGGGTGGCATCGAACACCACCGGGCAGCCGGTGGACCGCATGATGGCGAGCCCCCGCATGTCGACGACGAGGTTGTGGTAGCCGAAGCTCACGCCGCGCTCGCACACGAGAATGGTGTCGGCTCCGCCGTTGGCTTCCTTGGCCTTGGCCACCACGTTCGCCATGTCTTCGGGGGCGAGGAATTGCCCCTTCTTGATGTTGACCGGCTTGCCGCTCGCGGCCACGGCCTGGATGAAGTCGGTCTGGCGACAGAGGAAGGCCGGCGTTTGCAGCACGTCGACCACTTCGGCCACCGGCGCCACTTCGGCTTCGTTATGCACGTCGGTGAGCACCGGCACGCCCACGCGCTCGCGCACCTCGGCGAGGATCTCCAGCCCCTTGGCCATGCCCAAGCCGCGGAAGGATTTGCTGGAGGTGCGGTTGGCCTTGTCGTAGCTCGACTTGTAGATGAAGGGCACGCCGAGCGCGGCGGTGATCTCTTTGAGCGCCTGCGCCGATTCGAGCGCGAGGGTACGCGATTCGATCACACAGGGGCCGGCGATGAGGAAGAACGGCCGATCGAGCCCAACCTCGAATCCGCACAGGTTCATACTGCAGCCTCCTTGAACGATGCGATTGCCGCCGGGCGTCCGGAGCGCCGACGCGCGTCCAGCGCCGCCTGGACATAGGCGATGAAGAGGGGATGCCCTTCACGCGGATTGGACGTAAATTCGGGGTGAAACTGGCAGCCGACGAACCAGGGGTGCACGTCCTGCGGCAGCTCGATCATCTCGCACAGATCGGTACCGGGCGCGCGGCCCGAGACCACGAGCCCTTTCTCCTGCAGCAGCGGCAGCAGGCGGTTGTTCACCTCGTAGCGGTGGCGGTGGCGCTCGACGACCTGCGGCGCGCCGTAGATGCGACGGGCGAGCGTGTCTTCGGCGAGGAGACAGACCTGGCCGCCCAAACGCATGGTCCCGCCCAGGTCGGATTCCTCGGTGCGCCGCTCGATCTTGCCGCTGCGATCCTGCCATTCGGTGATGAGGCCGACCACGGGATACGGCGTTTCGGGGTCGAACTCGGTGGAGTGCGCCCCTTCGAGCCCGGCGACGTGGCGAGCGAATTCGACCACCGCGAGCTGCATGCCGAGGCAGATGCCCAGGTAGGGGATGCGATGCTCGCGCGCGTATTGGATGGCGAGGATCTTGCCCTCGGTGCCGCGCCGCCCGAAGCCGCCGGGCACGAGGATGGCGTCCATGTCTGCGAGCACCGCGCAGCCTTCGTCTTCCAGTGCTTCGGAATCGATGTAGTGGATGTTCACCCGGCAGCGGGTGTGCAGCCCGGCGTGGGTGAGCGCTTCGACCAGCGACTTGTACGATTCGGTGAGATCGACGTACTTGCCGACGAAGGCGATGTCGACCTCGGCGCGCGGGTGTTCCCAGGCATCGACGATGCGCTGCCACACGGAGAGATCCGCCGGGCGGGCGAGGAGGTCGAGCTTGTGGCAGACGATCTCGTCGAGCATCTGCTCGTGCAGCAGCAGGGGGATGCGGTAGATGGTGTCGGCATCGCGCGACTCGATCACCGCCTGCGGGCGCACGTTGCAGAAGAGCGCGATCTTGCGCCGTTCTTCTTCGGGAATGGCCCGGTCGGCGCGGCAGAGCAGGATGTCGGGCTGGATGCCGATCTCGCGCAGCTCCTTCACCGAGTGCTGCGTGGGCTTGGTCTTGAGTTCGCCCGCGGCGGCGATGTAGGGCAGGAGCGTGAGGTGGATGTAGCACACGCCCTGCGGCCCCAGCTCGATGCCCATCTGGCGGATGGCTTCGAGGAAGGGCAGCGACTCGATGTCGCCCACCGTGCCACCCACCTCGACGATGGCCACGTCCGCCCCTTCGGCGCCGCGCTCGATGAAGCGCTTGATCTCGTCGGTGATGTGCGGGATCACCTGCACGGTCTTGCCGAGGTATTCGCCGCGGCGCTCCTTGCGGATGACGGATTCGTAGATCTGGCCGGTGGTGAAGTTGTTGCGCCGGCTCATCTTGGCGCGGGTGAAACGCTCGTAGTGGCCGAGGTCGAGGTCGGTCTCGGCGCCGTCTTCGGTGACGAAGACTTCACCGTGTTGGAACGGGCTCATGGTGCCCGGATCGACGTTGATGTAAGGATCGAGCTTGATGTGGGTGATGCGGATGCCGCGCGATTCGAGGATGGCCCCGAGCGAGGCGGCGGCGATCCCCTTGCCGAGCGAGGAGACCACGCCGCCGGTCACGAACACGTACTTGGTCATGGGAACGTGGATTGGCTGGAAAAGCGAATGATAGCCGATCCCGGCCGCTTCGCGAACGCTCCGCTCTTCAACGGATCAGGGTACGCAGCACGTCGCGGAAGACGTCCGTGCCACCGCGCTCGAGCCATTCGAAGGCCACCATCTCGCGACAGACCACCACCGCCCCGGCCTGACGCATCCGCTCGAGCGCGAGCAGACGATCCTCGGCGCGGCGCGAGCCGACCGCCTCGGCCACCACGAAAACCTGCTTTCCCGTTTCGAGCAGATCGAGCACCGTCTGCAAGACGCACACGTGGGTCTCGGTACCGGCCACGACCACCTGACCGGAACGCCCCACCGCGGTATGCGCGAGCACGCCGTCGCGCACTGCCGAGAAAGCGGTCTTGCGTACCCGCTCGGTCGAAGGAGGCAGCAGTTCGAGCAACTCCGGCGCCGTTTCGCCGATCTTGTCGGGAAAATGCTCGCTCACGACCACCGGCACGTCGAGCATACCGGCGAGCCGCAACAGCCAGGCGGCGGCCTCACACACCCGCTGCCCGTCGGCGATGGCCGGCAAAAGCCCCGTTTGAATATCTACGACGAGCAACGTCGCCTCTGCCGTGCACATTTTCATGGGGTTCTCCTTTGTCACTCCTTCAACTCGGCACGATCGCGGAAGTATTCGAGCGCCTCCGGATTGGCGAGCGCCTCGACGTTTTTCACCGGCTGGCCGTGCACCACCTGGCGCACCGCGAGTTCGACGATCTTGCCGCTCTTGGTGCGCGGAATGTCCGGTACCTGCACGATCTTGGCCGGAACGTGGCGCGGGGTGGTGTTGTCGCGGATCACGCGGCGGATTTTTTCCTGCAAGACCTCGTCGAGCACCAAGCCTTCGCGCAGGCGCACGAAGAGCACGACGCGCACGTCGCCCTGCCAATCCTGACCGATGACGATGGATTCCTCCACCTCGGGCAGTTTCTCCACCTGACGGTAGATCTCGGCCGTGCCGATGCGCACCCCGCCGGGGTTGAGCGTGGCGTCCGAGCGACCGTAGATGATGAATCCGCCGTGGATCGTTTCCTCGCAGTAATCACCGTGGCACCACACGCCGGGGAAGCGCTCGAAGTAGGCGGCGCGGTACTTGCTGCCGTCCGGGTCGTTCCAGAATCCCAGAGGCATCACGGGGAAAGGACGGGTGCACACGAGCTCGCCCTTCTGCCCGACGACGGGATTGCCGTTCTCGTCGAACACCTGCACCGCCATCCCCAGCCCCTTGCACTGGATCTCGCCGCGCCACACGGGCAGCGTCGGGTTGCCCAGCACGAAACAGGAGACGATGTCAGTACCGCCGGAGATCGACGACAGGCACAGGTCGCGCTTGATGCGGGTATAGACGTAATCGAAGCCCTCGGGCATGAGGGGGCTGCCGGTGCTGAACATCGCGCGCACCGTGTCGAGCCGGTGCGTCTCGATCGGCGCGAGCCCCTTTTTCGCCGCCGCGTCGAGGAATTTGGCCGATGTGCCGAAATGCGTCATGCGCTCGGCGTCGGCGTAGTCGAAGAGGATGGCGCCGTCCTTGACGAAGGGCGAACCGTCGTAGAGCAGCAGCGTCGCCTCCGAGGCCAGCCCCGAAGCAAGCCAGTTCCACATCATCCAGCCGCAGGTGGTGAAGTAGAAGAGCCGGTCGTCGGGTTTGACGTCGCCGTGCAGCTTGTGCTCTTTGAGGTGCTGCAGCAGCACCCCGCCGGCACAATGCACGATGCACTTGGGCAGCCCCGTGGTGCCGGAGGAATACAGGATGTAGAGCGGATGATCGAACGGCAGGCGCACGAAGTCGATCTCGGTCGCCTCACGGTGCGGCGCGGTGAACTCGGCCCAGCTCTGCGCGCGGTCGATCATCGAGAGATCGGGCAGCGCCTCGAGGTAGGGCGTGACCACCACCCGGCGCACCGAAGGTAGACCAGGTACCACCTCGGCCACCTTGCCGCGGATATCGACCGCCTTGCCGTTGTACCAGTAGCCATCGACGGTGAAGAGCACCTTCGGCTCGGTCTGGCCGAAGCGATCGAGCACCCCTTGCACGCCGAAATCGGGGGAAGCGGAGGTGAAGATCGCCCCCAGACTCGCCGTGGCGAGCATGGCGATGATCGTGTGCGGCATGTTGGGCATGTAGGCCGCGACCCGATCGCCGCGCGTCACCCCCGCTTCGGCCAACGCCCGGGCCACACGCGCCACTTCGAGGTACAGCTCTTCCCAACTCCAGCGCTGCTTGACCCGGTCTTCACCCCAGAAGACCATCGCCTCGCGCGTATCGCGTCGGCGCAACAGATTTTCGGCGAAATTGAGCCGCGCTTGTGGGAACCAGCGCGCCCCAGGCATCTTGTGACCATCGACGAGCACCACCTCGCCGCGCTCGCCGATCACGCCACACTCTTCCCACACCGAGACCCAGAATTCCTCGGGATGCTCGATGCTCCAGCGATGCAAGGCCGCGTAGTCGGGAAAACTCCGGTTCCAGCGCGCTTCGACGTGGCGGGTAAACGCCGTGATCGTGGCGCTCGCCACCCGTTCGGCCGAAGGTACCCAGATGGGGTTCGTCTCTTCCATGTCGCCTCCCTCTTCTTTATATCGATCAGCTTGAACACGCGCGTCGCACGGCCTCGGGCAAGGGAATCGAGCGCCCTGAGGCTTTATCTATCCAAACCAGCTTCGCCGAACCCGTGGCATGGAGTGCCTCATCGCCGCTGCAACGCAGCTCGTACCAGTGCATGATGCTCGAACGGCCGGGTTTTCCAATGAAAACACGTACCTCGCAAACGGCGGGATAGGTCACAGGACGGAGAAACGTGCAATCCGCATGCACGATGACCATTCCCGCAGGCGCATCGAACGCAAGCGGCAATCCCAAGGCGGTCACCCAATCGATGCGCGCTTGTTCGAAATAACGAAAATACACCGTATTGTTGACGTGGTTCATCACGTCGAGGTCGGCCCATCGCACCGGAATGATGCTCGTCGCCACGTGGATCGCCTCGCTCGGTCGCTGTGTCATTCTGGCTCCTCTCTTCCCTCGCTCAATTGATCAAACGCCCGTTTTCTGCCAACATACGCTAAAGTATGGTATGGACGACTTTGGATTCATTGTACTTCGGTAGCGCCAGGAGACGAGCGGATGGAACGAGAAGCGATGGAATTCGACGTGGTGATCGTCGGTGGCGGCCCGGCGGGGCTCGCGGCAGCGATCCGTCTCAAGCAGCTCTGCGCCGAGAAAGGGCAGGATTTCTCGGTGTGCGTGATCGAGAAAGGCTCCGAATTGGGCGCGCACACGATGTCGGGCGCCGTGCTCGATCCGCGTTCGCTCACCGAGCTCATCCCCGACTGGAAGGAACGCGGCGCGCCGGTAAAAACCGCGGTACGCGAAGATCGCTTCCTCTTCCTCAAGGAAAGCGGGGCGATGAAAGTCCCCAACGCCCTGCTGCCACAATGCTTCCAGAACCATGGCAACTACATCATCCGCGCCGGATTCCTCGTCAAGTGGCTGGGCGAGCAGGCCGAAGCCATGGGCATCGACGTCTATCCCGGCTTTGCCGCCGCCGACGTGCTCTACGACGATGCCGGTCGCGTACTCGGTGTGATCACCGGCGATATGGGCCTGCAAAAAGACGGCACCCCGGGGCCCAACTACCAACCGGGCATGGAGCTGCGCGCGCGCTACACGCTCTTTGCCGAAGGCTGCCGCGGGCATCTGGGCAAACGGCTCGAGCAGCGCTTCAAGCTGCGCGAAGGGCGCGATCCACAAGCCTACGGCATCGGCATCAAAGAGCTGTGGGAAATCGACCCGGCCAAGCACGAACCGGGTCTGGTGATGCACACCGCCGGCTGGCCGCTCGATCCCGACACCTACGGCGGCTCCTTCTGCTACCACCTCGACGACGGCCCCCTGGTGGCGATCGGTTTCGTCGTCGGCCTCGACTACCGCAATCCCTATCTCTCGCCCTTCGAAGAATTTCAGCGGCTCAAAACCCACCCCGCCATCCGCTCCATGCTCGAAGGCGGCAAACGCGTCGCCTACGGCGCGCGCGCCCTCGTGGCCGGGGGCCTGCAGGCGCTGCCCAAGACGGTCTTCCCCGGCGGCGCGCTCATCGGCGACGACGCGGGCTATCTCAACGCCTCGCGCATCAAGGGAATCCACGCGGCGATCAAATCCGGCATGCTGGCGGCGGAGGCCGCCTTCACTGCGCTCGCTGCCGGCCGGGCCCACGATGAGCTCACCGAGTACCCCGAAGCATTCGAGCGCAGCTGGCTGCACGAAGAGCTCTACCGCGCCCGCAACTTCAAACCGCTCATGAAGAAGGGCCTATGGGCCGGGTCGCTGCTCTTTGGCATCGACCAGATGGTCTTCCGCGGCAAGGCGCCCTGGACGCTGCACCGCGACACGCCCGATCACGCCATGCTCAAGCCCGCCGCCGAATGCACGCCCATCGCCTATCCCAAGCCCGACGGCGTACTCACCTTCGATCGGCTCTCCTCGGTCTTCCTCTCCAACACCAACCACGACGAAGACCAACCCTGCCACCTCGTGCTGCGCGATCCCAAAGTGGCGATCGACGTCAATCTCAAGATCTACGATGCCCCCGAGCAGCGCTACTGCCCGGCCGGAGTCTATGAGATCGTGCGTGAGGACGGCACGCCACGCCTGCAGATCAACGCACAGAACTGCGTGCACTGCAAGACTTGCGACATCAAAGACCCGACGCAGAACATCGACTGGGTGCCGCCGCAAGGTGGCGAAGGACCGATCTACGTCGGCATGTAACGGCTGCCTCGAAAAACCGTCGCGAGCGGCTGCAGGGTCGGTACCCGGAGTGCCAAGTGCAAGACTCGCTGCGAACGGTAGGCAGCGGGCACCCGGGCACCGGAGAACGCCGCCAGATGGCCGCGCGGCAGGTCATTCGAGGCGCCCTGAAACGCTTTCCCGGCGCCAGCCAGGAGGCCTTCTTTCTACTCGAGCACGCGACGGGCGTTCAGGGGTTGAACCGGGCGGTTGTTTTTGCCCGTAAGGGCGCGGAAGGACCGTAGCTGATCCTCACTCGCCTCGACCGCTTCCGACATCACGTACCAACGCACCCCTTCACTGCAGGGAGGCGTCGTGAGCGAACCGTTATACCGATAGTAGTCGGCCGAAGGCGGCAGAATCTTGCTCCAATCGATCGGCCGTTTGGAACCATTTTTTTGCTTCGCCGCCGCGAGAATCTCGTCGAGCAAGGGATGGGCCTGTCCAGGGCGGAACCAAATGGCCACCACGGCCGGATTCCCCTCCTTGTCCCGATGGATCAGCTGTGCTTCCAACGGATAATGATTGCCTCCATCGGTATGTTCGCTGGGCGTATGGAACTGCACGGTCTCGAGCGTAAAGCGGCGCTGCTCGACTTGTATCGTGGCCTTGGGCACCAGGGGCCTTGCCGTAACGAGGGAGTTCTCCACCCGCAGCCAGGTGTCGAGCGCAAGGTAATGAAATTCGATCGCCCGCAGGTCGGTGGTGAGCACCTCTTCGAGTCGGATGTCGATGGGCGATTGATTCTTTCCCAACCCACACCAGAAATATTGCCGCGACAGCTTCGCCCACCGTTCCGGCCCCCTCTCCCCGGAGTAATCCCAGCGAGGCGAAGAGGGGCGAGCAGAGCGAACGGGTTTGGGTTCGACGGAAAGCTCCTTGGGCTTGACCTCGGTTTTCTCTTCGGGCCCCGACTGCGGGCGAACCGACTCCGGCTCACCCACGCGCTCCACCCCTTCGACCAGGGACTCATGGACGCCGGCCTGCGCTCGAACCGTGGCCGGGACGTCGGACGCAGCGGTGTCTTCCTGCCCCAGAGCGGGCACGACCACCATCAACGGTACGACCCCCCACCACCAGCGCCACTTCCCTGATGCCCGTAGACCCAGCATGATGACATTCTCCCTGATCGAATCGGCTCACACATCGGGGATGCCGACACCCCGACGCGAGATTATCGCCGATCCCGATCGGTAATGCAGTATCCACCAAGCCAGAGCGCCCATCCGGTAGAATAACATCAGCCAAACGAGAGACCCTACGATGACATCCTCCAACTACCCTCATCCCCTCATCGCCCGTGAAGGCTGGCCTTTCATCGCCGCCGCCATCTTCCTTGCCCTGATCGTACAGTTCACCGGAGGCTTTTGCTGGGCATGGCCCCTGTGGCTATTGGCGCTCTTCGTGATCCAGTTTTTCCGCGATCCGCCCCGCCCCGTCCCCGCCGAGCCCCTGGCCGTACTTTCCCCGGCCGACGGGCGCATCGTAGCCATCGAGCCGGCACGTGACCCCTGGCGCGACTGCGACGCGCTCAAAATCAGCGTCTTCATGAACGTGTTCAACGTGCATTCGAACCGCAGCCCGATCGACGGCACCGTCGTCGCCCGCTGGTATCACCCCGGCAAGTTCCTCAATGCGGCGCTCGACAAAGCATCCAGTGAAAACGAACGCAACGCCCTGCACCTGCGCAGCGACACCGGACACGAACTCACCTGCGTCCAGGTCGCCGGTCTGGTGGCGCGCCGTATCCTGTGCTACGTCGAACCGGGTGATCGACTCGCGCGCGGCCAGCGTTACGGATTCATTCGCTTCGGCTCGCGCGTCGACCTCTACTTACCACCGGAGAGCCGCCCACGGGTCGTCTTCGGTGAGAAGGTCAAGGCAACGAGCACGATTCTCGCCGAATTCCCTGCGGCAGAACACGAGGCCACCCCATGACCGAAGAACACGAATGTGCCACGCCGCCCAAGCGCCGCGGCATCTACCTCCTTCCCAACCTCTTCACCACGGCGGCACTCTTTGCAGGTTTTTTCGCCGTGGTGCAAGCACTCGACGGACGGTTTCAAACCGCAGCGGTCGCGATCTTCGCCGCCATCGTGCTCGATGGACTCGATGGGCGCATCGCGCGCCTCACCCACACCCAGAGCGAATTCGGCGCCCAATACGATTCCCTCTCCGACATGGTCTCCTTCGGCGTCGCCCCCGCCGTGCTGAGCTACACTTGGGCACTGCACTCCCTGGGCAAGATCGGCTGGATCGTCGCTTTCCTCTACTGCGCTGGCGCCGCACTACGCCTGGCTCGATTCAACACCAACATCGGAGCGTTCGACAAACGCTACTTTCAGGGGTTGCCCAGCCCGGCCGCCGCCGCGCTGGTGGCCGGATTCGTCTGGGTGGCCCACGACCTGGAATGGAGCGGAACCGAGCTACGCTGGCTCGCCGCCATCCTCACCGCCTTTGCCGGCATCACCATGGTCACCAACATTCTCTACTGGAGCGGCAAGAGCATCGATCTGCGTCGATCCTTTCCCTTCGTGGCCGCCGCGAGCGTGGTGCTCGCCTTCGCCCTCGTGTCGATCTATCCGGGGCTCCTCTTCCTTCTCTTTCTCGGCTATGCGCTTTCCGGCTACGTGCTCGCCCTCTGGCGCTGGCGCCACAAACGCAAACCCGATGAACCCATCGAATGACTTTCCGGGTGGCCACTGCGCCGGCATTGCGCGGCGCGCTCATCCTGCGCCTCGTCGGCTTCGCTCCACGACCACGTACGGGGCACCTATCGCCCCAGTACCCGAACATCGCAGCAATCATAGTTTTTTTCAATGGCAAAAAAGCTTGCTTCGATACGGATTTCCGTGTAAATTTTTTCACATGAATACGCACAGCGTCTTGCCTCGCTCATTCCTTCTCACGGCTGGCCTACTGCTGGGTCCGCTGCTGCGCCTCGCGCGCTAAATACACTCCCCCTTCCCCTCCTGTCATCCCTTCCGTCTGCCGCGATCCGCTCGTTGTGGCGGCGATCCCGTGTCGTTTTTTCAGGAGCAAAACGATGAAAGAGCATTTGATCATTTTCGACACCACCATGCGCGACGGCGAGCAAAGTCCCGGCGCCTCCATGACCAAGGAAGAAAAACTGCGCATTGCGCGCCAGCTCGAGCGCATGCGGGTCGACGTGATCGAGGCCGGTTTCCCTGCAGCCTCTCCCGGCGACTTCGACGCAGTACGGGCCGTGGCCGAGACGATCAAGGAATCCACCGTCTGTGCTCTTGCCCGCGCCAACGACGCCGACATCGAACGTGCCGCCGAGGCCATTCGTCCGGCCAAGCGCCAGCGCATCCACACCTTCATTGCCACCAGCCCTTTACACATGGAAAAAAAACTCGGCATGCGGCCGGATGAAGTGCTCGAGCAAGCCGTGCGCTCCGTACGCCTGGCGCGCCGCTATTGCGACGATGTCGAGTTTTCCACCGAAGACGGCAGCCGCTCTGAAATAGACTTCCTCTGCCGCATCCTGGAAGCGGTCATCGATGCGGGCGCCACCACCGTGAACATCCCCGATACCGTCGGCTACGCCGTTCCCGAAGAATACGCCAATCTCATCAAGACACTCCGCGAACGCGTCCCCAACTCCGACAAGGCAATCTGGTCGGTACACTGCCACAATGACCTCGGCTTGGCGGTAGCCAACTCGCTCGCCGCCGTGCTCGAAGGAGGCGCACGCCAGGTGGAATGCACGATCAACGGCCTTGGCGAACGGGCCGGCAACGCATCCCTCGAAGAAATCGTGATGGCGGTGCGCACCCGCCACGATGTCTTCCCCTGCGACACGCGCATCGACGCCACGCAGATCGTACCCACCTCCAAGCTCGTGTCCACCATCACGGGCTTCCCGGTGCAACCGAACAAGGCCATCGTCGGCGCGAACGCCTTTGCCCACGAATCGGGCATCCACCAGGACGGCGTGCTCAAGCACCGCGAGACCTACGAGATCATGCGCGCCGAAGACGTGGGCTGGACGGCCAACAAGATCGTGCTCGGCAAACACTCCGGCCGCCGTGCCTTCCGCGCCCGGCTCGAAGAGCTCGGCATCGAGATCGGCTCGGAAGAGCAGCTCAACCAAGCCTTTGCCCGCTTCAAAGAGCTCGCCGACAAGAAACACGAGATCTTCGACGAAGACCTCTTCGCCCTCATGGCCGAAGAACCCGCCCCCAGCGAACAGGAACGCATCCGGCTCGTCTCGACCATGATCCATTCCGAGACGGGGGAACCCCCACACGCCAAACTCACGCTCGCGATCGACGGCAAAGAATATTCCACCGAAGCCGACGGCTCGGGACCAGTGGATGCCGCCTTCAAGGCAATCGAATCCTTGGTACATAGCGGCGCCGAGCTGGTGCTCTATTCAGTGAATGCCATCACCCAAGGAACCGACGCCCAGGGTGAAGTCACGGTGCGACTGAGCAAAGGCGGACGCATCGTCAATGGCTTGGGAGCCGACACCGACATCATCGTCGCCTCGATCAAGGCCTACATCAACGCCCTCAACAAGTTGCAGCACGACGCCGTACGCATCAACCCACAGCTGTGAGGCCAGGCGGCTGCCACCTTCGGTAGCCGCCGTTCACAGCCCAGAAAAGTTGCCCGACCGCGAAACGGCGTTGGGAGCCCGTGTGCGCTCGGCCATCTGCATGACGGGGGCCGCCTCCCGCACCCCGTTCGCCATGTCCCGCGCAAACGGCCGTGATGTCGTTTCGAGGCAGCCTATGCCTTCCCGCGCTGCCCCGAGCGCCGGGCGAAAGCGAGCAATGCCACGAAGAGGGCGAATGCAAGGAGCGCCTCTATCTTGGCGAAAAAACCCGCTCCCCCGCCATCACTCCAGCGCATCACCCCTTCGGCGACATAGAAAACGCTCACGAGGCTAGCCCACTGCGCCGTGTAGCGGCGGCCGCGCCACAATCCGGGCAGCGCAGCAGCGATCGGTAAAGCTTTCAAGGTGAGCCAAGACCCTCCGGGACGCAGAGGGGCAAACCAACCCTCCCACAGCACGCACCAAAGCGCCAGTACGAGCGCCAGTACGAAAGCCGCCAGCGCCCACTCGTCACGTTTTCCCATACAATCCCCATTGATAAGACCATGGCGCTTCGTCGCTCGAGCAGAAGGCCCTCATGTTCATTTCCCGCACGATGTACCCGATTCGATGGCTACGCCTCTTTGCTCGGCGCTTCCTGCACACCGTGTACCGTGCCGACTGCCTCATGGTAGCCGCAGCCCTGACGTATACCACGTTGCTCGCGCTGGTCCCTCTCCTGACGATCACCGTGCTCGTCTTTCACAATTTTCCGGCCTTCGAGAAAGTCGGCGAATCGCTAGAGGAGTTTCTCAGCGCCAACCTTTTGCCCGAAGCCGTCTCGCGTCTCGTCACACTCTACAGCCGCGAATTCATCGCCAATTCGACCAAACTCTCGATGATCGGCACCGTGATGCTCATCGTCACGGCACTGATACTCTTGTCGACCATCGAATCGGCCTTCAACCGCATCTGGCGCGTACGTCGCGCACGTACCCTCGGCGCACGCCTGGTCACCTACTGGTTCGTCCTGACCGCGGGGCCCCTGCTATTCGGCATTGGCGTCTACCTGACCACACAGCTGGCCAAGGAATCGCTCAAGCTCACGGGGCACGTCGGGCTGGCCACGCCCCTCGTCTCCTTCTTCCTGATCTGGGGCTTTTTTTGGGCGCTCTATCAACTCGTCCCGCATCGCCCGGTACGATCTCGCGATGCACTCCTCGCTGCGTTCATCACCACAGGAGCCTTTCTGTTCCTCCAACGAGGATTTGCCATATTCATCGCCCGTTTCGCCACATACGACCTGGTCTATGGCGCGTTCGCCGCCTTGCCGATCTTTCTCGTCTGGATTTATCTGCTCTGGACGATCATCCTTCTCGGGGCAGCCTTGGCCGCCACACTCGGTGCGCTCTCGTCCTCACGCTTGCGGCCCGATACACTCGAACCCGATTCGGCCTCCGCGCAGACCGACGAAGCAGGAAATCAATCCTCCATGAAGGGATCGACCTCGAACTGAAACACTTCGACGTCGCGTGTCTGCGCCTCGAACCGGATGAAATGCACCTGCCGCAACAGCCACTTCCCCACGGCCGACTCGCTGGCCTCGACCAATTTCGGACCGCAAACGGTCCCCTTCGTACAGACGAGCGCCGATTGCAGACGCAAGGGAGGCGCTTTGCGCACCGACAAAGCCATTTGCGCCGAAGTACCCGCCGGCAAGGGTTTCTCCTGCCCCAGCGCGACCGGTTCGGGATCGAATCCCAACGCCTGGATACCCATCTGCAAACCGTTGGGATGCTGCCTCAACCAGCGTACCAACGCCAGCACCCAGCGCACATCCCCCACTACACGGATCGCGACGATCTGTCCCGGAAAAAAAATCGGTCCCTCATTGTCCGTCCAGCGCAACTCATAGCCGCTGATGCTCACATCGGTGACGCGAACCGGATGGATGGTAGCTGGCAAGCCGAGACGATGGGACAACACAGCCTCCCAGCCGACGAGTAACTCGGCCATGGCATCGAAAGGCTTGCGCGGCAGGCGACGCTGCCAGCCGTAACGCCAACGATCGAGCAATTCACGCAACAAGGCCGCCCGTCCGTCCGCACTCAAGCCACCCTCCTGATGCCGACGCGTTGCCCACCCCCCCCCTTCGAGCAGGTGGATCTCCTCTTCTGCCCGTTTGGCGAGCTCTTCGAGCGAAAAAAACAAGGTGGCCCGAGGAGCGTTCTCACGCCCAAAGAACCACGCTCTCGGTTCCGGCGGCTCGTCGAGCGACAAAGACATCACGAAACCATCTTCCTGACTCTGGCCCGAGCCGTACAGGGCAATGACGGGCGATGCGCTCTGAATCCAACGTAGCGCCCATAAAAGCTCTTTTCCGTCCATGAATCGAGGATCGGCCGCGGCCAGCGCGAATAACCACGCCAGCTCTCCGCGTACGGGCTCCTTGTCCGCATAAGCATGGCCCAGCTGCGTGAGGAGGCGCCAGAATCCCGGTGGCAAGACGATCCGGGTCATGGTCGACAACAGATAGAGACGCAACGCGAACCCGGCAAAGAATTTGCCCGCCAACTCGTTGCGCCTGGCATCGGGAAGCCACTCTTCGAGACGATCCACCGCCGTCGTCATGAACCGATGCAGAGCGAGCACGTCGCTGGCGGGCAGAGGAAAAGTCAAGGCCACCGAATGCTGAAGCAGCTCATCGATCGAGGCCAGCAAAGGCCTGCCCTCTTCGGCCAACCAAGCGGAATCCGTCCGTATGCGTATGCGTTCCAGACGGCGGCGTAGCGCCTCGATTTCCCGTTCATCGATCATGGCATAATCACTTGGAGCATGTGGGGCGATTCTACACCGCCCTTCATTTTCCCAGTACAATCGGCGGCACGTGCGCCAGGGTGGTGAAATCGGTAAACACAGCGGACTTAAAATCCGCCGCCGTGAGGCTTGGGGGTTCGAATCCCCTCCCTGGCACCACAGACACCGTTCAGGCGTTTTTTGCGTCCCGATGAATCGCACTATCTGCTGAAAATCAAGCAGTCATCTTTTTCTGTGCCCTTCACCCAACCCCAAGCTTTTGCATGTCTCCCGCATAAGGACGCAGTACTTTTCGAGTATCTGCTTTCCGTGGCATCCATTTCTGGCGTGGCACGCTCGAGGCAGGTACCGGCGCAAGCAGACGCCATTGTCGACCCAATTGGGCAAGCCGTGGAAAACGCTTGCCCTCTAACGATTCATTGAAAACAAAGGAAATTTGGCGGAGGCGGTGAGATTCGAACTCACGAGGGGCGCAAACCCCTGGCGGTTTTCAAGACCGCTGCCTTCAACCGCTCGGCCACGCCTCCGGCCGCCGGCACCTTGCGCGCCGGCGAGGGCGATTTTACCGCACATTCAAGCGAATGCCGTCGCCCCGCTGCCACCCAGCTCCACCCGCAGGGCAGCGGCAAGCGTCGCCGAGGGATGCACCACGGCATGCGGCGAAGGGCCGCGGCGGCGCGGTGGAGCCCAGATGGCGTCGGGGAAGTGGGTGTCGTCGCGGTAGCGGGGAATCACGTGCCAGTGCAGGTGCGGCACCATGTTGCCCAGGCTGACGAGATTGATCTTGTCCGGGCTCATGAGGCGGCGCAGCACGCGTTCCGTGCCAAGCACCACCCGCCACAGGTGCATGCAATCGTCCGGGTCGAGATCCGTCATCTCGGCGACGTGCTCGTTCCAGATCACGCGCAGATAGCCCGGATAATCGGCATGGCGGACGTCGATGACGCGACAGCGGCCATCGCGCCACAGCACCTCTTCCTCACTCCCAAGGCATAGAGGGCAACTATCGGGATGATTTGATCGAATCGGCATCATTTGGTCCTCATGAGAGGGATTTCGACAATATAATCCCTGCATCTGCTCGACGCAATCGATGCCATGAATACGCCATCCGACTCCGCTTTCCAGCTCCAATGGCGCGAGGCGCTTTCGGTGAAGAATGATGCCATCGATCGCGACCATCGCCGTCTCATCGGGCTCATCAACCGGGTACAAGGCATGCTGGCGCACGACAGTTCGGTCGGCGAACTCACCCAGGCACTGGACGAACTCGCCGACTATACCGCCACGCATTTTCGCCGCGAAGAAGCGATCCAACAGGCCATCGGTTACCCCGAAGCCCGGTCTCACGCGATGCAGCATCGAGACCTCACCCATCAGTTGCATACGATCACCACCGAGATTCTCTCCCTGGCTCATGGCGGCAACACGGTACATGCGCTCGCACCCGAACTGCGGCAACGCATTCTGGATCTGTTTCGCGAATGGCTCATCACCCATATCATTCAACAAGATTTACGATACAAACCCTGGATCGAACGATTCCCCTCCGACTGGACGCCGGCAACGGCGCAACACGGAACGGATCGCTGAAATTTTGTTCGCATCGCAACGCTTTCCTTCCGATCCTGGAAAACGATGTCCGACCATTCCTTCCCCTTCTCCAGCTTTCATCTCCAGTGGCGCGACGAACTATCGGTGCACAATGATGCCATCGATCGGGACCACCGCTGGCTGATCGAACTCGTCGACCGCATCCAGTCGCTGATCCTCAAGCGCGCCTCGCTCGCCCGGCTCACCATCGCGCTCGACGAACTCGCCCGCTACACCGAAGAGCACTTTACGCGCGAAGAGTTGATCCAGCAGGCAGCGGGTTACCCCGACCTCGACGAACATCGCCGCTCGCACGAGAAACTCGAGCGGCAGCTGACCGACATCACCGCCCGCATCCTCGCCCAGCCGGTCGAGCGAACCACGCTCGATGCGCTCGATGACAACACCCGCCGTGCGCTCCTCGATCTGCTGCGATCCTGGCTGATCGATCACATCATCAGGGAAGACCTCCAATTACGTCCGTGGTTAGAACGGTTTCCCCGTGACTGGAACCCGGCCTCGCCCCCTTCCTGCCCTCCGCAAAAAGAGCCCTCGACGACCGCGTCCGGCTAAAATCCCGATTCCGGGAACGAAACACCAAGGAGGGGACGATGACGGCAAGCCACTGGATCCTGCTCGCGCTGGGCGGGTTCGGCGCCGGTGCGATGAACGCGATCGCTGGCGGCGGCACCTTCCTCTCCTTTCCCGCGCTGCTCGCGATCGGCCTGCCACCGGTCACCGCCAACGCAAGCAACTCGGTGGCCTTGTGGCCGGCGAGCCTGGCGAGCGCCTGGGCCTATCGCCGCGAGCTCGCCCGCTACCGCCAGCACCTACCGCGTCTGACCTTGGCCGCGTTTCTCGGCGGTGCGCTGGGCGGTGGCTTGCTGCTGGTGACGAGCAATGCCCTCTTCGCTCGCCTCGTCCCCTGGCTGCTGCTCACGGCCACGCTCCTCTTCGCGCTCGCGCCGCGCATCAACCGCTGGCTGGAGGCGCGTCGCCGCGCTGGCCCGCGGCAAACGTTGGGCTGGGGCGGGACGATCTTCCAGCTCCTCGTGTCGGTCTATGGCGGATTCTTCGGCGCCGGCATGGGCATCGTGATGATCGCCGCCATCGCCATGCAGGGCATCGAGGACATCAACGAGATCAACGCGCTGAAGAACTGGCTCTCGGCGGTGATCTACAGCGTGGCCGCCCTCACTTTCACCCTGGGCGGCGCCGTGAGCTGGCCGCACACGCTGGTGGTGCTCCTGGCCGCCGCCGCGGGCGGCTATCTCGCAGGGCGCATCGCCCGCCGGCTGCCGGCGATCTGGCTGCGCCGCTTCATCCTCTTGGTAGGAACGGCACTCACGCTTTATTATTTCCTTTTTTGATCGAGAAGAGAGGGAAACCCCATGACCATCGCCTTGCCCCAAGGCGTGCAACTGCACGCACCGCTCCATCCCCGTTTCGACGAGATCCTCACGCCCGAGGCGCTCGAGTTCGTCGCCAAGCTCCACCGCCGTTTCGAACCCCGCCGCCAGGAGCTGCTGCGCGCGCGCAATGAACGCCAGGCACGTATCGACGCCGGCGAGAAACCCGACTTCCTGCCCGAGACGCGCGCCGTGCGCGAGGGCGAGTGGAAAATCGCGCCGCTGCCCAAGGCGCTCGAATGCCGTCGTGTCGAAATCACCGGCCCGGCCGCCGACCGCAAGATGGTCATCAACGCCTTCAACTCGGGGGCGGACAGCTACATGACCGACTTCGAGGATTCCAACAGCCCCAACTGGTTCAATCAGGTGCAGGGGCAGATCAACGTCTACGACGCCATCCGCCGCAAAATCGACTTCGTGGCCGAAAACGGCAAGGAATACAAGCTCGCCGACAAGATCGCCGTGCTGCAGATCCGTCCGCGCGGCTGGCATCTCGATGAAAAACACGTCACCGTCGACGGACAGCGCCTCTCCGGCTCGCTCTTCGACTTCGGCCTCGCCTTCTACCACAATGCCAAGGAGCAGCTCGCGCGCGGCCAAGGCCCCTTCTACTATCTGCCCAAGCTCGAAAGTCACCTGGAAGCGCGCCTGTGGAACGACGTCTTCTGCTTCGCCCAGGACGAACTGGGTCTGCCGCGCGGCACCATCAAGGCCACGGTGCTCATCGAGACGATCCTCGCCACGTTCGAGATGGAAGAGATCCTCTATGAGCTGCGCGACCACTCCGCCGGGCTCAACGCCGGGCGCTGGGATTACATCTTTTCCTGCATCAAGAAGTTCCGCAAGGACAAGGACTTCTGCCTGGCCGACCGCGCCCGCATCACCATGGAAGTCCCCTTCATGCGCTCCTATGCGCTCGCGCTCGTCAAGGCTTGCCACAAACGCGGCGCGCCGGCCATCGGCGGCATGAGCGCGCTCATCCCGATCAAGAACGATCCGGAAGCGAACGAGCGGGCGCTGGCCGGCGTGCGCCACGACAAGCGGCGCGATGCCAACGACGGATTCGACGGCGGCTGGGTGGCCCACCCCGGCCTGGTCGACGTGGCCATGGAAGAATTCAAGGCGGTGCTGGGCGATCATCCCAACCAGTGGGACAAGCAGCGCGACGAGACCTTCACCGCGCGCGACTTCCTCAATTTCCAGCCGGAGAAACCCATCACCGAGGGGGGGCTGCGCAACAACATCAACGTGGCCATCCATTATCTTGGCTCCTGGCTGGGCGGCAACGGCGCCGTGGCGATCCACAACCTGATGGAAGACGCCGCCACCGCCGAGATCGCCCGCGCCCAGGTCTGGCAGTGGATCTACAGCCCCAAAGGCGTGCTGGAAGACGGGCGCAAGGTCACGGTGGATCTGGTGCGCTCGCTCATCCCCGAAGAGCTCGCCAAAGTCAAGGCGGAAGTCACGGCACAAGGGGAAGACACCGCCAACTACGACAAGGCGGCGAAGATCTTCGAGAAGATGGCGCTCACCGAGGAATTCCCGGAATTCCTCACGCTGCCCCTCTACGAAGAGCTGCCCTGATCCTTCCCACGGTGTGTTTCTTCCCCGGGAAGGATCGTACGGACTTGGACCGCCCCGCTGCCCGCGGGGCGGCGCGCTTCCTTGCGCCAAAGGATGATTCGGCATGACGACCCGTCCCGTGCTGCCCTTGCGCTTGCTCCTAGCCCTGCGCCGCTGGTGGCAAGACGACGTCATCGAGCTCGCCCGCGAATGGCGCTGGAGTTTTCTCCCGCCGCTGATGGTCTACCTCGCGGCGGGCATCTCGGGGCTCACCGGCATTGCCGGTACGTTTTTCGTCAAGGAATACCTCGACCTCTCCGCGGCTTTCCTTGCCGCGCTCGGTTTTTGGGCGGGTATTCCGTGGGCGCTGAAGATGCCCCTGGGACACCTCGTCGATCTCTTCTGGCACCGCAAGGCGTTCTTCGTCTGGTTGGGTGCCGCCCTGATCGCCGCAAGCATGCTCATCATGATTGGCCTCACGAGCCAACGCGATGCGATGGCAGCGCTGTGGCCCGTCTCCTACTGGTACGTTCTCTCGGTGTTGCTCGCCCCGCTCGGCTACGTCCTGCAAGACGTGGTGGCCGACGCCATGACGGTCGAAGCCGTCCCCACGCGCGACGAGAACGGCGAACCGTTACCCGAGGCGCAAATCAAGCTCATGCACACCACGCTGCAGACGCTGGGGCGCATCGCCATCCTCGGTGGCGGCGTGTTGGTGTCGATTGCCAACGTCCTCGTCTTCTCCGGCAGTGAAGCCCTGTCGATCGAGGAAAAAGCCCCCCTGTATGCACGTATCTATGAGTTGGCGCTCCTGATCCCCCTCGTGTCCGTTTCCGGCGTCATGCTGGCTTCACTGCTGCGCCGGCTCGAGCGGCGTCGTCATGCACGACTCGGGCTTGATCCGGTCTTATGGCCGGAGTTCGGTACGGAAGCCCCTGCACCCAACTGGCCGCTCTTGTGGGGCAGCCTCATCTTCGTCGTATTCACCCTCTCGATGGGGTTACTCGATTTTCCCGGCAATCAGGAAGTGATTTTCGTCGGCTCGTTGGCCGTGATCCTCTTCCTCATGCGCCGCCTCATGGGCGAACTCAGCCCCAACGCACGGCGAACGCTCGCCGGCACTGCGCTCGTAATCTTCGTCTTTCGCGCTACGCCCACCGCCGGCCCCGGACTCACCTGGTGGATGATCGACGAGCTCGGCTTCGATCAGTCCTTCCTCGCCAAGCTCTCCTTGATCGGTTCGGTGCTCACCCTGGCTGGACTGTTCATTTTCCGCCGCTTCATGGCCGAGCACTCCATTCTCGACATCGTGGTGATCCTTTCGGTGATCGGCGCCCTGCTTTCCTTGCCCTATCTGGGGATGTACCACGGCCTGCACGAATGGACGAGCCAGATGACGAACGGCGTGGTCGATGCCCGTTTCATCGCCATCGTCAACACCGCCGTGGAATCTCCCTTGGGGCAGGTATCGATGGTTCCCATGCTCGCCTGGATCGCGCACTCGGCCCCCCAGCATCTCAAGGCGACCTTCTTCGCCGTGATGGCCTCGTTCACCAATCTGGCGCTCTCGGCGTCCGAACTCGGAACGAAGTATCTCAACACCCTTTTCGTGGTCACGCGGGAAGTACGCGCCCCCGACGGCACCATCCTCGTGCCGGCCGATTATTCCCAACTGGGAATGCTGCTCACGGCCGTGATCGCCATTGGCCTGATCGCGCCCTTGGCCACCGTGTATCACGTCCGTCGTAGTGTGCGGCTGCAAGCCCAATGAACGCATCCGAGCACGACGACCGCCAAAATGCGGCTCGATGGTACTGGCAGCGTACCCGTCGGCTCACGCTGGCGCTACTCGCCCTGTGGTTCGCCTTCAATCTCGGCGTAGTGTGGTATGCCGAGGAGCTCAACACGCTTCTCATCGGCGGGGTCCCGCTCGGCTTTCTCCTGCTCTCGACGGTATCCTTGATACTGTTCACCGCGATCGCCACCGTCTATGCACTACTCACCAACCGATGGGAACGGCAAGTTCGCCACTGGGGCGAACGGAATGACGGCTGATACCAAAAGCGTGCAGAGACTATACCGTCTGTGAGGGGTTGCGCTCCTGCCCACCCTTACGCGGTTTGACCTGCCAGTGCGCCTGTCGCGCCAAGGCAAAATCGAAGAAGAGTTTCATCCAGAGGGTGGTACCCGCGATCGCGGTCCAGGTGCCGAAAGGCATGCCCACGGCGATGACCCCGAAGATGACATAAACCAGAATGCCTCCGGCCACGAGGTTGATCACGGCCGTATAAGGCGCATACTTCTCCGGATTGGGCGGAGGCTCACCTCGCCGTAAGGCGACTTCGGAAAAATCCTTGAGAAACAGGATACGAAACGCCCGCCTCAACCAAATGAAAGAAAGCGGAAACAGCGACAAAAACAATATCCAATTCAGCACCAAACTCACGACGACGTGGACGTCCGCCATGGGATCCTCCTTCAAGCAAGACCGCCGGCCCTCGATTGGGCCGGCGGATTTTGGGGTCAAGACCCGCTCGTACTCAGTGGGCGCCCTTGATCACTTGGGACCCGCGAGGGACGCGGACGTTCTCGACCAGCTCCTGGATATGCGCCGGAGGCTCTTTGGTGAATTTATCGACGATGAAAGCGACGATGAAGTTCACGATGGCTCCGACCGAACCAAAGGCTTCCGGCGTAATCCCGAAGAAGCTGTTCGCCCCACCGATCAACCCGAGGTATTCGGTCCCCTTGATGAAGAAGATGCCTTTGTGCGCGAACACGTAGAAGAGGGTGACGAACAGACCGACGAGCATGCCGGCGATCGCCCCTTCCTTGTTCATCTTCTTGGAGAAAATACCCATCATGATCGCGGGGAAGAGCGAGGATGCCGCAATCCCGAAGGCAAGGGCCACGGTCCCGGCCGCAAAGCCTGGAGGATTGAGCCCGAGATACCCCGCCACGAGGATGGCCACCACCATCGCGATCCGTCCGGCGAGCAGTTCACCTTTCTCGTCGAGATCCGGTTTGAACACCCCCTTGACCAGATCGTGCGAGATCGCCGAAGAGATCGCCAGTAGCAAGCCCGCCGCCGTCGAGAGGGCCGCTGCGAGCGCCCCTGCCGCCACCAGACCAATCACCCAGCCAGGCAGCATGGCGATCTCCGGGTTGGCCATGACGATGATGTCGGCATTGACGTCCAGCTCGTTGCCTTTCCAGCCCACCTGCTCGGCTTTCGCCTGAAGCGCGGCGTTCTTGTCGTTGTAGTGCTGGATACGCCCGTCCCCGTTCTTGTCCGAGAATTTCAGCAGACCCGTCTGCTCCCAGCGCTTGAACCAGTCTGGGCGCTCGTCGTAGCGAATGCCCTGATCCGGAGCCACTAGCGGCTTGTTCTCCAGCGCGGCCGGGTAGACGGTGGCCAAGAGGTTGTAGCGCGCCATCGCCGCCACCGCCGGAGCAGTAGTGTAGAGAATGGCGATGAACACCAGCGCCCAACCCGCAGACATGCGCGCGTCACGCACTTTCGGCACCGTGAAGAATCGCATGATCACGTGCGGCAAACCCGCCGTCCCGATCATCAACGACAGGGTGTACATGAACATGTTGAGATAGCTGCCCGGCACCGACGTGGTGTACTTGCCAAAGCCCAGGTCGGTGACGATCTGGTCGAGCCGCTCGAGCAGATACAGATCACTGCCAGCGAGCTTGGAGCCAAGGCCGAGCTGCGGGATCGGATTGCCGGTGAGCATCAGCGAGATGAAGATCGCCGGAACCGTGTAGGCGATGATCAGCACGACATACTGGGCCACCTGGGTGTAGGTGATCCCTTTCATGCCGCCGAACACGGCGTACATGAAGACGATCGCCATCCCGACGTAGATACCGACTTCGTTCGATACGTTGAGGAAGCGCGAAAAAGCCACGCCGACGCCGGTCATCTGGCCGATGATATAGGTGATCGAGGCCACCAACAGGCAGATCACCGCCACCACCGCTGCGCTCTTCGAATAAAACCGGTCGCCAATGAACTGCGGCACCGTGAATTTGCCGAACTTGCGCAGGTAGGGAGCGAGCAGCATCGCCAGCAACACGTAGCCCCCGGTCCAGCCCATGAGGAACAAGGCTCCACCATAGCCCATGGTCGAAATGATGCCGGCCATGGAGATGAACGAAGCGGCGCTCATCCAGTCGGCGGCAGTGGCCATGCCGTTCATCACGGGATTGACCTGGCCTCCGGCGACATAGTACTCGGCCGTCGATCCCGCCCGGCTCCAGATC
Organism: Tepidiphilus olei; assembly: GCF_006980705.1. Classification (GTDB taxonomy): domain Bacteria; phylum Pseudomonadota; class Gammaproteobacteria; order Burkholderiales; family Rhodocyclaceae; genus Tepidiphilus; species Tepidiphilus olei. Next base: position 18,279 of record NZ_SBHO01000005.1, on the reverse strand, counting down.
GCAATGCCGATGTACAGCGAGAACGACAGTCCCACCATCAAGTAAATCCAAGCTTGCACGGACATGATCGTCGCTCCTTATTCTTCGTGCACGTCGAATTCGCGATCGATCTTGTCCATCGCGTAGGCGTAGTAGAAGATCAATGCGACGAAGACGTACATCGATCCTTGATGGGCGAACCAGAACCCGAGCGGATAGCCGCCGAGATGGATCGAGTTGAGCGCGGGCGCCAGGATGATTCCCGCGAGGTAAGACACGATGAACCAGACGACCAGGACGATCGAGATCAATCGCAGGGTCGCCGACCAGTAAGCTTGCGGCGATTTATTCATTTTCCATCTCCTTCATCCTCTTCGGTAGCAAAAGAGTGTCGAGCCCGGGCATCAATGCCACCCCGACACCATCAATCGTATAAATATCCGCTTACATAGAACTTACAGAAAAAAACCCGCCTTGCGGCGGGTTTTCTTCTGTGCTGCACACGAAGCCAGGATCACATGCGGGCGATCATCGCCTCGCCGAAGCCGGAACAGCTCACTTCGGTGGCTCCTTCCATGAGCCGGGCGAAGTCGTACGTAACGATCTTGTCTTGGATGGTACGCTCCATCGCCTTGATGACCAGATCCGCCGCTTCTTTCCAGTCGAAGAAGCGCAGCATCATTTCGGCCGAGAGGATGAGCGAGCCGGGGTTCACCTTGTCGAGGCCGGCGTACTTCGGCGCCGTGCCGTGCGTGGCTTCGAACACGGCGTACAGGTCGCCGACGTTCGCCCCCGGGGCGATGCCGATGCCGCCCACCTGCGCCGCCAGCGCGTCCGAAATGTAGTCGCCGTTGAGATTGAGCGTGGCGATCACGTCGTATTCGGCCGGACGCAGCAGGATCTGCTGCAGGAAGGCATCGGCGATCGCGTCCTTGACCACGATCTCGCGCCCCGTTTTCGGGTTGGTGAACTTGCACCATGGGCCGCCGTCGATCGGCTGGGCGCCGAACTGCTCCTGAGCCACGCGGTAGCCCACGTCACGGAAGAGCCCTTCGGTGAACTTCATGATGTTGCCCTTGTGCACGAGGGTCACCGACTTGCGGTCGTTGTCGATGGCGTACTGGATCGCCGCACGCACCAGGCGTGTGGTGCCCTCGATCGACACGGGCTTGATCCCGATTCCCGAGGTTTCGGGGAAACGGATTTTCTTCACGCCCATTTCGTTCTGCAGGAAGTCGATCACCTTGCGCGCACCGTCGGACTGGGCCGGCCATTCGATGCCGGCGTAGATGTCCTCCGTATTCTCACGGAAGATCACCATGTCGACGAGCTCGGGACGCTTGACCGGCGAAGGCACGCCGTTGAAGTAGCGCACCGGACGGATGCATTGATAGAGATCCATCTCCTGGCGCAGCGCCACGTTGAGCGAGCGGATGCCGCCGCCCACTGGCGTGGTCATCGGCCCCTTGATGGAAACGGCGAATTCCTTGAGCGCCGCGAGCGTTTCTTCCGGCAACCACTGGTCGGGCCCATAGACGCGCGTGGCTTTCTCGCCGGCGTAGACTTCCATCCAGTGGATCTTGCGCTTGCCGCCGTAAGCCTTTTCGACGGCCGCGTCGATGACCTTCATCATCACCGGCGTAATGTCGATCCCGATGCCATCGCCTTCGATGTAAGGCACGATGGGATTGTCGGGGATGGGCTGCCCCAATACGATTTTCTGGCCACCCGCAGGTACCTCGATCTTGGACTCGCTCACGGTCATTCTCCCTGATGTCATCATCGCGGGCATGCGACGGCCGCAGCTCACCCGCAGCCTCCGCCCCGCATCTTCCAGCGCCCCAGGGCGCCACCGTTTCGTATTATCCAATAAAATTCCACGATCCGAAAGAACGCCGCCCCAGCTCCCTCAGCCGCAAGGTATCATCGAACACTTCGAACAACGACCCGCGCAGCTGCATGGCAGGGTGTGATGGCCGGGTGCCCGTGCGTCGATTCGACCGGGATCGCATCCCACGCATTCACGCTGCCCTGCCCCATGAAGGCTCGCGGCGATTTTTCGAGACATCCCGTTGTCGTCCTTCCAAGACGAGGAGTAGACGCGATGCAGTACCCTCTACCGCCCGAACGTATCGCCGAGACCATGGCCCAGATGATGATCGAGGGGTTTGATCGTCATTATCGAATCTTCCGCGCCACCTCGGGACGAGCAAAAGAACTGTTCGAAGCCGGAGACTGGTCCAAGTTGCTCGAAGCGGTACGAGAGCGCGTGGAATTCTACGACCGGCGCGTCGAGGAGACCGTCGAGCGCCTGCGCCGCGCGTTCGACATCGCCAACCTCGACGATGCGATCTGGCAGCAAGTGAAGCTGCACTACATCGGCCATTTGCTCGAACACAAGCAACCGGAACTCGCCGAGACCTTCTTCAATTCGGTGACGACGAAAATCCTGCATCGCAGCTACTTCAACAATCAATACATTTTCGCCCGCCCGGCGATCTCCACTGAATACATCGAATCCTACCCGCCCGTCTATACCAGTTACTATCCCAAGGAAGAGGGGCTGCGACGCACCATCCGGCGCATCCTCGAAGATTTCGACTGGCAACGGCCTTTCGAGCATCTGGACCGCGACGTCGTCCATATCCTGCGCACCGTCAAACGCCATCTGGGCGGACGCTGGCCGGCACCGGAAGTCAACGCGCAAATCCAGGTGCTCTACTCCGCCTTCTACCGCAACAAGACCGCCTACGTCATCGGCAAGGCGATCAATGGGCACCAGGAATACCCCTTCGCGGTGGCCGTGCGCCACGGCAAATCGGGCATGCTGGTGGTCGACGCCATCCTGCTCGAAGCCTGGCGCATCTCGGTGCTCTTTTCGCTGTCGCGCGCCTACTTCCTCGTCGACATGGAAGTGCCTTCGGGCTATGTCAATTTCCTGCGTTCCATCATGCCCAACAAACCGCGCTCCGAGCTCTACACCATGCTGGGGCTGGGCAAGCAGGGTAAGACGATGTTCTTCCGCGATCTCATCGCCCATCTGCGCCACTCGAACGACCACTTCATCATCGCCCCCGGCATCAAGGGGATGGTGATGCTCGTCTTCACCCTACCCTCTTTCCCTTACGTCTTCAAGATCATCAAGGACGTCTTCGGCAGCAGCAAGAACATCGACCGCGAGACGGTGCGGCAGAAATATCTCATGGTCAAACGCGTCGATCGGGTCGGTCGCATGGCCGACACCCTGGAATTCTCCCAGGTGGCCCTGCCGTTGGCCCGTTTCTCGCCGGAGCTGCTCGAAGAGCTGCGTACGGTGGCCTCCTCCTCCTTCGAGATCGAGGGCGACCAGATCGTGATCAAACATCTCTACATCGAACGGCGCATGACACCGCTCAATCTGCATCTAGAAAATGCCGACGAGGAGACGCTCGAACATGCGGTGCGCGAATACGGCAATGCAATCCGCGAGATGGCCATCGCCAACATCTTCCCCGGCGACATGCTATGGAAGAACTTCGGCATCACCCGCTATGGTCGCGTCGTGTTCTACGACTACGACGAGATCGAGTACATGACCGACGTCAATTTCCGCGCCATCCCGCCGGCGCCTCATCCCGAGATGGAGTTCTCGAGCGAAGCCTGGTACAGCGCCGGGCCGCTCGACGTCTTTCCCGAAGAGTTCGCCACCTTCCTCCTGGGCGATCCGCGCATCCGCAAAGCCTTCCTCAAATACCACCGTGACCTGCTCACGCCCCAATTCTGGCAGGAAGTACAACGACGCATCCGCGCCGGGTTGGTGGAGGATTTCTTCCCCTACGGCGAGGAGTTACGTTTCTGCAATCTCTACCCACCGAAACGGCGAAAGCCTTCGTTACCCCGAACCGCCGTCGAGATCCCATGATGTAAAATGGCAAAAAATCATGATGGAACGAACTGCCATGAACGAGACGAGATTTCCCCTCCTCCTGCTCGGCGCCACGGTGCTGCTCACGGCTTGTGCCGAGAACCCCTACCGCGGCGAGCATGCGAAGACCGCCACCGGCGCCACCATCGGCGCCGTAGCAGGCGGCGTAGTCGGCAGGGCCGTTGCCAGCGACAATGCCAAAACCGGTGGCACGCTCATCGGCGCCGCGGTGGGCGCCACCGTAGGCGGCCTCATCGGCCGACAAATGGACCAGCAGGAAGCGGAGCTGCGCCGCCAAATGGCCAGCACTGGCGTCGAAATCCAGCGTCAGGGCGATACGATCCGCCTGCAAGCCCCCGAGGCCATCACGTTCCAAACGGGTAGCGCCACCCTGCAGCCGCAGTTCATGGGCGTGCTCGACCAGCTCGCCCAGAGCCTGCAGCAGTATCCGAACACCATCGTGCGCATCGAAGGGCACACCGACTCCACCGGCTCGGCGGCCTTCAACCAGACGCTGTCGGAGAACCGCGCCCAGGCAGTGGCGAGCTACCTCATCCAGCGCGGCGTGCCGACCAATCGCATCCAGACCGTGGGATTCGGCGCTACCCGACCCATCGCCGACAACCGCACCCCCGAGGGTCGGGCCAAGAACCGCCGTGTGGAGATTTTGCTCGTACCCATCGTGGATCAGCAGGGTCGAGGCTGACCGGCCGAAGATTCAGCCCAGGGGCCGTCTGAGCGCGCTACGCCGCTGTTGCCAATCCGGCAGGTAGCGCGCCACCAGGGTCCAGAACGCCGGGCCGTGGTGCGCATGGAACAGATGGGCGAGCTCATGGACGACCACGTATTCGATGAGCTCGGACGAGCGCTCGGCCAGATAGAGGTTGAACGTCAAACGCCTCGTGGCCCGAGTACAACTTCCCCAGATGGTTTTACAGGGACGGATGCGCCACCGAATGGAAGGAGCCTGCATCCGCTCTTGCCACTGAGGCACCAACGATTCCAGAAACCTTGCGAGCCGTTCCCCTTGCCAGGCACGCAAAAGCTTCCATGCGCTCTCCCGGTTCCCGACGCCCCGCACCAGGAAACCCTCCCGTTCGCTGAAAAGAACCGACGCATCATCGGATCCGCCCGAAACGATCCTCAGGGGATAGGGCACGCCGAAGAGCCAAGCCCGGTCTGCCGACGCTCGGCGCAAGTGCGATCGCTGTTTTTGCACCCAAGCCGATTTTCCCCGTATCCAGGCCGATACCGCCTCCCCGTCGGCATGCAAGGGGATGGACACGCGCAAACGTCCGTCGGGCGGCACGACGCGAAGATGCCAGTGGCGGATGGGCTTGCGCCGCACCTCCACGACTTCCCCGTCGACCTCCAGGAATCCGGTTTCGGCTTTCATGGTCAGCGATGCTACCATAGCCCCAGTCCACGCCACCCTACGAGGTCGTCATCATGCTCTTCACCGAAGCCCTGCGCATCGAAGTCCAGCGCAACGTCGCCCAGGCGCTCGCCGAGGACGTCGGTACGGGCGATCTCACCGCTCGCCTGATCGAAGCCGAAACGCGTGTGCGCGCCCGCGTCATCAGCCGGGAAGCGGCAGTCCTATGCGGCCAACCCTGGTTCGAGGCGACGCTGCGTGTACTCGACCCTTCGGCGAGGGTCACTTGGCACGCTGCCGAAGGAGCGGAAGTCGCGCCCGACCAAACACTGTGTGAAGTGGAGGCGAACGCCCGGGCGCTGCTCACCGCCGAGCGTACGGCGCTCAACTTCCTGCAACTGCTCTCCGGTACGGCCACCACCACGCGCGCCTACGTACGCGCGGTCGAAGGCACGCGGGCCCGCATCGTCGACACGCGCAAGACGGTGCCGAGCTTGCGTCTGGCGCAGAAATACGCCGTGCACGTGGGCGGCGGCACTAACCACCGGCTGGGGCTCTACGACGGCATCCTCATCAAGGAGAACCACATCATCGCCGCCGGCGGCATCCGCCAGGCACTCGCGCGGGCCCAGGCGCTGGGGGCGGCGCATGCCTTCATCCAGGTGGAGGTGGAGACGCTCGACGAACTCGCCGAGGCGCTGGAAGCCGGGGCGCAGATGATCCTGCTCGACAACATGACGCTCGAGCAGATGAAGGAGGCCGTGTGGATCAACGCCGGTCGCGCCGAACTCGAAGTCTCCGGCGGCGTCGACCTCGACCGGGTGCGGGCGATCGCCGAGACGGGCGTCGACCGCATCTCGGTGGGCAAGCTCACCAAGGACGTGCGGGCCGTGGATCTGTCGCTGCGCCTGCTCGAAGCCTGAGTGCGGACCTGAACCCTCAAGGAGGGCTGTCAGCCCAAGCCCCTCCACGATCGCCAAGCGCGGCAGATCGAATCACGCGTCCTCAGGCATGCGCCGCGATATAGTCCTTCACCTGTTGCACATCGGCCGGCAAGCGCGTCACGCGCTGCGGCCGCTGCTCCAGATCGGCGAGCTCGGCCGGGCGCGGCGGCTCGAATCCCACCGCCTCGCGCAGCGTCTCGGCAAACTTCGCCGCCTGTGCCGTCTCGAGCACGACCACTGGCATGTCCTCGATACCGGCACGCCGCGCCACCGTCACCGCATCGGCCGTGTGCGGATCGATGAGCACCCGGTGGCGCGTCCAGACGTCGCGGATGGTCGCGATCCGGTCGGCGTGCGTGCTGCGCCCGGAGACGAAGCCGAATTCCGGCAAGCGCGCCCAATACGGCGTGCCCTCGAGATCGAAGTGCCCCTGGGTCTCCAGAGCCCGCCACAGCCGGCGCAGCGCCTCTGGATCGCGCCCAACCAGATCGAAAACGAAGCGCTCGAAGTTCGAGGCCTTGGAGATGTCCATCGACGGGCTGGACGTGGCAAACGTCTCGCTCGATGCGCGCGGGCGATAGACGCCGGTGCGGAAGAACTCGTCGAGCACGTCGTTCTCGTTGGTGGCCAAAATCAGGCGCCCGATGGGTAGCCCCATCTGGCGGGCAATGTGCCCGGCGAGGATGTTGCCGAAGTTGCCGCTGGGCACAGCGAAAGCCACCGGCTCGCCCACGCGATCGACCGCCTGGAAGTAACCGGCGAAGTAATAGACCACCTGCGCGGCGATGCGCGCCCAGTTGATCGAATTGACCGCGCCGATGCGGTGACGGCGCTTGAACTCGGCATCCTGGCTCACCGCCTTGACGATGTCCTGGGCATCGTCGAAGGTCCCCTCGACGGCGAGGTTGTGGATGTTCGGTTCCTGCAGCGAATACATCTGCGCGCGCTGGAACGGGCTCATGCGCCCGGCCGGCGAGAGCATGAAGACCTGCACGCGCTCGCGCCCACGCATGGCGTATTCGGCGGCCGAGCCGGTATCGCCCGAGGTAGCGCCAAGGATGTTCAAGCGCTCATCGCGGCGCTCGAGCACATGCTCGAAAAGCTCGCCCAGCAGCTGCAGGGCCATGTCCTTGAAGGCGAGCGTGGGGCCATTGGAGAGCTCGAGGATCCCGAAACGCCTCTCTTCCAACCAGGTGAGCGGCGTGATGCGCGCGGCGCGCGCCGGATGACGGGCGAAGGGGTAGCGCGTTGCGGTGTAGGTGCGCACCACCAACCGGGCGAGCTCGTCCTCGGCGATATCGTCGATGTAACGACGCAGCAGCTCCCAGGCGAGTTCCCCATAAGGCAGGCGCGACAGGCGCGCGAGCTCCGCGGAAGCAATGTGGGGATACTGCGCCGGCACGTAGAGCCCGCCGTCGGCGGCGAGCCCTTCCAGCAAAATTTCGGAAAACTTCAGTACGGGCGCCTGCCCACGCGTCGACAAGTACTCCACGGCCACCTCGAGATCGAACGATAGCCGCGATTATACGACGCTCGCGCGCAGAGCCTCGAGGGGCGGGCGACGCAGCAGTGGCTGCACGGTGGCCATTCCTACGGCGACCACCCCAAGTACGGCAAGCCCCCCCGCTGCGGCGAGCACCCCCCAGCTGAGCGCCACTTCCAGGCGGAAGACCGAAGCCGCGAGCCACAGACCTACCCCCGCGCTCAAAACGACCGAAACCAGCGCCCCCACAGCACCGAGCGTGGCGAACTCGAGCGCGAGCGTGGCGAGGATCTGTCGGCGCCGCGCCCCCAACGCCCGCAGGATGGCCACACGCTGGAGCCGCTCCTCCTGTCCCAGCATCCAGCCTACCGCCAACACCAGCGCGCCCGTCCCCAAGGTGAAAGAAAATACCGCCTGCAACAGCGCAGCCACCTGGTCGCTCATGCGTTCGAACTGCTCGCGGATGCGACCGACATCGATCACGGTGACGTTGGGAAAACGCTCGAGCAAAGTCCGCTCGAACGCTTCCCGGCCTGGCGGCAAGCGGTAGCTCGTCAGCCAAGAGGCAGGGAATGATTCAAGCAGAGACGGATGGGTAATGATGAAGAAATTGACGTTCATCGACTCCCAACGCAGTCGCCGGATGCTGGTTACGACGCCCTCGACCTCCTGCAGGTCGATGACGAAACGCAAGCGGCTCCCCAACTGCAGGCCGAAGGTCTGAGCCAGACTCTCCTCGACCGAAAGCGCGTTCTCCGGCGCGCCGGGCTCACCGTGCCAGCGCCCGGCCACCACGCGGTTGTCTTCGGGCAAGGTCAGCCCATGGCTCAAGTTGAATTCTCGCCGCATCAACCGCTGCGCGCGCGCGTCCGTGAAAGACTCGTCGCTCACCGGCACTGCATCGATCGCAACCAAGCGGGCGCCCCCCACCATGGGCCAGAAACGCGGCTCGTCGAACCCCGCCTCGACAAACGAGGCACGCACCCCTTCCACCTGATCGGCCTGCACGTTGAGGAGAAAACGATTGGAGGCATCCGGAGGAATTCTGAAACGCCAGGATTCCAACAGGTCGCCACGCACGATGGCCAACAGCCACAACGCTGCCAAGCCCAAAGCAAGCGCACTGGCCTGCAGGGCGGCAAGCCCTTTCTGGTTGCCGAGCGCTCGCCAGGCGAGCCGCAGCGGAACCACCGCCCCCTCAGAAAAACGTCTGAAGGCCGCAAACCCGGCCGATCCCACGCCCAGCAGCAGGACGAAGCCCAGAATCAATCCACCAAAGACACCGACAGCCAATCGCACCTCACCCGCGAGCAAGACCGTGAGCGCAAAAAGTGCGAACGCCCCACACGCGGCCGTAGCGAGCACTCCACCACGCCAGCCCCCCAGGTTGCGCCGCAGTACGGCTAGCGGTGTCACCTGCGCGAGCGCCACGAGCTGAGGCACGGCAAATCCGAAGGCGAGCAGGAGGGCGAGCAGAGCCGCCGGCCACGCAGCCCACCACCGCAGCGCGGGAAGACTGGAAGTCTCCATCACCCGTGCAGCGAGCGAAGCGAACCCCTGCTGCGCGAGTAATCCCAGCACTGCCCCGAGCAGGAGAGCGAGCACGATCGCTGCGGCGAACTCTCCGAGCACGATCGCCGCCACCCGGTAACGGCTCGCCCCCAAACAACGCAGCAAGGCGGCGGTATCGAGCCGATCGCGCACGAAGCGGCGAGTTGCCAGTCCCACGGCGACGGCGGCGAGAGCCGTCGCCGCCAACACCGCCAGACGTAGGAAACGCTGCGTCTGCTCGAGTAAAGTCTTCACTGCCGGCTGAGCGTCTTCGAGCGAGACGAACTCCTCACCCTTGGTCAAACGCGCCGTTGCCTCTCGTGCCACGCGACGTAGCACCGACTCGGGGCCACTCAAATGAACACGCCACTGAGCCCGCACGCCAGGCCCGAGGAGACCACTAGCCGGCAAGTCGGCGAGGCTGATCCAGGATTCGGGCAACAGATCGAGAAAATTTCCCCCATGTTCCGGATTGAGGCGCACGATGGCAGAGACGCGCAAGGAGAGGCGCCCCACCCGGACCTCGTCGCCGGGACCGACGCCGAGTAGCCCGGCGAGCGACTCATCGACCCACACCTCTCCTGGTGCCGGACCCCCTTGTAAAGTTTCTTCCCGTCCCCCCTCGGCGCTACGCCTCAGCACGAACTGCCCACGCAGGGGATAACGAGGAGGAATGGCCCGCAGAGAAGACAATTGCCAGCGCTCGCCCACGCGCAGGATCGATGCCATGGCCACGCTCTGGGCCTGCTCGATCTCAGGATATTCCTCGAGCCAAGCAAGAAGCTCGGCTCGCAAGGGGCGATTGGCGGTGATCATGGCATCGGCGCCGAGCCAAGCTCCCGCTTCCTGCAGCAACGCACGTCCCAGGCGATCGTTGAGCCACAGAACGCTGCCCACGGCAGCCACGGCGAGAGCCAGCGCCGCAATGATAGCGGCAAACGCCGGCGTACGCAGATCCCGCCGCAGCAGGTGTAGTGTGACTCGCCTACTCATGCCGAGAGCACATGGGTGACGAGCGTGGCCCAATAGGCCGCTCCCAAAGACAAGAGTTCGTCGTTGAAGTCGTAATGAGGACTATGCAAGAGGCACCCTCCCTCGCCCGGACCGTTGCCGATCCAGACATAGGCCCCGGGGCGGTGTTGCAAAAAGAAAGCGAAATCCTCCGCGCCCATCGACGGCGGCGCTTCACGGCACACGTTCTGCGCCCCGACGAGCGCCACTGCGGCCTCGGCGCAGCGGGCCGCCGCAGAAGCAGTATTGATCGTGGGTGGATAACCTTCGTCCCACTCGACGTCCAAAGAAAGGCCGTAAGCCGATGCCACCCCCTGCCCGATGCGCTCGATCGCCTCGCGGATGCGGGAGAAAAGCTCCGGAGAGAAGGCGCGCACGGTCCCGGCGAGCTCCGCCTCCGCGGGGATCACGTTGAAGGCATGCCCGGCATGGAATTGCGTCACCGACAACACCGCCGCCTGCAGCGGATCCACCCGACGGCTCACCACCGTCTGCAAGGACTGCACGAGCGCCGCCCCTGCGGCGATGACGTCATCACCCAAATGCGGCATGGCTGCATGCGTTCCGCGTCCGCGCAAGACGATGCGAAAACGCTCGGTACCGGCCATCACCGGACCGGAGTGCACTGCGAATTGACCCACCGGCAATCCTGGCCAGTTGTGCATGCCATAGATCTCGCGCACGGGATAGCGCTCGAAGAATCCCTCTTCGACCATGCGCTTCGCCCCTCCTCCCCCCTCTTCTGCGGGCTGGAAAACGAAAACCACGGTCCCTGCAAACGCCGGATCAGCAGCGAGCAATTCCGCAGCGGCAAGGAGCATGGCCGTATGACCGTCATGGCCGCATGCATGCATTTTGCCCGGCTCGCGCGAAGCATGCGCAAAGGTATTGGCCTCGGGGATGGGCAGTGCATCCATGTCGGCACGCAGTGCGATCATCGGCCCCTCGCCCCTTCGCCCCTCGAGCACCGCGACCACCCCCGTCTCCGCCAAACCTTCGACCGGATCGAGCCCGAAGGAGCGCAAACGTTCGGCGACGAAAGCAGCGGTACGCCGTTCCTCGTAAGCCAGCTCCGGATGTGCGTGCAACTCGTGCCGCCATTCACGCCACACCCGTTCGCGGGACTGCGCCCGCACCAACCATCGTCTTGCCTCCATCGCCCCCTCCCAGCCTCGAGAACCCCTTCACTCGATCACGAGCTGCACCTTGGTTGGCGGCAAGCCCTTGGCACGTCGAGCATTCTCGATGAGCTCGGCCGCTTCGGTCTGCCGTTTCTCGAGCGCCCAGATCACTGCCGTGCGCCCATCCTCGTTGCGTCTCTCGGTGTCCGCTCCAGCAGCGAGCAAACGCTTGACCACGTCCACGTGACCATTGCGTGCCGCCAACATCAAGGCCGTGCTCCCGTTGGGCGCGGGGGCATTCACGTCGGCCTTGGCACGCAGCAGAACTTCGACACACTCCACATTCCCCCCGAGCGCCGCATAATGCAAAGGCGTCCAGCCCGCGTGGTCGATGATGGCGCCGGCGTCGATCAAACGCTGCAACACTTTGGCGTTTCCTTTGAGGGCTGCCCTCATCGCAGGCGTCTCCCCGAGGAGGTTGCGCCGATTGGGAGAAGCGCCCGCTCGCAGCAGCAGCTCCACCATCGCTTCGTCGCCATTGGCAGCAGCAAGGCTCAAGAGCGGATTCCCCTGTGCATCGGTGGTGTTCGGATCGATCCCTTTGGCGAGGAGTTTCTGCATCGTGGCCGTGTCGCCGTTTTGTACGGCGAACTCGGTGTCCTCGACGAGGTCGGACGCCCGAGCCGCGGTGATGCCCCAGCTCAAAACAAAGGCCAGAACCATCATCCTCGGGCTCGTCATGGCCATGAAATATTTTCTCGAAGTATCGCTCATTGGGCAGAGTTCCTTGTCCCGAAAAAGAGGCGGAAAAAATTCTCGGTGGTGCGCTCAGCGATGCGCTCGAACGACACGCCGCGCACCTGGGCGAGGCACTCGGCCACGAAACGCACGTAAGCCGGCTCGTTCGTCTTGCCTCGATGCGGCACCGGCGCGAGATACGGTGCATCGGTCTCCACGAGGATGCGATCCTCGGGAACGTACGCGGCCACTTCGCGCAGCGCCGCGGCGTTCTTGAAAGTGAGAATGCCGGAAAAGGAAATATACATCCCCAAATCGAGCGCCGCGCGTGCCACCTCGAGCGATTCGGTGAAGCAGTGCATCACTCCGCCGACGGCCTCGACCCCTTCCTCGCGCAGGATCATCAGGGTATCTTCGGCCGCGGCGCGTGTGTGTACGATGACCGGCTTGCCGCAGGCACGCGCCGCCCGCAGATGGGTACGAAAGCGCTCGCGCTGCCACTCGGGACGATCGGTGAGCCGATAATAGTCTAGCCCCGTCTCCCCGATGCCGATGACCTTGGAATCGGCCGCGAGCTCGACGAGTCGCTCCAGCGTCGGCTCCTCACCCCCTTCGTGATCGGGATGCACGCCGACGCTCGCCCACAGCCGATCGTCGCTGCGCGCGACCGTCAAGACCTTGGGAAAATCCTCCAGGGTCACACCAATGCACAAGGCCCAGCCCACACCGAGCGCATCCATGTTCGCCAGCACTTCCGGCAGACGTTCGGCCAGCCCAGGAAAATCGAGATGACAATGCGAATCGACCAGAAAGGACATCGCTTCCCTTTACAAAGTATGTGTGGTACGGCCAGAGCCGAGCAAAGCACCCAGCTTGCGCTCGATACGCACGCGCAACTGCTCAGAGGACTCCGATTCGGCGAAATGCACGCCGATTCCTTGCACCCGGTTGCCGGGAACCCCCGAGGGAGTGATCCACACCACCGAGCCAGACACCGAAAAACGCTCGGTCTCGTCGGGCAATTGCAGCAAAAGAAATACCTCGTCTCCCAGATCGTAGTGCTTGGTCGTCGGCACGAACACGCCACCACGCCGCAAAAAAGGCATGAAAGCCGCGTACAAGGCACTGACGTTGGCCACGTTCAGCGACAAGACCGTGGGTCTGACCTCGGTATTCGGTCCATCGGTACGCGGTCCATTCTCCTGCATCATCGTTTCGCTCCAAGCGTTTCGGCGTAAGCCGTCAAAACTTCCTCGAGATAGAGGCGTAAGTTGAGCGGATGTCGCACCCATTGCGCACGCGCCCTGACCCTGGTTTCCAATGCGATCCATGCACGCAAAGAAGCGTGTCGCGCGAGAGCGCGCAACCGCGCCTCGGAGCGAGGAAAATAACATGCCTTGGCGCCAGCCGCGATTCGAGCCAAATCGTGCAACCAGCGCAACCACCAATCCATCCACGCATCCAGATCGAAGCCGCTGTCCCGAGTCTCCTTCGACTTGAGCCAGGACTCCAGCCCCGCCGCCCAGACCAGAGGTGCCTGCGGCGCCGCTCCCCCGACCTCGCCGAGAAACCGTTCGAACCACTCTCCCCAGCCTGCGCGTGCCCAACGCAAGGCGGCCAGTGGCGCCCCACCGGCAAGATCGAGCAGACTCACGGCCTGATCTCCGTCCTTTTGGGTCTGGAGCCAGAGCAGCGCTACCTCCCGCGATGGCGGCACGATCCACCAAAGCTGGCAGCGACTCCGCACCGTCGGCAGCAAGGCTTGCGGGACATCCGTCACCAATAAAAATAATACCTCTGCCGGGGGCTCCTCCAAGACCTTGAGTAAGGCATTGGCGGTGAACCGGTTCATTGCCTCCGCCGGCATGATCGTCACCACCCGGCGCCCGGTTTCGGCCAAGCTCAAACCTTCTTGCACCTCCCGGATCCGTTCGATCGTGATCTGCCTGCCTTCGTTCCCCTCTTCAGCAGCAGGCACGAGCCGCCAGGACCGTGGGTGCCCGCCGGCCAGCAGCAGGCGACAAGCGCGGCACTGACCACAGGGCGCATCCCCCGACTCGGGCTGCCGCTCACACAACCAGCGAGCGCCAAGCACTTCCGCTAGGCGCTGCTTGCCCACCCCGGCCGGTCCGCCGAGAATGAGCGCCTGAGGCGCTTGACCGCCCCGCATCGCCGCCACGAAACGACGGTAGAACGGTTCGAGCCAAGGCATCAACTCGGCCATCGATGTTGCACCTCCGCAATCACTCGTCGCGACAACACCTCGGGCGAATCGGTCGCATCGAGCACGACGAAACGTTGAGGCTCGCGTCCCGCCCGTTCGAGATAAGCAGCACGCACCCGGGCAAAAAACGCCTCGTCGAGCCGTTCGAAACGGTCACGACCTCGCGCCCCGGTCTGAGCGAGCCGCCTAGCTGCCACGGCCGGGTCGAGATCGAAGAGAAAAGTCAGATCCGGGCGTACTCCCCCCAGCACCCAGCGCTCGATGAGGGCAAACCGCCCCGCGTCTACGCCTCGCCCCCCCACCTGATAGGCATAAGAAGCGTCGGCGAAGCGATCACAGACCACCCAACGTCCAGCCGAGAGCGCCGGAAAAATCCGCGCATGGAGATGCTCGTGACGAGCAGCGAACATTACTAGGAGCTCGGTCTCCGGGGTCATCGATTCCGACAGAACCACCTCGCGCAAACGCTCACCGAGCGGCGTGCCACCCGGCTCACGCGTGCGCTCGAAAGACGTACCTCGCTGCTGCAAAAATAGGCACAAGGCCTCGATCTGGGTGGACTTCCCCGCCCCGTCGATTCCCTCAAACGTGATGAAAGGTACGCGCGCCACGGATTCCCTCATGGTGCGCTCCGTCCTCTCCGCCAGCGGGCCACCGCGCGGTTGTGTTCTTCGAGCGTACGCGAAAACTCGCTCGACCCATCGCCGCGCGCCACGAAATAAAAGAAATCGGTCTTTTCCGGCCTTGCCGCCGCCCACAGTGACTCTCGCCCCGGGAGACAAATTGGCGAAGGAGGCAAACCACCGCGAGTATAGGTATTGTAGGAATGATCCTCCCGCAGATGGCGTCGCAACAATTTCCCTTCGAATGAATCGCCCATACCGTAGATCACGGTCGGATCGGTCTGCAGCGGCATGTTGCGGCGCAAGCGGTTGACGAAGACCGAAGCCACCTTGCCCCGCTCGTCCGACCTCCCCGTCTCTTTTTCGATGATGGACGCCAGGATGAGCAGCTCATAGGGCGAAGCCAGCGGCAACTCCGGATCACGCGCCTGCCACGCCGCCAACAGCTCCTCTTGCATCTTACGATATGCCATTCGGTAGAGCACCAAATCCGTAGTCTTGCGATCGAACACATAGGTATCGGGGAAGAAGAGCCCTTCGGGCAAGGCTTCTTCCGCACCAATCGCGGAAAGTAAAGTCTGCTCGTCCACGCCGACCAAGGTTTTTTCCACCCAGGGATGACGATCGATCGCACTACGCATCTGGGCCAAAGTCCAGCCCTCGACGATGGTGATGGTCTCCAGGATACGCTCACCTCGGCGCAGCAAGTCGAGCAAGGCCGACATCGTCAGCCCATGCTCCACTCGATAATAGCCCGCAATGATCGGCCCTCCCCCAGAAAAGCGCGCCAGAAGATAGAAGGCATACGGCTCCACACCGACTCCCTGGCGCGCCAGATGACGCCCTGCCTCCAAAGCGGATGCGCCGCGCGGCACCTCCACTTCCAGCGAGGAGGCAGCCAGCGGCAAAGGTCGCACGTACACCCACCATGCAGTCGCCGCCACCACGGCAAAAAGCACGGCAAAGGCAAGGAGCCCACCCCAGAGCCAACGCCTTCTGCCACCTTTTTCCACAGTCATGTTCCCGACTCCAAAGCCACGCCGTGCGCCCGGCACAAAGTAACAATCACGATTTTATAGGGGCACCACGAAAAACCGTAGCGAGCGAATGCAGGGCAAGGTGCCCGGAACGCAGGATGCCGGACATACCTCCTCGATAGGTGAGCAAGCAAGCACCACGCCACCCCGGCATACGGCCGCGCAGTAGGTTATTCGGAGCGCCCTATAATGTACACACGACAAACCCACATACACGCCGTTCCCCATGCCCATCCCCAGCACGTTCTTCACACACCTCATCGATCTGGGTTACCGAATCGAAGCGGACGAGTCGATCCCACCGAATGCAGCGGCGCAACCTCCGTACATCGTGCCGTTACCCAACCTGGCCGTACTGCGCGCAGAAGGTCCAGATGCCGCCAGCCTACTGCACAACCTCCTGACCCAAGACATAAAATCCCTCTCCATCGGCGGCGAAGCGCGCTGGGCAGCGCTGCTCACCCCCAAAGGACGAACCCTAGCCCTCGTGCTCCTATGGCGAGACGCGGCGGAACGCTTCTTTTTGATACTCGAGGCATCGCTCGCCGAACCATTGCGCACCACGCTCCTTCGTTACCGATTGCGCAGCAAAGTCGACTTCACATACGAAGACGGGTTGGTCACCATCGCCAGACTCCCCTCCTGCACTCCGCAGGCGCCATTCCTGCCGCCCGTGCTCGAAACGGTCGGTGAGCGCCGTTTTCTCCATCTGGGGCCCGACTTCGTACTCGATTTCCTCCCCGCACAGGAAGCCCCGGAGCATTTCACCACCCGACTCACCGAACGGCACGCTCCCGGCGGCACCGTTCACTGGCGCCTTGCACTCATACGCCACGGCCTGCCGTGGTTGCTTCCCGTCAACCAGGAAGAATTTCTGCCACAATGGATCAACTTGGATCGCCTCGGCGCAGTGAGCTTCACCAAAGGCTGCTATCCCGGACAAGAAATCGTGACGCGCACACACTATCTCGGGCGCGTCAAGAAGCGGATGTACCGACTCGGTGCTGCCGAAGGCTCGCCCCCGCAGGCGGGAGACGAGTGCTTTTCTCCAGTCTTTGGGCGACAAGGGGCTGGACGCGTCGTGCTTTCGGCGCTCCGCCCCGAAGGGGGGTTCGAGCTGCTCGCCGTACTCCAACGCGAGGCGGCTGAATCGGGTGAAGTGCATCTCGGATCACCCGAAGGCGCACAGGCTGAAATCCTGTCGCTCCCCTATTCACTGGATTGAACCATGTGCCTCATCGCCTTCGCCTGGCAAGTACATCCGGAGTATTCCCTCATCCTTGCCGCCAACCGCGACGAATACTTCGATCGCCCGGCCGAACCCATGCACTGGTGGCCGGACCTACCGCTCCTTGCCGGTCGAGACCTCACGGGTGGAGGAACTTGGCTCGCGCTCAGCCGTACCGGCCGGTTGGCTGCGCTGACCAACTACCGGGACCCGACGCAACACCGGGCCGGAGCTCCCAGCCGCGGGCAGCTCGTCGTGGCCGCGGCAATGGCCGACGACCCCCCCGTGGACGTGCTCGAACGTATCGCGGAGCATAAGAACGATTACCCACCGTTCAACCTGATCGTGATCGACCGTGACGAAGCAGCGATCCTGGAATCGCGTACCGGTCGTATCGGGCCGATTTCTCCCGGCCTGCACGTCCTCTCGAACGCTTTGCTCAACACCCCCTGGCCCAAAGCAGAACGCGCCCGAACCCTGCTGGAGAAAGCGATTTTTCCCCGACCGACGCAGGAAGGGCTGATCACGCTCCTCACTGACCGTTCGCACGCCCCAGATGATCTTCTGCCCGATACCGGTATCCCTGCCGACTGGGAACGAGCTTTGTCCGCCATCTTCGTGCAGGCGCCGGGATACGGTACCCGATGCAGCACCTTCGTATTGCAGCACCGCGACGGGCACACAGAGGTCGAGGAAATTACCTGGGATGAAACGGGGAATCCATCCTCTAGCGCACGCTTCGATTTGCCCGGTGTTTAGCGCAAACCCCGAAAGCACTCACCATAGCAAGAGCGCAGAAACGGACAGGGAATAAAGGGAACGCGCGGCTGCTCCTTTTTCGGACCCCAGAGCAACGAACCAAAAAAACCCGCTTGCAGCGGGTTTTTTTGTGTGCTCGCCGGGTCGACGCAAAAACCCCTACCGTTTTGGCAGGGGGTTTTGGTGTGCGGGGTAGGGGATGTCTGACGCTGACCTACGTTCCCGGAGGCGGAGCTCCAGTATCATCGGCGCGGCGCCGTTTCACGGTCCTGTTCGGGATGGGAAGGCGTGGTGCCGGCGCG
>NZ_SBHO01000004.1 GCF_006980705.1 Tepidiphilus olei | reverse complement strand
GCGGGTCACGTTAGCGTGCGGGGTCGATCCGCCAAAAAATTGCGCGACCTCTTCCCGCTGCCTTCCACCCCGTAGTTTCTTTCATCATCGGGGGTGGCGCCAGTCGCAATGACCGTTAGGATGGAACTGAAGGAATTTTCACCGTCTGTTCGAGGGTTTGCTTGCCCCGTCTTGCGGTATTCTGCATCCTGAGGCTCAAGTCCCGTGGCGACGTTGGCGTGGCAGGGGGGAGTGGAGGACGATGGAAAAGAGACATTCGGTGGCGCGGCGCCTGATCGCCGCGATCGGGATCGTGCTGGTGGCCGGTCTGGCGGTGATGGTCGCCTGGAGCATGGCGGCGTCGCGCACCATGGCGCGCGACCAGGCGGAGCGCTTCGCCGCTTCCATCAACGAGATGACCATGGCCGGACTCACGGCCATGATGGTCACCGGCACCGTGGGGCAGCGTGACGTCTTCCTCGACCAGATCCGCAATCTCACCTCCGTGCGCGGCCTGGAAGTGCTGCGCGGCGAGGCGGTGACGGCGCTCTACGGCAAGGGCGGGCTGGAAAAGGAGCCCGATGCGATCGAGGCTCAGGTGCTCGCTTCTGGCCAGACCTACCTGGCGATCGAGGAGGAGGGCGGCTCCCGGACATTGCGCGCCATCTATCCGAGCAAGGCGGCAAGCGACTACCTCGGGAAGGACTGCATCGCCTGCCACCAGGTGCCGGAGGGCACGGTGCTGGGGGCGGTGAGCATGCGCATCTCGCTCGGCGAGGCGGACGCCGCCACCCGCCGCTTTGCCGCCTGGGTGGGGAGTTTTGCCGTGCTGCTCGCCCTGCTCACCATGGGCGTGATCGCCTGGGTGGTGCGCCGCTCGGTGGCGCGGCCCCTGGGCCATCTGGTCGCCAGCCTCGAGGAGATCGCCCAAGGCGAGGGGGACCTGACGCGGCGCTTGCCGGTGGAGCGCGACGACGAGATCGGCGCGGCCGCCGCCGGCTTCAACCGCATGCTCGAGACGGTGGCCGAGCTGGTGCGCGAGGTCAAGCGCACCGTGGCCACCCTGGAAGAAGCGACGGCGGAGATGGCGCGCAGCGGCGAGGCGGTGCGCGCCGGAGCGAAGACGCAGAACGCCGTCGTGGCTCAGGTACGGCAACTGATCGGGCGGCTGCACGAGGCGGCGGTCCGGGTGGCCGAGGAGGTTGCGGCCATCCAGGCCGAATCCCAGGTGAGCCGCGAGCGCACCGAGACGAGCCGGGCGCGGCTCGCCGCCCTCGTCGATGCCTTCGCGGCCATCGAACAGGCGCTCTCCTCGCTGGTCGAGGCGATGGGCGCTTTTTCCCGCTCGTCGCACGAGATCCGCGTCATCACCCAGGAAGTGCGCGAGATCGCCGACCAGACGAATCTTTTGGCGCTCAACGCCGCGATCGAGGCGGCGCGCGCTGGCGAGGCAGGGCGCGGCTTTGCCGTGGTGGCCGACGAAGTCAGGAAACTGGCCGAGAAGTCCAGCACCGCCGCCGGGCGTATCGACACCATCACCGCCGCCGTGGTCGAGCGCAGTGAGCAGCTGTATTCGGCGTTCGAGTCCGGTCAGGAAAAACTCAAGGAGGTGCGCCGCGTCTCGGACGAGGTGACCGAGCGTCTGGCCGAGGCCGGAGCGGCCGTGGCCGACGTGGGCCGGCGGCTCGATGCGGTCACCGTCACGACCGAAGGGGAGCGGGAGCTGGCCGAGCAGGCCTCGTCCGCGGTCGACGGGATCGCGCAGGAAACCGGACGGCTCGATGCCGAGGTCGACGCCCTCACCTCGGCCGTGGAAAAGGTACAGGCGCAGGCGCAGCAGCTCGTCGAACGGGTGCGCCGCTTCCGGGTCGAATGAAGGGGCGGCATGCCCCTTCTTTACCCACTATCGGCGGATCGCAATGAAAAGTCTCATGCCATTGCGATCGACCAGCACGGCGAACCGGTTGCCGGCCGCGTTCACTGCTTGGCGGAATTCCTCCGGCGTGCGTACCGGTTGCTGGTTCACTGCCACGATCACGTCGCCTGAGCGCAAGCCCGCGAGTGCCGCCGGCCCAGTCACTCTCGTTACCATCACTCCCCCTTCTGCCAAACCACGCTCTTTCGCTTCCTGAGCGGTGAGGGCGCGCACGGAGATACCGGCTGCGGCCGGTTCGCCTGAGGGTTTCTTGCCCGGGCTCGCCTGAGCCGTCTCCTCTTCCAGTTCGGCCAGCGTCACTCTCTTCTCCAGGCGCTTTCCTTGGCGCAGGATCTCGACCCGCACTGTTTCGCCCGGTTTGCGCCGTCCGATGATGCGCGGCAAATCGGCGGAATCCACGATTCGCTGGCCATCGACGCCGACGATGACGTCGCCGGGCTGGATGCCCGCTTTTCCTGCTGGGCTGTCAGTTTCGACGCTCGCGACCAGCGCACCCTCGGGTTTGTCCAGTCCGAAGCTCTTCGCCAGTTCCTCGTCCATGCCCTGGATGACCACGCCGAGCTTGCCCCGCTGAACTCGCCCGTGTGCGATGAGCTGATCTTTCACTTCTTGCGCCACGTCGCTGGGGATGGCGAAGGCGATGCCCATGTAGCCGCCGGAGCGTGAATAGATCTGACTGTTGATGCCGATCACTTCCCCGTCCATGTTGAAGAGCGGTCCGCCGGAATTGCCCGGATTGACGGCCACGTCGGTCTGGATGAAGGGAACGTAGGTCTCATCGGGCAGGCGTCGCGACTTGGCCGAGATGATGCCCGCGGTGACGCTGTGTTCGAATCCGAAGGGAGAACCCACGGCGATCACCCACTGACCGACGCGGGCCTTCTCGGGATCCCCGAATTTGACCGTAGGCAACCCCTTGGCATCGATCTTGAGCACGGCGATGTCGGTGCGGCGATCGGTACCGACGACCTTGGCCGGGAACTTGCGTCCATCGGTGAGCTGGACCGTGATTTCGGCGCCCTCGCCCCCCTCACCCACAACGTGGGCATTGGTGAGGATGTAGCCGTCGGCCGAGACGATGAAGCCGGAGCCGAGTCCGCGCTGCACCGGTGAGTCGCCCCGGCCGCCGGGAATCTGCGGCAGCGGGATGCCGAACCGGCGGAAGAATTCGAAGAAGGGATCGTTCTCGTCGAAGGGAAAGGGCAGGGATTCTGCGCTCGAGCGGCTCACCACGGTGATATTGACCACCGTCGGGGTCACTTGCTCGACCAGGTCGGCGAAATCCGGCAAGCGCCGTTCGGAGCTGCCGAAGAGCACAGGGCGTAAGGCCGGCTCGGACGCAGCGGCGGCGGGCACGACGATGCCCGTGCTCAGGGCGAGCGCCAGTGCCAGTACCGTGCCCCGGTGGTTCGAGCTGGCGCTGGTAGGATGCCGCAGACGAAATACCTTCATGGCCTCTCCTTCCATGCGGGAAAAGCCCATTGTACGGGATCGTTCGGGAACCAAAAGCAGATATCGATGGTAAAAAGATTTGATACACTGGCCGAAGACGGTCGCCGTCGAGGGGAACGCAGCATGACGCTCACCGATTTACGCTATCTCGTCGCGCTCGCGCAGGAACGGCATTTCGGTCGCGCCGCCGAGCGCTGTCACGTGAGTCAGCCCACGCTCTCCGTGGCGATCAAAAAATTGGAGCAGCATCTCGGCGTTCTGCTCTGCGAGCGCAATCCCAACGAAGTGAAACTCACCGAGATCGGGCGTCAGGTGGCCGAGCAGGCCGAGCGGGTGCTGCGCGAGGCGCAGCGCATCGAGGAGATCGCCCAGGCGGGCAAGGATCCCTTGGTAGGACCCCTGCGGCTGGGCGTGATCTTTACCATCGGCCCTTATCTGTTGCCGCGGCTCATTCCGCTCGTGCATGAGCTCGCCCCCAAAATGCCGCTCATCATCCACGAGGATTACACCTCGAAGCTCGCCGAGCAGCTCAAGCACGGCGAGATCGACGTCGCCGTCCTCGCCCTGCCCTTCTCCGAACCGGGGCTCGTCACGCAGCCGGTCTACGACGAACCTTTCCGTGTCCTCGTGCCGGCCGGGCACCCCTGGACTCACTACGACAGTATTCCGGCGACCAAGCTCGCCGAGGAAAACGTGCTGCTGCTGGGGGCGGGCAACTGTTTCCGCGATCAGGTGTTGGAAGTGTGCCCGCAGTGCCTTCGCCACTCACCGCTGCAAGAAGCGCTCGCCGGCAGTTCCCTGGAGACCATTCGTTACATGGTGGCAAGCGGTTTGGGCGTGACCGTGCTGCCTTCCTCGGCGGCCGACGATGCCTCGCGCATGAACCCGCTGTTGGCGGTACGCCCTTTTACTCCCCCCGAACCCTATCGGCGGGTCGTCCTGGTCTGGCGTGTCACCTATCCGCGCCACGGCGCGATCGACGTATTGCGGCGCGCCATCTTCGAAGCGGATTTGCCTGGCGTGCGCCCGGTGGGCCCTGTGCCACGCCCTTTGCCTGCGCAGCAGCACGAACCACGTCCGACCGAGGTGGCGCCATAACTCGAAGCGAACGGCACCATCGGCTACCGCAATTTGTCGGTGCCCGAGTTGTGCGCTATATTGATCTACGTCAGGTTCATCCAAGGAGAAAAACATGAGCAAAGGACAAGACAGTACTGCCATCGACATCGGGATCAAGGAAGAAGATCGCAAGAAAATCGCCGAGGGGCTTTCCAAGCTCCTGGCCGATTCCTATACGCTGTATTTGGCCACGCACAACTTCCATTGGAACGTGACGGGGCCAATGTTCAACACCCTGCACTTGATGTTCGAGCAGCAGTACACCGAGCTTGCTGTGGCGGTCGACGACATCGCCGAACGCATCCGTGCGCTAGGCTATCCGGCGCCCGGAACTTACGCCGAGTTTCTCGAGCTCACCCGGCTCAAAGAGCCCAAGCCTGGTCTGAAGGCGGAAGACATGATCCGCTATCTCATCAAGGGCCAAGAAACGGTGGTACGTACGGCGCGCGAGATTTTACCCGTGGCCGAAAAGGCCGACGACCAACCCACGCTCGATCTGCTCACGCAGCGCATGCAGGTGCACGAGAAAAACGCCTGGATGTTGCGCAGCCTGCTCGAGTGAGCGACGCGACGCAACGATAGGGCGCCGTAGCAAAATCTCGTCGCCGCCCAACACCCATGAAAAAAGCCGGGATCGCCCGGCTTTTTTCATGGCACGACTGAACGTCTGCTTCGGCGTTGCACCCTACCCTCTCTTCTCTTTCCCGCAGACCGATCGCTGTGGTTTTTCAGGGGGATCTCTCCTCGCGTTCCGGTTTTTCGTCTTGCTCGAGACGGGTCGAGTTCGTGTGATTTGTTTTTGTGCAAATCATGGAAGTTAGGCTAAAATCAAAGATGTTTACAGAAGTTAAGGACAAATCGTGACAAATAGTGACACCGTTTCCGGCCGGACGATCGACAAAGCCCAAGTGCGCGAGTGGTTCGAACTTCCTTTCTTTGAGCTGCTACATCGCGCCTACGACACCCACCGGCGCCACTTTCCCGGCCAGCGCATCCAGCGCTCGGCCCTGTTGTCAATCAAGACGGGGGGATGTTCCGAAGATTGCGGCTACTGCGCCCAGTCGGCGCGTCATCACGCGCACGCGCGTGAGCCTTTGCTCGATACGCAGACCATCGTGCGTCATGCAGCGCAGGCCAAGGCGGCCGGTGCCACGCGCTTTTGCATGGGCGCTGCCTGGCGCGCGCCCAAGGACAAAGACCTAGAACGGGTGGCAGAGGCGGTCGCGGCGGTCAAATCGCTGGGTTTGGAGACCTGCGTCACGCTCGGCATGCTCTCGCCCCCGCAGGCTACCCGCCTCAAGGAAGCCGGGCTCGACTACTACAACCACAACGTGGACACCTCGCCGGAGCATTACGGCAAGGTGATCACCACGCACACCTTGAGTGACCGCCTGCGCACGCTCGAGGCAGTGCGCGAAGCCGGCATCAAGGTTTGCTGTGGCGGCATCCTCGGCATGGGCGAGACGCGCGAGGATCGCATCTCCATGTTGGCGCTTCTGGCCGGTCTCGACCCCCAGCCGGAATCGGTGCCCATCAACCAGCTCATTCCCATCCCGGGCACGCCGCTTGCCGACGCGCCGCCCATCGACCCGTTCGAGCTCGTGCGCACGATCGCGGTCGCTCGGCTGGCCCTGCCGCACAGCTACATCCGCCTCTCGGCCGGTCGCAGCCAGATGAGCGACGAACTCCAGGCGCTGTGTTTCTACGCCGGGGCCAATTCCCTCTTCTACGGCGAAAAACTCCTCACCGCCGGGAACCCGGACGTCGCGCACGACGACGTCCTGCTCGAGCGGCTCGATTTGCGGCCGGAGTGAGATTCATGGAAGCCCCCGCTTTGTTCGCCCAGGAAGCAACGCAATGGGAACGCCGCAGCCTCGAGGCCGTATGGCACCCGTGTACCCAGATGCAACGCCATCTGCCTGCCGGCGATCCGAATGCCCTCCCGCTCTTGCCCGTAGCCCGTGCAGCAGGCCCATGGCTATATGGTTTCGACGGTCGGGCCTACTACGATGCCATCTCTTCGTGGTGGACCACGCTCTTTGGTCACCGGCATCCTCCCATCATCGCCGCGATCAAGGAACAGCTCGATACGCTCGACCACGTGCTGCTTGCCGGTTGCACCCATGCTGCCGCGGTCGAACTGGCTGAACGGCTGCGTGCCCTGACGGGAGGGCAACTCGGGCATGCCTTCTTCGCTTCCGATGGCGCCAGCGCTACCGAAATCGCGTTGAAAATGGCAGCCCATTACGCCAGAAACCGAGGATTCCCCCGCAAGACCGGTTTCGTTTGTTTCGCCGGTGGCTATCACGGAGAGACGATCGGCGCGCTCGGCGTCACCGACGTTCCTCTCTTCCGGCAGGCCTATGAACCCCTGTTGCGCCCGGCGACGATTCTGCCCTGTCCCGACGCCCGCCTCGGCCCCCCGGCACTCGAACGAGCGGTTTGCGCTCTACGGTCTCACCTCCAAGCCCATGCCGAAGAGGTGGCCGCGGTGATCGTCGAGCCCATGGTGCAATGCGCAGGCGGCATGATCATGCATTCGCCGGAATTCTTGCGCTGCGTGCGCCGTCTGTGTGACGAATACGGCGTGCTGCTGATTTTCGACGAAATCGCAGTGGGATGTGGGCGAACAGGACGCCTGTTCGCCCACGAGCACGCCGGCGTGCGCCCTGACCTGCTCTGCCTGTCCAAGGGAATCACCGGTGGTACCTTGCCGCTGGCAGTAGTGCTCACCACCGATGAAGTGTTCGAGGCCTTTCTCGATGAGCGCATCGAACGCGGATTTCTTCACTCCCATTCCTACACGGGAAATCCCCTTGCCTGTCGTGCCGCTTGTGCCACCTTGGCGCTCCTCGAAGAGCCCGGCATACCAGAAAGGCTGGAAGCGCTCGGCGCGGCCTTCGAACGCGCTTTGGCACCCATTGCGGCGCAACATGGGGCTGCTCACCTGCGCCGCTGCGGTACCCTCGTGGCTTTCGACCTACCCAAGGCAGCGGAGGATTTTCCACGTCGTGCCGCCGTGGCTGCGCTCGAGCATGGCCTGCTGCTGCGACCTTTGGGTCGGACGGTCTATGTCATGCCCCCTTACGAGACGCGTCCCGAGGAGGTGGATTTCGCCTGCGAAGCGATCGCGCGCACCTTGGTCGACGTCCTTTGATCCCTGCGTGAGGCCGTTTCATGCATGATTCGTCACCTTCCTTCGTACGAGGATGGCTCGCCGAGCGGCAGGATCGAGAGCTGCTGCGTCGCCTGCGACGCGCGTCACCAGTGGCTTCGAGTGCACGCTTCGTCCATGACGGACGACAAGGAGTCAGTTTCGCCAGCAACGACTATTTGGGACTGGCGCACCATCCTGCCCTCGTCGAAGCGCTGATCGAAGGGGCGAAGATCTGGGGCGTCGGTGCCGGTTCCTCGGCCTTGGTGGGCGGCTATACCGAGGCGCACGCGGTGCTGGAATCCGAGCTCGCTGCCTTCCTGGGGTTTCCCGCGGCCCGAGTCTTCACCTCCGGCTACGCCGCCAACCTCGCGGTGATTACCGCCTTTGCCCGCGAAGCGCCGACGGCCATTTTTGCCGACAAACTGGTTCATGCCTCGCTCGTCGATGCGCTGCAACTCGCCCGCGCTGGCGGCGCCAAAGTTCGACGTTATCCCCATGGCAACCTCTCCGTCCTCGGCCAATGGCTGGAAAAATCCCGAGAGCCGGTGAAACTCGTCGTCACCGATGGGGTGTTCAGCATGGACGGGGACATCGCTCCGCTGTCAGCGCTCTCGGAGCTGGCGCGCGCCCACGGTGCCTGGCTCGTCGTCGACGATGCCCACGGCTTCGGTATTCTCGGGCCTGCTGGACAGGGAAGTTTTGCTGATGCCGGTCTGAACCCTCAATCTCATTGGCTCTGGGTCGTCACTTTCGGGAAAGCGTTGGGTGCAATGGGTGCCGCCGTGCTGGGCGCAGAAGAGGCGATGCTCTGGCTCGATCAGGCTGCGCGAACGCACATCTATACGACAGCCATGCCGCCAGCGCTGGCACACACCGTGCATACCGCACTGCAGCTGGTGCGCGACGAAACGACGCGTCGTGATCGACTCGCTGCGCTCATTCACCGCTGGCGCCAGGGAATGGCTCGGTTACCGGCGATCGAGGTGATCCATGCGCCGGAACCGCCAGAGAGCAGCAGCTCGGCCCTTCCCCGCTTGCCGTTTTCTCGTACCCCGATCCAACCCTTGATCTTGGGATCACCGGAGCGAACGCTCGCCATCGAGCAAGCCTTGGCGCAGGCCGGGTTTTTCGTGCCGGCGATCCGTCCACCCACCGTCCCCGAGGGCAGCGCACGCCTGCGTTTTTCTTTGTGCGCAGATCACGGCGAGGCTGAGCTCGATGCCTTGCTCGAAGTGCTGTCGCAGATCTTCCAGCAGTTCCCGGCTCCAGGTTCGTGATAAGCGCTCAATCACTTCGCCGACGTGCATGAACGCCAAACTCCTGGAAGAGGGGCGCACAACACAGAGATTGAGCCTGAACTGTCCTTGGATCGCTTAACGCCCAGCAAAACGAAGAGCTGAAGAAATTATGAACACGAGAACTTGGTTCCTTACGGGCACGGACACAGAGATCGGCAAGACGCATACTGCTTGTCAGCTGCTCGTACGAGCATGCACCTCGGGGTGGCGCGCCGTGGGCGTCAAAGCCGTCGCCGCGGGCGTGGATGAAACGGGGTTCAATGAAGACGTAGTGGCACTCGCAGAAGCCAGCAGCGTCGATCTGCCGGCTGCGGTACGAAACCCCTACTGCTTCAAAGCCCCCATCTCGCCCCACCTGGCAGCAGCCCAAGAAGGCGTAAAAATCGACCTGGGCAAAATCGTCTCGGCCGTGGCCAAGGCGCGCACATACGCCGATCGAGTACTGGTCGAAGGTGCAGGGGGTTTTCTCGCTCCACTGACGCCAACGCACACCATGGCCGATTTGGCAGTAGCGCTCCGAGCCCCTATCATCCTCGTGGTAGGCATGCGCCTTGGTTGCCTCAACCATGCACTGCTCACGGTAGAGGCGATCGAACGACGACAGCTGACTTTATCGGGTTGGATCGCCAATTGCCTCGACCCCGCGATGGCCAGTCTCGACGGCAATCTCAGCACCCTACGGCAAGCGATCCCTGCGCCCTGCCTAGGAGTGATCCCCTACGGCAGTAGACGGGACGAGATCGATTGGGTACGCTGGCCCGACGAAGTCGCGCCAAAGCGCTAGGGCCATGGGTCCGATCGAATACCCTACTTTTGGGACGCACCCCTCACGACGTCTCCGCAGCCTTGGCTTTCTTCCTGGTCGTGGTGGAGCGCCCTTTTTTGCCCGATGCTTCGCGCGGCTCGAATTCGAAGCCGATCTTGCCGTCGGGTTGGCGCACGAGGTAGGCGGAGAACTTGCGCCGCGTGCGCGCCGACACGAAGCCGGTGAGGAGATCGGTCTTGCCCGTGGAAAGCAGCTTCTTCATCTGCTCCGGCTCGATCGGTTGCTGCAAGATGGTGCGGCCGCTACGGAAATCGCACGTCTTGTCGGCGCCGAGTGCCTTGGTGCACACGTAGCTCGTGCCATGCTCGACCACCGGGGCGCCGCACTTGGGACAAGGC
This sequence comes from Tepidiphilus olei, assembly GCF_006980705.1. Classification (GTDB taxonomy): domain Bacteria; phylum Pseudomonadota; class Gammaproteobacteria; order Burkholderiales; family Rhodocyclaceae; genus Tepidiphilus; species Tepidiphilus olei. The sequence goes on along the minus strand of NZ_SBHO01000004.1, from coordinate 172,807 downwards.
CCCAGTGATTCGCGCTCGGCCAGATCCGCCGGCGCCTCCTCCGGCGGTTCGACGGCGAAGGCGAACGTGGGCTGTTTGGCTTCGTCGAGCACCAGCTCGGCGGCGAACGGCCGCCCCAGGCGGCTGCGAAAGCCCTCCAGCGGACCGATCCGGCCTTGGGTGAGCAGCGTCTCGGCTTCGGGCACGTCGATCTGCCGGCCGGCGATGATCTTCCACATCGACCAGCCGCACCGATCGCATTGAAAGGTCTTGTAGGTCTCGCGCACGGTGCCGCCGCACTTGGGGCAGGGCGCCTGCAAGGTGGCGAAGTCGCCGGGCACGGTGTCGGATTCGTGGCGCTTGGCGCGTTCGACGATGTCCTGCGCCATACGCGCGATCGAAGCCATGAACTCTTCGCGCGCGAGCCGCCGTTGTTCCATCAGGGCGAGCTTGTGCTCCCATTCGCCGGTGAGTTCGGGCGAGGTGAGCGCGTCGATGCCCAAGCCTTTGAGCAAGGTGATGAGCGAGAAGGCCTTGGCGGTAGGTATGAGCTCGCGCCCTTCGCGCACGAGGTATTTTTCTTCGAGCAGCCCTTCGATGATCTGGGCCCGCGTGGCGGGTGTCCCCAGCCCGCGCCCGGCCATGGCCGCGCGTAGCTCTTCGTCTTCGACGAGCTTACCCGCTCCTTCCATGGCCGAGAGGAGCGTGGCTTCGGTGTAGCGCGCCGGCGGCTTGGTGTGCAAGTCCTTGATCTCGACCGCCTCGGTGTGTACCGTCTCGCCGGCGGCGACGGGCACGAGTTCCCCTTCGCCCTCGCCGGCGGCCCGCTTGCCGTAGACCTCGAGCCAACCCGGGGCGACGAGCACCTTGCCTTCGGTCTTGAAGGCGTCCTCGCCCACCCGGGTGATGCGGGTGGTGACGCGGTATTCGGCCGGCGGATAGAAGACAGCAAGGAAGCGCCGCGTGACCAGGTCGAAGATCTTCTGTTCCGGTTCGGACAGCCCCTTGGGCACCACCCCCGTGGGGACGATGGCGAAGTGGTCCGACACCTTGGCGTTGTCGAAGATGCGCTTGTTGGGTTTGACCCAGCCCTGGGCGAGAATCTTGCCGGCGAAGGGTTGGTATTCCGGCGGCAGCTGCGCCATCACCTCGCGCACGGTGCCGATCATGTCCTCGGGCAGCGCGCGGGCATCGGTACGAGGATAAGTCAGCACCTTGTGCCGCTCGTAGAGCGCCTGGGCGATGGCCAAGGTATTGCGAGCGGAGAAACCGAAGCGGGCGTTGGCTTCGCGCTGCAGGCTGGTGAGGTCGAAGAGCGGCGGGGCGATCTGCGTGCTGGGCTTGGCGGTTTCCTCGACCACGCCCGGCTGGCCCAGGACGCGATCGCGGATGGCTTCGGCGCGCTCCCGCTCCCACAGACGGTAGGGGCTGGCGTGCTCGTCGCCCTCGGGTTTTTTGAAGTGCTCGTCGAACCAGCGGCCGGTGTAGGTGCCCGCCGCGGCGCGGAAGGTGGCTTCGACTTCCCAATAGGGGCGGGGTTGGAAAGCGCGAATCTGGCGCTCGCGCTCGACAACCATGGCGAGCGTAGGCGTCTGCACCCGACCGACGGTGGTGAGGTGAAACCCACCGGACTTGGAGTTGAAGGCGGTCATGGCACGCGTGCCGTTGATGCCGATGAGCCAGTCGCTCTCGGCGCGGCTCACGGCGGCCTGGCGCAGCCCTTCCATCTCCTCGGCCGAGCGCAGGTGCTCGAAGGCTTCGCGGATCGCCTGCGGCGTCATCGATTGCAACCACAGGCGCTGCACGGGCTTGTCGATCTTGCCGTACTGCACGATGTAGTTGAAGATGAGCTCGCCCTCGCGCCCGGCGTCGCAGGCGTTGATGAGCCCGTCGACGTCTTTGCGCTTGGCAAGGCGCAACAGGAGTTTGAGCCGGTCCTCGCTCTTGGCGATGGGTTGCAGATCGAAGCGCGGCGGAATCACCGGCAGGTTGGCGAAGCTCCACTTGCCGCGTTTGACTTCGTATTCCTCTGGCGCCTTGAGTTCGAGCAGATGACCGACGGCCGAGGAGAGGACGTACTGTTCGGACTCCCAGTAATCCTTTTCTTTGTGGAAGCCGCCGAGCGCACGGGCGATGTCCTGTGCGACGGAGGGTTTTTCGGCGATGATGAGTTTCTTGCCCATGGGTTCAGTGCAGCCGCGGCGGTTCGGCGTCTTCGTCGTCTTCGACGCGCAGCAGTTCGTCGACGACGAGGGGATCGAGTTCCCGTTCATGCTGCCACAGCACCATCAGCGCGAGCACCTTGAAATCGTCCGGATCGAGCGGTGTCGCGCCGAATTCCAGGGCGCGGTCTATGAGGGTTTCTCGCAGCGCCTCGTCGATGGCGCCGTGGCGTTGTAGGAAGTAGACCAGGTTCTGCCCGGCGGTTCCCAGGACTTGCCGTTCTTCTTCGGTGAAGATGCGCACGCTGCCGCCGGCGGGCGGGATGCGCCACGAAGGGGAAAGGGCTTCGCCGTTGCGCAGCGTATCGAGCCAGGAGAGCGCCTCGTCGATCTCGTCGCCCTCGAACCCGGCATCGGCAAGCCGTGCGCGCAGCTCGTCTGGATCCTTCGGCGCCTCGTTGGGTCCGGCATAGTTTTCAAAGAGATAGACGAGGACATCGAACATGGGGAATTCCTTCAGCGGGTGCGTTGGTAGCGGCCGCCCGGCAGGCGCACGACGGCGCCGTCGAGTTCCAGCGGTAACAGCATGGCCGAGAGTGCCTCGCTCGTCAAGCCCGTGCGATGCATCAGGGTGTCGAAATCGACCGGATCGTGCCCCAGGGCGGCAAGGAGCGGGTCGCTTTCGTCGGAAGGCGCGGGCGCGGGTTCTGGCGGAACGAGGGCGCCGGGCGAGGCCAGATCGGGCCATTCTTCGAGGAGGTCGTCGACGCGCTCGACGAGTTTGGCGCCTTCGCGGATGAGGCGATGGCAGCCGCGCGCGAGCGGATTGTGGATCGAACCGGGGATGGCGAAGACGTCGCGCCCGAGTTCGGCGGCCAGGCGCGCCGTGATGAGCGAGCCGCTTTCGGGCGCGGCTTCCACCACCAGCGTGCCACGAGCGAGCGCCGCGATGAGGCGGTTGCGCCGCGGAAAATGATAGGGCTGGGCGGCAGTGCCCAGCGGAAACTCGCTCACGATCGCACCACGCTCTGCGATGCGGTGCGCGAGCCCGCGGTGCTTGGCCGGATAGACGCGGTCGGCGCCGGTGCCGACGATGGCCACCGTCCTGCCGTCCTCGGCCTCGAGCGCGCCTTCGTGGGCGGCGGCGTCCACTCCCAGGGCGAGGCCGCTGACCACCACGAAGCCACGCTCGGCGAGCGCTCGGGCAAAGGCGCGGGCGTTCTCGAGCCCCCCGGGCGTGGCGCGGCGCGCACCGACGATCGCCACGGCGGGCCGGATGAGCGTTCCTGGATCGCCCACGACGTAGAGCACGAGCGGGGCGTCGGCGAGGGCGAGCAGATTCCGGGGATAGGCGGCGTCGGCGAGGGTGAGGAGGTGATGGCGGACGTCGTCGAGCCAGGCGAGCGCCGTCTCGATCGCCTCGGAGGGCGGCGCGGCGGCGAGCGCCTGGGCCACTTCGGCACCGAATTCGGCGCGCACCGTGGAGAGCGGCTGGGCGAGCACGGAATCCGGCGCACCGAAGCGCGCCAGGAGCTTGCGCTGGACGGACGGCGAGAGCCGGCGCAACGTGAAGTCGAGCCAGCTCCTCGCCTCTTCCCGGTCTTCAGGGCGTACGGGCGGCATCCCCGACACGGACCGGTTTCTCGGTCTCCATCACGAGGGCGTAGGACATGCGTTCGAAGACGCGGAAGACGAAGGCCACGCCGTAGCGCTCTTCGGGCAGGAAGACTTTGGTGTTGCGATTTTCCTCATCGGTGACCGGAGGGCGAACGCGCCACAGGGCGAGCACGTGACCCGGCGCCAGGTCCTGGGCCTCGCCTTGGTCGAGAAGAATGACGTCGAGACGCCCGGCCGCGAGCGAGCCTTGGTAGAGTTTGATGATCCGGGCATCTACGTCGTGCTCCGGCGCACGGGGGACGAAATTGACCAACGTTTCTTTTTGCGACGCGATCAGCGCATCGCCCGGCTGTATCGCTTCGTTCGTTTGCTGGAGCCGCAATACGGTGCCGAGGCGAGGGTCGTCGTTCGGTTCCACCTTGGCGGTACCCAGGTAGCGGGCCTCGTAGCCGATTAGGGTTTTGCCGTCACGGGCATGGAGCGGCTCGGCAGGGCGGAAGAGCTGTACGAGCCGGGTATCCTCGGGCACGCCGATGGCAAAGGCAACGTCTCCGGCGCCGGCCATCCAGCGGCCATCTTCCAGCCCGACGATGCGTCCGGAGTTTTCCAGGGTTTTTTGATCGATCACCTGCGGACGCACGAGGAAGGGTTCGATGGCCGCGAGCGGGATGGAGGGAATGGCATCTTGAATGGGCTCATGGCGAACCTGCGGCGAGCGTTTCTCGTCGATCGGCCCCACCGGCTTAGCGGTACGCAGTACTCCGGCAGTACGGTCGAACACCAGGATCTGACCGGGATAGATGAGATGAGGATTGCGGATCTCGGCCCGGTTCATCTGCCACAGATCGGGCCAGCGCCAAGGGTCGCGCAGGAAACGCTTGGCGATGCCCCAGAGCGTGTCGCCTTTACGCACGGTGTAGGTGTCCGGCGCATCGGGGGCAATGCCTCCGGGCTCGACACCCGCGTGCGCGAATCCAAGCGTACCCAGCCAGACCAGGGCGATCGTGCCTATAATGCGAATCATCCGCTTCATGGTGAGGAACCTCACAGGAGTGTCGGAACCGGAGGTGGGCGATCCTGTCTCACTGCCGGGGCAGAAGATGTTGGCATTCTACGTGACGCATTGGCGATTGGCAACGAGAGACGAGGAAATATGGCACTACTTCCCATCCTGCATTATCCCGACCCGCGGCTGAAGAAGCGCGCCGAGCCGGTGACGGAGGTCGACGAGTCGATCCGCCGGCTCGCCGCCGACATGGCCGAGACGATGTACGCCGCTCCGGGAATCGGACTCGCCGCCACGCAGGTCGACGTGCACAAACGCGTGATCGTCATCGACGTGACCGAGGACCGTTCCGGGCTGACGGTGCTCATCAACCCCGAGATCCTGGAAAAGGACGGCGAGTGCGTGAGCGAAGAGGGCTGCCTGTCGGTGCCGGGTATCTACGACAAGGTCACGCGCGCCGAGCGCGTCCGGGTTCGGGCCTTGAACCTGCAAGGCGAGCAAATCGAATTCGAGGCCGAGGGCCTGCTCGCCGTGTGCATCCAGCACGAGATCGACCATCTCGACGGCAAGGTGTTCGTCGAGTATCTCTCACCGCTCAAGCAATCGCGCATCAAGGCGAAACTCGTCAAGCGCGCGCGGATGACGGCCTGATGGTCGCGGAGGAAGTGCGCCGGGTCGCCTTCGCCGGCACGCCCGAATTCGCGGCGATCGCGCTGCGCGCGCTGATCGCGGCGGGTTGGGAAATTCCTTTCGTGCTCACTCAGCCCGACCGACCGGCCGGGCGCGGCATGAAACTCAGCCCGAGCCCGGTGAAACGGGTGGCGCAGGCAGCCGGCATTCCTGTGCTGCAGCCGGCGCGGCTCAAGAGCGAAGAGGATCGCCGGGAACTGCTGACGCTGCCCGCACCCGACGTGCTGGTGGTGGCAGCCTATGGCCTGATCCTGCCGCCCGAAGTATTGCATTGGCCGCGCTGGGGCTGCCTCAACATCCACGCGTCGCTCCTGCCGCGCTGGCGGGGAGCCGCCCCCATCGTCCGGGCGATCGAGGCGGGCGATGCCGAGACGGGGGTCACCCTCATGCAGATGGACGAAGGGTTGGATACCGGTCCCATGGTGGCGAAGGCGGCAACGCCGATCGCCCCTGACGAGACGGCGGGTTCGCTGCACGACCGGCTCGCTGCGCTGGGTGCCGGGCTGCTGCTTCAGGTCTTGCCCGAGCTGCCGCGTCACCTCGCCCAGGCTCGAGCGCAACCGGCAGAAGGCGCCACCTACGCCGCCAAGATCACGCCGCAGGAGCGCTGGATCGACTGGTCGCAGCCGGCCGAAATGATCGAGCGGCGGCTGCGCGCCTTCGATCCCCATCCCGGGGCTCAGGCACTGTTGTGCGGCGTGCCGCTGAAACTCTGGCGAGCCCATAGGCTCGAAGGAAACGGCACCGAGCCGCCGGGAACGGTGACGGCCGTCGGCCCCGAAGGGATCACCGTGCAGGCCGGCCAGGGACGGCTGCTGCTCACCGAACTGCAGCGCCCCGGCGGCAAGCGCCTGCCCGCGGCGGAATTCCTGCGCGGTTTCCCGATCTCTATCGGCGAGCGATTCACTGTGGAAGGAGGTTGACGATGTACGGAAACTGGCTGAAGACGACGCTCTTGATGGCGGCGATCATGGCGCTCTTCGGCGCCGTGGGGATGGTGATCGGCGGTAGGACGGGGATGTTGGTGGCGCTGGGGTTCGGCGCGCTCACCAACTTCTGGGCGTATTGGTTCTCCGACAAGATGGTGCTGGCGATGTACCACGCGCAGGAGGTCGACGAGACCACCTCGCCCTACCTCTACGGCATCGTCCGGGACCTTGCCCGGCGCGCGGGGTTGCCCATGCCCAAAGTCTATATCATCCACGAGGCGCAGCCCAACGCCTTCGCCACGGGGCGCAACCCCGAACACGCGGCCGTGGCGGCGACCACCGGGATCATCGAGCTGCTCAGCGAGCGCGAGTTGCGTGCGGTGATGGCCCACGAGCTCGCGCACGTGAAGCATCGCGACATCCTCATCTCGACCATGACGGCGACGGTGGCCGGTGCCATTTCCATGCTCGCCAATTTCGGTTTCTTCTTCGGCGGGCGCGACGCAGAGGGGCGGCCAGCCAACCCCATACTCACCATCCTGGTGATGATCCTCGCGCCGATCGCGGCGGTGATCATCCAGCTGGCGATCTCGCGCACGCGCGAATTCGGAGCCGATGCGGGCGGAGCCGAGATCTGCGGCGACCCGGAGGCGCTCGCCTCAGCGCTAGCCAAGATCGAGGCTTACGCGCGGCAGATCCCCATGCCCACGGCCGAGGCACACCCCGAGACGGCGCAGATGATGATCATGAACCCGCTCTCGGGCGGCGGGCTGCGCGGGCTCTTTTCGACGCATCCGAGCACCGAAGAGCGCATCGCCCGCCTGCGGGAGATGGCGGCACGGATGCGTCGCCGCTGACGGCGATCGGTTCACTGCGTGGGCGCCCAAGGAAGCAGCACCGTCTCTCCCTCCACTTCCAGGCGCCGGGCCCGCAGGCCATAGACCTCGCGCAGCCGCGTCTCGTCGAGCACTTCCAAAGGGTCGCCCGCCGCGAGGCAGCGCCCCTCGTGCAGCAGCAGCACTTCGTCGCAAAAACGCGCCGCGAGCGTGAGTTCGTGCAGGGCTATGACCACCAGCCGTCCGGCCTCGTGCGCCTCGCGCCGTAACAATGCCAGCGTCTCGAGTGCATGGCGCGGATCGAGCGCGGCGAGCGGTTCGTCGGCGAGCAGCATCGTCGCCTCCTGGGCGAACGCCCGAGCGAGCGCCACGCGTTGCTGCTGTCCGCCCGAGAGTTCGGTGACGGGGCGCTCGGCCAGATCCGCGGCGTCGACTTTCCCGAGTGCCGCCAGGCAGCGCTCTCGCTCGGGCGGGGTACGAATCCGGCCGGCGGGCAAACCCAGAGCGACGCAATCGAGGGCGCGCAGCGGCAGATGAAGGGAAAAGCGCTGCGGGCAATAGGCGATCAGCGAGGGCCAGCGCGTGCGCGGCACGCGCGCGAGCGGCTCGCCCCACCAACGCACTTCCCCCTGCTGTGGTCCGAGCACACCGGCGGCCACCCGCAGCCACATCGATTTGCCCGCCCCGTTGGGGCCCACCAGGCCGACGAGTCGGCCTGCCTCGCCCCGCCAGTCGATGCCGCGGAGCACGGTCCGTCCGCCCAGCCGCAAGCCGACGCTGGAGAATTCCAGGGCCAGGCTCATGGCGCGCGCACCGCGAGTACCCGCCACAGGAAGAAGGGCGCCCCGACGAGGGCCGTGAGCACGCCCAGTTTGAGCTCCGCGCCGTGGGGATTGAGCAGGCGCACTGCCAGATCGGCGGCGAGCAGCAGCGCCGCTCCCGCCCCCATCGCCGCCCACAGCGTGCGCGCCGGATCGTGGCGTACGAGCGGACGCACAAGGTGCGGCGCCACCAGGCCGACGAAGCCGATGGAGCCGGCAATGGCCGTGGCGGCCCCCACCGCCAGCGCCGCCCCCACGAGCACGGCCAGCCGCAGCCGCGGCAGCGACACGCCCAGGCTCGCAGCAGCCTCCTCGTCGAGCACCAGGCGGCGCAGCGCCGTGCCCTGGCGCAGCAGCAATGCCAGCCCCAGCGCGATCGGCGGCAGTACCAGCGCCACGTCCTGCAGGCTGCGATCGGCGACTGACCCCAGCAGCCAGTGCACGATCTCCATCGTCGCGTGCGGGTTGGGCGACGCGTTGAGGATGAGCGAGACGAGCGCCGTGCTCAGGCTGGAAGCAGCCACGCCGGCCAGGATGAGGCCCACGGTGGAGGTTCCGCGCAGGGCGAGCAGCAAGACCAGCGTCGTGACGAGGGCCGCCCCGGCGAAACCCGACAGCGGCAGCGCCAGCGACCAGGCGCCGGCCCACCCCCAGTAGAGCGCCATCACCGCGCCCAGCGAGGCCCCGCCGGTGGCCCCGACCAAGGCCGGTTCGGCAAGGGGGTTGCGCAGCAGGCTCTGCAAGGCCGCTCCGGCTACGCCCAGCGCCGCCCCCACGGCGAGCGCGAGCAGGGTGCGCGGCAGCCGGATTTCCACCAGGACCAGGCGCAGGAGAGGATCCCCCGCCCAGACGCCCCGCCACCAGGCAAGCGGCGAGAGCTCCAGATAGCCCAGCGTGAGCGAAGCGAGCACGAGCAAGACCACCAGCAGGAGCAGCGCCGGCGCGAGTAGCACTTCCCTCATCGTAGGGGCTCCAGCGCCTCGAACGACCAGGGTCCGGCGCAGGTGATCGCCCAGCTCGGCAGCCAGCGCGGTTCGCCGGCCTGCCGCCGCAGGGCCGGATGTGCGAGCAGGCGCTCGCCCAGGGTCGGGGTGTCGTTTTGATAGGCGGTGCGCCACCAGCGCGTCGGGCGGGCGGCCAGTGCCCGCTCGAGCGGCAGATCGCCATAACCGATGAGCCCCGCCCGGGCGGCCGCATTGATGCCGCCGCTGCGTTCGATGAGCTCGCCCACCCAGGTGCCGTGCCCGGCGCTATAGCCGCCCTGGAGATAATAGAGGATGGGCGGCGGCTCGGCGTCGAAGGGGCGAGCGAGGGTGTCGAGCCGTCTTTCCAGGGCCGCGGCACGTTCCGGCTCGTGCACCAACTGGCCGAGGGTACGGATCGCCTCTCGCAGCGCGGGCAACGATTCGACGTAAGGTAGTGTATAGACGGGAAGACCCAGCCGCTCGAGCAGCGAGCGCGTGGCCGCGGCCGAGAATGGCCCGAAGACGACCAGATCTGGCTTCAGCGCGAGAATCTCTTCGGCCGAACCGCGGATCGCCGGTTTGTCGGCCCCCAGCGAGGGGTCTGGCGCCAAGTCGCCGCGGCGCGACAACATCGTGATGGCGATGACGCGCTCGGGGGCGAGCCGCAGCAGCAGCTGGTCGGCGCACAGATTCACCGAGACGATGCGCCGCGGTCCTTCCTGCGCCTGGGCCACGCAGGCAAAGAAGGCCACCATCACGAACAGTTGGCGGTGCCATCCACGCCGGGTCTTCATTGCTCCGCGCGATCGGCCACCACGCGGTGGCGCTGCCGCCCCAAGCCACCGACCTCCAGCGTCACTTCATCTCCGGGACGCAGGAAACGCGGCGGATTCTGACCCAGTCCGACCCCGGCGGGCGTGCCGGTGGCGATCACATCGCCCGGCAGCAGCGTCATGAATTCGGACAGGTGGCTCACGAGGGTGAGCACGTCGAAGATCATCTCGGCGGTGGTGCCGTCCTGCATGCGTTCGCCGTTCACCTCGAGGCGGATGGCGAGGGACTGGGGATCGGACACTTCGTCGGCGGTGACGAGCCAGGGGCCCAGCGGACCGAAGGACTCGTAGCTCTTGCCCTTGATCCATAGCCCCCCGCGGTTCATCTGGAAGTCGCGCTCCGACCCGTCGAGCACGGTGCAATAGCCGGCGATGCAGGCGCGCGCCTCGGTCGGCGAGACGCGCTTGGCCCGCCGACCGATGACCACGCCCAGTTCCGCCTCCCAGTCGAGTTTCTGCGCCCCGGGCGGGCACAGGAGCGGATCGTTCGGACCGCAGATGCAGCTCGTGGCCTTCATGAAGACGACCGGTTCACCGGGAATCGGCAGATTCGCCTCCTGCGCGTGGTCGCGGAAATTGAGCCCGATGGCATAGAAATTGCCCACGCCGGCCACCGGCGGCCCGAGGCGGACGTCGGACGCTACCGGCGGCAACGAGAACGGATCGAGCGCACGCAAGGCCGCGAGCGCCGCCTCGTCGGCAAGGAGCGCACCGTCGATGTCATTCACATGGGACGAGAGATCGCGCAGACTGCCGTCGGGGGCAACCAGACCGGGACGTTCCTTGCCCGGTGCGCCGAAACGGATGAACTTCATTGGGTTTTCCTGAGAAAGAGAGAGTAGCGTCGCAGTGTTCAACGAATCGTATCATGTGTCCGCGACGAGAGCAGCACGCGTACAATCGCAGTGCGATTTCCGACTCGTGTGCGACGGCTGACTCGCTCGACCTTGTTGATGGAGCCGACCCTGTTTTTTCGATTTTACGCTCGTTCCACAGCGTTGCTGACGCTCGTTCTGTGTGCCGCCTGTGCCGGCGTTACGCTGCCGCCACAGGCACCGGTCCCGCCGCAGGCATTCCGGCAGGCCCCGGTCGGGGCGGACGCGGCCGAGCTCACGCAATGGTGGCGTCATTTCTCCGATCCGACGCTCGAAGAGATCATCGCCAAGGTGCGCCGTGACAACCTCGACGTAGATGCCGCATTGGCTCGTCTGGCCGAAGCACGGGCGTTGCGTCGGGCAGCGTCGGCCGACCTCGGGCCTACCGTGACCGGCGGCGGCAGCGCCGTGCGCAACCGCTCGAGTGCCGAGATGGGGGCGGGGAGGGTGAGCGAGCAATTTCATGTCGGATTCGACGCGCAATGGGAGCTGGACGTGTTCGGAGGCCGGCGAGCGGCGCTGCGGGCGGCCGAGGCACAGCAGGTAGCGGCCTCCTATGATCTGGCCGACGTTTTGGTGAGCGCCACGGCAGAGGCAGCGCAATCCTGGTTCGATGCGCGAACGGCCCAAGCCCGCGAGACGCTGCTCGAAGCGCAGCTCATGGTGCTCGAACGCAGCCTCGCCCTTGCCCAAGCCAGGTCTAGCGCGGGCCTCGTGAGTGAGCTCGACGTGTACCAGGCGCAGACCTTGCTCGCTCAGACCCGGGCCCAGCAGGCCGCGCTCGCCCAGGGTCGGGAGAATGCGCTGAATGCACTCGCGCTGCTCGCCGGGGAGTCCCCGGGGTATTGGCACGAGCGACTCTCGGAGCGTGCGCCTGCAGGGCCCGCCATCGCCGCCGAAGGAGCCGAACCGCCGGAACTCGCCTATCTCGGCCCTTGGGTGGCATCTCTGCCCTCGCTTCCCGCAGCCGGCATTCCTGCCGACGTACTACGCCGCCGCCCCGACGTGCGCCGCAGCGAGGCGCAACTGGCAGCGGCAGCCGCGCAACGCGACGTCGCCGACGCGGCGCGCTACCCGAGCTTTCCCCTGAGCGGCAGCCTGGGGCTTACGGCCCTCTCGGCGGGTGATCTCTGGCAGGCCAGTGCCCGGGCATGGAGTCTCGCGTTCGCGCCCTTGGCCACGCTATTCGATGGGGGTCGCCTCTCGGCACAGCTGGAGGCGAGCGAAGCGCGGCTCGTGCAGAGTTTTGCCGCCTACCGCAAGAGCGTGCTCGTGGCCCTGGGTGACGTGGAGAATGCACTGCTCACGGTACGCGAAAACGATCAGAGGTTGAATGATCTGCGTCAGGCGGCCGACAGTGCGCGCGCGAGCGTGGTGCTGGCGCTCGCTCAGTACCGCTCGGGGCTGGTCGATTACACGGTGCTCATCGATACACAACGCAGCTGGCTCTCCGCCACCGACGCCTATGTCTTGCAGCAAGGCCAGAATGCCACCGACCGTGTGCGGCTCTACAAAGCGCTCGGTGGCGGCTGGCCGGCCGAAACGCCTCTGGAGGATGGCTCCCGATGACCGAATCTTCTGCAAATCCTCTGCTCGATACCTCACATCTGCGCGCCGAACTCACGCGGCTGCGCCGACGCAGGAGGCGACTTCTCCTTGGCCTGGCGCTGGGACTCGCGATCGTGCTCACGGTTTTTTTCCTCTTTGGCCGGGGTGAGGGGAAATCTGCAGTGCGTTATCTCACCGATACGGCCCAACGCGGATCGCTGTCGATCACCGTTACCGCCACGGGTAACCTCAGCCCCACCAACGAGGTCGATGTCGGGGCCGAGATCTCCGGCACGATCCGTGAAGTCTATGTCGATTTCAACGATCCGGTGATGGTCGGCCATGTTCTGGCCCGACTCGACACGCGCAAGCTCGAAGCACAGCGCCTGCAGGCCGAAGCGAACCTCGCCATGGCGCACGCCAGGATCCCGCAACTCGAGGCTACGTTATCGGAGGCGCGCGCCAAGCGGCAACGCCTGGAGCAAGCCGACAAGCTCAGCCGGGGTCAGGCCGTGGCCCCGCAAGATCTCGACGCCGCCGCGGCTGCCGTCGCCCGTGCCGAGGCTGAGTTGCGCCAAGCGCAGGCACAGATCAAGGCCAACGAAGCGCAGCTCGCCTCGATTCGCACCGATCTCGACAAATCCGTGATTCGAAGCCCCATCAGCGGTGTGGTCTTGACCCGCAGCATCGATCCGGGGCAAACCATCGCCGCTTCGCTACAAACGCCCGTACTCTTCACGCTCGCGGAAGATTTGACCCAAATGGAATTGTTGGCCGACGTCGATGAGGCCGACGTCAGTAAGGTGGCCGAAGGGCAGAGCGTGACATTCACCGTCGACTCCTACCCCGATCAGCCATTCAGCGGACGCGTGAAACGCGTGCGCTACGGCTCGGAACTCATCAACGGCGTGGTGACTTACAAGACCGAGATCACCGTGGCCAATCCCGATCTCAAACTGCGCCCCGGCATGACGGCCACGGCCGAAATCCTCAGCCAGCACCTCGAGGACGTCCTGACGATCGCCAATGCGGCCTTGCGCTATCGCCCACCGGAGCCGGACAAGGCCGCGGCAGCGCAAAGTCCCGGCATTGGGACATTTTTCCGACCGCCGATGCGCGCTTCGGGGACGTCTCGCCCCCTTCCTGCAGCCAGAAAGCGGGACGAAGCCACGATCTGGGTGCTGGATGAACGCGGCACGCCGATGCCGGTACAAGTGCGCCTGGGGCCCTCGGATGGCCGGCGTACCCAGGTACTGGAAGTGCTCTCGGGCCGGCTCGAACCAGGCACGCCGGTCATCACCGCCGTGGAGCGCCCCAAGTCATGACCGAACCAGGGCGACAGGGCACCCCGCTCATCCAGCTGCGCGGCGTCGAGCGCGTCTATGGCCAGGGCGATGCGCGCGTCGTGGCGCTGGGCGGCATCGATCTCGACGTGTGGCCGGGCGAGTTCGTCGCCCTCATGGGACCGAGCGGCTCGGGCAAGTCGACCACGATGAACATCCTCGGTTGCCTCGACACGCCCACCCGCGGCAGCTACCGGCTCGGAGATCTCGAAGTCACCGAGCTCGATGGTGACGGCCGTGCCTTGCTGCGCCGCTACACCCTGGGTTTCGTCTTCCAGGGCTTTCACTTGTTGCCGCGCGTCACGGCTCAGGAAAACGTCGAACTGCCGCTCGTCTATCAAGGGGTGCCGACCCACGAACGGCGCCTGCGCGCGCGTGAGTCGCTCGCCCAGGTGGGCCTTTCCGGTCGGGAGCATCACGTGCCGAGCGAACTCTCCGGCGGGCAGCAGCAGCGGGTGGCGATCGCTCGCGCCATCGTCTCCCAGCCAAAGGTCCTGCTCGCCGACGAGCCCACCGGCAACCTCGATTCTGCCCGTAGCCACGAGATCATGGCGCTTCTCACCCGATTCAATCGCGAACGGCATCTCACCATCGTCATGGTGACGCACGAACCGGACATCGCCGCCTACGCCCGGCGCGTGGTGCACTTCCGCGACGGGCACATCGAACGCATCGAGGAGTCCTCCTGATGTTGGGCAACGCGCTGCGCGAAGCGATCCGGTCGTTGGGCAGGAACGCCCTGCGCTCCTTCCTCACCGTGCTCGGCATCGTCATCGGCGTGGGGGCGGTGATCGCCATGGTCACGCTCGGACGGGGCGCCACTCAGGCGGTCTCGGACCAGATCTCTTCGCTGGGCAGCAACATCGTCTTCCTGCGTCCCGCTCGAGGCTTCGGGCCCGGGCAGAGCATCATCCCTTTCAAGGTCGAGGATGCGCAGGCACTGGCGCGTGAGGTGCCGGGCGTCGTTTGGTCGACGCCCGTATCGCTGCGCACCCTCACCGTGGTGGCCGGCAACCAGAGCTGGAGCACCACCGTGGTCGGTGCGGGCGAGGGGTACCTCGAGGCGCGACGCTGGGAAATCGTTCGAGGTCGCGGTTTTCTGCCGAGTGAGCTGCGCGCCGGCGTGGCGGTGTGCATCATCGGCCAGACGGTGGCGCGTGAGCTCTTCGGCGCGGACGACCCCATCGGACAGCGCATGCGGGTGGACAAATTCTCCTGCGAGATCATCGGCCTGCTCGATGCCAAGGGACAAAGCGCCATGGGCAACGACCAGGACGACATCGCCCTCATCCCTTTGCGTACTTTCCAGCGCCGCATCTCCGGGAGCACCGATGTCGACTCGATCCAGCTCTCGCTCGCCGATGGCGTCGACAACGAGCGCGTGCTTCAAGACATCCGGCTCGTGCTACGCGAGCGCCGGCATCTGTCGGCCAACATGGAGGACAATTTCCGCCTGGTCGATTCCAAGGAGATCGAGCGCACGCTCACCAGCACCACGCGCATGCTCACCACGCTCCTCGGCGCGGTGGCCGGCATCAGCCTGTTGGTGGGCGGCATCGGCATCATGAACATCATGCTGGTCTCGGTGACCGAACGTACGCGCGAGATCGGCATTCGCCTGGCGATCGGCGCGCGCGCCGCCGACGTGATGCTGCAGTTCCTGGTGGAAGCGGTGGTGCTCTCCTTTCTGGGCGGTACCATCGGCATCATTCTGGCGTTGACGTTTTCTTTCGTCGCCGCGCAAAAGCTGGCTTTCCCCTTCTCGCCCGATTACGGCATCGTGGTGATCGCGGCGCTCTTCTCGGGGGCGATCGGCATCGTCTTCGGTTTCTTTCCGGCGCGCCGCGCCGCACGGCTCGATCCGATCGAGGCGCTGCGGCACGAGTGAGTGCCTCATGCCAACCGATTCAATACCACAGCCCACTACCGGGGCGATAGCGTGGGGTGCGGCCGGAGGCGGATGAAGCAATGAAAGGCGGTGTGTCGTCGTGATCCTGCTCGGGGGGCTCGCGTCGTGCGAGTTCGAGCAGCCGGCGCACGCGCTCTTCCGTGGCTGGATGGGTGCGCAGCCACGAGGGTTCGGGAGAGCCCCAGCCGGGGAAGAGCCAGGTGCGCCAGCCACGATGGACGCGTTCGATGGCCAGGAGCGCCGAGGCGAGCCCTTCGGGGTCGTTGGTGAGGGCGACGGCCGCCAGGTCCGCGTCGTATTCGCGCACCCGCGACAACCCCAGTTGCACGAGCATGGCGATCTGCGGCGCGAAGATGAGCAGCGCCACCGCCAGCCAATTCACCACGGCCGCACCCACGAGCAGCAAGGGTAGGTTGACCAGCAGCAGGATCTGCCCCGTGAGGGAGAGGACGCTCGTCATGCGCGTGAGGGAATCGGCCAGACTCATGACCCGTACGTCATCATTGGCGATGTGCGCCACCTCGTGCGCGAGCACTCCCGTGATCTGACGCAGATCGAGCCGCGCGAGCAACCCCGAGGTGAGGGCGATGGCGGCATCGTTGCGGCTCCCTACGCTGAAGGCGTTGACGATGGGTGTGTCGACGAAGTAGAGCCGCGGCACACTCGGCAGGCCGGCGCGTGTGGCGAGCCGCTCCACCAGGGCATGGAGCTCGGGCGCTTCGCCCGGGGCGATGGGTTGGGCGCGATAGAGGCGCAGTACCAGCTCGGGGCCGGCGAGCGGTTGCAGCAGGAGGGACACCGCGCAGAAGACGAGCATGTAGAGGATGCCGTCATTGCCCCACAGCAGCCAGCCGACGGTGGCGAGCAGCGTGGCGAGCACGACCACCAGCACCGCCGTCTGCAGGCGGTTCATCCAGGCGTGGCGTTGCCAGAGGTGGGGATCGATGCGTTGCGCCATGAGACTCCCGGGTTCATTTGTTGCGCAGCGCCACCAGGGGCACGACTCCCTCTTTCTCGAAGCGTTTGCGGCCGGGTTCGGCTTCGGGAAGCGGCGTGCAGGGGCGCAGCGTGGCGCGGCTGCGGCGCGTGAGTTCCTGATAAGTCTGCGTGCCGCTGATCTTCCAGTTTAGCTCTTCTTCACTCAGTTCGCGCACGACTTTGGCCGGAGCGCCCACCGCCAGGCTGCGCGCCGGGATCACCATGCCGGCCTTGACGAAGGCAGCTGCGGCGACGATGGCCGACTCCCCCACCTCTGCTTCGTCCATGATCACCGCGTTCATGCCCACGAGCGCGTTGCGCCGGATGCGGCAGCCGTGCAGGATCGCCCCGTGGCCGATGTGGCCGTCTTCCTCGACCACGGTGTCGATGCCGGGAAAACCGTGCATGACGCAGCAGTCCTGGATGTTGGCGCCGGCATGCACGATGAGCCGGCCGAAGTCGCCACGCAGGCTCGCGAGCGGCGCCACATACACGCCGGGTCCGATGTGCACGTCGCCGATGAGGACTGCATCCGGGTGGACGTAGGCGTCGGGATGGACGACGGGCTTGAGCCCGTCGATTTCATAGCAAGGCATGATGTTTCTCTCCTCCTCCGTGTTTTTCCCGAACCCCACCTCTCCGGGGACAAAGGCGGCGCACTGTATCCGGTCATTTGCTCCTGTAATGCTTATGCTACCATGCGCCGTAGAGGCTTAAGACAGCCCTTTGCGCCAAACCACAAAAAGGAAGAGGAATGGGAATGGAGAAGACGGTTTATCTCTGCGATGGTATCCGTACCCCCATCGGCCGCTACGGCGGTGCACTCGCTTACGTTCGACCCGATGATCTTGCGGCGCACGTGATCGCGACGCTCATGGCGCGCCAGCCGCAGGTCGATTGGGAAGCGGTCGACGACGTCTACTTCGGCTGTGTCAACCAGGCCGGCGAGGATAATCGTAACGTCGCCCGCATGGCAGCGCTGCTCGCCGGTCTTCCGCCTACGATCCCCGCCTCGACTCTCAACCGGCTCTGCGGCTCGGGCATGGACGCGATCGGCACCGCCGCCCGGGCGATCGCCTGTGGCGAGGCCGATTTGATGATCGCCGGCGGGGTCGAGAGCATGACGCGCGCGCCCTTCGTCATGGGCAAGGCCGAGAGCGCCTTCTCGCGCAGCGCCAAGATCGAAGATACCACCATCGGCTGGCGCTTCGTCAACCCGAAAATGCAAGCGCGCTACGGCATCGACTCCATGCCCGAAACCGCCGAGAACGTGGCCGAGCAGTTCGGCATCGCCCGCGCCGACCAGGACGCCTTTGCCCTGCGCAGCCAGCGCCGCTATGCCGAGGCGGCCGCGCGCGGTTTCTTCGACGGCGAGATCGTGCCGGTGGAGGTGCCGGCGGGCAAGAAGGGTGAAACGGTGCCCGTGGCGCGCGACGAGCATCCCCGGCCCGAGACGACTTTGGAAATGCTCGCCAAGCTCAAGGGTGTGGTCAAGCCCGGAGGCACCATTACCGCCGGCAACGCCTCGGGCGTGAACGACGGCGCCGTCGCGGTGCTCATTGCTAGTGAAAGCGCGGTGGCGCGCCATGGGTTGCGACCGATGGCGCGCATTCTTTCCATGGCCACCGTGGGGGTGGAGCCCCGCATCATGGGCATCGGCCCGGCGCCGGCCACGCGCAAGGTGCTCGATCGCATGGGTTTGAGCCTGGCGCGGATCGATGCGATCGAACTCAACGAAGCCTTCGCCGCCCAGGCGCTGGCGGTGTTGCGCCAGCTGGGGCTGCCAGATGATGCCGAACACGTCAATCCCAACGGCGGAGCGATCGCCCTGGGTCATCCGCTGGGTGCTTCCGGGGCCCGCCTGGTGCTCACGCTCGCGCGCGAGCTCGAACGCCGCGACGGCCGCTATGGCCTGGCGACGATGTGCATCGGCGTGGGCCAAGGCATCGCCATGGTGATCGAGCGTATGCGATAGATCGCCTGGAAGAATCGTGTTTGTGCGTGAAACGCGGCAGACGTGCAGTCCTTTTGGGTTGCCTCATGGGCGAGGGGACCTCGTCCAAACGAAACCGTTCGAAGGTTTCCGTGTTTTCTTTCACCCTTTGACCTAGAATGAAACAAGGCCATTTTCCCTGGGAGAATCACCATGACCAAACAAAACGTGCAAACGGAAACGAACCCCACGCCGCAAGCCAGTACCGAGAAGCTGAAAGAAGAGCTGCGTCAATTGGCGCAGACTCTGGATGAGTTGCTGCTCGCCACGGCCAATGAAACGAGCAGCGAGATCCGCGAGCTGCGCGAGCGCGCCCGCGCCCGACTGGAAGAGACGCGGGCGCGGCTCGCCGAGCGCGGCGCCGAGCTCTATCAGCAGGCAAGCACCACGCTGCGCGCCACCGCGCAGCAGACCGAAGGCTACGTGCGCGAGCATCCCTGGACCAGCATCGGCCTGGGGGCTGCCGTCGGCATGCTGATCGGTTTGCTGATCGGTCGCCGCTGATGGAGCGTCCCGCCGGCCCGATGGAGCGCGTCTTCGGCGCTTCCAAGCGCTTGATTGAGCATCTGCTCGAAGGCGGCGAGATGCGCCTGAGGCTGGCGGTGCTCGAGCTGGAGGAAGAGCGCGCCCGGCTCTTCGATCTTCTCCTGCTCGCGGGTTTGAGCCTGGCGCTGGGTGCCTTGGGGCTGGCCTTCGTCGGGGTGTTCGTGGTGGCTGCCTTCTGGGAAACGCACCGGCTCACCGCCATCGCGGCGGTGGCCGCGGTCCTGCTCGTCGGTGCCGTCTACTCCGGCTGGCGCTTGCGGGCCTTGGCCCGGCGCCGCAGCCTATTGCGCGCCACGCTCGCCCAGCTCGCCACCGACCGGCAGCTGCTCGCGGAGCCCGGTGAGGAGACCTGATGCGCCGCGACGAACTCGCCACCCGCAAGGCCGAGCTGGAGGCGCGCATCGCCGCGCACCGACGCCGCATGGTAGGGGCGGCGAACGAATGGCGCGAGGCGGTGCGTCCGGTCGACGACGCCTGGCGCACCCTCGTGCGTTGGAAAGTACCGCTCGCGCTCGCCGGTGGCGCGATTCTGTGGCGCCTGGGGCGGCGAGGCACGGCGCAAGCCGCACTCAAATGGTGGGGGCGGGGTCTGGGTGTGGTCGAAGGGGTGCGCCTGGCGCACAAACTCTTCGTGGGTAACAAAACCAAAAAATGATCATGTAATAGGGAACAAAAACGACAAACCCTCCGGTGAAACGCAGCCCGAAGCTGCGATGGGGAGGAGTATGCAGGAGAAGAGTACGGTACCCGCTTCGTCCGCGGAGCGACAAATGCGCCATACCTTGGCCTTGGTGCTCGCCGGAGGGCGCGGCAGCCGACTCAAGGAGTTGACGCGGTGGCGAGCGAAACCGGCGCTGCCGTTCGGCGGCAAGTACCGAATCATCGATTTCGTGCTATCCAATTGCGTCAATTCCGGCATCCGCCGCATCGGCGTGCTCACGCAGTACGCACCGCACTCACTCATACGCCACCTGCAATATGGCTGGAACTTCCTGCGGCACGAAATCGGCGAGTTCGTCGCGGTGCTGCCTGCCTCGCAGGATGGCGCGCAGGGCGAGCAGGGGTGGTACTGCGGCACCGCCGATGCCATCTACCAGAACATCGACATGATCGCGCGCTATTGCCCCGGGCACGTGTTCGTCTTGGCCGGCGACCATGTCTATACGATGGATTACGGGCGCATGCTCATGGCGCATCTCACAAGCGGCGCCGAGCTCACCGTGGGGTGTATCGAGGTGCCGCGTGAATCGGCGCGGGCGTTCGGCGTGATGTCGGTCGATGCGCAGGGTCGCGTCGAGCACTTCCTCGAAAAGCCCGCCGATCCCCCCGGCCTGCCGGGGCGGCCGCAGCGCTCGCTCGTCTCCATGGGAATCTACGTCTTTGACGCGCAGGTGTTGCTCGACGAGGTGAGCCGGGACCACGACGACCCGCATTCCTCGCACGATTTTGGCGCCGACGTGCTGCCGGGGATGATCGCGCGCGGGGCGCGGGTGTTCGCTTATCCTTTCGTGAATCAAGCCGGACGTCCCGATTACTGGCGCGACGTGGGCACGATCGCCGCCTATTGGGAGGCGAACATGGATCTGTGCGCCATCGAACCGGCGCTCAATCTCTACGATGCCGATTGGCCGATCTGGACCTACCAGCCGCAGCGTCCGCCGGCGAAATTCGCCTTCGACGAGGATCGGCGGCGCGGCATGGCGCTCGATGCGCTGGTTGCCGACGGCGTGGTGCTCTCCGGCGCCTCGGTGCGCCGCTGCATCGTCTCCACCGACTGTTTCCTGCACAGTTATGCCCGCGTGGAAGACAGCATCTTGCTGCCGCAAGTCGAGATCGGGCGGCATTGCCGCATTCGGCGCGCGATCATCGACCGGGGCTGTGTCCTGCCGCCGGGCACCGAGATCGGCTACGACGTCGAGCACGATCGCGAGCGTTTCTGCGTCGACCCCGACTCGGGCATCGTCGTCGTCACCCCGGTCATGCTCGGTCGCACATTTCCCTTGGTGGCGAAATGAAGGTGCTCTTCGCCGCCTCCGAACTCTATCCGTTGGCCACGACCGGCGGGCTGGGCGAGGTCGCGCACGCCTTGCCGCACGCCTTGGCCGCCTTGGGCGAAGCGCCGACGCTCATGCTTCCGGCCTACCGCTGCGTGCTCGATCGGCTCGAAGGGCGAGATCTTGCCGGTGCCTGTACGCTGCCCGGCGTCGGGCGTGAACACGAAGCCCGGTTGTGGTGGGGCCGGGCGCAGGGGATCGATCTGCCCTTGCTGCTGCTCGACATCCCCGTGCTCTACGACCGCCCCGGCACCCCCTACGGCGAGGATGCCGAGCACGAGTGGTGGGACAACGGGGAGCGCTTCGCCGTGTTCGCCCGCGCCGTCGTCGAAGTGGCGATGGGGCGGGCGGCGCCGCACGCCCGTTTCGACCTGGTGCATGCGAACGACTGGCAGACGGGGCTCGTGCCGGCCTTCCTGTCGCTCGAATCGGCGCGGCCGCGCTCCGTCTTCACCATCCACAACCTCGCTTACCAGGGACTTTTTCCCTCTTCGCTCTTCAGCGGACTCGGCTTGCCGCCCTCGTGGTGGTCGCTCGACGGGCTCGAGTTCTACGGCCAGATGTCGATGATCAAGGGTGGAATCCTGTGGGCGGACCGGGTGACGACGGTGAGCCCTTCCTACGCCGAGGAAATCTGTACCCCCGAGTTCGGCTGTGGTCTCGAGGGCGCCCTGCAGCAGTGTCGCGCCCAGGGGCGGCTGAAAGGCATCGTCAATGGCATCGACACCGAACGCTGGAATCCGGCGACCGATCCCCATCTCGCGCGGCGCTATTCCCCCGCGCGCGGCTGGGTGAGCGCCAAGGCCGCCAACCGCGCGGCCCTGCTCGAATCCCTCGGTTGCGCACCCCAGGAGGCACGGCGCGAAGCGCCCCTTGCCGGGTTCATCGGCCGGTTGGTGGCGCAAAAAGGGGTCGACCTGCTGCTCGAAGCGTTGCCAGGGCTGCTCGAGCGCACCCCGCTGCGTTTCGTCGCCCTGGGGGCAGGGGAGGCCCGCTTCGCCCAAGGATTCGCGGCGCTCGCGGCGGCCCACCCGCAGCGCGTGTTCGTGCACCTCGGCTACGACGAGCCGCTCGCGCACCGGATCGAAGCCGGCTGCGACGTCTTCGTGATGCCGTCGCGTTTCGAACCCTGCGGGCTCAACCAGATGTACAGCATGCGCTATGGCACCCCGCCGGTGGTGCATGCGGTGGGCGGCTTGCGCGATACCGTGGTCGATACCACCGAGGCCACGCTCGCTGCAGGAACGGCAACGGGTTTCGTCTTCACGGAGCCGACGGCGGCAGCGCTCACCGCCGCCTTGGCGCGCGCGCTCACGCACTGGGAGAAACCCCGTACCTGGCGCACGATCCAGCGCAATGGCATGGAACAGGATTTCGGCTGGCCACGCCGCGCGGCCGAATACCGGGAGCTCTATCATGGATGAAGCGCCGGCCGTGGCAGCCAGCGGGGGAAGCAACCATTGGCTGGAACGCATCGTTCGGCGCACGGGGCGCGATGCGCCCGCCTTGCAGGAAGATTTCCTCGGCTACCTCTACAAGCGGCTCGGCCGCTCTCTGACGGCCGAGCCGTTCTACCAATTTCGCGCCTTTGCTTACACGCTGGCGGATCGCCTCATGCTCGACTGGCAGCGTACCTGGAACGCCTACCACGGCACTGCGCGGCGCAAGGCTTTTTTCGTCTCCATGGAATTTCTGATCGGCCGTTCGCTCGGCAATGCGCTCCTCAACCTCGGCGTGGAAGAGGACGGGCGGCGTGCGCTCGAAGAACTCGGTCAAGCGCTCGATCGCCTCGAGGCGGTCGAGCCGGACGCAGGCTTGGGCAACGGGGGGTTGGGGCGGCTCGCCGCCTGTATGCTGGATAGCTGTGCCACGCAACGCCTGCCCGTGCTGGGCTATGGCCTGCGTTACAACTACGGGATGTTCCGCCAGATCATCCGCGACGGCTGGCAGATCGAGGAGCCGGATCATTGGCTGAAGAACGGCGCTTTCCCTTGGGAAACCCCGCGGCCGGAATACACGCGCACGGTGCGTTTCGGCGGGAGAACGCACCACTACGTCGATCCGCACACCGGCTGGCTCTACGTGCACTGGGATCACGACGAGGAAGTCCAGGCGGTACCGTACGACGTCCCCATCCCCGGCTACCGCAACGGTTACGTCGCCACTTTGCGCCTGTGGTCCTCTTCCGCGTCGGAGGAATTCAACCTCAGCAAGTTCAACGAAGGGGATTACTACGAGGCGGTCGACGCGAAAAATGCCGCCGAAAACATCACGCTGGTGCTCTATCCCAACGATGCCAGCGAAAGCGGCAAGGAGCTGCGGCTGCGCCAGCACTATTTCCTCGCCTCGGCCTCCGCCCAGGACGTGGTGCAGCAGTGGGTGGCGGCGAACGGGCCCGATTTCAAGCGCTTCGCCGAATTCCACGTCTTCCAGATCAACGATACCCATCCGAGCTTCATCGTCCCCGAGCTCATGCGGCTCTTCATCGACGAGTATCACCTCGGCTGGGAGGAGGCATGGGGGATCGTCACGCACTGCGTCGCCTATACCAATCACACGCTCCTGCCCGAGGCGCTCGAGACCTGGCCCGCCGCCATGGTGCAGCGCGTCTTGCCGCGCGTCTACGAGATCATCGCCGAGATCGACCGGCGTTTCGCGCTGCTCGTGCATGCGAAATGGCCCAACGAGCCCGAACGCCACGAGCGCATGGCGATCCTCTCGGCCGACGGACAGGTGCGGATGGCTCATCTGGCGGTGGTGGGCAGCTTCTCGGTCAATGGCGTCTCGGCCCTGCATGGCAAGCTCCTCGTCTCCACCGTGCTGCGCGATCACGCCGAACTCTGGCCGCAGAAATTCCATGCCACGACGAATGGCGTCACGCCCCGGCGCTGGATCGCCCGCTGCAACCCGCAGCTGCGCGCCCTGCTCGACGAGGCGCTGGGCCCGTCGTGGATCACCGACGCTTCGCGGTTGCATGCACTCGAGGACTGCGCCGAGCAGGCCGAATTTCGCCGTCGCTGGCGCGAGATCAAACAGCACAACAAGGAGCGGCTCGCCGAGCGGGTGCTGCGCACCACCGGCATCGAGTTCTCGCCCGACGCCCTGTTCGACGTGCAAGTCAAGCGCATCCATGAATACAAACGGCAGCTTCTGAACGTACTGCACGTGATCCATCTCTACGATCGCATCAAGCGCGGGGATGCCGCCGACTGGACGCCACGCTGCGTGCTCTTCGCCGGCAAGGCGGCGCCCGGCTATGCGATGGCCAAGAAGATCGTCAAACTCATCAACGACGTGGCGCGCATCGTCGCGCTGGATCCCGACGTCGGCTCGCTGCTCAAGGTCGCCTTTTTGCCCGATTACGACGTGAGTACGCTCGAATGCATCGCGCCGGCCGCCGAGCTCTCCGAGCAGATTCCGACCATCGGCAAGGAGGCCTCGGGCACCGGCAACATGAAACTGATGATGAACGGGGCGCTCACCATCGGCACGCTCGACGGCGCGAACCTCGAGATCTACGAAGCCGTCGGCTCGGAAGCCTTCTTCGCCTTCGGGCTGAGCGTCGAAGAGGCGAACGCACTGCGGGCGCGCTACGATCCCCAGCGGCTCATCGCCGAGGACGAAGACCTACGGCGCGCCCTCTCCTTACTCGAATCCGGCCACTGCAACCCCTTCGACCCCCGCCTCTACGACGACGTGCTCGCCGCCCTGAAGAATCCGCAGGATCCCTGGCTCGTGCTCGCCGATTTTCGCGCCTACGCCGAAGCCCAGTGCCGCGCCGCGCAGACGTATCGCGACACCGAGCGCTGGACGCGACTGTCGATTCGCAACACGGCGCGTAGCGGCATTTTCTCGGTCGATCGTACGGTACGGGAATACAACGAGACCGTCTGGCACCTCCATCCGGTCGAAGTCGAAGGAGGCACCGCCCGGTGACGAACCCCCACGCTCCGCTCACGCCGCACGACGTCTACCTCTTTCGCGAGGGCAGCCACGCCCACCTCTACGGCAAGCTCGGCTGTCGGCTGGAAGAAGAAGGGGCGCATTTCGCCGTGTGGGCGCCCAACGCCCGCTCCGTGGCGGTGGTCGGTACGTTCAATGACTGGGACGGCAACGCGCACCGATTGCACGCCCGCCCCGACGGTTCCGGCATCTGGCAAGGCTTCGTGCCTGGCGTGCGCGCCGGACAGTGCTACAAATACCGCATCGATTCGCCCTATGCCCCCGCCCCGTTCGATAAAGGCGACCCCTACGCCTTCCATTGGGAGGTGCCGCCCGGTACCGCCTCGCGCGCCTGGCGGCTCGATTACGACTGGAACGATGCCGATTGGATGAAAACGAGGGCGAGGGCCAATGCGCTCGACGTCCCCTGGTCGATCTACGAAGTGCATCTCGGCTCCTGGCGGCGCGTGCCGGAAGACGGCAACCGCTTTCTCACCTATCGCGAGATCGCCCAGCCGCTGGCCGAATACGCCCGTGCGCAGGGATTCACCCATGTAGAGCTCTTGCCGATCACGGAACATCCCTTTTATGGTTCGTGGGGGTATCAGACCACCGGCTATTTTGCGCCCACCGCGCGCTACGGCACACCCCAAGATTTCATGTACCTCGTCGACACCCTGCACCGCCACGGCCTGGGGGTGATCCTCGACTGGGTGCCGTCGCACTTTCCCGACGATCCGCATGGCCTCGCGCGCTTCGATGGCACCTACCTCTACGAGCACGCCGACCCGCGCCGCGGCTATCATCCGCATTGGCACAGCGCCATTTTCAACTACGGCCGGCACGAGGTGCGCTCGTTTCTGCTCTCGAGCGCGATGTTCTGGCTCGACGTCTATCACCTCGATGGATTGCGCGTGGACGCCGTCGCATCCATGCTCTATCTCGACTACGGTCGTGAGCCGGGGCAGTGGATTCCCAATGCCCGAGGCGGCAAGGAAGATCTCGACGCGATCGCATTCCTACGCAAGGCCAACACCTCGATCTATCGCTTCCATCCGGACGTACAAACGATCGCCGAGGAATCCACCGCCTGGCCGATGGTCTCGCGCCCGGTGCATCTCGGTGGGCTCGGATTCGGCATGAAATGGAACCTCGGCTGGATGCACGACACGCTCGATTACTTCCGCCAAGATCCCATCTACCGCAAATACCACCACGACCGGCTCACCTTTAGCCTGTGGTACGCCTTCAATGAAAACTTCGTGCTCCCCCTGTCGCACGACGAAGTGGTGCACGGCAAGGGGGCGCTGCTCGCCAAGATGCCGGGCGACGACTGGCAGAAACGCGCCAACCTGAGGCTGCTCTACGGTTATCAATGGGCCCACCCGGGCAAGAAACTGCTCTTCATGGGCGGCGAATTCGGCCAGCCACGCGAATGGGATCACGAGACGAGCCTCGACTGGCACCTGCTGGCACAGCCCGAGCACGACGGGCTGCGCCGGTGGGTGGCCGACCTCAACGCCTACTACGTCGCCACCCCCGCCTTGTACCAGCGCGATTTCGACGCCGACGGCTTCGAGTGGATCGACTGCCACGATGCCGAGGCGAGCGTGCTCGCTCTCCTGCGCCACGCCCCGGGCAGCCCCCTCGTGCTGGTGGTGGCCAACTTCACGCCGATCCCGCGCCACGGCTACCGTAT
Organism: Tepidiphilus olei; assembly: GCF_006980705.1. Classification (GTDB taxonomy): domain Bacteria; phylum Pseudomonadota; class Gammaproteobacteria; order Burkholderiales; family Rhodocyclaceae; genus Tepidiphilus; species Tepidiphilus olei. The sequence goes on along the minus strand of NZ_SBHO01000004.1, from coordinate 146,082 downwards.
CGGCGTGCCGCAAGGAGGGTACTGGCGCGAACGGCTCAATTCCGACGCCGCCTGCTACGGCGGCAGCAACCTCGGCAATGCCGGAGGCGCGCGTGCCGAAGCGATTCCTGCACATGGCCGGTTGCAGTCGCTCGTCCTTACCCTGCCGCCGCTCGCGGTGCTCTACCTGGAGCCTTCCGTCAGCGCAGAAGGAGTGCCATGATGGAGCCCATCACCATCGTCGGGCCGGGTCGGCCCTATCCACGAGGCGCCACCTGGGATGGCAATGGCGTCAATTTCGCCCTCTTCGCCGGTCATGCCGAGAAAGTCGAGTTGGCCCTGTTCGAAGCGGGCGGCAAGCGCGAAGTACAGCGCATCGCCCTGCCCGAATGTACCGGCGACGTCTGGCACGGCTATCTCCCCGAGGCCCGGCCCGGGCTACTCTATGGCTACCGCGTGCATGGCCCTTACCATCCCGAATCGGGGCACCGCTACAACCCGCACAAACTACTGCTCGATCCCTATGCGAAAGCCTTCGTCGGCGGAATTCGCTGGAGCGACGCGCATTTTGGCTATCACGTTGGCCATCCCAAGGCCGATCTTTCCTTCGATCGCCGTGACGACGCGGCCGGCATGCCACGCTGCCAGGTCATCGACGCCGCTTTCACCTGGAGCGACGATCGCCATCCCAATGTCCCTTGGCACGAGACCGTGATCTATGAATTGCACGTCAAGGGATTCACGCGCCTGCATCCCCAGGTTCCCGAATGCCTACGCGGCACCTATCTCGGGCTGGCTTCGCCGCCGGTGATCGAGCATCTCACGCGGCTGGGCATCACGGCGGTGGAGTTGATGCCGGTGCACACCTTCGTCGACGAGCGCCGCCTCGTGGAAAAAGGACTGTGCAACTACTGGGGCTACAACTCCATCGGCTACTTCGCCCCGGAGAATCGATACGCCCTGAGCGACCCCGTGGGCGAATTCAAAACCATGGTCAAGGCCCTGCACGCAGCTGGCATCGAAGTCATTCTCGACGTCGTCTACAACCACACCGGCGAAGGCGATCACCTCGGCCCCACCCTCGCCTTTCGCGGCATCGACAACGCCCGCTACTATCGACTCAAGCCAGACGAGCCGCGCTATTACCTCGACTATACCGGCTGTGGCAACACCCTCAACATGCGCGAACCGCACGTGCTGCAGCTCATCATGGACAGCCTGCGCTATTGGGTCACGGAGATGCACGTCGATGGCTTCCGCTTCGATCTCGCCTCGGCGCTGGCGCGTGAGCTGCACGAAGTCGATCGGCTCGGGGCCTTCTTCGACATCATCCAGCAAGACCCCGTGCTCAACCAGGTCAAGCTCATCGCCGAACCGTGGGATCTGGGCGAAGGCGGCTATCAAGTGGGGAATTTTCCCCCGGGCTGGGCGGAATGGAACGACAAATACCGCGACGCGGTCCGCGCCTACTGGCGCGGCGACGGCGGACTCATCGGCGAATTCGCCCAGCGTTTCACCGGTTCGAGCGACCTCTACGGCAAGAGCGGCCGCAGCCCCCACGCCAGCATCAACTTCGTCACGGCGCACGATGGCTTCACCCTGCACGACCTCGTGAGCTATGAGCGCAAGCACAACGAGGCCAACCTCGAAGACAACCGCGACGGCACCGATAACAACCTCTCGTGCAACTACGGCGTGGAAGGCGAGACCGACGACCCCGCCATCAACGCCCTGCGCGCGCGGCAGAAACGCAACCTGCTCGCCACGCTGCTGCTGTCGCAGGGCGTGCCCATGCTGCTCGCCGGCGACGAGATCTGCCGCACGCAGCGCGGCAACAACAACGCCTATTGCCAGGACAACGAGATCTCCTGGGTCGATTGGGAACCGAACGAAGCGAAACAGCGGCTGCTCGCTTACGTGCAGCGCCTCGTCGCCCTGCGCCGGGAACACCCCATTTTACGCCGTCGCCATTTCTTCCAGGGCCGCCCGATTCACGGCAAAGACGTCAAAGACATCGTCTGGTTCGATCCGCGCGGTGCCGAGATGAGCGAGCAGCAATGGAACGAACATTTCGCCCGCTGTCTCGGCGTGTATCTCGACGGACGAGGGATCACCGAGCGCGACCCGCTCGGACGCCCCATCCAAGACGCGAGCTTCGTGCTGCTATTCAACGCCTACCACGAGACCATCCCGTTCCAGCTCCCCCCTTTCCTCGGCGTGGGCCCGTGGCACGTCCTGCTCGACACGGCGTTCGAAGACGGACTCTCGCCGGATGGCGATTACCATGGCGGCGAGCCCTATCCGCTGCAAGGCCACTCGCTCGCCCTCCTACAGCTCAATGCCGGATGAATCCTGGATGACTCGGGAAGAACGGGAAACCCTGCTTCGCCTGGCGCGGGCCGTGGGCATCGCCGACGCCTACCACGACCTCTGGGGACAGCTGCACACGACGCCGGACGAAACCCGAATCGCCTTGTTGCAGGCGATGGGCGTCATCACGACCGAAACCGACCTCACCGAGGCGCTGACCGAGCACGAACGCCGGCCCTGGCTCGAAGGGCTCGATCCCGTCACCGTCGTGCAGCAATCCTGCGCGCCGTACCGCATTCCTTACCGCTGTGCCGAGACCCTCGCCGACCAAACCCACCGCTGGACGCTGTGGTTGGAACGAGGAGCGATGCGCCAAGGGGAATTTCCCCCCGCCGTGATGGAAATCGGCGGGCGACGGGAAATCGACGGCCAGGGCTATCTCGAAGTCGCTTTCTACTGGCACGAGCCGCTCCCCCTGGGTGAGCACCTCTTCCGCATCGAACCCCCCGCAGGCCCACCCTGCCAAACCCGCCTCATCGTGACCCCGCCTCGATGCCATACCCCCGAGTTGTTGGCGGGCGAGCGGCGCGTCTGGGGGATCGCGCTGCAACTCTACGCCCTGCGCAGCGAACGCAACTGGGGAATGGGCGATTTCACCGACCTCGCCCGAGCGATCGCGATCGCCGCCGATGTTGGGGCCGCGGTGGTCGGCCTCAATCCCCTGCACGCCTTGCATGCGCACGACCCGACGCAGGCGAGCCCCTACAGCCCCTCGAGCCGGCGTTTCCTCAATCCGCTCTACCTGGATGTCGAAGCCATCCCCGAATTCGCCGAATGTGCCCAAGCCCAGCGGGAAGTGGCCGAGCCCCGCTTCCAGCACAGTCTCGAAGCCTTGCGCGCGACGGCCTGGGTCGATTATGCCGCGGTCGCCGAACGCAAGACCTTCATCCTCGAGCGACTCTTCGCCCACTTTCGCGACCATCACCTCGCACGCGACACCCCCCGCGCCGCGGCCTACCGGAACCATCTCGCCGAACAGGGCGAGGCGTTGAAGCACTTCGCCGTACATCAAGCCCTGCAGTGGCACTGGCACCGTCTCGATGCCCGCGCCTGGGGCTGGCCGGCCTGGCCCGAATCGTTTCGCGACCCCGCATCCCCCGCCGTCGACGCGTTCGCCGCCACACACGCGGACGAAGTGCAGTACCACGCCTGGCTGCAATGGCTGGCCCACGAGCAGCTCGCCGCCTGCATGCGCCATGGAGAGGAAAGAGGCGTCCTGCTCTATCTCGACCTCGCGCTTTCGGCCGACCGCGGTGGCGCCGACACTTGGATGCACCAAGGCGTCTATGCCCTGTCGGCGAGCATCGGCGCGCCCGCCGACGACTTCAACCCGGCCGGGCAAGATTGGGGCCTGCCTCCGTGGATTCCCGATCGGCTGCGCCATGCCGCGTATGCCCCCTTTGCCGAAACGCTGTGCGCCAACATGCGCCATGGCGCCGTCCTGCGTTTCGATCATGTCATGGCGCTGATGCGCTTGTTTTGGATTCCCTCCGGGCGAAAACCCGCCGAAGGCACCTACGTCCATTATCCCCTGCACGATCTGCTCGGTATCTTGGCCCTGCACAGCGTGCAGCAGGCCTGCCTGGTGGTCGGAGAAGACCTCGGCACGGTGCCCGACGAGCTCCGCGCCGCCCTGGCGCCCAAGGGTGTCCTGTCGATCCGCTTGTTGCCCTTCGAGCGAACCGGCGACGGAGAATTCAAATCCCCTTCCTCCTATCCGCGTCAAGCCGTGGTGGCCATCGGCAGCCACGATCTTCCCACCCTGGCGGGCTATTGGAAAGGGACGGACTTGAGCGTGCGCCAGCGGCTGGGGTGGCTCACGGAACAAGCCCAAGGCCAGCTGCAGGCCGAACGGCAATACCTGCGTGAGCGGCTGCTCACGGCGCTCGCGCGGGAAGGGCTCTTGCCCCCGGGGCTCGAACCGAGCGCAGACGCCATGACCCCATCGTTGATGCTGGCGATCCACGAATATGTGGCGCGCACCCCTGCCGCGGTGATGATGGTTCAGATGGAGGACGTATTCGGACAAACGGAGCAAGTCAATTTCCCCGGCACTTCCACCGAATATCCGAATTGGCGCATCAAACTGCCGGTGGTGCTGGAGGGTTGGACCACGGAGCCGAACTTCCTCGCCCTGGCCGAGCGGATGCGGCGCGCCGGGCGCGCCCGCTGATGCAGCGTGCTACACTCATGCCCGGACCGCCTTTTTCTTACGTATCGGAGTATGTCATGGCCACACCCCCCATGTTCGACGAACTCGCGCAGAAACTCAAGCACCTCGCCGAAACGAGCCCGCTCAAGGATTTCGAGAAAAACGCCAAGGCGCTGCTCGGCTCCATGTTCGAGCGCATGGATCTCGTCACCCGTGACGAATTCGAAGCGCAGCGCGAGCTGGTCATCAAACTGCGCCAAGAGCTCGCCGAGCTCGAACGCCGCGTCGGCGTGCTCGAAGCCCAGGTCGCGGGTGGCGTAGACGAGGATTGAATGTCAGAAACGTCTTGAAAATTTCTCCTCGGCACAGTACTCACTGGTATCGTACGTCCCGACACCATGCGGTAGTTCCCGAAGGGGCAAGAGCGATGAGCAAGAAATTCCTAATCACCAGTGCTCTGGCCGCCGTGCTGGCAGTGCCCGGTTTCGTGTTCGCCCAGGCAACGGGGGCTTCCACCGAGACTTCCGTCGTCGCGGCGACCCCGACCAAGCATCAGCGTGCGCACAAGCCGGACGGCCAGACGGGCGCCAAGAGCGCTATGCACCAGCAAGGCTCGGTCGCGCACGGCAAACGTGCCCCCGCTGCCCACAAGGGGACGTCCACGACCTCGAACACGGGAGCAACTCCGGCTGCCGAGTGAAAGCGCCTTTCGTTCGACCGTTCGATGCAAAGCCGGCCTTGGGGCCGGCTTTTTCGTTGCTAACATCTTGACACGTCAGTTTGATTTCATGCCGATTTTGGCATGTTTTCGCTTCCCTCTTTATGCCGTTTGCGCTACTATCGGATGACCTCCGGTATGACTTTGGGGAAGGGAAGCATGCCCTACATTGCTCATGTCGCCCACGATGCGCAACGAAAATCATGGCGTGAGCCGCATGATCTCGCATCGCACCTGCGCGAAACCGCAAAACTCGCGGAGCAGTTCGCCGAACGCTATGGCGCTGGATGGGCGAGGCTTGCCGGTCTGTGGCACGATCTGGGCAAATACCGTCCCCGCTTCCAGCGCTACATCCGCCACAAGAGCGGCTACGAGCCGGATGCTAGCATCAAAGGCGAACTGGGCCGGGCGCCGCACTCCACCGCAGGGGCATTACTTGCCTGTGATCGGTTCGGCTTGCCGGGTCGGGTGCTCGCCTATCTCATCGCCGGACATCACGCTGGGCTCGACGATTGGTACGGCGGCTTGCGCGAGCGTCTCGCCGATCCGGCAAGCCGCGCTGAACTCATGGAAACGCTCGCCGAACCGATTCCACCAGAGATCACCGAATCGGGAGACTTCAAACCCGACCTGAAAGAAGTTCCGGGAAAAATCGCCGGTTTTCCGCTGTGGGTGCGGTTGCTCTTCTCTGCTTTGGTCGACGCAGATTTTCTCGACACCGAGCGCTATATGTCGCCCGACACGTTCGCGGCGCGCAACTGTTGGCCGAGTCTGTCTGAACTGGCGCCGCGGTTCGACGCATTCATGGCGCGCAAGTCACGCGAGGCGGCACCGACGTCCGTCAATGCCGTGCGCGCCGAAGTGCTGCAACAATGCCGCGATGCCGCGCAGCGGTCTCCGGGCATCTTTTCGCTCACAGTGCCCACCGGCGGCGGCAAGACGCTCTCCAGCATGGCGTTTGCGCTCGGGCACGCCCTGCGCCATGGCAAGCGGCGCATCGTCTATGCCATCCCCTACACGAGCATCATCGAGCAGACGGCCAGGGTCTATCGTGACGTCTTTGGCGAAGACGCGATCGTGGAGCATCACAGTAACGTGGCGACCGCTCCCGAACGCGAGACGAGCGCTTCGCGCCTTGCCAGCGAGAACTGGGATGCGCCCATCATCGTCACCACCAATGTCCAACTCTTCGAATCGCTCTTCGCCGACCGTCCATCGCGCTGCCGCAAGCTGCACAATCTCGTCGATAGCATCATCGTGCTCGACGAGGCGCATCTGCTGTCGCCGCAGTTCCTGCAGCCTATCCTCGATGTCATGAATCTGCTCGTCGAGCACTATGGCGTGACCTTCGTGCTCTCGACTGCTACGCAGCCCGTGCTCGCCAGCCGCCAAGCGTTCGATCCGCGCAAGAACGTGCGTGGGCTCGATGGCGTGCGCGAAATCGTCTCCGACCCCGACGGGCTCTATGAACGGCTCGACCGGGTGCAGGTGCATCTGCCCGCCGATTGGAACGCACGGCGCGATTGGAGCGAACTTGCGCAGGAACTCGCGCGCCATTCCTCGGTGCTCGCCATCGTCAATACCCGTGCGCATGCCCGCGCTTTATGGCAGGCAATGCCCGAAGGAACGCTGCACCTCTCGGCGCTCATGTGCCCGGCGCATCGCTCCGTGGTGATCGGACAGATCAAGAAGCGCCTTGGCGAGGGCATCTCCACCCGCGTGGTCAGTACCCAGCTGGTGGAGGCTGGCGTTGACCTTGATTTCCCCGTCGTCTATCGGGCGATCGCAGGGCTCGATTCCATCGCCCAAGCTGCCGGACGCTGCAACCGCGAGGGGAAACTCGTGAAAGGAGAGGTCATCGTGTTTGTCCCGCCCCAATCCGCCCCGCCCGGCCTCTTGAGAAAAGGAGAAGACGCCTGCCTCAAGGTTTTGTACGGCATCGAGGGAAACCGAAACCCGCTTGAGCGATCCTTGTTCGCCGCCTATTTCACGCAGTTCTACTCCGACTGCGATCTCGACGAGAAAGGCATTGGACGTATGCTTGCCACCGGTAGAGAGCTGGATGTACGGTTTCGCTCTGCGGCCGCGGCTTTCCGTCTCATCGACGACGAGGAGACTTCCTCCGTCGTGGTGCGCTACCGTGGTGAGGGCGGCACTGACTGTCGCATCGATGAACTGCTTGCCCTTCTCGAGCGCGACGGCCCTCAGCGCTGGCTGCTTCGCAAGCTTCAGCCCTACATGGTCATGCTCTATCGCAAGGATGTCGATCGCCTGCTCGGCGAGGGCGATCTGCGTGAGGTTGCGCCGGGCGTATTCGTTCTGGAAAGCGACTGGCGCTACCATCCGATATTGGGGTTCGATCTTCAAAATGGCATGGATACCAACCCCGCTATGACCATCGTTTGATTCCAGAGAGGATCATCATGCCGATAAAATTTTGCGTCGAACTCTCCGGCCCTCTGGCCTGTTTCACGCGACCCGAGATGAAAGTCGAACGCGTGAGCTACGAGGTCATCACGCCATCGGCCGCGCGCGCCTGTTTCGAGGCGATTCTATGGAAGCCGCGTATCCGGTGGCACATTCGCCGCATCGAAGTACTCGAACCGATCCGCTGGACGAGCATCAGACGCAACGAGATTGCAAATGTCGTTGCATTGGGTACCGTCGAAGAGGCGATGAACTCCGGCATGGGGATGCTCGCCCAGTACGTCGACGAGGAACGCCAGCAGCGGGCGGCCCTTCTGTTGCGCGACGTCGCCTACCGCATCCATGCCGAGATGGAATTCCTGCCGCATCGCCATGCATATCGTCGGCTTGGCGACTCCCGAGACATCGCTTTGACATCGCAGGATGACGAGACGCCGCAGAAATATGCCGAGATGTTCATACGCCGCGCCCGAAAGGGGCAGTGCGTCAATCAGCCTTATCTCGGGACGCGCGAATTCGCTGCTGCTTTCCGGCTCGTAGAGGATCCAGACGATGAGCGGACACGCCGCCCTCCCATCGACGAGACCCGCGAACTCGGTTACATACTATACGATCTGGATTACAGCGATCCATTCGATCCGCAGGCGATGTTTTTCAAGGCGCGGCTCGTTCGAGGCGTCCTCGAGGTTCCCGCGAGGGATGATCCGGAGGTGAAAAGATGATTCTCCAAGCGCTCGACGCCTATTACCGCCGCAAACAGGCCGATCACGATCCGGCCAAACGACTGCCGCCCTATGGGTTCGAAGAAAAGAAAATCCCCTTCATCCTGGAGCTCGCTCGTGACGGCACCCTGGTGCAGATCAGCGATACTCGCAGCGGCAGCGGCAAAAAGAAGACGGCCACTCGCTTCCTCGTTCCCATGGCAGCGAAGAAGACTTCCGGCGTGGTCGCCAATCTGCTGTGGGATACCGCAGAATACGTACTTGGCATCGATACCCGTGACGATCCCGAGCGTGTCGCGCGACAGCACGAGGCGTTCCGCGCCCGTATTGAGGCGCTGCCAGAGGAAGTAAAAAGCGATCCCGGAGTTGCTGCGGTGCGTGCTTTTCTTGCTCGACTCGATCCCGATCGGCTCGACGAACGCCTCGCCGCATTTCCTGCTTGGGAGGAAATCAAACGCATCAATCCATATCTTGGCTTCCGTCTTCAAGGGGACGTCGAGCTCGTATGCCAGCGCGCGGCCGTCACTGCCATAGCCGGCGATGTCGGTGAAGAAGAGACGCAAGAGAGAATCTGTCTGGTGCGAGGCGAATCCGCCGCTTTGGCCCGACTGCATCCCCCCATCAAAGGGGTATGGGGTGCTCAAACGAGCGGTGCGAACATCGTCTCGTTCAATCTAGATGCTTTCAATTCCTGGGGTAAAAGCCAAGGGGTCAATGCGCCTGTCGGCAAACCTGCGGCCTTTGCTTACACGACGGCATTGAACCATCTTCTGGCTGGAGAATCGCGGCAGCGTGTCCAGGTGGGAGACACCGCGATCGTCTTCTGGGCAGAGGAGCCGCACGAGCTCGAAGAATGCCTCACCGATCTCTTCGGTGAGCCGGTTCGCGATGATCCCGACCGGCAAACCGAGGCGGTGCGTACCATCTATGAGGCGATCCAGCGGGGGCGGTTTGCCGTGGGCGAGGACGATACGCGCTTCTATGTACTCGGTCTCGCACCCAATGCTGCTCGCATTGCAATCCGGTTTTTCGAATCGGGTACGGCCATGGAGCTTGCGCAGCGCGTCCGCCAGCATTTCGAGGATATTGGGATCGTCCACAAGCCAGGCGAGCCCGAGTACCTCTCCCTTTTTCGACTCCTTGCTTCGTTGGCCGTGCAACGCAAAGCGGACAACATTCCACCGCGGCTGGGAGGAGAGCTGGTCCGTGCGATCTTCGAGGGGCTGCCCTATCCCTATGGGCTCCTCGTGCTCGCCGTCAACCGCTGCCGCGCCGAGCGCGAAGTGAACTATCCCCGTGCGGCGCTGCTGCGTGCGTTCCTCAACCGGCGCGCCCGCAGGTCTACCTTTCCCATCAAGGAGATCCCACCGATGCTCGATCCAGACAATCCCAATGTCGGTTACCGCTTGGGGCGGCTCTTCGCGGTGCTCGAACGCATCCAAGAAGAGGCAAGCCCCGGGCTCAATGCCACCATCCGCGAGCGCTACTACGGTGCTGCGAGCAGCACTCCGGCTGCGGTATTTTCCACCTTGCTGCGATTATCCACTCATCATCTAGCCAAGCTCTCCGAGGGCAAGGCCCGTTGGTACGAAAGGGTCATTGGGGAGATCATGGACGGATTCGATCCGTCGGACTTTCCGCCCAGGATCCTCCCGCTTGCCGAGCAGGCTCGCTTTGCATTGGGATACTACCAACAGCGTCAAGCTTTCTTCACCAAGACAGCCAAAGAACCTTTTGAATCTACGACGACCCCTGCTGAGGAGTAACGCATATGAGCTTGGAACACCGCTACGACTTCGTCTGGATTTTCGATGTCAAGGACGGCAACCCCAACGGGGACCCCGATGCCGGCAACCTGCCTCGCATCGATGCCGAAACCGGTCATGGTTTGGTCACCGATGTCGCACTCAAACGCAAGATTCGCAATTTCGTGGCCATGACCCGCGATCAAACCGAAAATGCGCCTCAACCTGACGAGAAGCGCTATGAAATCTATGTGCGCGAGAAAGCCATCCTCAACCTGCAAAACAAGCGCGCCTATGCCGCACTCGGTATAGAGCTCCAAGAGGATGCTGCCGAAAACGAGGAGGGCAAGAAAGGCAAGAAGAAACGCAAGGGCGGAGGCGACGCCGTCGAGCGAGCCAGGCGATGGATGTGCCAGAATTTCTTCGATGTGCGCACGTTCGGGGCAGTGATGTCCACCGGCGTAAACTGCGGCCAGGTGCGCGGACCAGTGCAGTTGACGTTCGCCCGCTCGGTCGAGCCCATCGTCGCGCAGGAACATTCCATCACGCGTATGGCGGTTGCCACAGAAGAAGAGGCGGCAAAGCAGCAGGGAGACAACCGCACCATGGGGCGCAAGCATACCGTGCCGTATGGACTCTACGTCGCGCATGGTTTCGTCTCGGCGTTTCTGGCCGACCAGACCGGTTTCGATGAAGATGACCTCCAGTTGCTGTATCAGGCGATTTGTCAGTCCTTCGAACATGACCGCTCGGCTGCCCGAGGCGAGATGGCCACGCGCGCCCTCATCGTCTTCGAGCACGAATCCAAACTCGGCAACGCGCCAGCGTACGCACTCTTCGAACGCATCCAGATCCGGCGTAAGCCGGGTGTGGAAGTGCCGCGCGCTGTCGAAGATTATGATATAAAAATAAATGAAGAAGACCTCCCTCCGGGCGTGCGTCTTCTGCGCCTTTGCTAAAGTGCGCGGCGCCTCATCATGTCGGATGACGACGAGCCCTTGGCACTCTCCGCCCTGCAGCATTGGGTCTATTGTCCACGGCAGTGCGCCCTGATTCACCTTGAGCAACGCTTCGAGGAAAACGTCCATACGGCCCGTGGACGGGCAGCGCATGCACTCGTCGACCTTCCCGGTGCAGTGTCGCGTCAGGGGGTACGCAGCGAACGGGCCTTGCCGCTATGGTCGGAGCGGTTGGGGCTGGTTGGCAAGGCCGACCTCGTCGAGTTTCACCCCGACGGCCAAGTTTTCCCCGTCGAATTCAAGTACGGCAGAAAACGCGGCCGTCTCGCCGACGAAGTCCAGCTTGCCGCGCAGGCGATGTGCTTGGAGGAAATGCTCAACGTTTCCGTGCCAAGGGGTGCCATCTATCATGTGAGCAGCCACCGCCGGCGCGAAGTGCCGATCGACGAGACTTTGCGCCGCCGGGTCGAGGAAACCGTCGCCGCCGTGCGACAAATGCTTGCCAGCCGCACTTTGCCTCCGCCGCTGTTCGATGCCCGCTGCAAAGAATGTTCCTTGCGCGAGCTCTGCCAGCCGGAACTGGGCGCCGATCGGGGTCTTTTTCACAGAACACGGTCGGTTTTGTTCCAGCCCGAAGAGGAATGAGCGATGTACCGCCTGCAGAATACCCTTTACGTCATGACGCAACCGTCTTATCTGCGCCTCGACAACGGTACGGTGCGCGTGGAGGTGGAGCAGGAGAAACGGCTGCAAGTCCCGCTGCACCATCTCGGTGCCATTGTCTGCTTTGGCAACGTGATGGTATCGCCAGCATTGATGCATGCCCTGGCAGAGGCCGGAAAAAACCTCGTGTTACTCGACGAACACGGCCGGTTCAAGGCTCGCCTCGAAGGGGGCGTTTCGGGCAACGTGCTATTGCGCTTGGCTCAATTTTCGGCCGCCACTTCGCCAGAGAAGACCCTTGAACTCGCCCGTTCGTGTGTTGCTGGTAAACTGCGCAATGGCCGAACCGTGATTCTGCGCGCTGCGCGTGAAAACGAGTCCGAGGCAGAACGGCTGGAATTGCAACGCCAGGCCGATGCTTTGGCGGCATCGCTTCGTGCCGCGGCCGTGGCGCACGATCTAGACGAACTGCGCGGCATCGAGGGAGAGGCTGCACGCGTTTATTTCGCTGCTTTGAACCTTGCCGTTAAACCGGCCCAGCGAGAACGGTTTCGCCTCGACGGCCGAAGTCGCCGTCCGCCGCGGGATCGATTCAATGCCCTGCTTTCTTTTCTCTATGTACTTTCGATGAATGACTGCCGCTCGGCTCTGGAAACCGTCGGGCTCGATCCACAAATCGGCTTTCTGCATGCCTTGCGCCCCGGGCGTGCAGCACTCGCACTCGATCTCCAAGAGGAGTTTCGCTCCCCTTTATGCGATCGTCTGGCGCTGACCCTGATCAATCGTGGCCAGCTGAGCAGCGGCGATTTCATCGAACGGGACGGGGGATCCATCTTCCTTACGGACAAGGCGCGGCGTACCGTCGTGCTGGCTTGGCAGGAGCGCAAACAGGAAGAAATCACCCACCCTTTGCTCGAACAGAAAATGCCGCTCGGACTTGTTCCTCTCGTCCAAGCGCGGTTGCTTGCCCGGGCGGTACGTGGTGAAGACGAATGCTATCTGCCTTGGATGGCCCGTTGAAGATCATCATGCTCGTTATCGTCGCCTATGATGTTTCAACTGAAACTTCCGCGGGCCGTCGTCGCTTGCGCCGTGTCGCCAAAGTGTGTGAGCGTGTCGGACAGCGTGTGCAGAAATCACTTTTTGAATGCCGTGTCGATGAAGTGATGTTTGAAGCGTTAGAGCGGCAGCTGATCTCTGAGATCGATCCGAGCGAGGATAATTTGCGCTTTTATCGAATTATTGAACCAACCAATGTCCATGTGAGGGAGTATGGTTGCTTTCGTGCCACCGATTTCGAAGGCCCGTTGCTGATCTAATGCGCGAACCTGAATCACCCGGAAAAATCGGCGGGATTCGCGCAAGAGATGAATCGGCTTTGTCGCCGTAAACGTTCTTTTACAACATGAATGTTAAATAAATATTTTTAGTTCGCGTATTGTTTAGGAAAATTGTAATTTCGTCAAGGAGTTAATAGAGTAGAGCTTCGCCCGGCTGAAAAGCCGGGCGTGGGTTGAAACACGCCGTTGGCGGTTTTGGCTTCCTCGGCCCGCCCGCTTCGCCCGGCTGAAAAGCCGGGCGTGGGTTGAAACCAGGCCTTCAGGAGCGCAAGGGCCGCGCCGTCGCGGGCTTCGCCCGGCTGAAAAGCCGGGCGTGGGTTGAAACGCCGGCACCGGCACACGGGCGTCAGGTCTGGCAGGCTTCGCCCGGCTGAAAAGCCGGGCGTGGGTTGAAACCAGAACAACGCGGGGCTGTGGACGCCCATCCGCGGCTTCGCCCGGCTGAAAAGCCGGGCGTGGGTTGAAACACGCACATCAGCACGCCGCGTACTCTGGCCACGGGCTTCGCCCGGCTGAAAAGCCGGGCGTGGGTTGAAACTTCTACAAACTCATCGGCCACGCCAAGGTGCAGAGCTTCGCCCGGCTGAAAAGCCGGGCGTGGGTTGAAACCAACTAAAGTGCCAGAGCTATGTCGCGCACGGTATGCTTCGCCCGGCTGAAAAGCCGGGCGTGGGTTGAAACCCAGTAGTCCCGCTGCGATGGCAGAATGCGCCCGTGCTTCGCCCGGCTGAAAAGCCGGGCGTGGGTTGAAACATGGTGGCGGGCGCCGCCAAGGCCGACCTGCTCGCCGGCTTCGCCCGGCTGAAAAGCCGGGCGTGGGTTGAAACATGGTGGCGGGCGCCGCCAAGGCCGACCTGCTCGCCGGCTTCGCCCGGCTGAAAAGCCGGGCGTGGGTTGAAACGAGTCCTACCGCATGCGCGACGGCGTGACGCCGTTGGGCTTCGCCCGGCTGAAAAGCCGGGCGTGGGTTGAAACATGTTCTCCGCGTACAACGGCGGACTTGGCGGACTGCTTCGCCCGGCTGAAAAGCCGGGCGTGGGTTGAAACCTTTGTCGGGATACCAGTCGGCCAGCCAGCGCGTCGCTTCGCCCGGCTGAAAAGCCGGGCGTGGGTTGAAACTCCATCGCGCGCGCCGGGCCGCGGGTGAAAACCTCGATCGCTTCGCCCGGCTGAAAAGCCGGGCGTGGGTTGAAACGCCTCGCGCCGGGGATGATCGTCGATAGCCTCATGCCGCTTCGCCCGGCTGAAAAGCCGGGCGTGGGTTGAAACGCCTCGCGCCGGGGATGATCGTCGATAGCCTCATGCCGCTTCGCCCGGCTGAAAAGCCGGGCGTGGGTTGAAACTAGCCAGAACAATGGCCAATCGGCCCCGTGCTGCTGCTTCGCCCGGCTGAAAAGCCGGGCGTGGGTTGAAACGCGCTAGACGCCAACAACAACCCCGTGCGCGTCGATGCTTCGCCCGGCTGAAAAGCCGGGCGTGGGTTGAAACCTGTTCTACGCAGGATCGGATGAGCCGGACGACGGCTTCGCCCGGCTGAAAAGCCGGGCGTGGGTTGAAACGTATCGCTAGTGCCTCAGGGCTGCTGGCGTACTGGGGGCTTCGCCCGGCTGAAAAGCCGGGCGTGGGTTGAAACGCCGAACGTGCTGCCAGTCTGTCGCGCGATGCGGGCTTCGCCCGGCTGAAAAGCTGGGCGTGGGTTGAAACAGGTGCGGGATACCAACCGCTCTCCGTGGTGGTGAAGCTTCGCCCGGTTGAAAAGCCGGGCGTGGGTTGAAACATGCGCGCCTCCATCCCGCTTTGCGCCGTACGCAGCGGTGCGCTTAGCTGGTCTGTTAATCTCGCAGCAATCGACAGGGTGGCAGGCATGCTTGAATCGATCCTCTCTTATGCCAACGATCACGCTTGGGCGGGCTGGATGTTGGTGGGACTGCTGTTTGCGCCGCCTATACTGATCAGCTTCATCCAGGGGGAGCGTGGCATTTCGCCTATCGGCACGATGTTGGGTTGGTGGGCGCTTGTTTTCATCGTTGCCCTCGTGTTAGCTTAGCCGCCGCGTGCGCTTCGCCCGGCTGAAAAGCCGGGCATGGCTTGAAACGTGCCAAACTCATGATAAGCGGCGTAGGGCTTACCAAATCCCACTGCAGCCTCGAAGGGGTCGGCTCGGTGCGTGCGCGAATTCAGCAGCTCGCCCGTACGGTAAAGGATGCTGCCGCGCCCCTTCTTGGCGCGCGGTGGTTGGTTTCAAGGGCGGCCAGGGTCGGCCTGCTATGCGCGCCATCGGTCAGGAGATGGGGGCGCGCATCGCGCAGCGATTCGAGGCCGAGCGCGACCCGGCAGGCCGTGTGTTCCCCGCGTGCGCGGGGATGAACCGGCCATGAACGCCTGCGTCGATTGCATGGTGATGCGCTGCGCCGACTGCGACAGGCCAGGTAATGCGTAAGCCGCCGCATGCGCCGCCGCGCCAATGGCAGCGAGCCTCTCGATGTGTCCAATCGCGCCTTTGAGTGGCGCGCTGAACCGATCGGTTAGGCTCAGCGTGACGCCGATTGCCATGCCTCTCATCGACATGACAACCACCCCATGCCATAAAGTAAACATGACAGCCACCTCATGCTATAAGTAAAATAAGTAAATATGGCATCGCTGATTCTTTCCTTGCTTGCCGCCGCACTCGCCTGTGTGCCGGTCTTGCTGATATGGGATACGTTTACCGCACTAATGGCTGTCTGCGCGCTCACGCTCATGCTGTGGCCGCTGCTGGCGCTTGTGCACGAATTGACCGAGGCGTTCATCGTCGGTATCGCTCGGCTCATCCGCCGCTGCGCGCCTTGAGCGCACGCTCGGCGCGCCGAACCTAGCCTACGAACTCGTTTATCTCTATCGCGCGTCCGAGCTCTGGCGTCCAGTGGTAGGCCAGTGCCTCGAGCCCGTCGATCGGCGCGATCACGCGTTTCCCAGCATTTCGGCCACGGCGCCGAGATCTTCAGGTCGCCAACTTCGGCCGGTTTCCATGAGTCGGGCTCGAAAGAGAGCACCGTGCGCAGCACTTCGACTTGCTGAAAAGCCGGACGTGGATTGAAACCGGGCGAGCACAGCGAACGCCAAGCGCACAGCGCGGTCGTCTATCTCGACGCGGATCATCGACCATTTCCATCGGCGAGCGTCTGCGCCAGCAGTCGTTCCGTCTCGTCGAGCTCGCGCTGCCATGCCTCGCGACTCACCGGGTTGCCGCTCAGAGCCGCCTGATTCCGGCAGTATGCCGCCCACTGCACGATCTCGCGTCGAGTCGAGCACGGTGTGAGCGGAGAATCAATCAGGACGAATCCAATTTTCATGTCATGCTTCTGACTGCAGCATGGACTCATTTGAATTCCTCCTCCAGTCTTCGGTGTCCGGCGCACTTTCAGCATATTCCTTTAGATTGTGCCGCCAATCCCTGAAATCATATTGGAATGATAAATAGGATTCATCGTCACGCAGACTCGGGTTCCAAAGAGCAAATTTGAGCCATACTATTGCCTCATGGATACCCTTCTCGCCGTCTTTGCTCTTCTTCTTGTCGCGATCGCTGCTTGGCTGCTGGCGCCAGCGCTGCCGTGGTGGGGGTTGATTCTCGCTGGCGTTGCGCTCGTTTTGCTCGTTCCTGCAGGCGTTGGCGTCGCCGCCGGGATCATTCAGAAGCGTTTTTGAGTTTTTGCGCCCAAGTTCACAGGATCCTCGGTCGCGCGAGCGCCGTTGAACTGGCCGGGAAGGTTCTCGAGGCGTTGCCTCGCCGGTTTTCACGCCAGAACGGCAGCCATTACCACTGTTTCTTCCACGGCACGGACTTCCTTGAACCGGCCGTGGCCGGGGAGGGGTTTTTCCTCGACCACGAGCAGCCCCGTACGGGCGAGCTCATCGACGTCACGCTTGACCGCGCTGCGATCCCGCCCCAAGCGTCGGGCAAGGTCGGTGAGCGAACCGGGGCGTTCCTTGGCGGCGCGAAAGAGAGCGATCTTGGCCGCGGTCATGAGTCGGGCGAGATCGGCAGGATCTTCGAATGCGATGATGCGTTCGCTCGGCAGGGTGCCACCCTCGTCGGCGAGCCGGGCGAGATGGCGTCCCCGCTGGAAGAATGCCTCGACGGGTTCGGTTTTCAGGATTGTTTTCATGTCTTCTGGCTCAGGGTGAACAACGACCTCACCGCCCCCACCACCACCCCGCGGCAAACGCTGCCACCCAGAGCAGCATCCACACGAGCCGCTCGCGGCGGCGGCTGGCCGCTTCGCGTTCGGCGCGGCGCTCGCGCAGTTTTTCCCGTTCGCGCTCGGCCAGGCGCTCGCTGAGGTCGCGGTGGACGAGGCGCGGCAGCTGCGGCAGGATCTTCGCCCATTGGGGGGCTTCTTCTTCGAGCTGGCGGCGTAGCGCCCGCCAGCCGACCTGCTCGCTCATCCAGCGCTCGAGGAAGGGTTTGGCCGTTTGCCACAGGTCGAGCTCGGGGTCGAGCTGGCGGCCCAGACCTTCGATGTTCAGCAGCGTTTTTTGCAGCAGCACGAGCTGGGGCTGCACTTCCATTTCGAAACGGCGGGCGGTCTGGAAGAGCCGCAGCAAGGTCTTGCCGAAGGAGATGTCCTTGAGCGGGCGGTCGAAGATGGGTTCGCACACGGCGCGGATCGCGCCCTCGAATTCGTCGACGCGCACGTGCGGCGGCACCCAGCCGGCTTCGAGGTGGGCGATGGCCACGCGCCGGTAGTCGCGCTTGAAGAAGGCGAGGAAGTTCTGCGCAAGGTAGTTCTTGTCTTCGTCGGCGAGCGTGCCGACGATGCCGAAATCGAGCGCGATGTAGCGTCCGTCGTCGGCCACCAGGATGTTGCCGGGGTGCATGTCGGCGTGGAAGAAGCCGTCGCGGAAGACTTGGGTGAAGAAGATCTCCACGCCCATGGCCGAGAGGCGTTTGAGGTCGATCCCCTTGGCGCGCAGCGTCTCGATCTGGGAGATGGGGGTGCCATACATGCGCTGCATCACCATCACCTCGCGCCCGCAGTAGTCCCAATAGACTTCGGGCACGAGCAGCATGTGGCTGCCGGCGAAGTTGCGCCGCAGCTGCGAGCAGTTGGCTGCCTCGCGGATGAGGTCGAGCTCGTCGTGCAGGGATTTGGCGAATTCCGCCACCACTTCGCGCGGTTTGAGCCGCCGGCTCTCGGGCCACAGCGCTTCGAGGAGCCGCGCGGCGGTGTCCATGAGCGCGAGGTCGTGCTCGATCACCGGGGCGATGCCCGGGCGCAGGATCTTGACGGCCACCTGCGTGCCGTCGAAGAGTTCGGCGAAGTGCACCTGCGCCACCGAGGCCGAGGCCACGGGGTCGCGCTCGAAGCGGGCGAACACGGCCTCCAGCGGCTTGCCGTAGTGCGCTTCCAGCAGCGCGCGGGCTTCTTCGCTCGGGAAGGGGGGGACGCGATCCTGCAAGAGCGCGAGCTCGTCGGCGATGTCGGGCGGGATGAGGTCGCGGCGGGTGGAGAGCATCTGGCCGAACTTGACGAAGATCGGCCCGAGCGATTCGAGCGCCCGGCGCAGACGCACGCCGCGGGGCACGGCGCTGCGCCGCCAGAAGAAGAGCCGGCGCCACCAGCGCGTCAAACGCCCCGAGGTGTCGGCTTGGGCAACGATCTCGTCGAGCGCGTAGGCATAGACGATCCAGAAGATGCGAGTCAGGCGCAGCAGGCGCACGGCGGCGACGTTCCACGGGTTGGCCAACATCCAAGATTAGCGCAAATCGGCACGTTTCGGGCAGAGGGGAGGGCTATAATTGCAGTTTGACGATCGCAGAACCGAGTCATGATGAGCCAAGATCCCTCCGCCTTGCCTGTATCCGATCCCAAAGTGCTGCTGGCCGCGCTGCTGCGCCAGGCGCTGATGGCGGTGTTGCCGCAGTACGCCCATCTGCCGCTCACGCTCGAGCGTCCGAAAGTGGCGAGCCATGGCGACTGGGCAAGCAACGTCGCCTTGCAATTCGCCCGCCAGATCAAGCGCAATCCGCGCGAGCTCGCCCAGGAGATCGTTCGCGAGATCACGCCTCATCCCTGGGTGGCCAAGGTGGAGGTGGCCGGGCCGGGGTTCATCAATTTCACGCTCGCGCCGCTGGCGAAGAATGCGGTGGTGCCGCACGTGCTCTCGCGCGGGGCGCGTTACGGTGCAGGCGAACCCACGGGGCGGCGCATCCTGGTGGAGTTCGTCTCGGCCAACCCCACCGGGCCGCTGCACGTCGGCCACGGACGTGGTGCGGCCTATGGGGCGGCGCTCTCCGACGTGCTCGCCTTTGCCGGCCACACGGTGGAGCGCGAGTATTACGTGAACGACGCGGGTCGCCAGATGGACATCCTGGCGCTCTCCACCTGGTTGCGTTATCTCGAGCGTTTCGGCGTCGCGGTGCCTTTCCCGAGCAATGCCTATCAGGGGCGCTACGTCATCGACATGGCGGCGACGATCGCCGAACGCCATGGGGATCGTTTTGCCCGGGTGCGCGTCGAGGACGTGCTCGAGGGGACGCCGGGCGAACCCGATCCCGAGCGTACCGACCCGCAGGCCGCGGAGCAACGCGAGCGCCATCTCGATCGGCTCATCGCCAACGCCAAGCGCCTGCTGGGCGAGGACTACGCCTGGATCCACGAGTTCGCGCTCGCCGAGCAGCTGGGCGATTGCCGCGATGACCTGGCCGAGTTCGGCGTGCGTTTCGACCGGTGGTTCTCGGAGAAGAGCCTCTACGATACGGGAATGGTCGAGCGGGCGGTGGAGACGCTGAAAAAACGCGGCTACCTCTATGAGCAGGACGGCGCCTGGTGGTTTCGTTCCACGGAATTCGGCGACGACAAGGATCGCGTGGTGCGCCGTGAAAACGGTAGTTACACCTACTTCGCCTCCGACATCGCGTACCATTGGAACAAGTACGAACGTGGCTACGATTTGATGATCGACATCTGGGGGGCGGATCACCACGGCTATATCCCGCGCGTGCGCGCGGCGATCCAGGCGCTCGGGCTCGATCCGGAGAAGTTCGAGGTGGCGCTGGTGCAGTTCGCCGTGCTCTATCGCAATGGCGAGAAGGTGTCGATGTCGACGCGCGCAGGCGAGTTCGTCACGCTGCGCCAGTTGCGCGCCGAGGTGGGCAACGACGCCTGCCGTTTCTTCTACGTGCTGCGCAAATGCGACCAGCACCTGGATTTCGACCTCGATCTGGCCAAGAAACAGTCGAACGAGAACCCCGTCTATTACGTGCAGTATGCGCACGCGCGCATCTGCTCGGTGTTGCGCGAGTGGGGCGGGACGATCGAAGATTTGCGCGAAGCGGACGCGTCCTTGCTCACGAGCGATGCGGCGCTCGATCTGTGCGTGCGCCTGCAGGCATTTCCCGAGGTGGTGCAGACGGCGGCCAGTGAGCGCGCGCCGCACCACATCGCGTTCTATCTGAAGGATCTGGCATCGGACTTCCACGCCTGGTACAACGCCGAGCGTATCCTGGTGGAAGAAGAGCCATTGCGCCTGGCGCGGCTGGCGCTCGCGGCGGCGGTGAAAACGGTGCTCGCCACGGGTTTGGGGCTGCTCGGGGTCTCGGCGCCGGAGTCGATGTGAGGAGGGGGCCATGATCGAGCCGGGGGTTTGCCGTCGCCGTCGAGCGCAGCGGGCTGGAAGTGGAGGGCGCTTGGGCGCGGGCGGCGGTACGGCGTTGGGTTTGTTGGTCGGGCTGGCCATCGGGGCGCTGATCGCCGCGGCTTTTGCCTGGTGGTTTACGCGTACGCCGCCTTTCACGACTGCGCCCACCAGGGACACGGGGCAAGCCGCTTCTGCTTCCAGTGGGGCGGTGTCCGATATGAAGTTCGATTTCTACAAGACGTTGACCGGAGAAGCGAACGGCACGACGAAAGAGCCGGCAACCATAGTGCCCGAGCCGCCTCGGGTGGCGGCGATTGCGCCCGAGCCCCCGCCGGCACAGACGCAGGAGCGGCTTTTTTGGCAAGTGGGTGCTTTTGCCAACGAGCGGGAGGCGAGCCGGGTTCGCGCCGAGCTGGCGTTGGCGGGGATCACTTCCACGGTGGAACCGGTGCGAATGCCCGATGGTCGTACGCTCTATCGGGTCCGCGCCGGCCCCTACCGCAGTCAGGACGAAGCGCAGGTGGCGCGTGCTCGCTTACAGGCGGCGGGCTATTCCCCGACGCTGGTTAGATGAGGAGCGACGAGAATGATGAAAAACGGGGGTATCGACCGCAGACGGTTTCTCCAGGCTCTGGGCGCGTTCGCTTTGGCCGGGGCTGGCAGCGTGCAGGCACGGCAGGGCAGGACCCATTTGGAACTTTCTCCGGCGCAGCCCACCCTGGCCGGCAAGATCGAGGTGATCGAGTTCTTCCACTATGGCTGTCCGCATTGCCGCGATCTCGATCCGCTGGTGGAACGGTGGAAGAAAACCTTGAGCGAGGACGTGGCGTTTCATCGCTCTCCCGTGATCTGGGGGCAAGGAGCACTCGCGGGGCTGGCGCGACTGTACTTTTCGCTTGATGCGACCGGTCAGCTCGAGGCGCTGCACTCGAAAATCTTCGCCGCGGTGCAGGACGAGCGGCGTCTCGTCTATGACCGCGACGGCGCGCGGGCCTGGGTGCAGGAAAACGGCGGCGACGGCAAGGCGGTCTACGAGGCCTGGACTTCTTTCGGCGTGGAGACGCGCGTGAAAGAAGCCGATGCGCGGGCCCGTGCCTACAAGATCGACGGGGTGCCGACCCTGGCGGTGGGTGGGCGCTATCTCACGTCCGCCTCGCTCACCGGCAGCCACGAGGCGGCGCTCGAGGAAGTCGACCGGCTGATCGCCCGGCTGCGCCGCGGCTGACGAGGGCCCGCTTTCGTGGGAAAATCCAATCTTTCCCATGAACGGGGCGGGGCGCATCGTCCTGCCGGCGACGAGGATCCGAATCGATGGACGTATTGGAGGATTTGCGCGCGCGCGGACTGATCGCGCAGACGACCGATTTCACGGCGCTGCAGCAGCGCCTGCAGGAAGGCCGAATCACGCTCTACTGCGGTTTCGACCCCACCGCCGACAGCCTGCATCTGGGGCACCTCGTGCCGGTGCTGGTGCTTCGCCGCTTCCAGCAGGCAGGTCACCGGCCCATCGCGCTGGTGGGCGGGGCGACCGGCATGATCGGCGACCCGAGCTTCAAGGCCAACGAGCGCAAACTCAATTCGCTCGACGTGGTGGCGCAGTGGAGCGAGCGCATCCAGCGCCAGCTCGAACCCTTCCTCTCCTTCGAGGGCGGCAATCCCGCGATCCTGGCGAACAACTACGACTGGTTCGGCCAGATGAACGTGCTCGACTTCCTGCGCGAGGTCGGCAAGCACTTCTCGGTCAATGCCATGATCAAGAAAGAGGCGGTGCAGCAGCGCTTGGCGCGCGACGAGGTGGGGATTTCCTTCACCGAGTTTGCCTATAGCCTCTTGCAGGCCTACGATTTCGTCGAGCTCTACCGCCACCATGGTTGCCTGTTGCAGATCGGCGGTTCGGATCAGTGGGGCAACATCACCGCCGGTATCGACCTGGTGCGGCGCTTGTGCCGCGCCGAAGTCTATGGGCTGACGCTGCCGCTGGTGACCAAGGCCGACGGTACGAAGTTCGGCAAGACCGAATCCGGCGCGGTGTGGCTCGACCCGCGCAAGACTTCGCCCTACAAGTTCTATCAGTTCTGGCTCAACACGGCCGACGCCGACGTCTACAAATTCCTGCGCTACTTCACCTTCCTGTCGGTCGAGGCGATCGCGGCGATCGAAGAGGAAGATCGGCGGCGCGACAAGCCGCAGGCGCAGCGGGTACTCGCCGAGGAAGTGACCCGGCTGGTGCATGGCAGCGAGGCCCTGCGCGCGGCCGAGCGCATCAGCGCGGCGCTCTTCTCCGGCTCGCTCGAGGCGCTCACGGAAGAAGATTACGCCCAGCTCGCGCTCGATGGCATGCCCACGGCGGCCTTGTCGCGCGAGCAGAGCGGCCTGGTGGATGCGCTCGTGGCCGCGGGGTTGGCGAAGTCGAAGAGCGAGGCGCGCACGTTCCTCAGTAGCGGCGCGGTGGCGGTCAATGGCGTGAAAGTCACGGCGCTGGACGCGGTGATCGGCGACTCCGACCGGCGCTTCGGCCGCTACACGGTGCTGCAGCGCGGCAAGAAAAACCACTGTCTGATCGTCTGGGGATGAACCTCGCCACGGTGCTCACGCGCGCGGCCACCGGCGTCGAGACGGCGCGGGTGGCGGTGGAGGTGCATCTGGCCAACGGCTTGCCCGCGTTCAACCTCGTGGGTTTGCCCGATGCCGAGGTGCGCGAGGCGCGCGAGCGCGTGCGCGCGGCGATCCTCACCGCCGGGCTGGAGTTTCCGCCGCGGCGCATCACGGTCAATCTCGCCCCGGCCGATCTGCCCAAGAGCGGCGGGCGGTTCGATCTGCCCATCGCGGTGGGCTTGCTCGCGGCGAGCGGTCAGGTGCCGCCCACGGCGCTCGCCGATCACGAATTCCACGGCGAGCTGGGGTTGGACGCGAGCGTGCGGCCGGTGCGCGGCGTGCTTGCCGCGGCCTTGGCGGCGCGGCGCGAGGGTCGGCGCGTAGTGGTGCCGCGCGCGAACGCCCATGAGGCGCTGCGCGTCGGGGCGGAGACGGTGGCGGTGGCGTCGCTCGCCGAGCTCGTCGCCTGGCTGCGCGAGGGACGCCTGCCGGCGCCGCCCGAGCCGATGGCAGAGGTGGCAGGCTCCGCGTGGCCGGACCTCGCCGAGGTCAAGGGTCAGGCCGGGGCGCGACGGGCGCTGGAGATCGCCGCGGCGGGCGGTCATTCCCTGCTCCTCTACGGACCGCCGGGCACCGGCAAGTCGATGCTGGCACAGCGTCTGCCGGGGATTTTGCCGCCGATGAACGAAGAAGAGGCGATCGAGACCGCGGCGGTGTGGTCGAGCGACGGGCGTTTCACGCCGCACCTGTGGCGCGTGCGTCCTTTTCGTGCGCCGCACCACGGTGCCTCGCCCGCGGCCATCGTCGGAGGGGTGGGCAGCGGCGGGGCGGTGCGACCCGGTGAAATCTCGCTCGCGCACGGCGGCGTGCTCTTTCTCGACGAATTGCCCGAATTCGAGCGCCGGGTGCTGGAGGCGTTGCGTGAGCCGCTCGAAACGGGGCGGGTGGCGGTGGCGCGGGTGAAAGAGCGGGTGGAATACCCCGCCCGTTTCCAGCTGGTGGCGGCGATGAATCCTTGCCCCTGCGGCTACCTGGGCGATCCGTCCGGGCGTTGCCGCTGCACGCCGGCGCAGATCGAGCGCTACCACGCAAAGCTCTCCGGGCCCTTGCTCGATCGCATCGACCTGTGGGTGGAGGTGCCGCGCCTGCCGCCGGAGACGCTCGCCGCCGCCGCGGCGGGGGAACCGTCGGCGAAAGTACGGATGCGGGTGCTCGCGGCGCGCGAGCGGCAACTGGCGCGCCAGGGCAAGGAGAATGCGCGTCTCTCCGGCAGCGAACTGGAGACGCACGGCAGGGCGAGCGAGCCGGCGCTGGCTTTGCTCGGGCGCGCGATCACGCGGCTCGATCTCTCGGCGCGGGCCTACCACCGCATCCTGCGGCTTGCGCGCACCATCGCCGATCTGGCGGGCCATGAGACGATCGAGCCGGCGCACGTGGCCGAGGCCGTGCAGCTGCGCCGGTTGCCGTTCTAGGGGAAAAACATGACGCGCATCGATTTGCGCCACGTGCGCCGCGAACACGACCGTGACACGCTCGACGAGGATCGCATCCATCCGGATCCCTTGATGCAGTTCCGCGCCTGGCTCGATGAGGCGATCGCCGCCGGCGTGCCGGAGCCGAACGCCATGACCGTGGCCACGGTGGATGAGCGCTGCCGCCCGTCGACGCGCCCCGTGCTCCTCAAGGAGGCCGACGAGCGCGGTCTCGTGTGGTATACGAATTATCTCAGCCGCAAGGGGCGGGAACTGGAGCGGCATCCGTTTGCCGCGTTGCAGTTCTTCTGGCCCGATCTGGAGCGGGTGGTACGCATCGAGGGTCGGGTCGAGAAGGTCTCGCCCGAAGAGTCGGATGCCTACTTCGCCCAGCGCCCTCTGGCGGCTCGCCTCGGCGCCTGGGCGAGCGAGCAGAGTCAGCCGATCGCCTCGCGTACCGAGATCGTGGAGCGCGTGGCCCGCTACGGGCTCAAATTCGGCCTCAATCCGCCGCGCCCGCCGCATTGGGGCGGCTTTCGGTTGATTCCGGATTGTTGGGAGTTCTGGCAGGGAAGGCCCTCGCGCCTGCACGATCGCATCGCCTACCGTCCGGATGGCGCCGGCGGATGGACACGCCAGCGTTTGGCACCGTAAGCCATGCACGCCACTCTTCAGAGTTCGGAGAGCGGCTGGGGCTTGTGCACCGCATAGCCCTGGAGGTAATCCACGCCCAGTTCGCGCAGCGTGGCGATGATGGCGTCGTTTTCCACGAACTCGGCGATGGTGGCCATACGCATGAGTCGCGCCAGGCTCACCATGGTTTGCACGATCACCCGGTCTTCGTGGCGCTCGTGCACGTGACGCACGAATTGGCCGTCGGCCTTGATATAGTCGGCGGTGAAACGGCGCAGATAGCCGAAAGAGGACGTGCCCGAGCCGAAATCGTCGAGGGCGATCGCTGCACCCAGGCCACGCACCCGCGTGATGAAGGCCACGGCAATTTCCGGCTGTTCGATCACGGTGCTCTCGGTCATCTCGAAGACCAAGCGCTCGGGCGGAATGCCGTGTTCGTGGATCAGGGACTCGAGATAGTCGATCCAGCCTTCGTCCGAGAGCGTCTGCCCCGAGACGTTGAGGCTGACGACGTCGGCCGGCCACGGGCGATTCTCGGCGAGCCTCTGCCCCAGGTCTGCCATCACTTTGCGCACGACGATGCGGTCGATGCGCGGCATGAGCTGGAAGCGCTCGGCAGCGGAGAGGAATACGCCCGGTGTGAGCCGTTCCCCTTTCTCGGTGACCAGCCGCATGAGGATCTCGGCGTGCAGTCGACCCTCGCCCACGGGGACGATGCGTTGGGCCCAGGGTTCGAAGGCTTCGGTGCGGATGGCGTTGATGATCACCGGTAGCAATTCGATCTCACGGCGGCGCCGTTCCACCCACGGATGGGTGGGAAGGTAATTGACGACGCGGTTGCCGCCGAGCTGTCTGGCGACGTAGCGGGCGATGTCGGCGGCGATTTTCAGGTCGGCGACGGTGGAAGGGACCCGGTCGGCACGCACGAGCCCGATGCTCGCGGCCACCGTCAGGTTGAGGCCATTGTCGATGATGGGGTGCGCCAGGATCTTGGCTCCGATCTCACGGGCGAGCGCCTCGTTGGGTTCGTCTTCGTTCGTTCCCACCCAGCAGGCGGCGAATTCGTCGGCGTCGTGGTGGGCGAGCACGGCATGTTCGACGCGAGGGGGGATGATTTCCTGCATGAGGTGGGCGACGTCGCGCAGGACACGGTCTCCCGCCTCGTGGCCGCAGCTGTCATTGACGGCGGCGAAATGATCGAGATCGATGGCGCAGACCCAGATTCGCCCCGGTTCGTAGCGTTGTAGGAGCTTGTCGAGCGCCTCGTCGAAGTAGGTGTGGCTGTGCAGGCCGGTGAGCGCGTCGTATTCGACGCGACGGCGCAGTTCTTCGATCCGTGCGGCTACGGCGTCGGCGAGCGCGTTGAGGCTTTGCGCGAGCACGCTCACTTCGTCGCTGCCGCTTACCTCGGCGCGGCGGGAGAGATCGCCCGCGGCAAGCGTTTGGCTCAATTCGGCCAGGGCGACGAGCCGTCGTGCGAGCCGCCGTGCCACGCCGTCGAGCAGCACGCCACCCAGGGCGAGGGAGAAGAGCAGGAGCAAGGCGGTGCTGAGGATGAGCCGTTCGCGGCCCGTTTCCAGGGGAGTGAGCGAGATGCCGAGCACGATTCGACCAAAGGGGGGCGAGGCGCCGGACGCGTCGACGGTAATGCCGTGGTACCAAACGCGGACTGGTTGTCCCTGCCATTGCAGGCTGCTTCCATCGGATGGCAGGGACTGGACCGGATCCTGCCACCCGTAGGTGGCCACTGGCCGGTCGTCTTCGTCGAGGACGACGGCGAAGGCGACGGTCTCTCCGCCCAGCAGGGCCTGCAGCCGATCCTGCAACTGCTCGTAGTCGTGCGTGAGTAGAGCCTGGCGGGCGAGGGTGTCGATCTGGCGTGTGTAGTGCAGGGCCTCGCGCTCGGCAGCCCGCGACAGGGCCTCGTCGAGGGCCCGCCAGTGGGCGTAGGTGAAGCCGACGACGATGATGATGAGGACGGTACCGGCGGCGAGGAGGATCTGGATGCGAAAAGGGATGCGGCGTAGCCAGTTCATCGTGCAGGCTCCGGCGAGGAGGCATAGAGCCGATCCAGGATCGGCAGGAAAGGAGCCATCTCGGCGAAATCGGCCTCGGTGACCGGGACGAAGCGGCGATAGCCCGTCTCTGCGAAGAACTGACGTCCTGCCTCGGTTTCATGGAAGGAGAGGAGCGTGGCACGGAAGCGGGCGCGCAGGGCTTCGGGCAGGCTACGGCGCGCTCCCGCCATGAGATGGGGTACGTCGGGACCGAAAGGCACGGCGTGCAGCGAAGCGTACTTGGCGCGAAACTGGGCATAGACGGTGTTGGCGACGATGGCGTAATCGACGCTGCCGTTGGCGAGCGCCTGCATCGAGGCGCCATGCGAGGCAGTGAGCACGAGGGTGAAGTCGCGCTGGGGCACGAGACCGAGACGGTCGAGGGTTTCGCGGGCGACGAGCGCGACGATCGAGTCGGGGTCCCCTAGGGCGATGCGCCGCCCGCGCAGCGCTTCGGGGGTGATGGAAGGGGGCGCATCGCGCGCCACGAGGAGGGCCGAGAGGCGCACCTCGTATTTGGCTTCGAGTTCCCAGTCGTCTCGGGTGGCGAGCCAGACGGCGACGTGCGGCGGCATGATGGCCAGATCGAATTCGCCCGCCAGGAGCGCCTTGGTATAGGCATCGTAGGTGGGGCGGGTGGAGAAACGCAGCGGCCGACCCAGTGCCTGGGCGAGGGTGTCGAGCAGCCCCTTGTGCAAGGTGAGAAGGACTTCGGCCGTACGAAAAGGCTGGATGCCGAAGCGCAGGGGTTGCGCTTCCTCGGCGGCGCGCACGCCGACGATCCCGCCAATCGCAAGGCTCATCAGCGATTGCACCCAGCGACGACGGGCGAGGTTCGTGCGGGATTCCATGGGGGCTCAGGGTTTTTTTGGCCCCTCCATTCTAGGATCGATCAGGAAATTTTTCCCGGGAATTTTCCTCAACCTTGCGGTCCGCGCGATACACCGAGATCTTCGAGGAGCCCGTCGCCGACGTCGTAGATCCAGCCGTGCAGCATCGGCCCCTCGCCACGATCCCAGGCGCGGCGGATGACGGGATTTTGCGCCAGGCGTTCGATCTGGGTGACGACGTTCATGCGCACGAGGCGGTGGGTGCGCTCGGGTTCGGGCAGGGTGTCGAGCTCGGCGCGGTGCCGTAGGTAGAGTTCGCGGATGGGATGCACCCAGTGTTGCACGAGCTCGGGGGCATCGGCGCGGATGGCGGCCTTGACGCCACCGCAGTCGGAATGCCCGACGATGAGGATGTGGCGCACGCGCAGGCGGGAGACGGCGAATTCGATGGTGGCCGCGCAGCTCAGGTCGGCCGCCTGCACCTGGTTGGCGATGTTGCGATGTACGAAGACTTCACCGGCGGTGAGCCCGATGAGTTCGTTCGCGGGCACCCGGGCATCCGAGCAGCCGATCCAGAAGAATTCCGGCTGATGGATGTTTTTCAGGCGCTCGAAAAAGCGGGGGTCGCGCCCGCGCATGGCCTCGGCCCAGGCGCGGTTGTTGGCGATCAAGGCATCGATTTCGGGGGGACGGAGCATGGAGGGTCCTTTCCTCAAGGCGCGGCGCACAGGCAATGGGCATAGAGGCCGCTAGGGTCGTCGAAGGCGCGAAGCAGGCGGCGCGGTTCGGTGAGCGATACGCCGGGCGGGAGCAGCCCGAGCGATTGTAGGCGTGTTTCGAATTCGTCGCTACGACCCTCGAACAATAGCTTCATGAGCACGTCGCGAGCGGAGAGCGGCGGCAGCAGCCAGCGTGCCGGCGCCTGCGGGATCTTGGCGCGCTCGCGGGCGCGTTCGAGAGCGGAGTCCAACCCGCCGAGGGTGTCGACCAGGCCGAGCTTCTGGGCGGTTTCACCGGTCCAGATACGCCCTTGGGCGATCGGCTCGATTTCGGTTTCCGGGAGCTTGCGCCCCTCGGCGACCACGGCGAGGAAGCGGCGGTAGCCATGGGAAATCCCGGCTTGTATCGCGCGTGCCACGGGTTCGGTCAGAGGCACGCGCGGATCCAAGCCGTTGGCGAAAGGCCCGGTCGTGACGCCATCGGTATTGACGGAGAGCTTGTCGAGTAGCCCCGAAACTTCGGGGAAGAGGGCGAAGACGCCGATCGAGCCGGTGAGGGTGAAGCGGTCGGCGAATATTTCGTCGGCAGCCGAGGCGATCCAGTAGCCGCCGGAGGCGGCCGTGCCGCTCATGGAAACGATCACGGGTTTGCCGGCTTCCTTGACGCGCAGCACGGCACGGCGGATGCGTTCGGCGGCGAAGGCGCTGCCGCCGGGGGTGTCGAGGCGCAGCACCACGGCCTTGACGGAGTCGTCATCGGCGGCGTCGTCGAGCCGGTCGACGATGCTGTCGGCCGAGGCAAACCCATCGCGCGGCGGACCATCGACGAGGGTGCCTTGGATGGGCAGGATGGCCACCACGGGGGTCGTGGCCGAGGGCAGGGGCGGCGTCGTGGCACGTAGATAGTCGTCGAACGCGACGTCTCTGGCTGGGTCGCCTTCGCGCCCATACTGTTCGAGGAGCCCGGCGTACCAGTCTTCGTAGCTCTTGCGCTGATCGATCAGCCGTTCGGCCTGGGCGGCTTTGGCCGCATCCCCTTCGTGTGCGGCGAGCACCTCGTCGTAGCGCTCGCTGTAGCGGCGCAGCACGGCAGGCGCGAGCGAGCGATCCTGGGCGAGGTCGTCGAGCAGGCGCTGCCAGATGCCGCCGATCAGGTCCTGGGTGACGTCGCGCTCTTCGGGCGACATGTCGTTGCGCGTGAAGGGTTCGACGAAGGATTTGTGCTTGCCCACGCGGAACGCATGCACCCGAACCCCGATGCGGTCGAGGGCGTCGCGGTAGTAGTTTTGGGTGACGGCTACACCCGGCAAGAGCACCAAGCCCTCGGGATCGAGCGTGACCTCCTGCGCCGCAGCGGCGAGATAGTAGGCTTTTTGCGGCAGTAGGTCGCCGTAGGCGTGTACCGGTTTGCCTGCTTGGCGTAGTCGGGCGATCGCCGTGCGCAGCTCTTCGATCTGGGCGAGCGAGGCGTTGCCCAGACGGCTGAGATCGAGCGCCACTGCGAGCACGCGGCCGTCGGTGCGGGCGCGATCAAGGGCATCGAGCGCGTCGCGCAAAACGATGGGGCCTTTCCCAGATTCGAGTGAGCGCAGCGAGCGCAGGCCCTCGGGCAGGGGGGGCTGTTCCACGAGGTCGCCGTCGAGCGCGAGCGTGAGCACGAAGCGCGGCGGCAGTTTGAGCGCCGGTTCCCAGTGGCTGAGGAAAAAGGCTGCGAGGAAAGCGAGAACCACGAGGCCAATGGCGAGGCGCCCGAGCAGCTCGACGAGGCGCAAGGGCAGCAGGATCAACCAGCGCAGCGCTCGCCACAGGGCACGCAGGGGGCGAAAGTTCATGAATGGGCTCCTGGAGGCAAGAGAGATTCAGGGCAAAGGCTCATGTCGTTTCCGCGCGGCGGCGATAGACGAAATCCCACACGCCGTGTCCCAGGGCGCGGCCACGGCGCTCGAACTTGGTCTCGGGGCGCCAGGATGGCCGTTCGGTGGGGTCGGGATGGATCGATTCCAGACGGGGTTCGGCCGAGAGCACTTCCTGCATCCATTCGGCGTAGTCCTGCCAGTCGGTGGCGCAGTGCAGGTAGCCGCCGGGGGTGAGCCGTTCGGCGGCCAGCGCGACGAAACCGGGCTGGACGATGCGGCGCTTGTGGTGGCGCTTCTTCGGCCACGGATCGGGGAAGAAGAGGTGGATGCCGGCGAGCGTGCCGGGGGCGATCATGTGCTCGAGCACTTCGAGTGCGTCGTGCTGGATGACGCGCAGGTTGGTGAGCCCCTGGGTCTCGATGAGGTTGAGGAGATTTCCCACGCCGGGGCCGTGCACCTCGACGGCGAGGAAATTGGTGCCGGGATTGGCCGCAGCGATCTTGGCCGTGGTCTCACCCATCCCCGAGCCGATTTCGAGCACGAGGGGGGCGCTGCGGCCGAAGACGCTCGGCGCGTCGAGGGGCTCGGGGCGATAAGGGAGGCCCCAGCGCGGCAGCAGGGTGTCGAGGGCGCGGCGCTGCGCTTCCGTGAGTCGCCCCTGGCGCAGCACGAAGGTGCGGATGCTGCGGGTGGATAGATGCCCGCGTTCCGTGTCGAGTGCCTCCGTCATGGCGTGGGCCTGCCGATGACACCGGTGAGCGGCGAGCTCGGGTCGGCGGAGTAAAACTTGCGCGGCATGCGCCCGGCGCGGTAGGCTCCGCGCCCCGATTCGACTGCCAGGCGCATGGCACGCGCCATGCGTATCGGATCGCGGGCCTGGGCGATGGCGGTGTTGGTGAGCACGCCGTCGCAGCCCAGTTCCATGGCGATCGCCGCATCGGAGGCCGTGCCCACGCCCGCGTCGACGATCACCGGCACGCGGATGCGCTCGAGGATGAGGCGCAGGTTCCAGGGATTGAGGATGCCCATGCCCGAGCCGATGAGCGAGGCGAGCGGCATGATGGCCACGCAGCCCATTTCTTCGAGCAGCTGTGCCTGGATGGGGTCGTCGGAGCAATACACCATGACCTCGAACCCCTCGGCCACGAGTCGCTCGGCGGCCTTGAGCGTTTCGGGCATGTTGGGATAGAGCGTTTCGGCATCGCCCAGCACTTCGAGTTTGACCAGGGTGTGGCCATCGAGGAGCTCACGCGCGAGCCGCAGCGTGCGCACGGCTTCTTCGGCCGTGTAACAGCCGGCGGTGTTGGGCAGAAGCGTGAATCGCTCGGGCGGGAGGTAGTCGAGCAGGTTGGGTTCGTCCGGGTTCTGGCCGAGATTGATGCGGCGGATCGCCACGGTGACGATCTCGGCGCCGGAAGCCTCGATCGCCGCGCGCGTCTGGGTGAAGTCGCGGTATTTTCCGGTGCCTACCAGCAGTCGGGAGCGGAAGCGGCGGGCGCCGAGCGTGAGGAAGTCGGTATCGTCGGGTTCGGTCATGATGGTCGGGGAGAGGAGATTCAGCCGCCGCCCACGGCGACCACGACTTCGATCGCGTCGCCTTCGGCGATGGCGGTCTGGGCATACAGGCTGCGGGGGACGATCTCGCCGTTGCGCTCGACGGCGACGCGCTTGCCTGCCCAGCCGCGTTCGCGCAGCAGGTCGGCAAGGGTCGTGCCGGCGGGCAGCATGAGGAGCTCGCCATTCACGCGGCAGGTGAGGGTTTGGGGGATTTCGTCAGGCATGGTGAAAAGTGTAGCACGACGCGTGCCCTTGCGCCGATTGCCCGCGCTCGGCTATAATTCGCCGGCTGCGCGGGTGTAGTTCAATGGTAGAACATCAGCTTCCCAAGCTGAGAACGTGGGTTCGATTCCCATCACCCGCTCCAGGAATTTCGGCAAACCCGGCTCTGGCCGGGTTTTTGCGTCTACGGGGCGAGTTCCCGGTAGGTGCCGCCAAAGAAGACGAGGGGCTCGCGGGCGAAGGCGGCGTGGTGGCATACTTCGGCCAGGAACAGCAGGTGGTCGCCGCCGTCGTGGCGTATCGCGTTGCGGCATTCGAAGTGGGCGCAGGCCCCGACGAGCAGGGGCGAGCCGAACGGTCCGGGAAACCATTCCACGCCGGCGAAACGGTCTTGCGCCGGGCCGGCGAAGCGGTCCGACAGCGCGCGCTGCCCGGCGGAGAGGAGCGAAATGCCGAAGTGGGACGCTGCCTCGAACCACGGCAGCAGGCTCAGGCGCCGCGCCAGGCTGAAGACGACGAGCGGCGGCTCGAGCGAGACCGAGTTGAACGAATTGATGGTCAGACCCATAGGTGCCCCGTCGGGCGCGCGCGTGGTCAGCACGGCGATGCCCGTGGCGAACTGGCCCAAGGTGTGGCGCAGCTGCCGCGCATCCAGACCGGAGGGCGGAGAAACGGTCGTGGTCGAATCCATCTTGGTGAACCTCTTGTCCGGCATGTGCCGGGTGCATGATGCCGAAACGAGAATGTATCGCAGAAACGATGACTGGCCAAGAGATTCCTTTCCTTCCTGAAAATTCCCACACCGACGGCCTTGCCGCGACGTTCGCCGCCCGCCTGGTCGACTGGCAGCGGCGCTGTGGCCGGCACGACTTGCCCTGGCAGGGCGATGACCCCTACCGGGTGTGGCTCTCCGAAGTGATGCTGCAGCAGACGCAAGTGCGGACGGTGCTACCGTATTTCGCCCGCTTCGTGACGCGTTTCCCCTCGGTGGAGGCCTTGGCGGTGGCGCCGCTCGACGAGGTGCTGGCGCTGTGGAGCGGGCTCGGCTACTACGCCCGCGCGCGCCACCTGCACGCGGCCGCCCGTCTGTGGGTGGCGCGCTGG
Organism: Tepidiphilus olei; assembly: GCF_006980705.1. Classification (GTDB taxonomy): domain Bacteria; phylum Pseudomonadota; class Gammaproteobacteria; order Burkholderiales; family Rhodocyclaceae; genus Tepidiphilus; species Tepidiphilus olei. Next base: position 112,336 of record NZ_SBHO01000004.1, on the reverse strand, counting down.
CCGGGCACCTGCCCTCAGGGGGCGCAGGAATGGGCCCAGTTGCCGGGCGTGGGGCGCTCGACGGCGGCGGCGATCGCGGCGTTCGTGCAGCGCGAGCGGGTGCCGATCCTCGATGGCAACGTGCAGCGCGTGCTGTGCCGCCTCTTCGCCGTGGAAGAAGATCCGCGCGCGGCGGCCACGGCGCGCCGTCTGTGGGATGCGGCCCATGCCCTGCTGCCGCGCGACCCCGACGACATGCCTGCCTACACCCAGGGCATGATGGACCTGGGGGCGCTGGTGTGCACCCGGACGCGGCCGCGGTGCGACCTGTGCCCGGTGGCCGAACTCTGCGCCGCGCACCGTTTGGGCATCGCGGCGCAGCTGCCGAGAAAACGGGCACGCGCGCCGGTGCCGGAGCAGGACTTGCGTTGGGGCTGGTACGAGGAGGACGGCGCGGTCTGGCTCGTGCGCCGCGCGCCGCAGGGCATTTGGGGCGGTTTGTGGTGCCTGCCGCCAGCGGACGAGGCGCCGCCGGGCCGCTGGCGCGCCGCCGGGGAGATCGCGCGGCTCACCCATCGGCTGACGCATTTCACCCTCAACATCACGGTGACGCGCTACCTGCCTGAAACCCTGCGGGCAGCGGAACCTGCCGCGGCATGGGGAGAAGAGGCGCGTTGCCTCACGCCGCACGAGGCGCTGGCGCTGGGCGTGCCGCAACCGCTGCGGCGGCTGCTAGCGCAGGCGGTGGATGTTCCGATCGAACACGCCAAGGGGAACATGCGTCGCCTCGGCGTGGCCAAAGGTAAATTCGAGGTCTCGGAGCGCATCGACGACCACGACGAGGACGTCGCGCGTCTGTTCAGAGGAAAGGAAAAACCATAACGCGCGGCGGTAGGATTGCGTTCCTCGTGCTATATGTATTGCACAAGCAAAGGAACCGATCATGTTCGCCATCCGTCTGCCGGAAAAAAGCAGACTCGACGAGCTCGCGCGAGCCACAGGGCCTACGCTTGGGTATTTGGGAAATAGCGCGATGCGGTCTATCGCCACTGAGTCCATTCCAAGGAACACTCGATGAACGCATCCGATCCGGCGTTTCTCTGCCTTTCCCCCGCGGCGTTCCGGCAGCGCCATGCCGGTGTGCCTATTCGCTATGGGTTGATCGGCTCGCCGTTCGGCGCGCTCCTGCTCGCGCTCACGCCGGAAGGGGTGTGTCGCGCCGAGTTTCTGGAAGAGGGCGAGGCGCCGCAGGCGCGGTGGGAGGCGTGGTGCGCGCGCTGGCCGTGGAGCGTGTGGGCGCCGCTTGCCGCGGATGAAGGCGCGGCGCTGGAGGCGCGCTTTCTCGCGCGGGACCTGCCGGTGGTGGTGGAGGGCACGCCTTTTCGCGGGTTGATCTGGCGTGCGCTGCGGCAGACCGAGGCGGGGCAACCCCTCTCTTACGGGATGCTGGCCGAGCGGCTGGGGCGGCCGCAGCTGGCGCGCGCCGTGGGGCAGGCGCTGGGGGCCAATCCCGTGGCCTGGCTCATCCCTTGCCATCGCGTGCTCGATGCCCGTGGCAGCCTGCGGGGGTTTCGGTGGGGGCTCGCGCGCAAGCGAGCGATGCTCGAGTGGGAGGAGAAGAGTGCCTGAACCCCAATCAGGCTATCTCGGCCTGGCCCCTTTTCTGCGCGCGAGCCTGGGGGACGGCGATCTGGCGGCGCTCGCCCGGCAGTGGCTCGATCGGGCCGGGCGGGAGGATACGGCGGCGGCGTGGATGAACCTCGCCACGGCGCTCTTGTGTCTGGGGCAGACGACGACTGCGCTCGCGGCCCAGCGCGAGGCGCTCGCGCGCGCCCGTACTTATGCCCTGCCAGGGCCGGGCGGGTCGGCGCCGCGGCTGCTGCTGCTGGCGATGCCGGGCCCGCTGTCGGCGAATACGCCGCTCGACTGCCTGCTCGAGGGGCAGGGACTGCAGTTGCTGGTGCATTTCGTCGATCCCTCGGCGCCATTGGCCGAGGCTCTGCCCGAGCACGATGCGCTGATGCTGACGATGGGGGTGAGCGAGGCGGCGCTGCCGGTGCTCGCGGCGCTGCAGGAGCGGCTCGCCGCCTGGCCGCGTCCGGTGATCAATCCGCCGGCGGCGATCGTGCGCACGGAGCGCGCGCGGCTCAGCCGTCTGCTCGCGGACGCACCCGGCGTGCTCATGCCGCCCACCCGGCGCGTGCCGCGCGCGATTTTGGAGGCGGCCGCGGCCGGAGCTTGGCCGCAAGGGCTGGAGGCGCCGCCTTTTCTGCTGCGTCCGCCCGATTCGCAGGGCGGGCATGGTCTGGCGCGCATCGATACGGGCAAGGCGCTTGCCGCCTATCTGGCGGCGCAGCCGGAGGAGGAGTTCTTTCTCACGCGCTACGTCGATTATGCCGGGCCGGACGGGCGCTTTCGCAAGATTCGCGTGGCTTTGGTCGGAGGACGGGTTTTTCCGGTGCACCTGGCGGTGTCGGAGCACTGGATGGTGCATTACGTCAATGCCGGCATGTACGGCGATGCCGCCAAGCGGGCGCAGGAGGCGGCGTTCTTTCGCACGTTTGCCGAATTCGCCCACCGGCACGCGCCGGCGTTCTCGGCGCTCTCCGAACGGCTGGGGCTCGATTATTGCTGCGTGGATCTGGCCGAGACGGCCGACGGGCGGTTGCTGATCTTCGAGGCCGATCCGGCGATGGTGGCGCACGCGATGGAGCCGGGGGCGGAATTCGCCTACCGGCGCGAGGGGATCGCACCGCTGCGCGAAGCGTTTGTTGCTTGGGTGCGCGGCCGGCTGGAGGAGAGGGCATGACGCTGTCGGCGAATGCGCGCAATTTCTCCGGCGGGCCGGGGGCGTTGCCCGAAACGGTGCTGCTGCAGCTCAAGGAGGCGATGATCGCCGTGCCGGAGGTGGGGCTGTCGGTGCTGGGCATCAGCCATCGTTCAGATTGGTTCGCGGCGGTGGTGGCGGAAGTGGAGGCGCGCCTCGAGGCGTTGCTCGCGCTGCCGCCGGATTTTCATGTCCTGCTGCTGCAGGGCGGCGGCACGCTGCAGTTTGCCATGGTGCCGCTCGCGCTCGCGCGGGGCGCCGACGTGCCGGCCGAGTATCTGCACACGGGGTATTGGAGCGGCAAGGCGATCGCCGAGGCGAGGAAGGTCGCGCCGGTGCGGGTGGTGTGGAGCGGCGAGGCGGAGGGGTTTCGTCGGCTGCCGGACGACGACGAACTCGTCTTCGATCCGCGCGCGCCCTATCTGCACGTGGTGACCAACGAGACGGTGGAGGGGTTGCAGTTCCACCGCCTGGTGGGGCTCGAGGAGGTGCCGCGGGTGGCCGACATGTCGTCGGATTTTCTTTCGCGTCCGTTCGATGCCGGGCGCTACGCGCTCATCTATGCCCATGCGCAGAAGAATCTCGGCCCGGCGGGGGTGACGGTGGTGCTGGTGCGCGAGGCGGTGCTGGAGCGCGCGCCGGAGGGCTTGCCGGCCATGCTGGACTACCGCGCGCAGGCGCAAGCGCATTCGATCCTCAACACGCCGCCGGTGTTTGCCATCTATGCCGTGCTGCTGGTGCTGCGCTGGCTCATGGACGAGATCGGCGGGCTCGAGGCGATGGCGGCGATCAACCGCGCCAAGGCCGAGCGGCTCTACGGCGTGCTCGATGCAAGCGACGGCTTCTACCGTCCGCGGGCGCGGCGCGAGGATCGTTCGCTCATGAACGTGGTCTTCGACCTGCCGAGCGAAGCGCTGCGCGCGGCTTTTCTCGACGAGGCGAAGCGGGCGGGTTTTTCGGGGCTGGCCGGACATCGTGCGCTGGGCGGCATCCGCGCCTCGCTCTACAACGCGGTGACGCGGGAGGCGGTCGAGGCGCTCGCCGATTTCATGGAGACGTTCCGGCGGCGCCATTAGGGAGACACTGAATACTTGGCTGCGCGGGCGAATCGCTGCGTTGCGCGGTGCCCGCTCCCTCGCCTATCCACTCGATATGTCTCGGTCGCTGCGCTCCGTGTGCCTTGCGCTTCATCCCGCTCGCTCATTTCTTCAGTGTCTCCCTAGCGGGTTCGTCCAGGCGCTCCAGCGATACCCAGCGTCCTTGCTCGATGCGGGTGAGCTCGCCCCCGGTGCGCTGACCGAGATGCTCGGTGGGCGAGAAGCGGTAGCGCGGGCTGCCGAATAGGTCTCCGGGATAATCGAGCCGTTCGAGCGCTTGGGCGATCGCCACCGGCGTGGGTTCGGTCGCCGTGGCGATGGCGCGTACCAGGAGTTCGGCGGCGACGTAGCCCATGGCCGACCAGACGTTGGCTTCCATGCCGTAGCGGTCGCGGTAGGCGTCGAGCCAGGCGAGCAGCTCGGGCGAGGCGCCCTCGCGATAGGGGATGCGGATGGGGTTGGTGACCCCGTAGAGCCCCTCGACGGCGGCCCCGCCCAGGGTGTGCGTCTGATCCGAATAGGCCGAGGCCGAGGTGAGGAAGAGCGGCTTCCAGCCCATCTCGTCGGCGGTGCGCAGGATGGCGACGGTTTCGCGCACCAGCGTGCCCAGTGCCACGAGTTCGCAGCTGGCCTCGCGCAAGCGGGCGATCTGGCCGGTGAAGTCGGTGGCGCCGCGCGCGTGCCGCGCTTCCCGGGTGAGGGGAAGCCCCGTGCGCTCGAGCCCGGCGCGCACGCCCGCGCTCACTTCCTCGCCGAATTCGTCGTCCTGCACCAGCGTGCACACGCGCCGCACCTGGGGGTGACGGCGCAACACGGCGCGCACGGTGGGGTCCATGTAGCTGCGATAGGGCGCGTAGATCTGGAATTTCAGGGGGTGCAGCGGCGCGTAGGTGGCTTCGTGCGGCGAGAAGGGGAAGAGATGCAGCCGCTCGCGGCGCAGGATCTCGGGCATCGTCGCCAGCACCACCGGCGTGCCCAGGTTCGAGAGAAAGGCGATCGCGCCGTCACGCTCGATGAGCTTGCGCGCCGCGAGGATGGCCCGCTTGGGATCGTAGCCGGTGTCCTCGGCCAGCAGTTTCAGCGTGATTCCCGGCAGTTCGCCGCGTGCGTTCGCTTCGGCGAAACGCATCTCCATGCCGTTTTTCACCGGCACACCCAGGAGCGCCGCCGGCCCCGAGAGATCGAGCAGCGCCCCGACGGTGAGCACCCGTTCGGCGCGAACCGGGGTCGTGACCAAGGCAAGGAGCGCGGTGACAAGGACAAGGATGCGCATGATCTTCGCCAAATTTCTTTGAACGTCGTCGATTTTACTACATTTTACGGAAAACTGTGACGAAGACGACGGCCAGTCCCAACACCAGAGGGTTCCAGCCGCCGAGTTCGCCGACGAGCGGGCGCAGGCGATCGGCGAGTTCGGGCAGGGCGACGAAGGCGAGGCTCGCCAGCACGATCCCGGCTGGACGGCGCAGGCCGCCGAGGAAGGCGATGACGAGGAGTTCGAAGGAGAGGGGTAGGCCAAACTGTTCCGGGCTGATGAAACCCAGCGTCTGCGCGTAGGCCGCCCCGCCCAGGCCGCCGCACAGGCCGGCGGCGACGAAGGCGAGCCGGCGCAGACCGCCCACGTCCAAGCCGAGGGCGAGCGCCGCCTCCGGCGCCTGGGCGAGCGCGCGCCAGGCGCGCCCGAGCGTTGCGCGATCGAGCCGATAGAGCAGCAGCACGGCCAGGCCGAGACAGAGCGTGGCGAAGGCGAGCGCGGCGCTCGCCTCGTCGAAGGCGCTCAGCGACGGCGGGGCGACGAAACGGCCGGCGGTGCCGCCGGTGAAGGCGACGGCACGCATCGCCAGCACTTCGGCGATGACGGCGCAAGCCATGCTCGCGAGCGCGAGCGGCAGGCCCGAGAGACGGCGCGCCGGCAGCGCCATGGCGGCCCCGGCCAACGTCCCGGCCGCGGCGGCGGCCACGAGCGCGAGCGGCAGCGACCGAGGGGCGAGGGCGGCCCAGGTGTAGGCGCCGGCGGCCATCGCTGCCCCTTGACCGAGACAGACCTGGCCGGCGCGCCCGTGGACCAGGGCGAGCCCCAGGGCGGCCGTGGCCATGGCGGCCGCGAGGGCGAGCAGATGGGCGAAATAGCGCGCCCCGCCGCTCGATCCGAGCGTACCCACGGCGAGCACGAGGAGGGCCGCGAGCAGCAGCCCGCGCCGGCGCGGAGGCGGAAGAAAACGGCTCATGGCGCCGCCGCGCGCTCCCGCGGCAGGGCGAGCAAGGCGGCGATGAGCACGAGCTGCAGCAAGAGCTCCTTGCCGCCGGGCGGAAGTTGCCAGGCGGCGATCGCCTCGAGCACGCCGAGCCCTACGCCCGCGGCGAGCACCGTGGGGCCCGGTTTCATGCCCCCCAGGACGGCGGCGGGGAAGGCGTTGAGCGCGAGGCTGCCCAGATCGGGATGCACGAAGGTGATCGGGGCGGCGGCAAGCCCCGCCGCCACGGCGAGCGCCGTGCCCACGCCCCAGGCTTGCCGTCGCAGCCGGGCGACGTCGATGCCGAGCCGTTCGGCGGTTACGGCATCCTCGGCGCTCGCGCGCACGCGCCGCCCCCAGGTGGTGCCCCGCAGTAGCAGGGCAAAGGCCGCGGCCACGCCGGCGGCGGCGAGCATCACCGCCCATTGGCGCGCCGCCAGCCCCAGCCAGCGCCCCTCGCCCACCCAGTCGAAGCGATACCAGCCCTGCGTGGCGGCCGGCAGGCTCAGGAGTACGCCGCGCAGTGCGAGCGCCAGGCCGAAGGTGGTGAGCGTCGCCACCCAGGGGGCACGTGTGCGCACCGGTTCGAGGGCGAAGCGCGCCGCCAGCGTTCCGAAGACCTGACCGGCAGCGATCGCGCCGACGGCGGCGAGCGCGAGCGGCGCGCCCATCGCCGCGAGCCCCACCGCCACATAGGCGCCGGCGGCCATCGCCTCGCCTTGCATGAAGGAGAGCACGCCGGTGGCGCGGTAGAGGAAGACGAGGGAGAGCGCCGTCAGGCCGTAGAGGCAGCCTTGAGCGGCGCCGCCGAGCACGACCTCCGGTGCAAGGCTCATGGCCGTCGGCGCGCGGCCTCGACCGCCCGGGCAAAGCGCCGCAGCCCCTCGGCGAGGCGCGAGCGCGGGCAGCCGAGATTCATGCGCACGAATCCGGGGGCGCCAAAGGCCGCGCCATCGGAAAGCCCCAGGCCATGCGCCTCGAAGTGCGCCGCCGCATCCTCGAGCCCCAGGCTGCGCACGTCGATCCACAAGAGATAGGTCGCCTCCGGCTCGGCCACCGGCAAATCCAGCGCCCGGACCGATTCCAGGGCAAGCGCCACGTTGCCGCGCACGTACTCGAGGAGCGCCTCGCGCCAGGCCCAACCATCGCGATAGGCCGCCTCGGCGGCGACCAGTCCAAAGAGATTGGGCGAAGAGGGAATGCGCCCGCGCAGCGCCCGGCGGTAACGCGCACGCAGCGCCTCGCCCGGAATCACGGCGAAGGCGCATTGCAGCGCCGGAACGTTCCAGGTCTTGGAAGGGGCGAAAAGGGTGACCGTGCGCGCGGCCACCTCGGGGGCCAGCGTGGCGATGGGGCGATGGCGCCGCTCGCGCGTGAGTACCAGCCCGGCGTGGATGTCGTCGCTCACCAGGATCGCGTCGTGGGCGAGCGCGAGTTCCGCCAGCCAGGCCAATTCTTTGTCGTCCCACAGCCGCCCCGTGGGGTTGTGCGGGTGGCAGAGAAGCAAGGCGCCGACGTCGCCCGGGGCGAAAGCCGCCGCCATCGCCGCCTCGTCGTGCACCCAGCGCCCCTTGACGCATACCAGATCGACCGCGCGCAGGCGCTTGCCGACGTTGGCCGGCGCGGCGAGAAAAGGGGGATAGACCGGGGTGTGCGTGACGATGGTCTCGCCCGGCGCGATGGCGCAGCCGAAGTGGAACCCCGGGATCACCCCCGGCAGCCACACGAGCCAGGCGGGGTCGATCGCCCAGCCATGATCCCGCTCGATCCCGGCACACACAACCTCCACGAGCGAAGGCCAAGGGTCGGTGTAGCCATAGACCGGGTGTTCCAGCCGCTGCGCCAGGGCTTGGCGGATCTCGGGGGCGACGGCGAAATCCATGTCGGCCACCCACATGGGGATGACGTCACGGCCCGCATAGCGCTCCCATTTCTCACCGGGGACGAGGGTGCGGTCGGGGGCGGAGTCGAAGTCGTAGGCCGCTTGTCGGCCAGCAGATGGCCCCGTATAGTATGCAAAACCTTGCATCATGGAATGCGATTTTTCGATGGATGCCTCGAATAGTAACGCGGATGGCAGACGGAAGGAACCGGACTCGGTTCTACTGGTGGTGGTGTTGTCCTTGTTGCTGGGGCTACAGCCGCTGACCACGGATCTCTATCTGCCGGCTTTACCCGAGCTGACGGTTCAGCTTGGCGCGAGCTTGGCCGAAGGCCAGCAGACCCTGGCAGCGCTGTTGCTCGCTTTCGGTGTGTCGCAACCCCTATGGGGGGCTTTGTCCGACCGCTTCGGACGCAAGTCGGTGCTGGCGACAGGGCTTGCGCTCTACGTCATGAGCGCCCTGGGGGGCGTCCTCGCTACCAGCATAGGGCAGCTGCTGCTGTGGCGTATCGTCCAGGGCGTGGCTTTGGGGGCTTCAGTAATGACGGCGCGTGCCATCGTTCGCGACGTCTATGAAACGCTCGCGGCCGCCCTGGCCATGAGCAAGGCTTTGTCCGGCCTCGGGGTGTTGGCTTGTCTCGGACCTCCCTTGGGCGGTTTGCTCACTTGGGCGCTCGGCTGGCGCGCCGCCCTGGGGGTGTTGGTCGTCATCGGCGTGCTCACTTTGGCCGTGGTGCTATGGGGGTTGCGCGAGACCCTTCCCCGACCCAATGCCGAGGCGCTGCGCTGGCGTCGTTTCGCCTTTACCTGGCGCGAGATTGGCGCCCACCCCGATTTCTGGTACTTCACCTTGCTCTCCAGTGCGTCCTATGGGGGCGTGTTCACCTTTCTCGCCACTTCGTCCTACGTGCTGATCGACCGCTATGGGCTGACCCCGCAGGATTGCGGCTGGGTATTGTGCTCTACGGCCGCCGCTTTCCTATTAGGCACTTTGCTTTGCCGCCGCCTATTGCGTACCTTGGGCATTGCGCGTACGGTGGCTTTCGGGGCGTCCGCGAGTGTGCTCGGAGCCGTGGGCATGGTGACATTCTCGGGGGTCGATCATTGGTGGGCCGTCGTTCTGCCCTTTTATCCTTATATGCTCGCGCACGGCATCCACATGCCTTGCGGCCAGAGTGGCGCGGTTTCTCCTTTTCCTCACGCAGCCGGTTCGGCCTCGGCCTTGGCGGGCTTCGTGATGATGCTGTGCGTCTTCCTTACCGGTTTGGCGCTGGGAGCAAGCACCTTGACGCCGCGCGCTTCCATGACGGTAGCGATCAGCCTGTGGGCTTTGCTGTTGGCGGTACTGGGTGTGGTCTCATGGCGTCGCAGTACGAAGGTGTCGGCTCAAAACTCCGGCTGATACACCGCCACGTCCAATCCGCGCGCAGCGAGCGCCCGGCCGTGCCACTGGCTCAGCAGGCCGCGGTCGCAGTAGAGCAGATAGCGCCGCGCTTCGGGTAGCACGGCTTCGCGCAGGGCGAAGAAGGGAATCACCAGGTCGGCTTCGGGTAGCGGCGCTTCGTCGGCGAGCTCGGGGGGGCGGATGTCGATGAGGAGCTCGCCGGGGGCTTTGCGTGTCACGACAGGCAGCGCCTCGCCGGCCTCGGGGGGCGTGGCGAGCGCCTCGATCTTCCAGGTCTTGCGCGCGGCGAGCGCCCGATCGAGCACCGTGAAGTCGAAATTCTGCTCCAGCTCGGCGAGTCGCTCGAAGGAGCCGTGGATCACCGGCCGCCTGGAGATGACGGCGCAGTGTTCCGGCAGATGTTCGGCAAAAGAGCGCGTGCCGATGCGCTCGGCCCAGGCGATGATCTCGTTCTTGTGCAGCGCCACCACCGGGCGTACCACCAGCTTGTCGGTGGCCCGGTCGATGAGGGCGAGATTTCTCAGCGTCTGGCTCGAGACCTGGGCGAGGCTCTCGCCGGTCACCAGCGCGTCGAGCCCGAGCTCGTCGGCCAGGCGAGAGGCGGCCATCAGCATCAGGCGCTTGAGCATCACCCCCATGTAGCCTTCGCGCACGTCGGAGAGCAGCCGCTCGATCACCTCGCCGAAGGGCACGGAGACGAAGAGCACCGGATGCGAGCGGGCGTAGCGTTGCCACAGGTAGTGGCACACCTGCTGCACGGCCGCCTCGTGCTCGGCTCCGCCCAGGTCGAAGAAGACGAAGTGCGTCTTGATTCCTCGGCGTAGCATGAGAAAGGCGGCCACGCTCGAATCGAACCCGCCGGAGACGAGGGCGAGCGCCTCGCCCTGGGCACCGAGCGGAAAACCGCCCAACCCTTTCTCGCGCCCTTCGACGAGCTCGAGCACGTCGCCCGAGAGTTCGATCGCCACCGTCACCTCGGGGTGCGTGAGATCGACCTTGGCCCCCGGTGCGGCAGCGAGGAGCGCGGCGCCCGCCGCGCGTTCGAGTTCGAGCGAGGTGAAGGCATGGCGCCCCTTGCGCTTGGCGCGCACGGCGAAAGTCTTTCCGGCCACCCAAGGCGCGGCGATCTCGGCCACGGCCTGGGCCACGGCCTGCGGCGAGACTTCGGGCAAAGGGAGCTCACGCACGCGCAAGACGAGATCGATGCCGGGGGTGTCGCACAGGCGCTGCTGCAGCCGCCCGCCGTCCTCGTCGGCCACTTCGACTTCGATCTTGTCCCAGAATCGACGCACACGGCAGGCAATGCCGTCTTTCTCGGCCAGACGCCGCACGTTGTCGGCGAGGATCTTGGTCATCGTCTTGCGCACCGAGGTGCTCTTGATGATGATCTCGGGGGAGAGCTTGAGGAGGAAACGCATGCCGGGATGGTCGGGAAAAGGGAATCGGCGATTCTAGCAGCGCCCGACGAGGACCGAGCCGCTTTCGCGTACACTAAACCTTTTTCGGTAGGGGTGAAGGATGAAGGTGCTGGTGACCGGCGCGGCCGGCTATATCGGCTCGCACACCTGTGTGGAACTCCTGGCGGCGGGCCACGAGGTGGTGGCGCTCGACAATTTCTCCAACAGCCACCCCGAGGCGCTCGTGCGCGTGGCCGAACTGGCCGGGCGTGCGCCGACGGTGATCGAGGCCGACGTGCGCGACCGCGACACGCTCGTGCGCGTGCTCGAGCGGCACGGCTGCACGGCGGTGATCCACTTCGCCGGCTTGAAGGCCGTGGGCGAATCGGTGGCGCAGCCGCTCGCCTATTACGACAACAACGTGCTCGGTACCCTGCGGCTGCTGGAGGCGATGCAGGCGTGCGGCGTGAAGACCCTCGTCTTCAGCTCCTCGGCCACGGTCTATGGCGAGCCGCAGCGCCTGCCGCTCACCGAAGACCATCCCTTGAGCGCTACCAACCCGTACGGCCGCACCAAGCTGGTGGTCGAAGAGATGCTGCGCGACCTCTTCCGCGCCCAGCCCGACTGGCGCATCGCCCTGTTGCGCTATTTCAACCCCGTGGGCGCGCACCCTTCCGGGCGCATCGGCGAGGACCCGGGCGGCGTGCCCAACAACCTCATGCCCTACGTGGCCCAAGTGGCGGTGGGGCGGCTGCCGAAACTGCGCGTTTTCGGCAACGACTATCCCACGCCCGACGGCACGGGGGTGCGCGACTACCTACACGTGGTGGATCTGGCGCTGGGGCATCTGGCGGCGCTGCGCACGCTTGCCGCCGAGTCGCCGCAATGCCTGGCGGTGAACCTCGGCACGGGCCGGGGCCATAGCGTGCTCGAACTCGTGCGCGCTTTCGAGCAGGCGAGCGGACGCGCGATCCCCTTCGAGATCGCCCCGCGCCGCCCCGGCGACGTCGCCGCGTGCTGGGCCGATCCGAGCCTCGCTGCCGAGCGCCTCGGCTGGCGTGCCACGCGTGGGATCGAGGAGATGTGCCGCGACGCCTGGCGCTGGCAGCAGGCCAATCCGCAGGGCTATGCGAAGACCGAAGGATAAAGGGATTCATATGGCAAGTCTTTGATGTTTTATATAAAACGCATGACGTGCGGGGTAGAATCGCACGTTCTCCCTTCCCTTTTCATGGATCATGAGCGCGAACGATCGTATCCTCGATGCTCAGCTGCGCGGCAAGATCATGTCGGCCGACGAGGCCGCAGCCCTGATTCCTTCCGGCGTGAACGTCGGCATGAGCGGCTTCACCGGCGCCGGCTACCCCAAAGTGGTGCCCGCGGCGCTGGCCAAGCGCATCCTCGACGCGAACCTGCGCGGACAGCGTTTCAAGATCAGCGTGTGGACCGGCGCTTCCACCGCCCCCGAGCTCGACGGGGCGCTGGCCATGGTCGACGGCATCGAAATGCGCCTGCCCTACCAGTCCGACCCCACCTGCCGCAAGCGCATCAACGCCGGCGAGATGGAGTACATCGACATACACCTCTCGCACGTGGCGCAATTCGTCTGGGGCGGGTTCCTCGGCAAGCTCGACATCGCCGTGGTCGAGGTGGCGGGCATCACCGAAGACGGCCTGCTGATTCCTTCATCCTCGGTGGGCAACAACAAGACCTGGCTCGATCTGGCCGACAAGATCATCCTCGAGGTCAATGCCTGGCAAAACCCCGAGCTCGAGGGCATGCACGACATCTACTACGGCACGGCCCTGCCGCCGCACCGCAAGCCCATTCCCATCCTGAAGTCGGCCGATCGCATCGGCATCCCCTACTACCGCGTCGACCTCGACAAAGTGATCGCGGTGGTGGAGACCAACCATCCCGACCGCAACACCCCCTTCTCCCCACCCGACGAGAATTCGCGTCGCATCGCCGGCCACATCCTCGAATTCCTACAGCACGAAGTGAAAAAAGGGCGTCTGCCGGAGAACCTCCTGCCGCTGCAATCGGGCGTGGGCAACGTCGCCAACGCCGTGATGGCGGGGCTGCGCGACGGCCCCTTCGAGAATCTCACCGCCTACACCGAGGTGCTGCAAGACGGCATGCTCGAGTTGATCCGCTGCGGCAAGCTCACCTGCGCCTCGGCCACGTCCTTCTCGCTCAGCCCGGACGCGCTCACCGCGCTCAACGCCAACCTGAAAGACTTCAAGAACAAGATCCTGCTGCGGCCGCAGGAAATCTCGAATCACCCCGAGGTCATCCGGCGCCTGGGCGTCATCGCCATGAACGGGCTGATCGAGGCCGACATCTACGGCAACGTCAACTCGACCCACATCATGGGCACCTCGATCATGAACGGCATCGGCGGCTCGGGCGACTTCGCGCGCAACGCCTTCATCTCGATCTTCATGACGCCCTCGAGCGCCAAGGGCGGCACCATCTCCTGCATCGTGCCCATGGTCTCGCACGTGGATCACACGGAGCACGACGTGCAGGTGATCGTCACCGAACAGGGCTTGGCCGATCTGCGCGGCCTCTCCCCCAAGCAGCGCGCCCGCGTCATCATCGAGAATTGCGCCCATCCCAACTTCAAGCCGGCGCTGCGTGAATACTTCGAGCGGGCGCTGCGCTACTCGCCGGGCAAGCACACGCCGCACCTGCTCGACGAGGCGTTCACCTTCCTGCCCAACTGGATGGCGAACAAGGCCGCGCGCGAAGCCTGGCGCGACGATTCGCTGGTACAGGCCGACGCCTGGCGCAAGTGAGAATCGTCCCGGTGGCACGGGTCACCGGGAGCCTGTTCGTCACCGCGGAAAAGCGTTTTCCGGCCGTACGATCCGCAACCGCGGGGCGATGCGGCGGTGGCGCGCGAGGCGCAGGAGCGCTTTGTCTCGTGTGATTAAAAGCGGCGCGTAGGCGAGCGCGCAGACGAGGAATTTCTGGTCGTCGGGATCGCGGCAGTGGGCCGGAGCTTCCAGCTCGGGGAGGGGCAGTTCGCGACGCAACGCCCCATAGGCGGCGCGGGCTGCCGCTGCGCGCCGGGTGTCGAATTCGGGGCGCTCGAGCACGCAGTCCCATTCGGCGCGCATCGGCGGCGTGGCAACCGGCACGAGGCGGCCGGCGGCGAGCGCTGTGGCCAGCCCGGCGAGCGCCGGGTCGGCGAAGTACCACAGCGCCAGTGCCACGTTGGTGTCGAGCACCACCGCCGTCTCGCTGACGGCGGTGGTGGCGATTTCGTCGATCAGACGCGCACCTTCACGTAAGAACCAGGGGCATCCTCGATCACGGGGAGTTTCCCGTTGGCCGGGTCGCGCGCCGGCACGCGCGTGTCGTCCTGCGCCACCAGCCATTCGTTCCAGCTGGGCCACCACGAACCCGGATGGTGTTCGGCGCCACGCAGCCATTCGTCCGGATCCTCCGGCAGAGGCGAGATGGGATTGGTCCAGTGACCGTATTTGTTTCCCGAGGGGGGGTTGACGATGCCGGCGATGTGCCCCGAGCCGCCGAGCACGAAACGCACTGGGGCTCCGGTGAAACGTCGGGCCCCTTTGTAGGTGGTGCGCCAGGGCGCAATGTGATCCTCGAGGGTCGAGACGAAGTGGCAGGGATGTTTGATCTTGCCCAGGTCGATCGGGGTGCCGAGGATTTCGATGCCGCCCGGTTCGACGAGCTTGTTCTCGACGTACATCTTGCGCAGATAGAAGCTGTGCATTGCGGCCGGCATGCGGGTGGAGTCGGAGTTCCAGTACAGCAGGTCGAAGGGGAAGGGCTCTTTGCCGAGCAGGTAGTTGTTGACCACGAAGGACCAGATGAGATCGTTGTCGCGCAGCATGTTGAAGGTGGTGGCCATCTCCGAGCCTTCGAGGTAGCCGCGCTCCTGCATTTTCTTCTCCAGCGCCGCCACGGTCTCGGGGGTGGTAAAGACCCCCAGCTCGCCGGGTTCGGAGAAGTCGGTGAGGGTGGCGAGGAAAGTCGTGGAGGCCATGCGTTTCTGTCGCTTGGCGGCGAGATAGGCGGCGGTCGTGGCCAGCAAGGTGCCACCGAGGCAGTAGCCGACCACGTTGGTTTGCCGCTCGTCGGTTTGCTGTTCGATCGCATCGAGCGCTGCGAGCACGCCTTTGGCGACGTAGTCGTCGAAAGTGGCGTTGGCGAGCCGCGCGTCGGGGTTGACCCAGGAGATGATGAACACCGTGTGCCCTTGTTCGACACACCATTTGACGAAGGAATTCTCCGAACGTAGATCGAGGATGTAGTACTTGTTGATCCACGGGGGGACGATCAACATCGGCCGCTTGTAGACCGTCTCGGTGGTGGGGGTGTATTGGATGAGCTGCATGAGCTCGGTTTGATACACCACCTTGCCCGGCGTGGTGGCGATGTTCTTGCCCAGTTCGAAGGCGGAGGTGTCGGTCATGCGGATGCGCAGCTGCCCGCCGCCTTCTTCGAGGTCGCGCAGGAGATTCTTCAACCCCCGGATGAGGTTTTGACCGTGGGTGCGCAGGGTTTCGCGGAAGACCTCGGGGTTGGTGAGGGCGAAATTCGACGGCGAGAGCGCATCGATGAAATAGCGGGTGAAGAATTCGATGCGTTTTTTCGTGCGCTCGTCCACCCCTTTGATGTCGGCGATGACTTCATGGATGCGGCGCGCGGCGATGAGGTAGGACTGTTTGATGTAGTCGAAGAGGAAGTGCTCTTCCCAGTCCGGGTCTTTGAAGCGGCGGTCACCCTTTTCTGGCTCGACCACCGGCGGCGCCTTCATGCCCATGAGTTTGAGCATGGAGCGCTGCCACAGGGTGAAGTAGTCCCACATCAGGTTCATTTGCGTCTGGGCGAGGCGGTAGGGGTTCGCGAGCAGACGCGCCATCATCTCCATGTAGGTCTGAGCGATGCCGACGTCGTCACTGGGTGGCTGGATCCCTTCTTTGAGTTGCTTGCGCATGGTCTCGCCCAGTAGCCGTGCGGCACGCTCGGCTACTTCGGCATAGATTTTCGCCATCTCCTGGGGGTCCGGCAATTCGGGCGGAGGAGATGCGGGCGTTTTGGATTTGACTTGTGCCTCACTCATTTTTTCCCTCTCAGGGTGTGTGGTGTGTGAAACGCAGGGAGTTCGTCAGGCGATGCGCACGAAGCGCCATCGACCGTCGGGGTGGCGCAGCCGTTCGACACGCGCGAGCGCGACCAAGTGGTTGAGGTGGGCGAGCGACTCACCGAGGGCAAACACCAGCTGGTGCGTGTCGAGCGTGCGAGAAAAGAGCGTGGTAATTACTTCGGCCGCCGTCTTCGGCGCGTCGAGCGCGGCTTCGAGCACCGCCAGGCGCTCTTCGTGGTGCGCGCGCAATTGCGCGATGCGTGCATGCAAACCCACGAAGGGCAGCCCGTGCGATGGTAGCACAAGGGTATCCTCGGGCAAGGCTTCGAGGCGAGTCAGTGAACGCAGATAATCGGCGAGCGGGTCGTCTTCGGGGGAGACCGTCCACACGCTGACGTTGGTGGAGATGCGGGGCAGCAGGATGTCGCCGGAGATGAGCAGTTTCTGCGCCGCGCAGTAGAGACTGACGTGTTCGGGGGAGTGCCCCCACCCGGTGATCACTTGCCACGTGCGCCCGCCGATCACTACTTCGTCGCCGTCGTGTAGCCGATGAAAACGCTCCGGCAATTGGGGAGCGCCGCGACGATAGGCGTTGCCGCGTACCGTGATCGCTTCCAGGCGTTCTTCGTCCAAGCCGTGGGCGCGATAGAGGGCGAGGCTCGCGCTCAGCTGGTAGCCTGCGATCTCGTTCCACACGGCGTGGCCAGTGAGGAATTCGGAATGGCTCATCCACAGCTCGATGTTCCATTCGCGCATGAGCCAATCGGCCAGCCCGAAATGGTCGGGGTGAAAGTGGGTGACGATGAGTCGCGAGGGCAGGCGCAGGCGCAGTGCTTCGCGCCAGGCCGCTTGCACCTGGGGCGAGGCAAACCCCGTGTCGACGAGGGCGACCTGGTTCTCGGCGTCGTCGATCAGCCACAGGTTGATGTGATCGAGCGCAAACGGCAGCGGCATGCGCAGCCAGTGTACGCCGGGGGCGACGGTGGTCACTTGCCCGAGCTCGGGGGTGGCCGGGTGCGGATAGCTGAGTTCGGTGTGCATGTGGTAATGTTCCGTTGACGTCAACGGAAATCAGTCTACCGGAAAATCGCGAGGCGAGGATGAGCCGGACAAGGGAATACTTCACCATCTCGGATCTGGCGCGGGAGTTCAGTATCACGCCGCGTACGATCCGCTACTACGAGGATCAGGGGCTGCTGCATCCGCGCCGCGAGGGGAGGGTGCGGGTCTATGATCGCGCCGACCGCACGCGGCTCAAGCTCACGCTGCGCGGCAAGCGCCTGGGGTTGTCGCTCGCGCAGATCAAGGAATTGATCGACATGTACGACGGGCGCCACGATTCGGCGCCGCAACTGCGCCGCTTCCTCAGCGTGCTCGAAGAACGGCGCCGCGCCCTCGAGCAGCAGCGCCGCGACATCGAGGCGGTGCTCGATGAGATCGACATGCTCGAGCGCCAGTGCCTGAGCTTGCTGGGGCACGATGCCCGGGGGGCCGAGGCCGCACGCCAGGAACTGCAGGCGCGCGTCGAGGCCGCCACCTGACGGGGTCTTTGCAAACGCCCCGGTTTGATTTACGTTAACGTCAACGTCAACACCAAAGGAGGGGGAAACATGGAAACGGTCGGGCTCGACTTCGGGCTGGGAGAAACACACGACCTGCTGCGCCAGACGCTGCAGTCGTTCTGTGCGCAGGAGATCGCACCGCGGGCGGCACAGATCGACCGTGACAACGCTTTTCCGCCGGATCTGTGGCGCAAGCTGGGGGAGCTCGGCTTGCACGGCATGACGGTGGCCGAGGAGTACGGCGGCAGCGCCATGGGCTATCTGGCGCACATCATCGCCATGGAGGAGATCTCGCGCGCGAGCGCCGCGGTGGGGCTCTCCTACGGGGCGCATTCGAACCTGTGCGTCAACCAGATCCACCGCAACGGCACCGAGGCGCAAAAGCGCAAATACCTGCCCAAGCTCGTCTCCGGCGAATGGGTGGGGGCGCTGGCGATGAGCGAGCCCGAGGCGGGGTCCGACGTGGTGAGCATGAAACTGCGCGCCGAGAAAAAGGGCGATCGCTACGTGCTCAATGGCAGCAAGATGTGGATCACCAACGGCGGGGACGCCGACGTGCTGGTGGTCTATGCCAAGACCGACCCGGCGGCGGGACCCCGCGGCATCACGGCTTTCATCGTCGAGAAGGGGATGAAGGGCTTTACCGCCGGTAACAAGCTCGACAAGCTCGGCATGCGCGGTTCGAACACCTATCCGCTCTTCTTCGAGAATTGCGAGGTGCCCGAGGAGAACGTGCTCGGCAAGGTCAATGAGGGGGTCAAGGTGCTCATGAGCGGGCTCGACTACGAGCGCGCCGTGCTCGCCGGCGGGCCGCTGGGGATCATGGCCGCGTGCATGGACGTGGTCCTGCCCTATGTGCACGAGCGGCGCCAGTTCAACCAGCCGATCGGCCGATTCCAGCTCATGGAAGGGAAAATCGCCGACATGTATACCACCTGGCAGGCTTGCCGTGCCTACGTCTATGCGGTGGGACAGGCGCTCGATCGCAGCGACCACAGCCGCAAGCTGCGCAAGGACTGCGCCGGGGTCATCCTCTACGCGGCGGAGAAAGCCACCTGGATGGCCGGCGAGGCGATCCAGGCGCTGGGCGGCAACGGCTACATCAACGACTATCCCACCGGGCGGCTGTGGCGCGACGCCAAGCTCTATGAGATCGGGGCGGGGACGTCCGAGATCCGCCGCATGCTCATCGGGCGCGAGCTCTTCGACGAGACGGCCTGATCGTTGACGTTGACGATACTACACGAGGAGAAAGATCGATGACGCAGGACAAACGGGCCGACGACGTGGTGATCGTCGGCGTGGCGCGCACGCCGATGGGAGGGTTTCTCGGGGATCTGGCCGACGTGCCGGCCCCGCGCCTGGGCGCGGCGGCGATCGAGGCGGCGATCGGCCGGGCGGGGATCTCCAAGGAGACGATCGAAGAGGTGTTGATGGGCAACGTGCTGCAGGCCGGCGAAGGTCAGGCTCCGGCGCGGCAGGCGGCGCTGGGCGCCGGGCTGCCGACTTCGGTTGCTTGCACCACCGTGCACAAGGTGTGCGGTTCCGGCATGAAAACGGTGATGCTCGCGCACGACGCGCTCAAGGCGGGTTCCGTGGCGGTGGCCGTGGCCGGCGGCATGGAGTCGATGTCGAACGCCCCTTACCTCTTGCCCAAGGCCAGGGTCGGCCTGCGTCTGGGGCACGGCCAGCTGCTGGATCACATGTTCTACGACGGCCTGGAAGACGCTTACCAGAAGGGCCGGCTGATGGGGACGTTCGCCGAGGATGCGGCGCAGCACTACGGTTTCACCCGTGAGCAGCAGGACGCCTACGCCATCGCCTCGACCGAACGCGCCCAGCGGGCGATCAAGGAAGGGGCGTTCTCTTGGGAGATCGTTCCGGTGAAAATCGCCGGGCGCGGCGGGGAGCGGGTGGTGGAGATCGACGAGCAGCCGCTCAAGGCGAAGCTCGACAAGATCCCCACCTTGAAGCCGGCGTTTCGTGAGGGCGGCACCGTCACCGCGGCCAATTCCTCGTCCATCTCCGACGGAGCGGCGGCGCTGGTGCTCACCACCCGGGCCGAGGCCGAGCGCCTGGGCTGCACGCCGATCGCCCGCATCGTCGGGCACAGCACCTTCGCGCACGAGCCGGCGTGGTTCACCACGGCCCCGGTGGGCGCGATGAAGCGCCTCTTCGCGAAGACGGGCTGGGATCCGGCCGGCGTGGATTGTTTCGAGATCAACGAGGCGTTTGCCGTGGTGACCATGATCGCGATGAAGGAGCTGGGCCTGCCGCACGAGAAGGTCAATATCCACGGTGGCGCCTGCGCCCTGGGGCATCCGATCGGGGCGTCCGGCGCGCGCATCCTCGTCACCCTCATCGGGGCGTTGCGGCGCACCGGCGGGCGGCGGGGTGTCGCGAGCCTGTGCATCGGCGGGGGGGAGGCCACGGCCATGGCGATCGAGCTCGAAGGGGGCGTGGCTTGCGGCTGAGCCCCGTCGCCGGCGAGGCGACCTTGCCGGTCTATCTGAAACTCGTCGCGGCGATGTTGAGCTGGGGTGGAACCTGGGTGGCCGGCAGGGTCGTGGCGCAGGCGGTAGGCACGCCGATCGCCGCGGCGGCGGCGCGTTTCACCCTCGCCGCCCTCGTGCTCGGTGCCGTGATGTTCGCCAAGCGCGAACCGCTCGACGGGTCTGCGCTGCGCCGTGCCTGGCGGCCGATCGTGGGGCTGGCGCTTACCGGCGTCTTCTTCTACAACCTGTGCTTTTTCTATGGCTTGAAGTACGTCGAAGCCGGGCGGGGTGCACTGGTGGTGGCCTTGAATCCGGTGGTGGTGGCGGCGCTGGCGTGGTGGCTCGGCGGCGAGCGCGCCCGTCCGCTGGCGGTGCTCGGGGCCGTGCTCGCCTTCGTCGGCTGCCTCACGGTGATCGGCAACGGTGATCCGCTCGCGCCGCTCGCCGGCCACATCGGCTTGGGTGAAGTTTTGGTGTTGGGCTGCGTCGCCTGCTGGACGGCCTATACCTTCGTGGGGCGGCGTGCCACGCGGCGCATCTCGGCGCTCGCGGCCACTTTCTGGTCCTGTGCCCTCGGGGCCGTGCTGCTGTGGGCGGCGGCCTTTGCCGCCGGCGGCGTCGATTGGGCGCAGTGGAGCCCGGCGGTGTGGGCGGCGGTGGCTTTTCTCGGGGTCTTCGGCACGGCGATCGGCTTTACCTGGTACACCGACGCGGTGCGGGTGCTGGGAGCGGCGCGGGCGGCGATGTTCATCAATCTGGTGCCGGTGGCGGCGGTGCTGATGGCGGCGATCGCCTTGGGGGAGACTGTCGTGCCCTCGGTAGCGCTGGGGGGTGCGGCCGTGCTCGCCGGCGTGTGGCTGACGACCCGGCGCTGAACGAAAACGACGAACGAAAAAGGAGCGAGAATGATCCTGGATTCCGAACACGAAATGATTCGCGACACGATGCGCGCCTTCGCCCAGGAGCGGCTCGCCCCTTTCGCGGCGCACTGGGACCGCGAGCATATCTTTCCCCGCGAGGCGCTGCGGGAACTCGGCGAGCTCGGCGCGATGGGGGTGACGGTGCCCGTCGAATGGGGCGGGGCGGGGCTCGATTACCTGAGCCTGGTGCTGGCGATCGAAGAGATCGCCGCCGGCGACGGGGCGACCTCGACGGTGGTGTCGGTGCAGAATTCGCTGGTGTGCGGCATCACGCTCGCCTATGGTTCGGATCGGCAGAAGCGGGAATGGCTGCCACGGCTCGCGCGGGGCGAGGCGCTGGGCTGCTTTTGTCTCACCGAGCCGCACGTGGGATCCGACGCGGCGGCGATCTGCACCACCGCGGTGCGCGAGGGCGATTCCTGGGTGATCGACGGGGTCAAGCAGTTCATTTCCACGGGCAAGAACGCCGACGTGGCGCTGGTGCTGGCGGTGACCGATCCGGCCGCGGGCAAGAAGGGGATTTCCTGTTTCCTCGTGCCCACCGACACGCCGGGTTATCTCGTCACGCGCATCGAGGAGAAAATGGGGCAGCACGCGAGCGACACGGCGCAGATCACTTTCGAGCGCTGCCGCGTGCCGCTCGATGCGCTGGTGGGCGCCGAGGGCGAGGGCTACAAGATCGCCTTGTCGCAACTCGAGGCCGGACGCATCGGCATCGCCGCCCAGAGCGTGGGCATGGCGCGCGCGGCGTTCGAGGCGGCGTTGCGCTATGCGCATGAGCGCGAAGCCTTCGGCAAGCCGATTTTCGAGCACCAGGCGGTGCAGTTCAAGCTCGCCGACATGGCCACCCGGATCGAGGCGGCCCGCCAGCTGGTGTGGCATGCCGCCAGCCTCAAGGACGCCGGCCGCCCCTGCCTGCAGGAAGCCTCGATGGCCAAGCTTTTCGCCTCCGAGATGGCCGAATGGGTGTGCTCGGCGGCGATCCAGATCCACGGAGGCTATGGCTACGTGAGCGACTTTCCGGTGGAGCGCATCTACCGCGATGTGCGCGTGTGCCAAATCTACGAGGGTACGAGCGAGATCCAGCGCCTGGTGATCGCCCGCGGCCTTTCGCTGTGACAGAATGATCGAGGAGGAGGGGATGAGCCGTATCGTATCGAAGGTGGACCCGCGCGGCGCGGAGTTCGCCGCCAATGCGCAGTGGATGCGCGGCCTGGTCGCGGATCTGGAAGAGAAGGTGGCCCGCGTGCAGCAGGGCGGCGGGGAAGAGGCCCGGCGGCGCCACACCGCCCGCGGCAAGCTGCTGCCGCGCGAGCGCATCGAGCGCCTGCTCGATCCGGGCTCGCCCTTTTTGGAGGTCGGGCAGCTGGCCGCTTGGGGGATGTACGACGACGAAGCCCCGGGCGCCGGCATCGTGACCGGGATCGGCCGGGTGCAGGGCGTGGAGTGCATGATCGTGGCCAACGACGCCACCGTCAAGGGCGGCACCTACTACCCGATCACGGTGAAGAAACACCTGCGCGCGCAGGAGATCGCCCAGCAGAATCGCCTGCCGTGCATCTACCTGGTCGACTCGGGCGGCGCCTACCTGCCGCTGCAGGACGAGGTCTTTCCCGATCGCGACCATTTCGGGCGCATCTTCTACAACCAGGCCAACATGTCGGCCTTGGGCATTCCGCAGATCTCGGTGGTGATGGGCTCGTGCACCGCGGGCGGGGCCTATGTGCCGGCGATGTCCGACGAGACCATCATCGTGCGCAACCAGGGCACCATCTTCCTGGGCGGGCCGCCGCTCGTGAAGGCGGCCACGGGCGAAGTGGTCACGGCCGAGGAGCTCGGCGGGGGCGACGTGCACACCCGCATCTCCGGCGTGGCCGATCACCTCGCCGAAAACGACGCGCATGCGCTCTACCTGGCGCGGCGCATCGTGGCGCACCTCAACGCGCGCAAGCCCGTGGATCTGTCCTGGCACGACGCCGAGGAGCCGGCCTACGATCCGCAGGAGCTCTACGGCGTGGTGCCGCAAGATACGCGCAAGCCCTTCGACGTGCGCGAGGTGATCGCGCGGCTGGTCGACGGGTCGCGTTTCGACGAGTTCAAGGCACGCTATGGCACCACCCTGGTGACCGGTTTCGCCGAGCTCTACGGCTTTCCCCTGGGGATCGTGGCCAACAACGGCATCCTCTTCGGCGAGTCGGCGCAAAAAGGCACGCACTTCATCGAGCTGTGCGCCCAGCGCGGCATCCCCCTCCTCTTCCTGCAGAACATCACCGGTTTCATGGTGGGCAAGAAGTACGAGAATTCCGGCATCGCCAAGGACGGGGCGAAGATGGTCACGGCCGTGGCCACCGCCCAGGTGCCCAAGTTCACTGTCATCATCGGCGGTTCGTTCGGCGCCGGCAACTACGGCATGTGCGGCCGGGCCTATTCGCCGCGATTCTTGTGGACCTGGCCCAACAGCCGCATCTCGGTGATGGGCGGCGAGCAGGCCGCGAGCGTGCTGGCCACCGTGCGGCGCGACGCGATCGAGGCCAAGGGCGGAACGTGGTCGCGCGAGGAAGAAGAAGCCTTCAAGGCGCCGATCCGCGAACAGTACGAGCGCCAGGGGCACCCCTATTACGCCACGGCGCGCCTGTGGGACGATGGCGTGATCGATCCGGCGCAGACGCGGCGCGTGCTGGGGCTGAGCCTGTCGGCGGCGCTCAACGCCCCCATTGCCGAGACGCGATTCGGCCTGTTCCGCATGTAACGGAAAAAATCGAGGAGGAGAGGATGTACGAGACACTGGTGATCGAGACGCGCGGGCCGGTGGCCACGGTGTGGCTCAATCGCCCGGAGGTGCACAACGCCTTCAACGCCAAGGTGATCGAGGAGCTCACGGCCGCCTTCGCGCGGCTCGATGCCGACGCGCAGGTGCGCGTGGTCGTGCTCGCCGGGCGCGGCAAGAGTTTTTCCGCCGGGGGCGATCTCAACTGGATGAAGGCGGCCGGAGCAGCATCCTTCGAGGAGAATCTCGAAGACGCGCGCCGGCTCGCGCGCATGCTGTGGCAGATCGCGCACCTGAGTAAGCCCACCATCGCCCGGGTGCATGGCGCGGCCCTGGGCGGCGGCATGGGGCTGGCGAGCGCCTGCGACATCTGCATCGCCTCGCAGCGGGCGGTATTCGCCACCTCCGAGGTGCGTTTGGGACTCATCCCGTCGGCGATCAGCCCGTACGTGATCCGGGCGATTGGCGTGCGCCAGGCGACGCGCTATTTCCAGAGTGCCGAGCGCATCGACGCCGCCCGGGCCTTTGCCTTGGGCCTGGCGCACGAGGTGGTGGAAGAAGAGGCGCTCGATGCCAAGATCGAGGAGGTGGTGCAGGCGCTGCTCGCCGGCGGGCCCAAGGCGCAGGCGGCGGCCAAGGCGCTCATCGACGCCGTGGCCGACCGTCCGCTCAGCGAGGCGGTGCTCGAAGACACGGCGCAACGCATCGCCCGCTTGCGCGCCACCGACGAGGCGCGCGAAGGGCTGAGCGCTTTCCTGGAAAAACGTCCTGCTGCCTGGGTGCCGCGTCCTTGAGGAGGGAGCAATGTTCCAGAAGATTCTGATCGCCAACCGCGGCGAGATCGCCTGCCGCGTGATCGCCACGGCACGGCGGCTCGGCATCGCCACGGTGGCGGTCTATTCCGATGCCGATCGCAACGCCCGCCACGTGCGGCTCGCCGACGAGGCCGTGTGGATCGGGCCGCCGCCGGCGCGCGAGTCCTATCTCGATATCGAACGCATCCTGGAGGCCGCGCGACGTACCGGTGCTCAGGCGATCCACCCCGGCTACGGATTCCTGTCGGAGAACGAGGACTTCGCCCAGGCTTGTCTCGATGCCGGCATCGTCTTCATCGGCCCGCCGGTGGAGGCGATCCGCAAGATGGGCTCCAAGGCCGAGGCCAAGCGCCTGATGGAGGCGGCCGGCGTGCCGCTCACGCCGGGCTATCACGGCGAGGAGCAGGACCCGGAGTTTCTTTTCGAACAGGCCCGGCGCATCGGCTTTCCGGTGCTCATCAAGGCGAGCGCCGGCGGCGGGGGCAAGGGAATGCGGCGCGTCGATCGGCCCGAAGATTTTGCCGAGGCGCTCGAATCCTGCCAGCGCGAGGCGCGATCGAGCTTTGGCGACGACCGGGTGCTGATCGAGAAATACATCCTGCGGCCGCGGCACATCGAGATGCAGGTCTTCGGCGACAGCCACGGCCAGGTGATCCACCTCTACGAGCGGGATTGCTCGGTGCAGCGCCGCCACCAGAAGGTGCTGGAAGAGGCGCCGGCCCCCGGCATGACCCCCGAGCGGCGCGCCGCCATGGGCGAGGCGGCGGTGGCGGCGGCCAAGGCGGTGGGTTACGTCGGCGCCGGTACGATCGAGTTCATCGTCGAGCCTTCCGGCGCTTTCTACTTCATGGAGATGAACACGCGGCTGCAGGTCGAACATCCGGTCACCGAGATGATCACCGGGCTCGACCTGGTCGAATGGCAGCTGCGCGTGGCCGCCGGCGAACCGCTGCCGCTCGCCCAGGACCAAATCCCGCTCGAGGGGCACGCGATCGAGGCGCGCATCTACGCCGAAGATCCGGCCAAGGGGTTCCTGCCCTCGGTGGGTCGGCTCGTGCACTTGCAGCCGCCGCCCGAGAGCGTGTGGGTGCGGGTGGATACCGGCGTGGAGCAGGGCGACGAGATCACGCCCTATTACGACCCGATGATCGCCAAGCTCATCGTCTGGGGCGAAAACCGCGCACAGGCGCTCACGCGCATGAGGCAGGCGCTGGCGAACTATCGCATCGTCGGCGTGGCGAACAACGTCGAATTCTTGGGAAAACTGGTCGATTCTCCGGCCTTTCGCCAGGCGGATCTCGACACCGGCCTCATCGAGCGCGAATCGGCCTTTCTCTTCGGCGCACCCGAAACACCGCCGCCGGCGGCCTGGTTCGCCGTCTCCTGCGCCGAGCGCCTGGCCGAGGCGCGTCGCATGCAGGAGTTCGCCCGCCGCGCGCCCGACCCCACCTCGCCCTGGCATGCGGTGGACGGCTGGCGCGTCAACGCGCCGGCGCTGCGGCGCTGGCAGTGGCGCTGCGGCGAGGCAACGCGCCGCGTGCAGGCCCGTTGTCTGGGCGAGAAGCTGCAGCTGCAGTTGCTCGACGAGAAGGGGGAGATTCTGGCGAGCGCCACCGCCTGGGGCGCGATGCTCGACGAGGAGAACTTGCGTCTCGAGCTCGACGGGCGGCGGACGACCGTGACCGCGGTGATCGCCGGCAGCCGGCGGCACGTCTTCTTCGATGGCCGCGCCTGGGTGTTCGACCTCTGCGGCCAAGAAGGAGCGGAAGGATCCGGCACCGGGGTCGATGCGGCCGGTCTCACCGCGCCCATGCCGGGGCGGGTGATCGCGGTCAAGGTCGAACCGGGGGCGCGGGTGAGTCGCGGACAAACGCTGGTGGTGCTCGAAGCCATGAAAATGGAACACGCCATCGTCGCGCCGGCCGACGGCGTGGTCGAGGCGGTGCGCTTTGCCGTGGGCGAACAGGTGCCGGACGGGGCCGAGCTGGTCGATTTCGTACCTGCCAAGGAGGAGGCGTGATGGAAGGACCCGCCAAGGTCACGCTCGTCGAAGTGGGGCCGCGCGATGGCCTGCAGAACGAGAAGACCCCGATCGCCCTCGAGCACAAACTGGCGCTGATCGAGCGGCTCGCCGCCTGCGGCCTGAAGGTGATCGAGGCCACCGCCTTTGTTTCGCCCAAATGGGTGCCGCAGATGGCCGATCACGCCGCCGTGATGCGTGCCCTGCGCGAGCGCCGCCGCCCCGGCGTGCGCCATCCGGTGCTCGTGCCCAATCTCCAGGGGCTGGAAGCGGCCCTGGAATCCGGCGTCGACGAGATCGCCATCTTTGGTGCCGCCTCCGAAACCTTCAGCCGCAAGAACATCAATTGCGGCGTCGCCGAAGCGCTGGAGCGTTTCCGCCCGGTGGTGAGCCGGGCGCGCGCGGCCGGAGTGCGGGTGCGCGGCTACGTCTCCTGCGTGGTGGGCTGTCCTTACGAAGGGCCGGTGGCGCCGGAGAAAGTCGCGGAGGTCGCCGCCGCTCTCTTCGAGATGGGCTGTGAGGAAATTTCACTGGGCGACACCATCGGCGTGGGGACGCCGCGGCAGGTGGTCGCCATGCTCGAGGCGGTGGCGCGGCGTGTGCCGCTCGAGCGGCTCGCCGGACATTTCCACGATACCTACGGCATGGCGGTGGCAAACGTCTATGCCGCCTGGCGTTTCGGGGTGGCCACGTTCGACGCCTCCGTCGCCGGCCTGGGCGGCTGTCCCTACGCCAAGGGGGCCTCGGGCAACGTCGCCACCGAGGAGCTGGTCTATCTCTTCGACGGCCTGGGCGTGGAGACGGGCGTGGACTTGAAAGCGCTCATCGAGACCGCCTGGTGGGTGAGTGGGCTGCTCGGGCGCGAACCGGCCTCGCGCGTGGCCCGGGCGCTGGGCGGATCTTGCGCCGCGCCGCAGTCATGACGGTCGTGACCTCGCCCTGCATCGGCGTGTGCCGGCTCGACGAGCGGGCCGGCTGGTGCGTCGGCTGCCTGCGCACGCGCGAAGAGATCGCCCGCTGGCGCGACGCGGACGAGGCCGAGCGCCGCCGTATCCTCGCGGCAGTGGTGCGGCGTCGCGCCGCGCTCGGTGAGGGGGAAGCGAACAGCCAGGCGCTGGATGCGCGGTCGGGTGCCGCGCAACGCGGCGATCCGACGGTGCCGTAGTGCGTTCGAGGCGTTCCATGGAACCCGAATGCGTTGGTATCTGCACGATCGAAGACGGAGTATGCGTCGGCTGCGGCCGGCGCATGTATGGCGAAGAATCGGGAGAAATAATGACGACGCAGACTTTGCCCGAAGGAATGGTGGTGCTGCAGCGCGGCTGGCTGTCGTCGAACTCGGTGCTGCTGCGCGGCACCGACGGCTGGACGCTGGTCGATAGCGGCTATGTGACGAAAGCTGGCGAGACGCTGGCGCTTCTCGAAGCCACGGTGCGGGGCGAGCCCATCGTACGGCTGGTCAACACCCATTCTCATTCGGATCATCTCGGCGGCAACGCCGCGGTGGCGCGGCGCTACGGTTGCCCCATCTGGGTGCCGGAAGGGCTGGCCGATCCCATCGGACGCTGGGACGAAGCTGCGCTGCTGCTGTCCAACGCCGGGCAACGGGCCGAACCTTTCTCCTATTCGGCCACCATCGCCCCGGGCGATACGATTGCGATGGGTCAATGGGAATGGCGTGCGATCGCCGTGCCGGGGCACGACATGCACGCGCTCGCCTATTTCGAGCCGACGCACGGCGTGCTCATCAGCGGCGACGCCCTGTGGGAAGACGGCTTCGGCATTCTCTTTCCTTCCCTGCTCGGCCAGGCCGACGCCATCGCCGCGGCGCGCGAGGCGCTCGCGGCGATCGAACGCTTGCCGGTGCGCTGGGTGATCCCCGGGCACGGCGCCCCCTTTCAGGACGTTGCGGCCGCCCTGCAGCGCGTCTGGGGGCGGCTCGAAGCCTTCGCCAACGATCCCCGGCGCATCGCGCGCAACGCCCTGCGCGCCTGCGTTACCTTCACCCTGCTCGAACGGGGGTGCATGGAGGAAGAAGAGCTGCGTACCACTCTGGCCGGGGTCGAACTCTTCCAACGCGCCCTGGACTGGATCGAACTGACGCCCGAGGAGGCGGTGCGCTGGCTGGGCGACGAACTCGAGCGCGCCGGTGCGATCCGCCGCGCCGAAGGGCAGTGGCAGGCGATGCTGCCGGCCTGAGCGCCCCGCGTGCCCGGGCTCGCCGACGGTGATACGATCGGTCTTTCGGTCTTTTCGGGAGGCGGCATGACGCATCACGAACGATTTCATGAACGCTGCCAGGATTTCCTCAAGGCCACCGAGCGGCTCGCCGATGCTTGTGCCCAACCCTACTCGGAATTTCTCCGCGATTCGGTCATCCAGCGTTTCGAGTTCTGCTGGGAGCTCGCCTGGAAGGTCCTGCGACTCAAGCTGCTCGAGGAGGGAATCGAGGCACTCACGCCCCGCGAAGTCTTCCGTGAGGCCCTGGCCGCGGGGCTGCTGCACGACGGCAACGCCTGGAGCCAAGCCCAGCGCATGCGCAACCTCACCAGCCACACCTACGACGAATCCTTGGCCGAAGAAGTCTATCGCTTCGTCTGCCGCACGGGGTTGCCCCTCTTTCAGGAACTCGCACGGCAGGTGCGCCAATGGTTGCCCAAGTGACCGACCCTTCCGGCCTGTCGGACGAAATCCTCGCCGACCTGTGCCGCGTTTTTGCCCGCCATCCCGGCATCGAGGAAGTGCGCCTCTTCGGTTCACGCGCCAAGGGAACGCATCGCCCCGGCTCCGACATCGACCTCGCCGTGTTCGCCCCCTCGATGAGCGAGGCGGAATTCGCCGCCCTGTGGCAGGAGATCGACGACCTTCCCATCCTCTTCAAGATCGACCTCCTGCACTGGGATCGCCTCGCCAATACAGTCCTCAGGGATAAAATCCGCCGGGAGGGGAGGCGCATTTATCCGCAAGGAAATCCATGATTCCCGAGCGGGTGGTGGAGGAGCAGAAGTCCGGTTCGAAGAGGGGAATGACTGAACCATCGGAGAGGACCCAATGCGCATCGTGCTGGTGAGCGGGCTTTCGGGCTCCGGTAAGACGGTGGCCTTGCGGGCGCTGGAGGACGCGGGGTTCGTGGCCATCGACAACCTGCCGGTGGCCTTTCTCGCACCGGTGGTCGAGCACCTGGCTCGGCAAGGGGTGGGGCAGGTGGCGATCGCCATCGACGCGCGTACTGGTGGGCTGGATGCGTTGCCGGGCACGCTGGAGCGCCTGGCGGGGCAGGGACATGGCGTCGATCTGCTCTTTCTGGAAGCGCGCGACGGGGTGCTGCTCGAGCGCTTTTCCGAGACGCGGCGCACGCATCCGTTGGCGCGCGAAGGACGGCCGCTGGTGGAGGCGATCGCCCTCGAACGGGAGCTGCTCGCGCCGCTGTCGCAGCGGGCGCACCGCATCGATACGAGCGATCTCTCGGCCGGAATGCTGCGCGCGTGGATCCGTGAGTTCGTCTTCGCCGGAGAGGGCGGCTGGCTCACGCTCACCTTCGAATCCTTCGGCTACAAGCACGGGGTGCCGCTCGATGCGGATCTGGTGTTCGACGCCCGCTGCCTGCCCAATCCGTACTACGACAAGGCGCTGCGCCCCTTGACCGGGCGTGACGAGCCGGTGGTGCGCTGGCTGGAGGCGATCCCGGAAGTGGGGGCGATGTTCGCCGAGATTTCCGGTTTTCTCGAGCGGTGGTTGCCGTGCTACGAGCGCGAGCATCGCGCCTATCTCACGGTAGCGGTGGGGTGTACCGGCGGGCAGCATCGCTCGGTCTACCTGGTGGAGCGCCTGGGGCGAGCCTTCGCGGCGCGCGGGCGCGTGGTGGTGCGCCACCGGGATTGTCCGGCCGTGCTTTCTGCCTGAGGGGGCGTCCCGCTCAGGCGGCATGCGGCGGCAGCGCCGCCTCGCCCAGCGCGCGGGCGGCGGTGAGTAGGTTCTCGGTGATGCGGCGCACGTAGGCCGTGTCGTTCATCATCGAGGTGGCTTCTTCGGGCGAAATCTCTCCGTTCTTCAGCCATTCTTCCAGCAGACCGTTCGCCAAGGGGTCGAGCTGGGCCAGCGCCGTGTGGGTGACCATCGTGAGCTCGGCCGCACTGCCGTCGCTGCCCTGCTCGCGCGGCAGATTGGCGATGGCATAGAGCGTTTCGACGAGGTGTCGGCGGTAGCGCAAGTACTGGCGGCGGATGATCGGATTGGAGTGCGTCAAACACCGTACGAGGTTTTTCTGCAGGTGCTTGGTGTCTTTCACCGCTTCCTGGATCGCGGCGCTGGCTTGCAGGATTCGCTGCATTTTGGCGGCGACTTCCGGGGTGGCTGCGATGCGGGCGGCAAAGTCGACGATGAGCCCGGAAAGCGGTTTGATGCGTGAGCGGTACAGACCATCGATGTCCAGCGTATGGATTCGCGCGGGCGGGCGATCGAGTTCGTGTGGATTTTCGCCGGCGCGCATGGCTTTGGGATCGACCTGCATCACCAGGGCGATGAGGTCGATCGCTCGGTCGAACAGGCGCCAGGTTTCCTTGCGCAGCGATTCGAGGGCGATCTCGGGCGTTTTGAGCTGGGTCGGCGAGAGGTATTTGGGCGCGGTGAGCGTTTGGGCAGTCTCGGGCACGAGGGTTTGCAGCAACCGGAGAAAGCGGGAGAGGTTCGGCAGGAGGAAGCACACGCCCACGAGATTGAAGAAGGTGTGGAAGAAGGCGAGTTGAAGCAGCGGATCGTCTTGCGGTAGGCCGATCAGCCTCGAGCCGAGTAGCGTGCCTGCGAGAAAGAGCGGAAAGGCGGCCAGCGCGAGCAGGGCGGTGAAGACGTTGAAGAGAAAGTGGCCGAGCGCGAGCCGCTTGGCGTCGAGGTCGGCGCCGATGGAGCCGAGCAGCGCGGTGACGGTGGTGCCGATGTTGGTGCCGATGGCGATGGCGAGCGCATTGTCAAACCCTATCTGCCCGGAGGCGAGTGCGGCCACGGTGAGCAGCATGGTCGCGTGGCTCGATTGCATCACGAGCGTGATGAGGGTGCCGACCACGGTGTAGGCCAGTACCCCTTGATACCCCGGTAGGGCGTAGGCGCTGAGGTCGAACTGGTGCTGGAAGAGTTCGAAACCGATCTTCAGATAATGGATACCGAACAGGATCAAACCGAGGCCGATCAGGACGTGTCCCGCGGCCCAGAAGGGGCGTTCCCGAGAAAAACGCAGCACCATGCCGAGCGTGACGAATGGCAGGGCATATCGCGCCAGATCGAGCGAGGTGCCCAGCGTGGCGAAGATCCAGGTGCCGGTGGTGGTGCCGAGGTTGGCGCCCAGGATGATGGCCAGGCCGCCGCCGAGAGTGACCATCCGCGCGGAGACGAAAGACATCGTCAGGAGCGAGACGATGCTGCTCGATTGCACCGCGGCGGTGGCGAAGAACCCAAAGGCGAGCCCGCCGAACGTGCTGCGGGTGCTCGTGCGTATGAGCGTGTCGAGCGTGCTGCCGGCGAGCGCCTTCACCCCGTCTTCGAGGGAGCGCAGACCCAAGAGGAAAAGCGCCAGACCGGCGGCGATCTCGTTGGCGGTGGCGCTGCTCATGAGCCACCAGCCGAGCAGTCCCAGCAGCAGCAGGCGCGGCAGGTTGCGCGCCCAGGCGGGCCATAGTGCGATCGGGGTCATCGGCGCGAGGGCGGGGGAACGAGCAGCCGCCCACCGCGGCGCCGCACGGCCTGGGCGGCGTAAGGGTGGGTGCTCTGGTGCGCGTGGCAGATGGCGCAGGCGAGCGCGTCGGCTGCGTCAGTTCCGGGGGCGGCATCGAGGCCGAGCAGCCGCTTCACCATCTCCTGTACCTGGGTTTTGTCGGCCTTGCCATAGCCGACCACGGCCTGCTTCACCTGCAGTGCCGTGTATTCATGCACGGCCGTGGCGCCGAGGATCGCGGCGCAGAGCACGGCGCCGCGCGCCTGCCCCAGGAGCAGGGTCGATTGGGGGTTGAGGTTTACGAAGACTTTTTCGACGGCGATCTCGGCCGGGTGGTAGGTGGCGATGAGCTCCTCCACGCCGCGAAAGAGCGTGGCGAGGCGCTCGGGTAGGGTGCCTTCGCCGCTGCGGATGCAGCCGCTGGCGACGTAGGCGAGCCGGGCGCCGTGTCGTTCGATGACACCGAACCCCGTGATGCGCAGCCCCGGGTCGAGGCCGAGGATGCGCGCCGCCGTCATGGTTCCTCTTCGTCGAAGACCGCCGAGGTATAGACCGCCTGCACGTCGTCGAGCGATTCGAGCGCGTCGAGGAGCTTGCGCATCTTGGCGGCATCCTCGCCCGTGAGCTCGATTTCGTTGAGCGGTTTCCACACCACTTCGGCCATGGCCGGGGTGAAACCGGCCGCTTCCAGCGCCGCGCGGATGCGCTCGAGCTCGAACGGCGGGGTGATGACCTCGATCGACCCGTCTTCGTTGGGGATCACGTCTTCGGCCCCGGCTTCCAGCGCCGCTTCGAGGAGCGCCTCTTCGTCCGTGCCGGGGGCGAAGATCATCTGGCCGCAATGCTTGAACTGGAAGGCGACGCAGCCTTCGGTGCCGAGGTTGCCGCCGTGCTTGCTGAAGGCGTGGCGCACTTCGGCCACGGTGCGGGTGCGGTTGTCGGTGATGCAGTCGACGAGCACCGCCGCGCCGCCCGGGCCGTAGCCTTCGTAGCGGATCTCTTCGTAACTCACCCCTTCGAGCTCACCGGTGCCGCGCTTGATGGCGCGCTCGATGTTCTCGGAGGGCATGTTGTGTTCTTTGGCTTTGTCGATGGCGGCGCGCAGCCGGGGGTTGAAGTTCGGGTCGCCCCCGCCGTTGCGGGCGGCCACGGTGATCTCGCGGATGAGCCGGGTGAAGATCTTGCCGCGCTTGGCATCCTGCCGTTCTTTGCGGAAACGGATGTTTGCCCATTTGGAATGGCCAGCCATTGCCTCTCCTGCCGCGTTGCGATTGAGTTTGCACCTTGGGCCAATTATACTGTGGGATTCTCTTTCTCCTCGGCTTGCGCGCGATGAATCCGGCAGAACGCAACCGTCGCCGTCTCGAATGGTTGAGGCAGTACGTCTTCGATCCCGACTACTGGTCACGGGGGGAAGACTTGGTGCAACGGGGAAGAGTGCGCTCCTGCGAATTCTCTGCCGACGAGCGGCGTTGGCACATCGCGGGCCGGGTCCAGGGCACGCAGCGTGCTCCTTACACCCAAAACATCGATATTTCATGGAAAGGTGAGGGCGACGTCAAACCCTCGTCCATCGAATGTTCCTGCACCTGCCCCATCGGGGAGGCGTGCAAGCACTGCGCGGCGCTGCTCATCGAGTTCGGCGAACGGCTCTTGGAGCAGGAGACTGCCGAAGCGGAAACGCTCGACACGCTGGGTTCAGGGGATGTCGCGCCACCACCTGAAGAAGAGGGACGGATCCCCTTGGGCGAGCTCGTCGAGCTCATGCTCGGCAACCGGCCCCTTGCGCCGGGCAAGGGGGGCGTTTCCGCCGTCGCCGAGCGCGCCGCCGAGATTCTGGAGGCCAAGCGTTCCCCGGCGATGCGCTGGATCGAGGAGACGGCCCGCTTGCGCTTTCATCGCCACGAGCCGCACCCTCACCCGGGGCCGGACCAGCAGCCGCCGGAGCGCATCCTCTACGACGTGCGGCTCGACGAGCGCCGCGGTATCTTCGGCTGGAATGCCTTCCTCACCCGTCCCTACAAGCGCGATCCGCGCCGCTTCGTCGCCGGCAAGCCCGTCGATCTCCTCACGATCTACTACCACCCCGAAGTCTACGGGGCGCTCACCGTCGCCGATTTGATGGGGCTGGCGGTGGCCTCGATGCACGGCCCGCCGCGAACCTGGCTCGGCGCGGCCTTTGCCGCCATCGTCCAGAGCGGCCGCGCCTGCCTGGGATCGCACACGGAGGGCGTCTTCCTGCGCTGGGGCGAGCCGAGGCGCTTGCTGTGGCTGTGGCGCGAGACGGCGCGCGGAGCCTTTCAGGGCGTGTGGCACGTGGAAGGCAATGGCGATGCGGGCATCGTGCCGCTGCGCTTCATGCAGCCATGGCACTATTTCCAGCGAAAGACCCATACGGTGGGCCCTTTGCTGCTGCCCGAAGGGCTCGATTGGGGCGACGTGGAGCGGCTCGATGCCCTGCCTCCCGTGCCTCAGGAGGACGCGCCGGTGTTCGCGCGCCGTTGGAGCGAGCTCTTCGGCCAAGCCTTGCCGGCCCCGGCGCCGGTGGCGACCACGCGGGTCGAGGAGCCGGCCCGCTTTCGCCTGATCCTGTGGCGCGACGAGCAAGGAAGGCGGCGCGTGCGTCCCGAAGTGCGCTACGGCGAAGTCGCCGTCGATGCTCAGGGGCGGGTCCATCATCCGTTCGGGGACGAGGTGCGTCTCGAGCTGCCGCACCGCTCGGTGGCCCGGGAAAAGCAGTGGTTCGGCACGGTGCGGGTGCTGCTCGAGCCGCTGCGGATGGCGCTCGTCTGGCCCGATTTCGCCGAATACGAGGCGCAGGCCGAATCACCCTTGCTGTGGCACGAACTGCGCGAGCGGCTCGAATCCGGGGTGTTGGGTGAGTTTTCCCCCGAGCTCGAGGTGGCGGACGATTTCTGGCCGCAGGAATGGGAGGCGAGCACGGCGGACGTGGAGCTCGCCCAGGCCGACGAGGGGGGCGACTGGTTCGCGTTCGACGCCAAGGTGAAGGCGGGCGAGCGCGAGATCGACCTCACGGAGCTCGCGGCGGAGGTCTTCGAGCGCTATGGCGAGGACGACTGGCCGGAGAAAATCGTCTATCCCTTCCCCGAGGAAGACGCCTGCGCGGTGGTGCCGCTCGAGCCGATCGCGCCCATCCTGAAACTGACGCTCGAATTGCTGCGGCGCGAACCGCGGCGCGAAGGGCCGGTGCGGCTGTCGCGCTACGATTTCTCGCTCTTGCGCGAGTTGCCGCCCGGCACCTTGGCGCAGATCCAGGCGCCGACCCTCTCGGCCATGCTCGAGGAACTGGAGCGCCACGGCGGGCCCATGCCGGTGGAGGAGCCGCCGGGGCTGCAGGCGCAGATGCGCCCCTACCAGCGCACGGGCCTTGCCTGGTTGCAGTTCTGGCGCCGGCACCGCCTGCACGGCATTCTCGCCGACGACATGGGCCTGGGCAAGACGCTGCAGGCGCTCGCGCACCTGCTCACCGAGAAGGCCGCTGGCCGGCTCACGCAACCGGCGCTGGTGGTGGCACCCACGAGCCTCGTGGGCAACTGGGCGCGCGAGGCGGCGCGCTTCACCCCCGATCTGCGCGTGCTCGTCTGGCACGGGGCGCAGCGGCGCGAACGGCTCGAGGCGATCTCGGGGCACGACCTCGTCATCACCACCTATCCCCTGGTGTGGCGCGACGTGGAGCTGTTGCGCCCGCAGGCGTGGTCGGTGATGATCCTCGACGAGGCGCAGATGATCAAGAATCCGCGCGCCCAGGTCTCGCAGCACGTGCGCAAGTTTCGCGCCGAGCAGCGCCTGTGCTTGACCGGCACGCCGATGGAGAACCATCTCGGCGAACTGTGGGCCATTTTCGATTTCCTCATGCCGGGCTTTCTCGGCTCGCTCGAGACCTTCAACCGCTGGTATCGCCATCCGATCGAGCAGGAGGGCGACGCGGCGCGTCTCGAACACTTGCGCCGGCGCATCCGTCCGTTCCTGCTGCGGCGCACCAAGGCGGAGGTGGTGGCGGAGCTGCCGCCCAAGACCGAGATCGTCCAGACCGTGACGCTGGGCGAGAAACAGGCCAAGGTCTATGAGGCGATCCGGCTGACCATGCAGGAGCGCGTGCGCCGGGCGCTGGCCGAAAAGGGCCTCGCCCGCAGCCAGATCACGGTGCTCGACGCGCTCCTCAAACTACGGCAGGTGTGCTGCGACCCCACGCTGGTCGACCTGCCGCAGGCGCGCCAGGTGAAGGAGTCGGCCAAGCTCGACTGGTTGCGCGAAACCCTGCCCGAGCTCGTCGAAGAGGGGCGCCGCATCCTCGTCTTCTCCCAGTTCGTGCAGATGCTCGAGCGCATCGAGCCGGTGCTCGCCGAGCAGAAGATTCCCTATGTGAAACTCACCGGCAGCACCCGTCGGCGCGACGAGGTGATCGACCGCTTTCGCCGGGGCGATGCGCCGGTCTTCCTCATCAGCCTCAAGGCGGGCGGCGTGGGGCTCAACCTCACCGAGGCCGACACGGTGATCCTCTTCGACCCCTGGTGGAACCCGGCGGTGGAGGAGCAGGCGATCGACCGCACGCACCGCATCGGTCAGGACAAGCCGGTCTTCGTCTATAAACTGATCGCCGCCAATACGGTCGAAGAAAAAATGCTGGAGATGCAGGCGCGCAAACGCTCGCTTGCCGAAGGCACGCTGGAGACGGGCGAGGCGGGCGGGTTTGCGCTCACCGAAGAGGACGTGGCGGCGCTGCTCTCTTCTTCGCCGTTGGAAATTTGACAGAAAGGAGCAAGGGCGATGCAACAACGTTACCAAGTCACGGGGATGAGCTGCGCACACTGTGAGAAGGCCGTGGCCGAGGCGCTCAAAAAAGTACCAGGTGTGGAGCGCGTCGTGTCGG
Source organism: Tepidiphilus olei (assembly GCF_006980705.1). GTDB lineage: Bacteria > Pseudomonadota > Gammaproteobacteria > Burkholderiales > Rhodocyclaceae > Tepidiphilus > Tepidiphilus olei. The sequence continues at coordinate 75,216 of NZ_SBHO01000004.1, read as the reverse complement.
TGAGCCGCGAGCGGGAGGAAGTGGTGATCGAAGGCGACCCGAGCCCGCAGGCGGTGATCGAGGCGATCCTCGAAGAAGGTTATGACGCAAAGCTCGTCTGATCCGGGCGTGGCCGACGAGGCCGAACTCGAGCTCGGCATCCGCGGCATGACCTGTGCCGCCTGCGTGCGGCGCATCGAGCGGGGACTGCAGCGGCTGCCGGGCGTGCGACAGGCGAGCGTCAATCTGGCGCTCGAGCGCGCCACGGTGCACTACGACCCGAGCCGGGTCGACGAGGCCGCCATCCGGCGCACGATCCGTGAGCTTGGCTACGAGCCGGTGGCGCGGGCGCGGCAGACGTCCCCCGATGAAGAGGACGAAGCCACACGCATGGCGCGGCGCCGGGTGCTCTGGGCCGTGGGGCTCGCGGTGCCGCTCGTGCTGATCGCCATGGGGCCGATGCTGCCGGGTGGCGAAGCGCGCTTTGCCCGCCTCGCGCCGACCTGGGTGTGGCAGGCGCTGCAGGCGGCACTTTCTTCCGTCATCCTCTTCGTCTGCGGTGCGCCGCTACTGCGTGCCGGCTGGGCGGAGCTGCGCCACGGTGCCCCGGCGATGAACGCCCTCGTCTTGCTGGGAGCGGGGGCGGCGTGGAGCTATTCGCTGCTCGCTTGGCTCGTGCCGAACATTTTTCCGCCGGGCAGCGCCCACCTCTATTTCGAGTCGGCCGGCGTCATCGTCGCTTTGATTCTGCTGGGACGCATGCTGGAGGCGCGCGCCCGCGGCCGGGCATCCCGCGCCATCTCGCGCTTGCTGCGGCTGCAGCCGCGCTCGGCCCGGGTTCTGCGCGACGACGGTTCGGTGTGGGAATTGCCCGTCGAGGAACTGCGCCCCGGCGACCGGGTCCAGGTACGCCCGGGTGAGCGCCTGCCCGCCGACGGCATCGTGCGCGAGGGAGCGGGCTGGGTCGACGAGTCCATGCTCACCGGCGAGCCGTTGCCCGTGGAAAAGCGCCCCGGCGACCGGGTCGTCGGCGGCAGTGTCCTCACGTCCGGCGGTTTCGCCATGGAAGTGACCGAAGTCGGCCGTGAGACCCTGCTCGCGCGCATCATCGCGCTGGTCGAACGGGCTCAGGCCGAGAAACCGCCCATCCAGGCATTCGCCGACCGCGTGGCCGGCGTGTTCGTGCCGCTGGTGCTCGCCGTGGCGGCGCTCACGTTTGCGCTCTGGCTGGCCTTCGGCCCCGAGCCGCGGCTCTCCTACGCTTTCGTCGCCGCGGTGAGTGTGCTGCTCATCGCCTGCCCCTGTGCGATGGGGCTCGCCACGCCCGTCGCCCTCATGGTCGCCACGGGGCGGGGGGCGGAATGCGGCATCCTCGTGCGCCGCGGCGCGGCCCTGGAGCGGCTCGCCGAGATCGACACCGTGGTCTTCGACAAGACGGGCACCCTCACCGCCGGTCGCCCGGCACTGGTGGCCTCGTCCTGGAGTGCGCCAGGTGAGGCGCAGCAGTGGCTGCTGCGCGTGGCCGCCCTGGAAAAAGCGAGCGAGCATCCCATCGCCGGCGCGCTGCTCGCGGCGGTGGGCGAAGTGCCGCTACCCGCCACCGAGGCGGTCGAACCGGTGCCGGGCGGCGGCATCCGCGGCCGCGTCGAGGGCGTGCGGCTCGCGGTGGGGTCGCGCCGTTTCGTGGACACGGAAACGGGTGCGCGGGCGCCAGAGCCGCTGCTGGAGGCGTGGGCCGAGGCGCAGGCGAGCGAGGGGAGAACGCTCGTGTGGGTGGTAGCGGAGGGAGTGCCCGTGGGGGTCATGGCGTTTGCCGATCCGCTCAAGCCCACGAGTGCGGCGGCAGTGACCGAACTCCATGCGCTTGGGCTGAGGGTGGCGCTTCTTTCCGGCGATTCTCGCCGTAGCGTCGAGGCGGTGGCTCGGTCGCTCGCCATCGAGGAAGTTCGTGCCGAAGTGCGCCCGGAAGAAAAAGCCGAGGTGTTGCGCCAATGGCAAGCGCAGGGACGGCGGCTCGCCTTCGTCGGCGACGGCATCAACGACGCGCCGGCGCTCGCCCAGGCCGACGTAGGCATCGCCATGGGCACCGGCACCGACGTGGCGATCGAGACCGGCGACGTAGTGCTCATGCGCGGCGATCCGGCCGCCGTGCCGCAGGCCGTGCGCCTCGCGCGTGCCACGCGTCGCACCATCCGCTGGAATTTCGTCTGGGCCTACGGCTACAACGTGGCGCTCATTCCGCTCGCGGCCGGTGCGTTCCATCCGTGGACCGGCTGGCTGCTCGACCCCATGCTTGCCGCCGCGGCGATGAGCCTCTCCAGCCTCTTCGTGGTGACGCACTCGCTGCGCCTGCGCCGGGCGATATGAGCGACCTGGTGCTCTTCGGTGCCTTCGACCGGCACAACTATGGCGACCTGCTGCTCGCCCGGCTCGCCGCCGGGGCCAGTGGCGGGCGGCGCGTGCACTTCGCGGGACTGCGTGCCTGGGATGCGCGCGCCGTGGCCGGATTCGCCGTGCATCCCCTGCCCGAAGTGCTTTCGGATCTGACCCCGGGCGGCTACGACCTGCGTCACGTCGGCGGCGAGATCCTCGATTGCGATGCCTGGACCACGGCGGTGATGCTGCTCGACGAAGAAAGTGCCGCGCGGGCGATCGGCCGTTTCGATGCCGACCCCTGCGCCCGTCGCCGCGAGGCGGTGCGCCTGCTCGGTACGCATCGGCCGCTGCCTTACGTGCTGCGCCGGCGCGATGCACCCGGAGTGCGCCGCCTCGAGTTCGCCCCCTGCGGCGGTACGGGCCTCGACACCTTGCCGCGCAGCATCCAGCGCGCCGCACTCACGGCACTCGCGGAAGCGGACGAAGCGAGCGTGCGCGATGCCCGCACCCGGGCGATCTTCGCCCGACGAGGGTTGTACCTGCCGCTCGCGCCGGATCCCGCCGAGGCGCTCACCGCCTCGAAGCTTGCACATGCCTTCAGGGCGCGTGCGGACGACTGGCGCGCACGCCTCGGCGCCTATCGCCTGGTGCAATTCGCCGCCGAATGCGCCACCGATCCGTGGCTCGCGGCGCTCGCCGCCTGGCTGGAATCGCGCCAAGAACACGGGGAACGGCTCGCACTCGTCCGTGCGGGTGCCGCCCCGTGGCACGACACGCTGGAAGCGCTCGAGCGCCTTTTTCGTTTTCTCTCGCCCTCGAGCCGGGCGGCGACGTGCCTCATTGCCGAACTCGAGCTCGAAGCGATCGGCGGGCTCGCCGCCGGCGCGGTGGAAGTCTGCGCCACGAGCCTGCATCTGCTGCTCACCGCCCGCGCTTTCGGGGTACCCGCCGTGGCGCTGGAGCGTGAACCCCAGGCCGCACGCAAGCTGCGCGCCTATTTCGGCACCTGGCATCCGGAACAACTCTTCTGGGCGCCGGGTTCGACCTGTCGTCCGGTGGGACGATGTTTTGTGGAGTAAAAGAGAAAGACGATGACGACTCGGGAACACACCGCGCTCGGTTTGTGGATGGCCTTTGCCGGCGCATTCGGTTTCTCCTTCAAGGCGGTACTCGTCAAGCTCGCCTATCGCCACGGCGTCGACGCCGAGACGATCCTCGCGCTGCGCATGGGATTCGCCCTGCCGTTCTTCCTGCTGCTCGGCTGGGCGGCGGAGAAAAAGGCGACCCATCGCCTCACCGCGCGGCAATGGGGCACGCTCTTCGTGCTCGGTTTCCTCGGCTATTACGGATCGAGTTACCTCGACTTCCTGGGGTTGCGCTACATCAGCGCCGGCCTGGAGCGCATGATCCTTTTCTGCTACCCGACGCTGGTCGTGTTGATGTCCGCAGCTTTCCTCGGCACGCGGCTCGACCGCCGCACCGTCGCCTCGCTCGCCGTCTGCTACGCCGGCCTGGCGCTCGCGCTGGTGCATGACCTCGGCCAAAATCCCGGTAGCGTGCACGACGTCTTGCTCGGCGGAGCGCTCGTCTTTGGTTCGGCCGTGGCCTTTGCGCTCTATCTGCTGGGAACCGGCCAAGTGGTGGGGAAGATCGGCGCCACCCGGCTCAGCGCCTGGGCGACGACTTTCGCCTGTCTACTCGTGCTCGGCCAGTTCGTCGTCATGCGGCCATTGCCTTCGCTGTGGCAACAACCGGCGCCGGTGCTGTGGCTCGGCCTCGCCATGGCGCTCGTCTCCACCGTCGCCCCGGTGTGGCTCGCCTCGGAGGCCATCCGCCGTTTGGGTCCTGGGCCGGTATCCATGATCAGCACCCTCGGCCCCGTACTCACCCTGCTGCTCGGCGCCTGGTTGCTCGACGAACCGCTCACCTTCGCTCAGCTCGCCGGCTGTGGCCTGGTGATCGGCGGGGTGGTGATGATGAGCCGCAGACCCCGCCCCGCGGCCACGGCAGCAGCGGAGGGGTAGTGGCAGATCTGTCGCTTCTGCAGCCGCGCAGCATACCGGAGGCGATCGCCCTACAGCGCGAGATCGCCCGGCGGGTCGTGTGCGAGGAGGCGCACGGGCAGATAGAGCGTGTGGCCGGCATCGACGTCGGCTTTCCCGGCGGCGGCACGCGGGGACGGGCCGCCATTGCCGTGCTCGACTTTCCATCGCTCGCCCTGAGCGAGACGGCGGTCGCGGAATCCGAGGTGAACTTCCCCTATGTGCCGGGGCTACTCTCTTTCCGCGAGCTGCCCGTGGTGCTCCAGGCGTTGGAACGGCTCTCGGCCCCGCCCGACCTGCTCCTCGTCGACGGCCACGGCCGGGCGCATCCGCGCCGCTGCGGCATCGCCTGCCACCTGGGCGTACTCACCGATCTGCCCAGCATCGGCGTGGCCAAGTCGCGCCTCGTCGGCACGCACGAACCGGTGCCGCAACGGCGCGGCGCCTGGGTACCGCTGCGCGACGGCAGCGAAATCATCGGCGCCGTGCTGCGCACCCGCGTGGGCGTGCAACCGGTCTACGTCTCCATCGGCCATCGCGTGAGCCTGGAGCGTGCCGTGGACTGGGTGATGGCCTGCACCACCCGCTACCGCCTGCCCGAGACCACCCGCGCGGCCCATGCGCTGGCGTCGGGGAGCGCTCGGAAGCGAGGAACGGGGGGTGATGGCTCGGTCTAGGCTTCGAGCGAACGCCGTGTGGAGTGCCTCTAATGCGTCAGGTCCCGGACGATCGCATCGACCCGCGACGTCGTGCATCATTCTTGGGTCGTGAAGGTCCGACTGTACGAAAGCGCCGCCACGACCCCTGCGACCCGGCACACCATTCAAAGCTCGAACCTGCCGGTGCGCCGCCTTGCCCGAGAACCGGGGTGTCGGCGGAGAACATTCGACATGGCAACAAGCCCCGATGCTGAAGACCCGGAGCTTCCTGCAAGCACTTCTCGAGGCAGCCTCTTGCGCCTGAGTATGATCCTCTCCTACAACGGCAAGGAATTCACCGATTCATTACCCGCGCAAGAACATACCCCTACGGAAGCGCATACCTTCGATGTCCTGTACCAGGCGCTCGAGATCGAGCATCGGCTGACCAATGCAACGGCCGCATCAGCGAGGTACAAAGCCATGGTGCATGTCACACCCATCGAAGCCATGAAAAGATGGTTCGCGGAAAGCGATCGGCGCAAGTTTCGACGAAGTCAAAAAGCGGAACGCTTCATAAAAAAGACCACGGAATCATCCAGGACCTGGCGCCAACCCAAAGGCGGCTGTCCATCCTGTCCGATATCTGTCTGCGCCACCAACAAGTCCGTCAATGGGCAGCTTTTTCCTGCTTGTCCGGCTCATCTTCCAGCACGGGCTTGTAGCCCAAGTCCCTGATTCCTTGGATCTCTTGATCAATGACGTCAGACGGCACCCGAAGTATCTGTAGCGCCGCTGCGCCAAGGCGCAGGCTCGCTTCAATGGCTTCCGGATAGGCGTAAACCGCGCCGGCTTGAAGGAGCTTTGCGCTCGTTTCGAGATCCCGTGCCCGCGCGACGACCGGTACCTGCGGACAATTCCTGCGTAAATATGCAAGAGCATGCAATGCTTTGGTGGGATCGTCGGTGGTAAGCACTATCAGCGACGCGCGTTCTACATGGATGGCTGCTAGCAATTCTGGATCAGATATATCACCGTAATATACAGGGAAACCATCTGCTCTTCCCTGGGCGACCCGCTTCGGATCGATATCAAAAGCCACGAATGGAATACCGAATGAATGCAAGAGCACAGCGATGGTGTGGCCTACGCGACCATAACCACCAATTACGACCTGTTGTTCCGATGTTTCCGGTAACTCGGGAATACTTGGTGTCTCGGTATGCGGGGTACTGACGAGCCGGGACGCAATGACACCATTAAAACGAATGAGAACGGCGCCTGCGATCATCGAAAGCAATACCGAGGTGATCGCAATCTGAGCCTGTTGCCCTTCGATCACGTTGGAATCCAATGCGATGGCAATGAGGGCAAGGCCGAATTCGCCGCCCACGCTCAACAACAAGCCGGTACGCCACGCGACTTGGTTGTCAACCCCAGTCTTGCACAGCATCGCGGCGACGATCAGCGTCTTGCTCGCCAGAATGAGTAGCGCGCCGACTAGGGCCCAGTGCCATATTGGTGGTATCGCGGTTGGGTCGAAACGCATGCCGATACCAATAAAGAACAGGCCAAGTAGTACATCACGGAACGGACGTATGCTCGATTCCACCTGATGACGGAATTCCGTTTCGCCCAGCATCATTCCAGCCAGAAATGCCCCGAATGCCAGCGACAAGCCGAGGCTGTTTGTGGTCCACGCTGCGAGCAAGGCGATCAGGAGCACTGCCAACGTGAATATTTCGAGCGATCGCTGCTCGGAAATGATATGAAACAGCGGGCGCAGCAACCAACGACCGGCAATGAACACCAGTGCGAACGCGAGCATGGCTTTCGCAAGCGCCCAACCCAAAGAGCCTGCCAATACCCCGGCGGAGACCGAGGTGCCCAGCACGGGTATGATGACGATAAATGGAACGGCGGTGACGTCTTGGAAAACAGACATGGCAATCCCGAGGCGCCCGTGCTGAGTGTTGTCTTCGCCTCGTTCCTTCAGGATGCTTGCGATAATGGTGGTCGACGACTGGGCGAAGGCGGCGCCGAACACGAACGCGACCGCGACAGGAAACCCCGCGAGCCACGCGACGATTCCAACGAGCAAGGTTGTAAATACGACCTGTCCGGTTCCCAGTCCAAAAATCTGGTGCCGTAAGGCTTGCAATTGAGGCAGGGAGAAATTGAGCCCGATCGTGAACAACAAAAAGACGACGCCGAATTCGGCAAGTTTTTCGAGTTCGGGTACCGAAACCGTTGGCCCCAAAGTATGTGGCCCGAGAATTACACCCACCAATAAATAACCCAGACTGGTCGGGACGTGTAGCCGCTGAAATGTAACCACGACGGCTATCGCTATGGACAGGAGTAAGAGGATTTGTGTGAGATGCTCCATCATGGGTTTGATCGCCGTGAAATCCCAATAAGTAAATATTATACCACTTGACGAGTTTGTTTTGGCGGATATTGCCTGTATTTTATTGACATCATGTATTTTCAAATGAAAAAATGAAATGTCTTTTTATTGTAAGCAAAGAAAATTCGTTACTCAAAAATTTTGTATAAAGTCCGGACATTTTGCTATTCAAGCATAAAAGTATCAGGGACGTCTATTTTCATGACAAAAGATTTCTAATTGTTTTTCGAAATATCGATCAAACCATTTTTTCATGAAATATGGATTGTAATAGGCCGTCGATGACGATAGATATTTGTTTGCCATCGATTTTCGTCGTTTTGGCCGCTCGTTACGGCATCGTACCCGATTTTACTCAGCCTCGACCACTTTCGGCGCCCAGCGGCGTGAGTGGGCATCACCAAGGGATGGCGTTGGGCTGCACGAGCCATCCGTGCGCCGGATATCGTCGCAAGAGGTCATCGAGATGGGGGTAAAGTCGGCTCTTGCCCGTCCGATGGCATGGATCAGTTTGGATCAGTAAGGGTCGAGGTGTCCACAGAAATTCTGACGAATCCTTGTAGCACACCGATTGGCCCAGATGCTCCAATCCCTGTAGAACACGCATATGGTCGGCCGCTCGGGGTGGCTTGGAGGGTGTTGCTGGTGGATGCCTTCTTTGAAGTCATCGTAGGAAAGATTCTATCTCGATCGATTTATTCTTGAAAGTAATATAAAACTGGAAAAAACCAGCTTCTCCCGACTATGTGACCTCGTTACCATGAGGTCATCATCAGTCGGGAGATCGCCATGCGTTTCATACCTCATTCGTTCTTTGTCGCCGCCGCGGCGGCCTTGGCGCTGGGCAGCGCGCGTGCCGACGTGTCGTTGCTCAACGTCTCGTACGATCCCACACGGGAGTTCTACCAAGCCTATGATGCCGCCTTCGCGCGCCACTGGAAAGAGCGCACCGGGGAGACGGTGACGGTTCGCCAGTCGCACGGCGGTTCGGGCAAGCAGGCGCTGGCGGTGATCCACGGACTGGAGGCCGACGTCGTCACCCTGGCGCTGGGCTACGACATCGATGCCATTGCCCAGGAGGGCAAACTCGCCCCCGACTGGCAGCAGCGCCTGCCGCAGCGCAGCGCCCCTTACACTTCGACCATCGTCTTCCTCGTACGCAAAGGCAATCCCAAGGCCATCCGCGACTGGGATGACCTCGTCAAGGGCGACGTCTCCATCATCACGCCCAATCCCAAGACCTCCGGCGGGGCACGCTGGAACTATCTCGCGGCGCTCGCCTGGGCGCACAAACGCTGGCTCGGCGACGAGGCCAAGGCCACCGACTATTTGCGCGAACTCTACCGGCGCGTGGCCGTGCTCGACGCCGGCGCCCGTGGTGCCACCAACACCTTCGTGCAGCGCGGCCTGGGCGACGTGTTGCTCGCCTGGGAAAACGAGGCTTTCCTCGCCTTGCAGGAATCCGGGCCGGACGCCTTCGAGATCGTCGTCCCGTCGGTGTCCGTGCTCGCCGAGCCGCCGGTGGCGGTGGTCGACAGCGTCGTCGCCCGCCGCGGCACCGCCGAAATCGCCCGCGCCTACCTCGAATACCTCTATTCCCCCGAGGGCCAGCGCCTCGCGGCCAAGCACTACTACCGCCCTGTCCATCCCCAATACGCCGCCCCGGCCGACCTCGCCCGTTTTCCCAAGCTCGAACTGCTGACGATCGAAGATTTCGGCGGCTGGCAGAAAGTGCAGCAGGAACATTTCGCCGATGGCGGCGTGTTCGATCGCATCGTGGCGAAGTGAGGAGAGGGCGCACATGATGCACACTCTCCTCGAGCGCCTGCGGCGGGAAGAGGAATGTACGGCCGTCCTCGTCGCCCACGACGTCTCCTAGGCCGTCGCCTTGGCCGACCGGGTCATCCCGGATCGGCGTAATCGTCCGGGATCTGACAAGTAAAGTACTGACTGGGCACGGAAAGGCAGGTAGATCGCATCATCCGCAGATTCCGATACATGTTGCGCCAACCATTACTCCATCATCGAACTTTAGAAAATACATAAGTCGGCAGCGTTGATCCTTCGATTTGTATCGACAACTCTGCCAGGTGTTTTCCGATCTCGGCGAAGTTATCGTCGCTGGTATCGAAGAATGTTGCTTGTTTGCTGTTCGTGTAGGATGCCCGCCAGTAGGAGACACCCTGATCGAGGTGCAAGGTGTGTTTCTTTCCGGACGACCATATGATTTCGAGTAACCGGCTGTGGCCTGTTGTTGATGTATCCGCGAGCTCAACGTTGGCATCGATGCCGAGATAACCAAAGGCAGCCTTTAGCGCTTGGTCTCTCATTGCCGAATCCGCCCAGTCAGACCAAATGCGGTTTTTGGAGATGTTTTCTCCCGTCGGACGACGATGAGTCGTAACAATGAGAATTGCACGTACCGCCCAGCGAGACAGTCCAACGCGCTCGCGCAGGCCGGCAATGAGATCGGCCAACAAGGCAATCGACAAGGGAGTAAACAAGTAACGGTCGCGGTAAGTTACCGCAACGACCTCATCCTCTTGATCTGCCAGACGCATCTGCGTTGCCGGGTGGGATTGGGCAAGCAAGGTCCACAACCGCATTCCAAAGCCCTGTACAGATCCATCGAGTTCGTGGTGAATTTCGATCTCGCAGTCGCCGGCATCGAGCAACGCAGGTCGAATCGATTCGGCGGTGCGTCTGACGGTGGGGATATCGAGAAATGTCTGAGCTACCGTTGCTACTAAAGGCCCGTCGCTGGTGTTACCCCATTCGGCGTTGAACTCGATCGAACACGCATCGCCCAAAGCCCAACGGAATGAGGGACTAGACAGTGTCTCTGCCAACAACCATCCATGGCCGCATGGCAAAGCATTTTGAATTTCACAGATCGAGATTTTTGGATGATCAGCCAGACTAGCAATCAGATGACGATCTGCCTCCTCCAGGTCGTTGAAGATTGACCTGGGTATGGCGATCTCGGCTGCGATCCCTTGCCCAGCCAGACGGTAAGCAAGCTCGCGTAAGGGCGAGATACCAACATCCCAGTCCGCTGCATGACCACCGGTGTAAAGGCGGACGGCATGGACGCTTTGACGAGAAATCACCCTCCAGATGGCTTCCGGCAGCTGGCGAAATTCTGGAACTGAGTCGTTTCCGAAGTAGCGATATTCATCGGGAAGACAAAGGCTATTTAACCAACCATCGGTCAGCATCTCCAATGCAGCATGGCGATCTAGGCTATCTGCGGCAAAGCGCTGATCAAAGTCAAGCACGCAGTGCGGGCACGCGCTATCACAGTTTGCGGGGCATTCCAGATGCTTGCGCGCTTGATGGAAGAGCGTGCCCAGATAGCGCTCAGCGCTCGAGGCGTAACCCGCCGCAAAGCGGTCGTAAATCAAAATCGACTGGCAGATCGTCCCAGTGTCCGGGCATGCTTCTTTTATGTCACAACCGAGCTCAGAGGCTTGAATGCCGATCGATTCAGCCAGCGCATCGCGAAGGGCAACTGCCAGGGTGCGCGCAGCTTTTGGTTCATTCAACCAAACGCCATTGGTCTTTAACTGAATTTCGAAGATATCGGTCCACGTTTCGTGTCCAAGCGTGATGCCCTTCTTGATCCGCCAAGGATCGTCGCTTCCTTTGCAGTAGGTACCCTTCTCTCCGCGCATACGTAGCTTGGTGTGGGGTTTCTGAAAGATCTCGGGGAGCTCATCCTCTTTGGGCATGGGCGCTGCTCGCCCACACTCTAGGCAAAGGGCGTAGCCAGTTCCATGAAGACCGCGAGACTGGTGGAATACGTGGCCGGTTGTAGATATGCGAAACCTTCCGAGTGAGGGGTTGGGCAGAGGGATCCATGCCCCCCTGGCATCGACCCAGGCCGGCTCTACCGGGACGAAATGCTGGGTCGTGATGTCGTTGCTCGGCTCTTTGTAATAGTCGACAGTGAAACCGGCAGGCTCGAGAAACTCGCGGATGTTCTCGGCTGAAATTTTTGCGCCACAGGCATCACAATGACAGGCCATATTGCGGCTATGGCTGGAACCGCTCGCACCACAGCGGCGGCAACGCCAAGCAAAGCGAATGTCCTGAATTTCGCGAGCGCTTTGCTGATCGGCCGGAATATGCCAGTTAAGCGTGATGCCTGCAGATTTGTATACCAGGCCGTCGACGACGACTTCCGAACCGGGCGCGTATTCGCGCAATGCAGTGACGAGGTCGCGGCTAGGCATTTCTCGCCTGCGGTAGCGGTTGTCATCGCGACCTTTGGTCATCCGCTCTCGGCTCCATGCGAAGTTGTCAAACGTTGCAATATGCGTTGGGAATCCATAAGCAGGCAGATAACCACGAGTGGATAGGTCACGCAAGAGATATTCCTCAGTCAAGCGACCGATGTGCTTGTTGATGGCGGCCAAAGCCATCGAGTCTTTTCGTGCTTCTTCCGCCTCTCTTTTGAGGTTATCGTGTTCTTGTCGCCAGGCTTTGGCGAGTTCGTCTATGCGCTCTGTGGCGATGTCGCATAGGCGGTCGAGGTCAGCACCTTCATAAACAGTGTGACGCAGGAGCAGCCGCAAATCGCGTGCGATATCGGGGCGTTTGTCCATTCCCCCTTTGCACCAAGCCATGTAGCGCTTATCGAGCGGCTCGTCGCCTAAGAAGAATGATCCGCAGGTAAGGCGCGTTTTCTCATGGCCGCTGCCCTTCAGCGCTTCGTAAAGAAAGCGTGAAAGTAAGAGCGATTGTACGTGGCGTTGCACGATGATCGGGCTGTCCAGGGACACCCGCGGCACGGGCAGTTGGATATCAAAAGCCCAGCGGGTGTTGCTGAAAACAGCCTGATCGTGCGGGTTGGATCTGCACAGCGTCATCGCCAGAGAACGTGACTCCTGGCGTCGCCCGGCTCGACCAGCACGCTGCAAGTAGCTGGCAGGATGCGGCGGAACGTTGTTCATCGCGACCAGACTGATGCCGCCGATGTCGATACCCATCTCCATCGTCGTCGAGCAAGACAGCAGATTCAAGTCGCCTGATTTGAACGCCTTTTCGTAGCGTTCGAGGGTGTGCGAATCTTGCTGGGCAGAATGTTCCGCTGCGGTGAAATAAGGGGAGAGCTCGATGACCCGATCATTGATTGCTGACCATAGACCTTGTTCGCGCAATTGTGCAATGTTTTCGTGTCGCGCAAGCCATTCTCTGCCCCGGCGAATTCTTTCGAGATCGTCGGTAACCCCGGCAAATGGTTCGTCGTACAAGGGCAATGTAACCTGTTCGCAGCGCGCAGTCTCGTCGGTCGCTTTCTCTGGTAGGTATGGCGTCAACCCGCCTAGGGTGGTATCCAAAAAACGGCGCGTTACAGGGCATATCCAGGCTTCGCTGATCGGACCAAAGGCCAGGCGATCGAGTGGCAGCACTCTGCCATCCCCCCTTTGCTGCAGAAGTCCGGCGGCGCACAAGGCATCCCAGGCGGCCACGAGAACAGTGTCGACGCGGTCTTCATCGTAGGGGTTTTGAAGATCTGCTTTCAATGCGTAGGTAAGCAGACGCACGAGCGTGCTTTTCGGCCCGCTTCGTCGTGCTCGCGGCCAGCGGCGCTGAGAGCGGCTCGTATCCGCTTGATCCCTTGGCACCAGCCAGGTTTGCGGAAATGGCATGCCGAGCCAATTGCGCCAGGCGGAGGAGATTTCCAAAGACCCTCCGGCCCTAACGAAGAAATCCAGACAGATCTTGAGAAAATCATGCCAGGCAGCCAAGTCGAAATCTGTTGTTCGTTTGACGGATTCGGGGAGGGAGATACTATTAATTGCTGGATAGCGAACGGCAACCAAACCCATAGTTTCGAGGTTGTTCAGGCGCTTGGGGCGTCTGCCGAATTCGCGAACCAGAAACATCTTCGCCAGTTCGATGGGGCCGCTGACATCGCCGAATGCACCTGGCGCGATGCGACGGTAGTGCGTGAGCATGTATTCGAAGTCCTTGCCCTGATTGGCCAGGTACTGCGCCAGATCATTGAAAGCGATCGGACTAGGACGCCTTAGTTTCAGCAACGCGTTGTGCTTGGTGTCGATGAGCGCTCTCAGCGTTGGATTGGGGGTGCTGGCATAGATCGATTCGAGCGTTTTGATTTCGTTTTCGAGCGCGACCGTTTGCGCATTAGCCTCGCTGAGGCCGTGTTGCAAGGTCAGGTGATAAACCAGTCCGCGCACGCGATTGCGTTCGGCATCCTGTTGAAGTTTCGCCGCCATGCGCGCCGTGCCTTGGCGACTGTCATTGAAGGTCAGCAAGCGTCGGCCTCGATAGGGGTGATCTGCCGGTTTATCGCCATCGGGTGCATATTCGAGAAGCGTAGGAAGAATGATACCCAGCAGAAATGGTGCGCCCAAACGACATTCATGAAATAGTTTTTTGTTATAAGATGACTCATCACTTCCGCATGCCGGGCATGAAAGACCGTTTCCATCTTCTTCCTGAACGAGCAAGCGCAAGGTTTTGTCGGAGGCCTCGGTGATCAGGCGCTTAGACCGCTCGACATCCAAGGTGCCGACATTAGGTAGTTTGCGATTGACGATGAGCACTTTCTTTTGGAGTCTTGAATCGACATCTTCGTCGTTTTCCGGTTGCTCCTCTGCATCGGCAACTTCGCCAGGTTCTACTTCCAGCTCGAACTCATCGAGCGCGGCGAACGTTTGCAAGTGCGTAAGCTGGTTTTTGAATTCACCGGCTTGAAGATAGACGGCACCACATCCGTTGCATGTCACGACTTCATAGACTGGGCTGCCGCAGTCGCAATGCTTCCTAGGATCGAAATAGACCTGTCCGAAAGGCCATGCCTGGTCATCCAAGGATGATCCATGTTTGGCTTGACATTGCGCATCTGCACAGGCCCATAAACCAGACAAGGTTTGATGAAACAGATGCGCGCGCACCGGCAGGAATGCCTCCCCTTCATCTTTGCCTGGGCCCGTACCGTCGCGCGTAGCACTGAGCAAGTCGATCCAACGCAATGCATTCAACTGCTGATCATGCAAAGGTAATTCATCGAGACCAATGGTTTTGCATATCTCCGACAATCTGGCGACAGGCGACTTGTTTGGATCGCCGACGAACAAATCTCGCAATCTGCGCGCCGTGATGTCATTTACCAATGCGTCGTAGCGTTTGGGGGCCGTTTCGATGCCGGCATCGATGTCGGCAAGTTTGTCCACAGGCGTATGGGTCTTTGGGTTCTTGCCATCCAGCGCAGGAATCCGGCGCTGTCCGACGACCAAATGAACCCGATCCAAGGATACGCCAGCGACTTCAGCCAGGAATCGTTTGAGTTTCTGTCCAGATTCTCCTTCGGGGTCGCCGATGGTGGCGGATGTAGCGACGAAACGAACCTGTTCCGGCTTTACACCAAAGGCAATCAACACGCGGCGAATAAGCAATGCCGCTTCGGCTGCTTGCGAGCCGACATAGGTATGCGCTTCGTCAAGCACGATCCATTCCAGCTTGCCTTGTGAATGCTCCAAAATTGGCGCATCTGCGGTGCGAACCAACATGTATTCGAGCATCGTGGCGTTGGTCACCAGGATGGGCGGCGGCGAGGCTCTAAGCGTTTCACGATCGGCGATTTCGCAAGGATGCTTTTGCCGATCCCAAGACGGCTCGGGACGTTCCGGCGTGTTGCCGTTGTAGAGACAAAACCGAATGTCTCCACCAAAAGCATGTGTCCAGGCACGCAAGCGTTCGCGCTGGTTGTTGATCAATGCATTTAGTGGGTAAAGAAATAGCGCCCTGACCCCGACGAGTGGACCTCGTTTCTCCTCGCGCAGTCTCACGAGGCGATCGAGGATGGGAACCATGAAGCATTCGGTCTTGCCGGAACCGGTGCCGCTCGCGACGACGATGGATTGAGGAACAGACCGTGAGAGGATGCTCCAGGCTTCGAGTTGGTGGCTGTATGGGTATTGATCCTGCGGGAATCGATAGTCTTTGGCCAACTCTGCTGGAGGCTCGTCCATTGCCTGGACGAGGAACGGGGAGAGCAAAGTGCCGGCAAGATCGGCCATACGCTGATCGGCCTTCATCCAGCCGAAGGTGGCTTCAAAAGTCGCATCGGCAAGAAATGCCCCAGGCATCCCAAAAGGGCGGTCGAACATTTCGGCCAGGTAGCGGCGCAGCGGCACATTGGCGATACCCAGACGACTGATGGCGGCCTGTTTTGCACGATTCGCCAGTGTTGGCAAAAGATCGGCAAAAATTATCTGGCTCATCTTCGCTCCTTAAGTTGTGGAGAGAACTCCTGCCGCAAGGCAACGTGCTATGGTTAAGTTGTAGGCTTCTTCAAACCACTCGGGGTCGAAGGCTTTATGCGCTTTTAGCAGGTTGATAGCTAGGGGGTTGGCAAACCATTCTTGGGCTTGATCGTGCGCGACTTGCGCGGCGAGCAGCAGTGGCAGATTGATGGCGCCGTCTGCGTAATCAAACCGATCTGGACAAAGGTAAGGTGAGATTTCGGCGCGTTTGCGCGCATCAGCGAGGATTCGGTGCAACCCTGTGGGCCACTCATCGTCGCAATGCGAACGGCGTAGGCGCATGAGTAAACTGTCCTCACCCTGAAAGAGCTGCTGGTCGGCAATAGCGCCAAGCCCCTTGAGCGCCTCGAGCTGCCGCCTGGCCTCGGGAGAGGCGTGTTCGGCAGTGGCGATACCGAGCAAATAATGCAAGGCGCCGTTTCGCGCCGTAATGTCTTTGATACGTACATCCAAAAAGCTCTGAAATACGATTTTGCCGGCTTCTCGTCCGTAGATTTCCCGGCATTGCTCATCCAGGCAGTCCACTGCTTGCTTCCAGGCCGAGAAGGGGACGATTTCCCATGCAAAAGGAAGTTCTTGGTCGAAACGGTCGAGGAAACCGCTGGGCAGGTTGCCAGCGCGTAGCGCTAGCGAAGCCATGCCGTGCGGGGATCGTGCGAGGCGACGCCATATGTCGAGGGTTGCAAGCGGCAGGTGGCCGACTTGTCCGGCGAGCCGTTCTATCTCTGCCCAACCGTCATCCACGAAGTTCCGGGACATGTGATCGATTTCCGCATCGATGGCCGCTTCCCGCTCTGCCTGATCGATGATGCCAAGCGCGCGCGCAAGACCGCTTGCAAGCGAATGCTCGCCTTGCACTGGCCAGATGATTGGACGAAACGGCATGGCTGTATCTGGACTCGGATAGATCAGCCAGCAACCGGGTTCTTTCGAATGCGGATCGAATCGCCACGTTCCTGTCGGTACACCTTCAGACTCGCAAGATTGCAGCTGGATTGCCTCATCGCCTGGATGTTCGAGGCGGAGGGCGAGCGCCCTCATCTTGGCAAAGTCATCGGCTGTGAGCGCTATGTTGTCGTCAGTGTCGAGGCTGATGACGCTGTCGCGCCTCTTCAGTTTCGCAGCGTAACGTGCGATGTCGAGATGGAAACATTCGCTGCCACCGATGCGCAAAGAAACACGCACACGCGCGTCTGGACCATCGTCGGCAGAGAGCAGACGCTGAATGTCATCGGCGTAGTCCTGGAGACGAACTTCGGTGATAAGTGCATCTGGCAAATGGCGCAGTTGATGAACGTGCACGGTGCGACTGCCATTCGCCGCCATTTCGATCGCCACACGACTGCTTTGGCCGCCGCTGAGGATCAGCAGACGTATACCGAGTAATCGTTGAGCGGCCAACAGGCTGCCGGCAAGGATTTCTTTGCCGTTGGCATCGAAAGCACGGACGCCTTTTGCAGGGAAAGGAAGGGTCAGCCTGACCGGCGTGGTGGTGTGCGGCCAAAATAGTTCGATATCGACCGTTTCTGGAGTGCGCCTATCGGAGGTAGCTGTGAGCGTCAGATGTAGATCATCGCCGTGCAGCTTGCTCTCGAGCCTGACGCCCTCAGTTTGCGTTCTGGCAGCGATCGCTCCCCAGCTTGCAAGCTCGATGAGGCCCGATTTCGCATCGCATGGTTGAATCGTTATTGCCGCATCGGAAGGCAGAACAAGCATGCGGCTACGGTGCTTGACTTCGCCGGTGGCGGGGTAGCGTGCTTGCAATGGGCCGATGAGTGGCGAAGAACTTTGCGTGTTTGCGCCGATGAAAGACCATGCTGGGCTGCCATCGACCTTTTGGCTTACAGAATCGCTTGCGCGATAAAGCGTAGGAAGCCCTTTGAATGCAATGGTGGGCTTTTTGAAATTAAGCCAGAGCCGCTGGCCATGCCATTCGTAACTTTCCTCAGGGGCAGCAGCCTGGCCGGTGCGAATGCGGCAAGTCAGGCCATTATCGTCCCTGGCTTGAACCGATCCGCGCAATCGGTAAATGCAGCGAGAGAATTGGGGCAGCGAGCCATGCGGACGGATGTCGGCATGGCTGCCATCGACGAATGTCCATTCCTTTGGTAGAGCGATGAGGACGTCCACAGGGGCCACATTACCGCTACCTTGGCGCAGTAGTCGGTTCGAGGATTCTTCCGCAGAAAATATCCACGGCAAGCCGTTGTCCAGCGCTTCGCCACGCGGGGCTGTAATCGCCCAGACACGACCATCCAACGCGGAAAGTTGAAGCAGATGTTCTTCCGCCGCCGCTTGACCTGAGAATCCCCAAGGCAGGCGCTGGATTCGGTAGCCATCCTGGCTGGCCATCCGGCGGATGGTCGTAGTCAGATGCGCGTCGCCGACCCTGAGGGATAATTCGCCAACTCTTGGCATCTCATCAGGGTCGATGCCAAACAGCTTGGCGATCTGGGCGGTCGAAATGCTCTCTGGCAGCGTCAGGTTGGAAACCAAAGACCATACGCCTTCTTCTTCCTGTCTAAGCTGTCGCTCCACGAGTAGCACGGCCTCCCGTCGTTCGACCTTGACCTTTGCGGCGTCGCGAACCAGCTGCTCGATCAAGCCACGGGCATGGTGGTCGTCGATAGGGAGTGGGAATCGCTCGCGCCAGTTGTCGACTCGCTGATCGAGGCGCGCGATCGCGTCTGTGGCACCGGTGAGTCCGGCTTGTTCCTTCAAACGTAAGACGATCCAGGCAACGTCGGCCAGCAAGGTAAAAATGACGGCCTGCCGGTAGCTTTTGGGCAATGTGCTTTGCAGGCTTTCGACCCAGGTCAGCAGATCGTTTGGGGTAATGCTGGTACCCGCGGCTTGCTTTAACACCTGACTGAGCAACAAACCGATTTTGCCCCGAGCCTCTGCTAGCAGCTTGAGCGGTAGCCCGCCTTGGACGGCGACACTTCCAAGGAAACGCAGTCCACCGCTTTTTTTGACTGAAAGTCCCCAATCCTGGAGTCCTCGCTCGATACATGCACTGCGCTGGGCCTGGCTCCAATCGTCGGGGTCGGCGTTGAGGTCTTTCAGAATGGGGTCCCAAGACCAATGCGAACCGTCAAACCGGCGGCGCCACCATTCGGCAGCGTAGAGCACGAAAAGTGCTGAAAATCCACTCAGTGAGGTGATTTTTCCGAGTTCGAATCGCACCAGCAGCATGCCGAGCCATTTGCGTAGCAGGTTTTCGAGCTCGATGAATTCGGCTTCCGTTACTCGATACTGGAAGAGTGCCCGACGATCAGGTTGTTCAAGACCTCGACTGGCCAAAAATTTGCGCTTCCAGTCTATAAAAATGCTAAACGCCATCAATTTCCTCTACTTGGCGAACGCGTGCTGATCAGTTTAACTCAGATTTTTGAATCCATAGAGCATCTCGAAAAACCCCTCTACTCCGCTCTGATAAAATTCCCATGTCCTGATTCGTGAGGAGCCCAAACCATGACGCGCCGCACTGCGATCCAACCCGATCTTTTTGCTGCAGAGGAGCATCGCGCCAAGCTCGAGCGACTCGGCGACCCCCTGCAGGAGATGGAGGCGGTGATCGATTTTGCAGCGTTGGTGGCGGAAGTGGAGAAGATTGCCCCGCTCAAGGATCACCCCAAAGGCGGACGGCCGCCCTATCCGATCGAGACGAGGGGCTCATCGTGGTGTTGAAGCGTCTCTACGGGCGCTTGGACGAGCAGATGGGTTTCAAGCCCAAGAAACACGGCAAGAGCCACTACGGCTACAAACTTTCGGTCTGTGTCGATCGCAAGCACGAGCTCATCCGGCGCCTGAAGACCGACACGGCCAGCACCCACGACAGCCGGCACTTCGAGGCGCTGCTCGATTCCGGCAACACGTGCCGCGACGTCCATGCCGACCGGGGCCATGCGGGCAAGGAGAGGGAAGAAGCGCTGCAGGCCAAAGGCTACCGGCCGCAGATCCAGCGCAAGGCCAAGCCCCACCAGCCACTGCCCAAGCGGCAAAAAATACGCAACACGCGCATTGCCCGCGTCCGTGCCCGGGTTGAGCACGTGTTTGCCGCGATCGAGGCCATGGGCGGCAAGATGATCCGCACCCACATCCATGCAAGAACCGGCTTTGCCCTCACCCTGATGGCCGCCTCCTACAACATTCGGCGCACGGTGTGGCTCGTGAAGTCCGGTGCCATCCCTTGGTGAAGCCCACCCACGGCCAAAGGGTGCCCGCAGCGGCCGTTGGCAGGAAAAAACCGGGGTACGAGGCCGCGACAGGCGACCAAGACAAGGGGAAATCGGGTGGAATTCAGTGCCGAGTGTCATGAAGAGCCTGTTTCACCGCGAGTTTCCCGGAAAATGGGGGTGATCGAGGTTCCTAAGAATTACGGCCTGGCGCCCAAGTCCGCCGCGGATTTCGCTTTTTTGCTGCACGGCTTTCACTACCTCAAGGACGACGGCGTGATGGCCATCATCCTGCCGCACGGCGTGCTCTTTCGCGGCGGCGCCGAGGCGCGCATCCGCACCAAGCTGCTCAAAGACGGCCACATCGACACGGTGATCGGCCTGCCGGCGAACCTTTTTTATTCAACGGGTATTCCGGTGTGCATCCTGGTGCTCAAGAAATGCCGCAAGCCGGACGACGTGCTCTTCATCAACGCGGCGGAGCATTTCGAGAAAGGCAAGCGGCAAAACCTGCTGCTGCCCGAGCACATCGCCAAGATCGTCGACACCTACCAATATCGCAAGGAGGAGCCCCGCTATTCGCGGCGCGTGAGCCTGGATGAGATCGAGCGCAATGATTTCAACCTCAACATTTCGCGCTACGTGAGCACGGCGCAAAAAGAAGAGGAAATCGACCTGGCTGCGGTTCATGCGCAGCTGCTCGCCATCGATCAGAAGATCAAGGAGGCGACCGAGCGGCATAATGCATTTCTCGCGGAACTCGGGCTGCCGCCTTTGCCCTAGTTGGTCGACGTACTCGAATCAACAAAAGCTGGGTGATATACACCTGTTTTGTGCTGAGTATACACTTGTTAAGGTGTATACTGTTTGTTCTGTTTGCCCGGATCTGGCGATGAAGCTGGGATTTCAATGGAAAATTGATGGACGAGATTGGTGCATTTTGCTCGCCATTTCTGTTCTGCCTTGGGCCTATTTTCCGCTGCGCTTACACTTCGGAGAAGGCGTGGCCATGTTGGTCATGACACCGCTTCTGATATTCGCACCTGTTGGCTGGTTTTTTGCGGAGATGGCAGGAACATTGGCACCATCCCCTGAACTAAAACCGTGGTGTTATGGGGTCGGCTTCAGTCTCGGCGTCTTTTCATTTGGTTACCTCTGCTTGGCTAATTGGCGTTATCACCACCCAAGGAGGAAACATGCCTAACATCCCGCTCCAGAGGGACGCTTCGCCAGCTACGCTGGCTCGCGCCCCTGAGCTTGAACGTTAGCCAAGGGTATTACATGCCGTCTCGACTCCTTTCAACATTCGTGCTTGTATTTCTTCTTGCGGCTTCGATAGGCGCTAATGCCGAAGGTCCGTCAAACGAGCGACTGGTAAAGATCAACACCAAGGGCAGTCTTGTCTACTACTCTGGCCAAGTCACCGTGTCTGGAACCATTGAACGTAGAACCGACGACGATTCCATCGAAATGATTGGAGACCAAGTCTGCCTGTTTCCCGAGAAGGTCTCGGCTAAGGTCATCCCGCGCGGAGTGGATGACCCAAGAGACCCGTGGTTTTGCTTCTCAAACCGCATCGCTGCGATGAAGTTATTGCAAGTGCCGAACCAGAAACCAAAGGGTGCGTGCGGCTATCGTCTTGAGGCCACTGTTAAAGTAACTGACTATGTCGCTGATCGCACTGAGTCAACGGTCTTCGATACCGCGCGTCTGTTACAAGTTGTAAATCGGGGCGCTTTCCGTAACCTGCCATGCAACGAGTAGGTCTGGCTAACCCTCCGCTCCAGAGGGACGCTTCGCCGGCAAGCCGGCTTTGCGCCCCTGAGCTTGAACGTTAGGTGATTTTCATGCCCCTGCTTTCGCGTGTGGTCTTGCTCATGAGCGCAACCCTTTGCGGAGGGTTTTTCGCGCTCTCTGGCGCCGGGTTTTCGCGGGCTGCGGAACCTGAACAATTTTCGAACAGCATTCTTGTTTTTTGGTTTGTTGCCGGTGTGGCTTTGGCTATCCCGCTTTGGCTTCCAGCCATTGTTCCTCCGCGCTACCCACGTTTTTTGAAGGTCTGCCGCCGCGTATGCGCCGTTCTTCTCCTGTTCCCCACTTGGCTTTTTGGCACCATCGTGGGCAACAATGTCGGTCGCATTTTGTCCGGCTTCAGCTTCACGCCTATCGCTCTTGCTCAGGGCTTGGTTCTCACCGGCTGTTGCCTCGTCTGTCTATTTGTGCTGCTTTGGCCGGAGTTTCGTCGCCATGCTGAGCGACCCCCCCAAGTGTCAGGTCCCGGATGATTACGCGGTGTTTTTATGAAAAGATCAGTCGATTCTCGATGCCATGCGCTTGGAACGGTTCATCGAAGGGCACCGGTAGGTTCGAACCTTGGATGGTGCGCCGGGTCGCAGGGGCGCTCTTGACCGGCAAAGCAGTCTCATGCCATGACGACGCGGGTGTGGACTTCCACATTCAGCGCGCGCTTGATGGCGGCGAAGATCGCTGAGAGGTTGCTCATGGTGGGATTGCCCGAGGCCGACAGCATCCGATGCAGGCTCTTGGCCGGCTTGTGAATCTCTTCGGCCAGGGATTCGAAACCGATCGTCGCATTGACCAGATCGCGCAGGATGGGTTTGGCGGTCTCGGGTTCGTCATTGATGAACAGGGTGATCGCCTCGTCGAGCAGCGCCTGGGCAAAAGCCGGGTCGCTCTGCACGCGGGCTGCCACGGTTTCTTTGAAATCACGGGTCAGTGCCATGGTTCACGCTCCTTTGTTCGGCTGGAGTGCCTTGCGGCGCTTGTAGTCCTCCCACAAGGCCAGCGCCTCATCGATGTCTTTCTGTTGTCGCTTCTTGCTGCCGCCGCCGAGCAGGACAATGAGCTTCAAGCCGTCTTTGAAATAGAGTGACATATAAGTTCCCTTTCTCGCCAATTGTGGCAATGGTTACCACTGGAGGGACGTTTGCCGCAGAGGTGCGTGAAGCCAAGAAATGAGGGGGTCAGGTCCGGATTTTTCAAAAAGTCGGTAAAAATTTACAATTACCGACATTATGAAATAATGTTTTTATGAACAATGCCCACACTTTCATTTTCGAACTGGCTCGCCGCCAAGGACTGCTGCGCCCACGCGACGTGGAGGTGTGCGGATTTTCGCGGATGGTACTCAGCACGCTGGCCCGGAAAGGCAAGCTGACCCGGCTGTGCCGCGGCCTCTACGCGCTGCCGGATCGACCGATGTCCGAGCACGTCACCCTGGCCGCGGTGGCCGGCAAGCACCCGAATGTCGTGGTGTGCCTGTTGTCGGCACTGCAGTTTCACGGCCTGACCACTCAATCACCGTTCGAGGTATGGGTAGCGATTCCCAACAAGGCGCGAGCCCACAAGATGGACTACCCGCCGCTGCGCATCGTGCGCTTCAGTGGCGAGGCGCTGACCGAAGGGGTGGAAGAGCACCGGGTCGATGGCGTCACCGTGCAGGTGACGAGCGTGGCCAAGACGGTGGTCGACTGCTTCAAGTACCGCAACAAGATCGGACTGGACGTCGCGCTCGAAGCCCTGCGCGAAGCTTGGAACGCCAAGCGCGTGAAGATGGATGACCTGTGGCACTGCGCCCAAGTCTGTCGGGTGGCCAATGTGATGCGCCCCTATCTGGCGGCGCTGACGTGAGCGGACGCAATGTGACTTCCTCGATGTGCACCAAGGATTTCGGCGGCCTGCAGGAGGGGCAGCAGGAACATCTCGCCGACGGCAGCGTGTTCGATCGCATCGTGGCGCAGTGAGGAGAGGGCGCACATGATGCACACTCGCATCAAGCGCACGGAGGCGAGATTTGCGGAGCTGCATGGAGAGGTATTGAAAAGAGTTATGGGGAATTGATTTTTTGTGGAACGTGGTTATGATGATGAAAAAACGCCGGAGGTGTCGATAGTCATTGTTAGGACAACTACTATTTATTATGCTAATGGTATTTTATATAGTCGCTCGAGCTTGGCGCGATGTTCTTCTGCGACAAAGAGGTCGGGCTGGATCGCGGTGCGGCGCGTCATGGTTTTGGGCTCCTCTCGAATCAGGACAGGGGAATTTTATCAGAGACGAGGAGGGAGAGGGTCTTTCGAAGTGTCATACTGTTTTTTTAGATTCCATGTTTGGCGTTTGTGTGCTCACAGAAAAACATTGCCGCAAGACTGTTGTTTGCCTCTTATAGGAACTACCATCTCTTCATTGTACCGAGGAGAAAGAGCGTGAAGAATTGGTTGTTCTTGGCCATTGCAGTCGTCGGCGAAGTTGTCGCAACTTCAGCGTTAAAATCTAGTCATGGCTTCACAAAATTGGTTCCATCTGTTGTGGTTGTGGCAGGGTACGGTATTGCTTTTTACTTTTTATCTCTTGCACTCAAGTCCATTCCGGTGGGTATTGCATACGCTGTGTGGGCCGGGCTCGGAATTTTGCTGGTAGCAGCTATCGCTTGGATCTTTCATGGTCAGAAACTCGACTTATGGGCATTCGTTGGCATGGGCCTCATTGTGAGTGGAGTAGCCGTTCTTAACCTGCTTTCCAAGGTCAGCGCACATTGATCTGGTTGGCATTTAATTCATTCAAGCCGACGCCGCTTCGCAACGCGGCTTGATTCAGGCGTTGGAGGATGCTATCTTGAACCCAAATCGCTATCTCTATGTCTTGAACCTCGAAGACAACACAAGCAGCAAATCAATTCGTCCGCCTGATCTTCCGGAAATTGATGATGCATACGTGGAGTCATTTGGAAAATGCGCGACTATCGAAATGGAAGAGGGTGTTTTGTATATCGCCGGTCACTCACGTTGCGGGCCTAAAATGTGGCTGTTGGCTTCGGGGTCTGACGAAAACAGACCCAATGCTCCTTGGGCTGCTTTCCGTGGCTTCAGCCATGAAAAGGCAGCGGCATTGGCTTGGTCTTGGTTATCTTCCCGTGAAACCCTCTAAGGAACCGCTGAACAAGTAAGCCCTTGGTCCCCTCTTGTCAAGACGTACCCCGTTTTCAGGACAAAACGGGGCAAAAATGGTCCGATACGGGGGATATCCTGTCTCCCGGAGCGCCTCGGGGGTCGAATAACCCCCCTTGCGCTCAGATTCAGGACGCAATCCGGGTGTCCGGTGTCAACAACCACCGGCGCGCGAGCACCAGATTGGCCAGCGCAAAGAGGGTGAAAAGCTGAGCCGTGTTCTTGGCCAAGCCCCGATAGCGGGTCTTGCGATGACGAAAGAGGTTCTTCACCACGTGAAAGGGGTGTTCGACCTTGGCACGGATGCTCGCCTTGAGCTGCTCGAGGCGCGCCTGGGTTTGGCCTTCCTCGTCCTTGGCCAGTGCCTTGCGCTGGCCGCGCTTCAGGGCGATGTTCCAGCGTACGGGAAGCTCCAGGTTCTCCGCTCGTTTCTCCACCCCCTGGTAGCCGGCATCGCCAAAGACGTCCGTCTCGTCCCCATGCAGCAGCGCCTGGGCTTGTGTGACGTCGCCGACATTGGCCGCGGTGCCGATCAGCGTGTGGGTCAGGCCCGAAGTGGCATCCACACCGATGTGCGCCTTCATGCCGAAGTGCCATTGGGGAACCTCGATCAACCCCCATTTTCCGGGAAATTCGCGGTGAAACTGGCTCTTCATGACACCCGGCACTGAATTCCACCCGATTTCCCCCCGTTCTGGCCGCTCGTTGCGGCCTCGTGCCCCGGTTTTTCCTTGCCCCCGGCCGCTGCGGGCACACTGCGGCCGTGGGTGGGCCTCACCAGGGGATGGCGTTGGACTTCACGAGCCACACCGTGCGCCGAATGTTGTAGCAGGCGGCCATCAGGGTGAGGGCAAAGCCGGTTCTTGCATGGCTGGGGGTGCGGGCCGTGTCGGTCTTCAGGCGCCGGATGAGCTTGTGCTTGCGATCGACACAGACCGAAAGTTTGTAGCCGTAGTGGCTCTTGCCGTGGAAACCCATCTGCTCGTCCAGGCGCCCGTGGATGCGCTTCAACACCGCGATGCGCACCCTCGTCTCGATCCGACAGGGGGCCGCCCGCCTTTGGGTTGATCCTCGAGCGGAGCAATCTTCTCCACTTCCGCGGTCGACGCCGCAAAGTCGACTACTGCCTCCATCTCCCGCAGGGGATCGCCGAGTCGCTCGAGCTTGGCGCGATGCTCCTCTGCAGCAAAAAGATCGGGTTGGATCGCAGTGCGGCGCGTCATGGTTTGGGCTCCTCACGAATCAGGACATGGGAATTTTATCAGGGGCGGGGGTGGAGAGGGTTTTTCGGGGCGCCCATCACGTTTGGCTGTACAATCACCACATCCTCCAGAAAGGCCATGAAGAAATGGTACGCCGAAAAACCTGAATTGTTCATGAAAATTCCACGCAATCGTCCGGGACCTGACAGTTAGACCTTCTATGCGCGAGTTCTGCATACAGCAGTGGCGACTCATGGCATTGCTTATCGTGGCGGCGCTATGGATTGTTGCCTTTCCCATCTGGAGTGACTGGGTTACGCAGAACCCATTGGATGCTGTCATTTCACTCTCGCCTCCGGGTTCTGTTCGAGACGAAGTCGAGATACGAATCCCAGAGCGTTACATGGTTCAACTCAAATTTGAACGAGACGGCATCGAATTTAATCAACTCAAAAAGTTGATTGGCGCGATGGGCATCTGCCTTCCCGAGGAGGAATGTTCAAAGGGTGTGCCCGTTCCAATTCGGTGGTCGTTGAAAAACGGTGAAACTGGAGCAACAGCTTCCAGTGGCTTAGTCGAGTCTATTGATTCAAACGGCTGGTCGCGCGCGCACGTTTACCGCGGTGTAGGCGTCATCCAAGTTCAGCCGGGCAAATACATATTCGAGGCAGAGGTAACTCGGCCAGTACAGGAGCTGTCGCATATTCGAACGCACATTGCAATCGAACTTCAGCCCAAGACCGCTACTACATGGCAAATGGGGCTCGTGTGGTGGGGATCCATGGGCTACATCTTTCTCGCGTGGCCTGCGGCCGTATATGCCATGGTGCTTTTGTTCTGGCGTGCAGGTCTAACATATCGTTCGAGGGGACGCTCCACCTAGCGGCGGCGCGCCCCTCAACTTAACGTTATGTGTCACGTCCCCGACGATCCCATCATGACCCCCTGATCGACTTCACCCCTCGCCCCCTTATTCCCCTTCGCCATAACCTACCAACCCCCGCCCCGTTGAACCGCCTATACCCGCTCGCTACCATCCTCCTCATCGAACGGGAGGATGGACGATGCGATTCTGGCGTTTTCTTGCTGCCTTGATGGCCTTGCTGACCCTTGTCGCTGCCGGTGCGGCGAGGGCCGAGACGAGCTTGCTCAACGTGTCCTACGACGTCTCGCGCGAGCTCTATAAAGAGATCAATCCGCTCTTCGCTGCTTCGTGGCAGGCGAGCAAAGGGGAGGCGGTGACGATCCGCCAGTCGCATGGCGGCTCGTCCAAGCAGGCGCTTTCCGTGGCGGCGGGGCTGGAGGCGGATGTGGTGACCATGAACCAGGCATCCGACCTCGAGCTCCTGGCCGAGCGAGGGTTCGTCGCGCCCGACTGGCGCACGCGTTTTCCCAATCAGGCGGCACCTTATTCCAGCACCATGGTCTTCCTCGTGCG
Organism: Tepidiphilus olei; assembly: GCF_006980705.1. Lineage (GTDB taxonomy): Bacteria > Pseudomonadota > Gammaproteobacteria > Burkholderiales > Rhodocyclaceae > Tepidiphilus > Tepidiphilus olei. Next base: position 47,689 of record NZ_SBHO01000004.1, on the reverse strand, counting down.
CCGGGGCAATCCCAAGGCCATCAGCGATTGGGACGACCTCGTGCGCGAGGGGGTGCAGGTGATCGTGCCCAATCCCAAGGTGACCGGCAACGGCCGCTATACCTATCTCGCCGTCTGGGGGTATGCGCTCCAGAAAACGGGGTCGGACGAGGGGGCACGCGACTTCGTCACCAGGCTCTTTCGCAACGTGCCGGTGCTCGACGGCGGCGGGCGCGGGGCGACCACCACCTTCACCCAGCGCGGGGTGGGCGACGTGCTTGTCACCTTCGAGAACGAGGCTCGCCTGATCGCGCAGGAGCTGGGCGGCAAGGAGTTCGAGATCGTCTATCCGTCCGTCTCCATCGAGGCGCCGGCGCCGGTGGCGGTGGTGGAGCCGGTGGTGGCCAAACGCGGCACGGCGGAGGTGGCGCGCGCTTATTTGCAGTTTCTCTTCAGCGAACCGGCGCAGGAGGTGATGGCCAAGCATTACTTGCGACCGAGCGACCCTCGGGTACGGCAGCGCCATGCCGATCGCTTTCCGAATGTGGATACCTTCACGGTCGAAGCGCGCTTCGGTAGCTGGGCAGAAGTGCTGCGGACCCATTTCGCCGATGGCGGTGTGTTCGACCAAATCATTGGGAAGAAATGATGGCGGTGCATACGGGTGTGTTGCCGGGCTTTCGCCTTACGCTCGGCTATACACTCTTTTACCTCTCCCTCATCGTGCTGCTGCCGGTGGCGGCGGTGTTCGGCAAGACGCTGGAGCTGGGTTGGGGGGAATTCGTGGACGTGGTGAGCAACCCGCGGGTGCTCGCCGCCTACCGGCTTTCTTTCGGGGCGGCGCTCGCGGCGGCGGCGATCGATGCCGTCTTCGGTCTGCTGCTCGCTTGGGTGTTGGTGCGCTACTCCTTTCCAGGCAAGCGCCTGGTCGATGCCCTCATCGACCTGCCGTTCGCCTTGCCCACGGCGGTGGCCGGCATCGCACTCACCGCGCTCTACGCGCCCAACGGCTGGTTGGGCGGGTGGCTCGCCGCGCTCGGGGTCAAGGTCGCGTTCACGCCGTTGGGCATTCTCGTGGCGCTCGTCTTCATCGGCATTCCTTTCGTGGTGCGTACGGTGCAGCCGGTGTTGGAGGAATTCGAGCCGGAATTCGAAGAGGCGGCCGCGAGCCTGGGGGCGAGCCGCTGGCAGGTGTTCCGTCACGTGATCCTGCCTCACGTGCTGCCGGCCACCGTCACCGGGTTTGCGCTCGCCTTCGCCCGTGCCGTGGGGGAGTACGGCTCGGTGATCTTCATCGCCGGGAACATCCCTTTCGTCTCGGAGATCGTGCCGCTGCTCATCATCGGCCAGCTCGAACAGTACAACGAGGCGGGCGCCACCGCCATCGCTACGGTGATGCTGGTCATTTCCTTCACCCTCTTGCTCGTCATCAACGCCCTGCAAGCTTGGGCCGCCCGCCGCGGCGGCAAGGAGCAATGACATGGACGCCGTTGCCGCGTTGCCCGCGCTCGAACTGCCCGCCCGCCGCGCTGCCGTGCGGCCGGTCACCACCGAGCCCGCCTGGGTGCGGCGCACCCTGATCGCGCTCGCGCTCGCCTTCTTCGGTCTCTTCCTGCTGCTGCCGCTCCTGGCGGTCTTCGTCGAGGCGCTGCGCAAAGGGTGGGCGGTGTATCTGGCCGCGCTCGTCGAGCCCGATGCGCTCGCCGCCCTGAAACTGACGCTGCTGGCCGCCGCTATCGCCGTGCCGCTCAACCTCGTCTTCGGGGTGGCGGCTGCCTGGGCAATCGCGAAATTCTCCTTCCGCGGCAAGGCGCTGCTGCTCACCCTGATCGATCTGCCCTTCTCGGTTTCGCCGGTGGTGGCGGGTCTGGGGCTGGTACTGCTCTTCGGCGGTTCCGGTTGGTTCGGCGCTTGGCTCGCGGCGCACGAGGTGAAAATCCTCTTCGCCGTGCCCGGCATCGTGCTCGCCACCGTCTTCGTCACCTTCCCCTTCGTGGCGCGCGAGCTCGTGCCGCTCATGCAGGCGCAGGGGCGCGAGGAGGAAGAGGCGGCGGTGGTGCTGGGCGCGAGCGGTTGGCGCACCTTCTGGCACGTGACCTTGCCCAACGTCAAGTGGGGTCTGCTCTACGGGGTGATCCTCACCAATGCCCGCGCCATGGGCGAATTCGGTGCGGTGAGCGTCGTCTCCGGGCACATCCGCGGCCAGACCACCACCCTGCCGCTGCATGTCGAGATCCTCTACAACGAATACCAGTTTTCGGCAGCCTTCGCCGTCGCCTCGCTCCTGGCGCTGCTCGCCCTGGTGACCCTGGTCGTCAAGCACGCCATCGAGCGGCGCGGCGATTTTGCCGCCCTGCGTCGCGGGAGTCGCACATGAGCATCGAAGTCCGACACATCTGCAAGCGCTTTGGCGCCTTCACCGCACTCGACGACGTCTCGCTCGCCTTTCCCGACGGCGAACTCGTGGCGTTGCTGGGTCCCTCCGGCTGCGGCAAGACGACGCTATTGCGCGTGATCGCGGGGCTGGAGCAGTCCGACTCGGGGCAGGTGCTCTTCGACGGCGAGGACGCTTCCGACACCCACGTGCGCGAGCGCCGCGTCGGTTTCGTCTTTCAGCACTACGCGCTCTTTCGGCACATGAGCGTGTTCGACAACGTGGCGTTTGGTCTGCGCATGAAACCGCGGCGCGAGCGCCCGAGCGAGGCCGAGATCCGCCGCCGCGTGATGGCGCTGCTCGAACTCGTGCAACTCGACTGGCTCGCCGATCGTTTCCCTTCGCAGCTCTCCGGCGGGCAGCGCCAGCGCATCGCGCTCGCCCGGGCCCTGGCGGTCGAACCCAAGGTGCTGCTGCTCGACGAACCCTTCGGGGCGCTGGATGCGAAAGTGCGCAAGGAGCTGCGCCGTTGGTTGCGGCGCCTGCACGACGAGCTGCACGTCACTTCCATTTTCGTCACCCACGACCAGGAAGAGGCGCTGGAAGTGGCCGACCGTGTGGTGCTGATGCACCGCGGCCGGGTCGAACAGGTGGGCTCGCCCGAGGAGGTCTATCATCATCCCGCCACTCCTTTCGTCTACGACTTCCTCGGTTCGGTCAACCGCTTCGAGGGGCGGGTGGAAGAATCGGGGGTGCGCGTGGGCGAGGCGCTCCTGCTGCACGAGGCGCCCCTTCCTGCGGGCGAAGCAGTGATCGCCTTCGCCCGGCCCTTCGAGCTCGACATCGTGCCGGCCGAGTCGGATCGGGGCGTGCCGGCCCGCGTGGCCCGTATCCTCGCCTTCGGCGCGAGCGCCCGAGTGGAACTCGACGGAGAGGGTGAGCCCGCGCGCCGCTTCGAAGTGGAGCTACCGCGCGAGCGCTGCACCGCCCTGGGGCTCACTCCCGGCCAGCCGGTGCGGCTCGTGCCGGCCCGGCTGCGGGTGTTCGCGGTGGAATAGTGAGGTCCCCAGTTTGTATGGCCAGCCCGAGGCGAGTGCGGTGGGCAGGGAGAGATCAAGAACGGTTGAGGCGGTGGGCGAGGCGGGCAGCGGCAAGGTCCCAACCCGCCCAGCCACAGCTTTTGAAAAGTACGGGGCCGGTGCGAGGGTGGTCGGGGGTGCGCATGACGTCCTGGAGGGTGGGGTACTGGTTTGTTTCCAGTCCGGCCTGCAACAGGTCGCCTGCTTCGTGGACCGCGTCGGGGCTATCGAGCACGATGGTGCCATGGGTTGCGATCCAGCGGCAGGTTTCGATGGAAAGTTCCGCCATCTTGGCGGTGAATGCGCCCACGGCGGCGATAAAGGCATCCTTGCGGGGAGTGCCATGAATGACGATCTTGTCGGCCGGTGTGACCGTGACGACTAAGGGGCAGTCGGGAAGGGCCTGGTCCGGATCCTCGCAAATCTCGGCGCTAACCCCCAAGGTGCGGGCATAGTCGCGCAAGCGCTCGGCACTTGTACGCGTGCGCGAGGTGATCCACACTTCGGTCAAGGGCAACTCCGACACGAAAGCCTCTAGATGGGCTCGCCCCTGGACCCCGGCGCCGACGATCAACAAAGGGCCTGCAGGGTTCGGTGCCAGGCGCTGCGCTGCGAGCAGTGAAACGGCAGCGGTACGCCGGGCGGTCACGCTCGGGCCGTCGAGAATCAGCGTGCGCTCGCCAGTGGCAACTTCGAATACCAGGACGTCGCCCATGATCGTAGGACGTCCGCTGGCTGGATTGGTCGGCGTAAATGTGATCACCTTGCTGATCGCCACTTCTCCGTCCGTGGCCGGCATGATGAAAAACGAGCCCCCGCTGGCCAAGGGCATGACCAGGCGTTGGGGGATCACGATGTCGTCCCGCTGTAGTAAGGCCGCGATTTCCTCGGCCAAGTCCCCATAAGGCAACAGTTTTGCCGTCTCTGTCGTCCTGTCTGCGTCGTTGCTCGTGTTCATCGTTTTTGCGCCTTTTGCTTTTCTGTGGGTACACCGTAGATTCAAACATAAATATCAATCTATTGACCGATAGTAAACTTTTTGTTATGGTCGAATCAATCGGTCATTGGGTAAGCGTCGTCGCACCCTAGAGGCCGGGATACACACGAGGAGGAAGTGATGGCAAGAGCAGTCTATGTTTGCGGCGTCGGGATGATTCCGTTCGCCAAGCCGGGGGCGAGTGCACCGTACTACGAAATGGGTGCCGAGGCAGCAAGGCGTGCGCTGGCCGATGCCGGCGTGGAGTATGCCGACATCGAACAGGCGTATGTCGGCTATGTCTATGGCGACTCGACCTGCGGTCAGCGGGCGCTCTATCCCCTCGGGATGACGGGGATTCCCATCGTCAACGTGAATAACAACTGCTCCACCGGCTCGACGGCACTTTTCCTGGCCCGGCAGGCGGTGGAATCAGGGGCAGCCGACTGTGTGCTCGCCTTGGGGTTCGAACAGATGCGCCCTGGTGCGCTCGGTTCGAATTACACCGATCGCCCATCGCCCTTCGAACCCTTCGACGAAGTGTGTGAGGAGCTCGTCGGCGCGTCCGACGTTCCCTTGGCGATTCGCTATTTTGCCGGAGCAGGTCTTGCGCACATGCAGCGCTACGGCACCCGCCCCGAAACCTTTGCCAAGATCCGCGCCAAGGCGAGCCGCCACGCGGCGCGCAATCCCTTGGCGCTGTTCCGCCAAGAGGTCACGCCCGAAGAAGTCATGGCCTCGCCCGTGCTGATGGGGCCGCTCACTCGCCTCATGGCCTGTCCGCCTACCTGTGGCGCAGCAGCGGCCGTCGTCTGCTCCGAAGACTACGCCAAGAAGAAGGGGCTCGAGCGGCGGGTGAAGATCCTCGCTCAAGCGATGACCACCGATACGCCCAGCACCTTCGCAGCGCGCAACATGATGCAACTCGTCGGCTACGACATGTCCCGCGAGGCGGCCCGCCGCGTCTATGAGGCTGCAGGCGTCGGCCCCGAGGAAATCGACGTCGTCGAGCTGCACGATTGTTTTGCCACCAATGAGCTCCTCACCTATGAAGCCCTGGGGCTGGCGGGCGAAGGGGAAGGCGAGAAGATGGTCGAGGATGGCGACAATACCTATGGTGGGCGCGTCGTCACCAACCCCTCGGGAGGGCTGCTCTCGAAAGGACATCCGCTCGGGGCGACTGGTTTGGCCCAATGCACCGAACTCGTGCACCAGCTGCGCGGTAGCGCCGGGTCGCGCCAGGTCGAGGGGGCGCGTCTCGCCTTGCAGCACAATCTGGGGCTGGGTGGTGCCTGCGTCGTCACCCTCTATCAAGCAGTCTGAAGGAGGAGCGAGATGATCGATCGCAGCCATATCGGCACGACGCTGCCGCCGTTTCAGTTCGAGGTGGAGAAGGGACGCCTGCGCTTCTTTGCCAAAGCGATCGGCGAGACCCGACCGGAATATTTCGACGAAGACGCCGCGCGCGCGGCCGGTTATCGCAGCATCCCGGCGCCCCCCACTTTTTTGATGGCTGCCGAGATGGATTCGGGGGCCACGGAAATCCTTCTCGATCGCCTCGGCATTCCTATCGAGCGCGTGCTCCACGGTGAGCAGAGTTTCACTTACCATGGGGTCGTGTGCGCAGGCGATCGGCTGGAACTGCTGTCGCGCATCACCGATATCTATGCCAAAAAAGGCGGTGCGCTCGAGTTCATCGTCAAGGATTCGACGCTCACCGATCTGGCTTCGGGGCGTTGCATGGTCGAGATGCGCAGTGTCATCGTCGTGCGCCATCCACAGGAGACCGCCGCATGAGCACTTCGAACGCTCCGCGCTACGACGCGATTCAGATCGGCCAGGAGTTGCCGCCGATGACCTTTCCCCCCATCACCCGGACGACCTTGGCGCTCTTTGCCGGCGCCTCGGGTGACCACAATCCCATTCACATCGACTTGGATTTCGCCCGTGCCGCGGGTATGCCCGATGTGTTCGCGCACGGCATGCTCTCGATGGCCTTGCTCGGGCGCTATCTCACCCATTGGGCCCCACAGCCTTGTTTGCGCCGTTTCGGCGTGCGCTTCGTTGCCATCACGCCGGTGGGGACCCAGCTGCGCTGCAGTGGCAAGGTCGTCGACAGGCGCGAGGAGGGCGGAGAGCGACTCGTCGCCCTCGAGCTCGTCGCCGCCGACTTGCAGGGCGAAGCAAAGCTGATCGGCGAGGCCCTTGTCGCCTTGCCTTGATTTTTTCATTTTGTCCAAAAAGGAAAAAGACATGAAACTTGCAGGTAAAGTGGCCATCGTCAGCGGCTCTGGCCGTGGCATCGGCCGGGCGATCGCGCTCAAATTGGCGTCCGAAGGGGCAGCCGTCGTCGTCAACGACCTCGACCCTGAACCCGCCGAAGCGGTGGTGGCCGAGATCACGGCCAAAGGGGGGCGTGCCTTCGCCTGTTCCGGGAGCGTTACCGATCCCGACTTTCCTCGGCGTTTCGTCGATACCGCGATCGAGCGCTTCGGCGGGCTCGACATCATCGTCAACAACGCCGGTTACACCTGGGACAACGTGATCCAGAAGATGACCGACGAGCAGTGGTACGCCATCATCGACGTACACCTCACGGCTCCTTTCCGCATCTTGCGTGCCGCAGCCGATTACTTTCGCGATCAGGCGAAGAAAGAGGCGGCTGAAGGGAAAGAAGTATTTCGCAAAGTCGTCAACATCTCCTCCATTGCCGGCATTGGCGGCAACGCAGGTCAGGTGAACTATTCCGCGGCCAAAGCGGGCGTGATCGGGCTGACCAAGGCGCTGTCGCGTGAATGGGGGCGCTATAAGGTCGACGTGAATTGCGTCGCCTTTGGCCTCATTCGTACTCGCCTCACCGAAGCCCCGGCCGGTAGCGACGCCACCATCGACGTCGAAGGGCGCAAGATCAAGGTTGGCGTCAATCCCGACCTCCTGAAGACCATGGAAGCGACGATTCCGCTCGGGCGCGCCGGCACGCCGGAGGAGGCCGCTGACGCCGTCTATCTCCTGTGCACCCCCGAGTCGAACTACGTCAGCGGGCAGGTGGTGCTCGTGAGCGGCGGATTCACGATGTAAGAATCATGAGGACGAGACGATGAGACAATTGCCATCCCCTTGGATGAACGAAGAGCTCGAGCTGCTGCGCGAAAGCGCCCGCCGCTTCATCGCCACAGAGATCACGCCGCATGAAGACGAATGGAACGAGCGGCAATATGTCGACCGCGATCTCTGGCGCAAGGCTGGCGCCGCCGGTCTGTTGTGTACCGACGTGGCCGAGGAATACGGCGGAGGAGGGGCTACTTTCGCCCATGAGGCGGTGATTCTCGAAGAGCAGGCCTATGCGGGTAACACCAGCTGGGCCAAGGGCGTGCACGAGATCGTGGCCCATTACATCGAAGCCTACGGCACCGAAGAGCAGAAGCGGCGCTGGCTACCGCCGATGGCCGCGGGTGAGATGGTCGGTGCCATCGCCATGACCGAACCGGGAACGGGTTCCGACCTGCAAGCAGTGCGCACGCGGGCCGAGCGCCGTGGCGACGACTATGTGATCAACGGCTCCAAGACGTTCATCTCCAATGGCTATCACTGCGATCTGCTCATCATCGTCTGTAAAACCGACACGACCGTGCCCGGAGCCAAAGGCGTCTCTTTGATCGTCGCCGAGACGCGTGACTTGCCCGGCTTCAAGCGCGGTCGTTTGCTGAAGAAACTCGGCCAGAAAGGACAGGATACTGCCGAGCTCTTCTTCGAAGACATGCGCGTGCCCGTGGCGAACCTACTCGGTGGTGAGGAAGGCAAAGGGTTCTATCAGCTGATGAACCAGCTGCCGCGCGAGCGTCTCATCATCGCGGTGGGCGCCATCGCCGTGATCGAGGCGGCGCTGCACCATACTTTGAACTACGTGCGCGAGCGCAAGGCCTTCGGACATCGCATCCTCGATTTCCAGAATACCCGCTTCAAGCTGGCCGAGCGGCAAACGGAAGCCTACATCGGGCGCCTCTTCGTCGATCACTGCGTCCAGCGCATGCTCGAAGGGACGCTGGATGCGCCCACCGCTTCCATGGCCAAGTGGTGGACCACGCAGAAGCAGTGCGAGATCATCGACGAGTGCCTACAGTTCTTCGGCGGCTACGGCTACATGCTCGAATACCCCATCGCCCGCATGTACGCCGATGCCCGTGTGCAGAAGATCTACGGCGGTACCAACGAGATCATGAAAGAGCTGATCGCGCGTACTTTTGGATGAAGCGAACACAAGGGGAGGGACATCCCCTGGATCGTGGGAGGAGACAAAAATGGACGACATGAATCTGCTGCGCCGGGGCGTTTTGAGTGACGCCTTGCGCCGCGCTGCGACCCGCTATCCTGATCGGGTGGCTCTGTCCTACCATTACGCCGACGGACGTGAGCGCACCCTCACTTACGCCGAACTCGGGGAGCAGATCGAGCGTCTGGCTGCCGGCCTGTATGCGCTTGGGGTGCGCAAGGGAGACCGGGTAGCCGTGGTGTCGCACAATGCCCCGGAGATGGTGCTCACTGCCTACGCCCTCATGAAGCTCGGGGCCTGGTTCGTGCCCATCAACTTTATGCTGCGCAGTGAAGATATCGCCCATCTGCTGCATTTCGCCGAACCCAAGCTGTTTTTCGTCGAAGACGGCTTGCACGATCTCGTGGCTCCAGCGCTTTCGCAGGCACCGGCTTCGCTCGAGCAGGTGGTGTGGATCTCCTTGGGTAGCGACCCTCCACCCTCGCAAGGACTACGCTTCGAAGCCCTGCTGCAGTCTTCGACCTCCATTCCCGAGGTGGCGATCGAAGACGAGGACGTGGCAACCATGTTCTTTACCAGTGGCACCGAGAGCGCCCCAAAAGGCGTGTTGACCACACATCGCAATTTCTTCGCTTCGCACACCACCTTCGCGCTCACCGTCGGTCTTCGACCCGAAGACGTATGGCTCATTTCCTTGCCGCTCATCCACATGGCTGGGTTCGACATCACGTTGATGGCCCACGTGGCGGGACAGACAGTCGTCATGACTCAGCTGCCGGTGCCTAGACAGATGCTCGTTTTGTTGCAACAGCGGGGAATCACTTTGATCGCCCTGCCTCCGGCTTTGTATGTAGCCCTCCTCAAGGAGGCTTCGCCCGAGCTTACTTTACCGCGCATGCGCGTGCTCATGTCCTGGTCCTCGACCATTCCCCAAGCGATGGTCGATGGCTGGAACCGGCTCGCGCCCAACGCCGAGTTCCTCACCGTGCAAGGGTCTTCAGAGACGACGGCTACGCCAGTGACCGAGAGCTTGTTCCGAACGTGGGCGGAGGTCCCCAACGGGGACGGGCGTTGGGTAGGGCGCCCCGTCGTTTATGGGGCCGAGCTCAAGCTCGTCGACGAGGACGGCCAAGAGGTGCCCCCTGGTGAGCCCGGAGAGATGTTGGTACGCGGACCGGTGGTGATGAAGGGGTACTACCGCAATCCCGAGGCGACGGCCAAGGCGTTTCGTGATGGATGGTTTCATTCCGGAGACGTCCTCTTTCGTGACGAGGCAGGAAATTACTTCTTCGCCGATCGCAAGAAGGATATGATCAAGACGGGCGGGGAGAACGTCTTCACCCAAGAAGTGGAAACGGTGATCGGTACGCATCCGGACGTATTGCAGTGCGGGGTCTTCGGTCTGCCCGATGAACGCTGGGGCGAAGCGGTGGCCGTGGCCATCGTCGTGCGGCCTGGAAAGCAGCTGAGCGAGGAGGAGGTACGTCGTTTTTGCCGCGAACGTTTGGCCGCATTCAAAGTACCAAAATATATTTTCTTCACTGACGAACTGCCCACGACTTCTGCTGGTAAGCTCTTGAAGCGGGCGCTGCGGGAGCGGTACGCTCAATCGATGCAAGCGTGATTCCTCATGCCAGCGGCGCCCTCGTTGGGCGACGATTCACTCATCAAGGAGAAAGTCCAATGCGCCTTTCAGAAAAAGTCGCCCTCGTCACCGGTGCTGGCAAGGGAATCGGCGCCGCTACCGCGCGGCGGATGGCCCAGGAGGGAGCCAAGGTGGCTGTGCTCGATGTGGATCTGGCAGCAGCGCAGGCGGTGGCGCAGGAGCTGGTCGACGCGGGGTACCAAGCGCGAGCTTGGCGCTGCGACGTTACGCGCGAGGCCGAAGTGCAGCAAGTGTTCGCCGAGGTCGTGGCGCATTTCGGTCGGCTCGACGTGCTCGTCAATAACGCCGGCATCGCCGGGGTCAACAAGCCCACCCACGAGATCAGCGAAGCCGAGTGGGACGCGGTCATGGCGGTCAACGTCAAAGGGGTGTTCTTCTGCACCAAACACGCCGTGCCCTACCTGAAAAAAGGTGGAGGAGGGAGCATCATCAATCTCTCGTCCATCTATGGCTTGGTCGGTGCGCCTGATTCGCCTCCTTACCATGCTTCCAAGGGGGCGGTGCGGCTCATGACCAAGACCGACGCGCTGCTCTACGCCGCCGACCGCATCCGCGTGAATTCCATCCATCCGGGATTCATCGCCACCCCCATGGTCGAAGGGTATTTGCATCAGTTGCCGGAAGAAGAAAAAGCGCGCAAGGCGCTCGAAGCGCTGCATCCCTTGGGTCATCTGGGCGAACCGGACGACATCGCCTGGGGCGCCGTCTACCTCGCCAGCGACGAGGCGAAATTCGTCACCGGCTCGGAGTTGGTCATCGACGGGGGCTATACCTGCCGCTGAACGATGCTCCTTGCGCTCGTTCCGAGTCGCAAGGAGCATCGGATGATCGATGACGTTCAATTGATCTTGAACCGTCCGACGGCGTTGCGCAGGGTCTGCATCGCCTCCTCGATGAGTTTCACCGTGGCGCTGGCGCGGTTGACCGCTTGATGGTTCTTCTCGGCCATCTGCACGATGGTCTCGACGTTGCGTGCCACCTGGTTGCTGGCGATGGATTGTTCCTTGAGGGCGTCGGAGATGTGGCTGGCGTAGTCGATGACGCGGCCCGAGCCCTCGGCGATGCGCTCGATCGATTCGCCGGCAGCGTTGGCGAGCTGCACGCCTTCCTCGACTTCGGTCACGCTGGTCTCCATCGTCGCCACGGCCTGTTTCGTGCCTTGCTGGATGTGGGCGACCATCTCCGTGATCTCCTGGGTCGAGACGGTGGTGCGCTCGGCGAGTTTCCGCACCTCGTCGGCCACCACCGCGAATCCGCGGCCGTATTCACCGGCACGGGCGGCCTCGATCGCGGCGTTCAAGGCGAGTAGGTTCGTCTGTTCGGCGATCGTCTCGATCACGTTGACGATCGAGCTGATCTCGGCGGAGTGTTTTTCCAGCTGACCGATGTCCTGCGCCGCCTGGGTGACGCGCTCGGCGATCCGCTTGATGCTGTCGACGGTGCGCCGCATCACTTCGCTGCCTTCCTTGGCGATCTCGCCGGATTCGTGCGCCACGTTGCTCGCTTCCTCGGCGTTCTTCGCTACTTCGCCGATGCTCACCGTGAGCTCCTCCACCGCTGCGGCCATGGTCGAGGAGGCGTCGTTCTGCTCATTGACGGCGCGCTCCACGTCACCGGCGACGACGGCGAGCGCCGTGGCCGCCTCGGCGAGCTGGTCGGTATTGCGGCGGATCTCGCCCAGCATTTCGCGCAGCGACTGCTGCATCGTGGCCACCGCCTGCAGCATGCGGCCGATCTCGTCGCCGCCTTCGACGCGCACCGGCGTGGTGAGATCGCCGGCGGCGGTGGCCTCGGCCGCGTTCAGGGCAATGGTGATGCGTCCCCCGATGCTGCGCGCGAGCGCCAGCGCGAGTGCGATCGCCAGGGCGAAGGCGATGGCGCCGCTACTGTAGAGGGCGATCTCGGTTTGGCTCGATGCCTGCTTTAGTTCCTCGAGTCTCTGCTCGAGGAGGCGGCGGCGTTCGTCCATGATCTGCGCGGCAAAGGCGCGGATCTCGTCCATTTTTTGCTTGCCGCGCTCGGTGCGCACGAACGCTTGCAGATCTTCGAGCGAGGCTTTGCCGGCATCGACGTCGCGGCGCAGGGTGATCATGGGCTTGAGCCCTTCTTCGCCCCATTCCTTGCCCATCTGGTACAGCTTTTCGATGTTGGCTCGGCGCTGCGGGTTGCGCGTTTTGGCAAGCGCGTCTTGAAAAGCTGATTCCAGTGCCTTTTCTCCGATGCTGATCGGCTCGAGGAAACTTTCTTTTCCGGTGAGCGCGAAACCGCGGGCACCGGTCTCCATGTTGATGAGCGCCTCGCGCATGCGCGTGAGGTCGGTGATCACTTGATGGGAGCGGTCGACTTCGTCGGTGGCCTCGGCCATGCGTCCGAGGTTGTAGTTAGTGAGCACGATGGCGAAAGCGATCATTACGGCGACGGCACAGAAAGAGGCGACGAGCTTGGTCTTGACGGTCAGTGCCATGGGACGATCCTCGGGTTTTGTTGCGGGATGTAACTTCATTCTAGATCGGGAGGCGACCGACGAATGCCAAAATAATCGGGTTTTTTACCACCAAATCAGCATGAATGTCGAAGCGGACGATCGTGTGATCGAGCCTGTCTCGCCGCACGAGCGTCTGGCGCGCATTCGGGCCTGCCACGGCGGTGCAGGCGGTCTACATCCAATGTAGATCGACGCTTCCGGGTGAGCGTCTGCGCGGAGCTCGACGGGGAGGATGGGCCCGCGCGCCGTTCTTTATCGGCGCTTCGGGCGCCTTGCCCTGAAGCGGATTGCGATGGTTTTCTTGCTTTTCTGCGGCCCGACGGTTAATCGGTCACGGTGCGGTTGCGTCCCGTTCGTTTGGCTTGCAGCAGGGCTTCGTCGGCGCGGCTGAGGGTGATGGTGAGCGGCTCGTCGTGCCGGCGTAGGGTGAGCCCGATACTGGCCGAGACGGTGACAGGGCCGAGAGGATGGGCAATGGAGATGGCCATGATCGCCTGGCGTATGCGTTCGGCGATCACGAGGGCTTCGGCGAGTTCCGTGGCGGGGAAGATCAGGAGGAATTCTTCTCCTCCCCAGCGTCCGATGATGTCACTATGGCGTATGGTTTCTCGCAAGGCGCTGGCGATATGCTTGAGCGTCTCGTCGCCTATCTCGTGGCCCCAGCCGTCGTTGATGCGTTTGAAGTGGTCGACGTCGAGCATGGCGATGCAGCATGGTTCGGTCGGATTGCTCGCCGGGAAGTGTCCGTCGCCGAGGCGTTCCATGAGATAGCGTCGATTGCCAAGTTCGGTGAGCGGGTCTTTGAGCGAAGACTTGAGCAGGGCATCGTTGAGTGATCGCAGTTGATCCTGGTATCTGTCCGAAATACGAGCGAGTTTCTCCAGCCGGTGCAGGTGGCGTTCGAGCCGTTGCGCCAGGGAGGCGGATTGCATGCGACCGAGGTCGTGGTAGCCGTCGGAGAGGTGGATGAGGCGCAGCAATCGTTCGTTTTGCTGGCGGTGCAGTGTGAGCAGGCGCACGAGTAGATCGCGCAAAGGATTGTCCTGATGTGCGCCGGAGGCAAGGAACCGGTCGATTTCTTCCAGCAGAGCCGACTCGTCGGTCTGACCAAAGGGTGAGACGGGCAGTCCCTTCATCCTAGACCTCGGCGCAGATGTGGAAGGGGAAAGTGCAGTCTTCGCGGAATTCTTCGGCGAGGAGCTCGACTCGCTCGTTGCGAGGGTCGAAACGCCAGACGACACTGACTTCTTGTCCCAGTTTGTGGGCATCTTCCAGGAGGTCGAAGATGTCCATCATGACTTTGACCGAGCTGGTGTTCATGTAGAGCAAACGAAGCTCGAGGCGCAGGGGGCGTCGCTCTCGTTTGAGAAACGATTCGACCCAGTCGAGCGTGCCGGTAAAGAAGTCGAAGGAGTTTTCCGGGTAGGAGTCGCCCGACATCTGCAGCAATCCCTCATTCCAATCGGCAACGATCGTTGGCGTGGTTTGGGTGCCGGGCAGGGTGAACGAGGTGCTCATGTGCATGCTCCGAGTCGGGGGCGATCAGAGGATGGCGCGCAGACTGAAGAAGATCTTTCCGTCATCGAGTGGCCGCTGAGTGGCGATCAAGGGGCGCCTGGCCTTGCGGGCGATGTCGATGAGGCCGAGACCCGCACCGCTCGAAGCGCCGTGGGCGATAGGGCGGCGCAACTGCGTCTTGTAGGCGTGCTTGAGTTCGATCGGATCCATGGCGGCGAGCTGGGCGATGCGTTCGAGGAGCGGGCTCGCGTCGGCGGCATCGACGACGTTCCCCGTTTGGATGAGGTAGGCACCATCCTCGTCGCAGGCCACGAGGATGGTGGCAGCGCTGTCGGTATCCCCATATCCCTTGCTCGCAGCGTAGTGACGGATATTTTGGGTCAGCTCGACATAGGCTCCAAAGACATCCATTGCAGCCGATGGGCGAGCATGGTCGGCTTCGAGGTAGTTTTTCAGGGCGAATCCTATCTCCTCGATCAGGCTGCGCGAGATCGGACCATTGAAACAGAGCAGAATTCGATGATTCTGTAGTAGTTCGCGCAAGCAGAGAAAATCCATGTCCAACATGGTAGGTACTCCGTTCAATCGATACGAAAGGACAACAGGGTGATGTCGTCGCGCTGTGGCAGTCCGCTGCGCCAGGATTCGAGCGCTGCATCCACGGCTTGAGCCTGGTGATCGAAGGGCAGGCGGGCGACGTGCCGTAGAACTTCGCGAAAGCGGGTGTCGCCAAACCCGAAACCGTGCTCGCCTCCCGCCTGGTCCAGATAACCATCGGTGACGAGGGTGTAGGTGACGCCTTCTCGTAAGGGAATCTCGATTTCGGTGTATTCCCCTTTTTTGCGGTCGCAGAGCGAGCGTCGTTCGGCGGACAGCTCATGTACCGTATCGCCATCGCTCCAATAGAGGTCGATGCGGGCGCCGGCATAACGAAGCCGCCGGGCGTTTCGGTCGACATACACCAGGGCGGCATCGGTACTCGCTGCGATGGCACGCGGCAGATGGGCCTGATCCAGCATGCCACGCAGGGTGGCGTCGGCCTGCTCCAGCAGTACGGCTGGATGTTCGATGCCATGTCGGTTCATGGCATCGTCGAAGGCGGTGCGGGCGAGCATGGTCATCAATGAGCCGGGTACGCCATGCCCGGCACAATCGACGATGCCTATGAGGTAGTGCTGGGGTTCGGCGCGAAAGAGATAGAAGTCTCCGCCGACCATGTCCCGCGGTCGCCATAAGACGAAATGGTGTTCGCCCAGCAGTGTGGCAAGCGCACGGTCCGGCAGCAGCGCACGCTGGATCAAGCTGGCATATTGGATGGAGTCGCCGAGTTTTTTCTGGCTGGCAGCCATGGCGGCATTGGCATCCCGAAGCTCGGCCGTGCGTGCCCGAACCTCGTCCTCCAGTTCTTGGGTCTGGTTGGCGATCTGCCGGGCCATGTGGGCGAAGGCGCGGTTGAGGTCGCCGAGCTCGTCTCGCCCTGCATCGGCAGGGGGAACGTCGAAGCGACCGGAAGCCAGTGCCATGGCGGAACGGTGCAGGCCGCGTAGCGGTTGGAGCAGAAGACGATCGACCGACAGCGTGAAGAGGGTCAGAACGGAGAGCAGCACGAGCACGACGATGCCCACGGCGATGCGCACCCAGGTATCTTCGAACAGATGGACGGTTTCGAGGTCGACGGCGGTGATCAGATACCACTGCAAGGGTTCGAGCCAGGTGATCGCGAGCATCTGCCGGCGTCCGTCGAGGAGGGCGGGCATGACCTCGACCGTGCCGGGGGTGGCGGCGGTGCGCTGCATGGCGGCGGCCAGGTGCGCCGCGTCTTCTGTGCCGGTCAGCTGCTCGGAGAACGTGTGCGCGGGTGAGACGGTGCCGGTGGCGCCGGAGGACCAGGCGATGCGTTGGGGGTCGGGGTGGGCCTGGATGGCGCCCTTGCGGTCGATGATGATGGGGGTGACCCCGGCTTCCGTGGTGTGCAGGAAGGAGGAGATGAACGTGGTGAGATCGACTCCGGTTCCTGCCACGCCCAGGCGTTCTCCCTGGTCTTCCACGACGACGTTGATCCATACCATGACCTGTTGCAGCCACCGGTCCGGGTTGGGGTTGATGTTGACCTGGGTGGGAGCGGCCAAGGTGGCGAAGAACCAGGCGTCTTCCGGTTTTTCGGGATCGAGGCGATAGCGGGGGACGAGACTTTCGGAGGTTGCGTCGTCGTCGAAGTAATAGGCGAGGCTGCCGCGACTGGCCAGGAACCAGGCACGGCCGAGAAAATCGCGCCGGTAGCCTTCGGCTTCGAGCCGAGCCTGCTGCCGTAAGGCTTCGTCGTCTTCACGGCGCAACCAATTGCGGATCGACATCGATCCGGCCAAGCGCCGAGCCAGAGCGACTTCGCGCGACAGGGGCCCGGCGATGCGCTCGCCGTGCAGTTCGGTGAAATTGCGCGCCCAAGTTTCGGCGAAGTGCTCGCGCAGACCCTGAAAGAGCTGCATGCCGATGGCGGCGACGGGAACGAGGACGACGAGACACACCAGCAAGAGCGCCAGGGTAGATTTCGCTCGTATCCCGAACCCCCATTTGGCCATGTCGGCGCTCCCTCGTCGTTGGCGCAATAGTATAGAGGGGAAACCGATGCCGTAATGTATTGTTGGAGAAAAATTTTCTCTGGGACGTGGTGATCTGGCAAGGGAAGGCGTGTGTCGGGATTCCTCGGGTCGAATGCTGGGAAAAGTGCACTTCCGAAGTCAAATTGGCAAATACCTTTATGACACAAAATCGGATGCTTCCCTGTTCTCGACGAGGGGATGGTGCTATGCTGAAAGGAGCGTGAGGCCGCATGGTGCCGCTTCACCGTCGTGAAAGGAGAACCTTATGCAGAAGACCATGAAAGCCGCCGTGTTCGTGGCGCCGGGGCGTATCGAACTGCAGGAGCGTCCGATCCCCGAAATCGGGCCCACCGATGCGCTGCTGCGCGTCACGACCACGACGATCTGCGGCACCGACGTGCATATCCTCAAAGGGGAATACCCCGTGCGGTCCGGTCTCATCGTCGGTCATGAGCCGGTGGGCGTCATCGAGAAACTCGGCAGCGCCGTGACCGGCTACGAAGTCGGCCAACGCGTGATCGCTGGGGCGATCACGCCCTGCGGCCAGTGCAATAGCTGCCTCGATGGCCAATCGAGCCAATGCGGCCACAAACACATGGGTGGCTGGCAGCTGGGCAATACCATCGACGGCTGTCAGGCCGAATACGTGCGCATTCCCAACGCGCAGGCGAACCTCACGCTGATTCCCGACGGCCTCACGGACGAAGAAGTGCTGATGTGCCCCGATATCATGAGCACGGGTTTTTCTGGTGCCGAGAGAGGGCACGTGCGCATCGGCGACACGGTGGCGGTTTTCGCCCAGGGGCCGATCGGGCTTTGCGCCACGGCCGGAGCCAAGCTGATGGGGGCCACGAAGATCTTCGCCGTCGAGGCGGTACCGGCGCGCGCCGAGATCGCGCGTAAGCTCGGGGCCGACGTCGTGATCAACTTCAAGGAAGTCGATCCGGTACAGAAAATCATGGAGCTCACCAACGGACGCGGTGTCGATGTCGCCATCGAGGCGCTGGGCACGCAACAAACCTTCGAGGCCTGCTTGCGCGTGCTCAAACCCGGCGGGACGCTCTCGAGCTTGGGCGTGTATTCCGGCAAGCTGGAAATGCCGCTCGATGCCTTCGCGGCCGGCCTGGGCAACCACAAAATCGTCACCACCCTGTGTCCAGGCGGGAAAGAGCGCATGCGGCGCCTGATGGAAGTGGTCGCCAGCCGCCGCGTCGATCTCACGGCCCTCGTGACGCACCACTTCAAGCTCGACGACATCGTGGCTGCCTACGACCTCTTTGCCAATCAGCGCGATGGCGTGCTGAAGGTCGCGATCAAACCGTGACGTAACGCGAGGGGCCGGGGGCTTTTTTTGCCCCTTGCCCCCTTTGCGCTCTTCCCTTTCTCCGATCGATCCGGTGCTAGAATGAGAATCGTTCATGCACCGGATTTTTTCATGGCCTCGACCATGTCATCGCTCCCGCCTCTGGCTCCCTGGCAGCATCCCTTCGAAGTCGATCCTCATGCGCGGCAACGCATGCGCCGCACTGCCTGGGTGGTGGTGCTCACCTTCGTGACCATGATCTTCGAGATCGCCTTCGGCTATCTCACCGGGTCGATGGCGCTCACCGCCGACGGTTGGCACATGGGCTCGCACGTGGCGGCGCTGGGCGTGGCGGTGTTCGCCTATTACTATGCCGAACGGCATGCCGCCAATCCGCGCTTCACCTTCGGCACGGGCAAGGTGAGCGCGCTCGGGGGTTACACCAGCGCGCTGCTGCTCGCCCTCGTCGCCCTGGGGTTGGTGTGGGAATCGGTCGGGCGGCTGCTCTCGCCGCAGCGGATCGCCTACGACGAGGCGCTCCTCGTGGCGGTGATCGGGCTTGCCGTCAACCTGGTGAGCGCACTCATTCTCGGCGCAGGGCATGAGCATGATCACGATCATGGGCATGCGCACGAGGGAAAGCATGCGACGGAGGCGGCGCACCATCACGATATGGCCGTCACCGCGAAGGGATTCGGGCATGCGCCGTCGGCGGACCCAAACTACCGCGGTGCCTTTCTGCACGTGTTGGCCGATGCCTTCACCTCTGTGCTGGCGATCGCCGCCTTGGCTGCTGGGAAGTGGGGAGGATGGGCCTGGTTCGACCCGCTGATCGGCCTGGTCGGTGCCGCCGTGATCCTCTACTGGAGCGTAGGGCTCGCGCGCACGTCCATGCGCTCGCTGCTCGACGCGGAGGATTTCGGAGTGCTCGAGCACGAGATCGTCGAGCGCCTGCAGCGCGACGGCCTCACCCGCGTCACCGACCTGCACGTGTGGCGCCTGGGGCCGCAGACCTATGCCTGCATCGTTACGCTCGATTCCCCACGGCCCGAAAGCGCCCGGCAGTACAAGGAGCGGCTCAAGGATCTTTCCGCCTTGAGCCACTTGACGATCGAGGTCAATCGCACCCCGGATCGTGCTCGATCCGCGATCGACTAAAATCGATGTCCATGATGGCGAAATTCATTGTTTGATCGATAACGAGAACAAGGAGGCACCATGGACGCCTTGAACCAATTGCTCTCCACCGTGGCCAACTTCGTCTGGGGCGTGCCGATGCTGGTGCTGCTGGTGGGCACGGGGTTGTATCTTACCGTCGTGCTGCGGGGCGTGCAGTTCCGTGCGCTGGGGCATGCTTTTCGGCTGATTTTCCACAAGGAACCGAGCGCCGCGGGCGACATCAGCCACTTTGCCGCGCTCACCACGGCGCTCGCGGCGACCGTCGGCATCGGCAACATCGTCGGTGTGGCTACCGCCATCGCCATGGGCGGGCCGGGGGCGGTGTTCTGGATGTGGGTGACGGGACTAGTGGGGATGGCCACCAAGTATGCCGAGGCCGTGCTGGCGGTGAAATACCGCGAGCCGGGCGCGCTCGGCTACAAAGGCGGACCGATGTACTACCTCACCAACGGTCTGGGGCTACGCTGGCTCGGGGTGCTCTTCGCGATCTTCACCGTCATCGCCTCGTTTGGCATCGGCAACATGACCCAGGTCAATTCGGTGTCGCAACTGCTTGCTTCCACCGCCGGCGTTCCGACCTGGGTCTCGGGGGGCGTCATGCTCTTTCTCACCGCCTTGGTGATCCTCGGTGGAGTGAAGAGCATCGGGCGCTTCACCGCCTGGCTCGTGCCTTTCATGATTTTCTTCTACTGTCTGGCGGCGATCGTCGTGCTCGTGCTGCAATGGGACCAACTATTGCCGGCGCTCGGGTTGATCTTCTATCACGCCTTCAACCCCTACTCGGCCGCTGGCGGTTTTGCCGGGGCAACGGTGGCGGCGGCGATGCGCTATGGCCTGGCGCGCGGCGTGTTTTCGAATGAATCGGGGCTCGGCTCTGCGCCGATCGCCGCGGCGGCGGCCAAGACCGACGATCCGGTGAAGCAGGCGCTGGTGTCGATGACCCAGACCTTCATCGACACCCTGGTGGTGTGCACCATGACGGCGCTGGTGATCTTGACGGCGCCGCACTGGCTCGAAGGCGGCTCTCCGGCGGATCTGACGATGCGCAGCTTCGCCCACAACCTCGGAAACGCGGGGGCCGGGGTGGTGATTCTCTCCACGGTGCTCTTCGCTTATTCCACCGTGCTTGGTTGGAGCTACTACGGAGAAAAGGCGTTCGAGTTCCTCTTCGGGCACAAGGCGATCCGCATTTACCGCACGGTGTTCGTGGCCGTGATCCTGGTGGGGGCGACGGTGAAGCTGGAACTCGTGTGGAATTTCTCGGACGTGGCCAACGGCTTGATGGCCTTGCCGAACCTGGTGGCGCTCGTGCTGCTCGCCCGGGTGGTGAAGGCGGAGACGGAGCGCTATTTCGGCCAGAAAGGCGGGTCGTCTTGAGCGATCAGAGCGAGGGCGCGCCGGGCCGATCGGGCCGGGAGGTCGCTCAGGCGACCACCACCCGGTTGCGCCCCTCTTGCTTTGCGCGATAGAGGGCGGCGTCGGCACGGGCGAGCGCGGCTTCGGGCGTGGGATCGTCGGGCAGCAGCTCGCTCACGCCGATGCTCACCGTCATGCGCAGTTCGGGGTGCATCGGCACGCGACAGTAGTTGGCGACGGCGCGACGGATCCGCTCGGCGAGCGCGAGCGCGCCGGCAAGATCGGTGTGCGGCAAAAGCACGGCGAATTCTTCGCCGCCGATGCGGGCGGGGAGATCATTGCCGCGCAAGGCGTTGCGCAGTACCGTGGCGAAAGTGCGCAGGACGGCATCGCCCACGGCGTGCCCGTAGCGGTCATTGACCGCCTTGAAATGATCGAGGTCGAGCATCAGGATGGCGCAGCGATCGCCGTGGCGGACTATCCGTTCTCCTGCGTGTAGCAGGGCGGTAAAGAAAGTGCGGCGGTTGGCCAGGCTAGTGAGCGGATCGGTCTCGGCCTGGCGACGCAGGTCTTCCTGCATCTTCTTGAGCTCGGTGATGTCGGTGAAGACGGCCACGGCGCCATCCCCGGGGATGGGGGTGACGGTGAGCAGCACCGCGACCCAGTGACCGTCGCGGTGACGGAAATACTCTTCCTTGCGGGAAAACATCCGTCCTTCGCAGATGGCACGCAGCACCGGGCAAGCGTCGCGCAAATACGGCGTTCCATCCGGCAGACGATCGTGAAAGGTCTGATGAGCGTCCAGGCCGATGACGTCCTCGGCGCGATAACCGAGGATGCGTTCTGCCGCCGGGTTCCAGAAGGTGATCGTTCCTTCGGGATCGATGCCGAAAATGCCCTCGCCGACGGCATCGAGCAGGGTCTCCAGCGTTTGCGCCCGTTCGGTGGCAAGCTTCGAGGCTTCCTGGGCGTGTCGGATCGCGCGCTTGTAGTCGGTGACGTCCATCACCAGACCGACGATATGGCGCACCGTACCATCTTTGTCTGTCAAAGGGGTGAGGGAAGCCGAGAACTCGCGCCAGCCGCGGGCGGTGGCCATCGCGGTGTCGGTGCGCAGAGTCCGTCCTTCCTCGAGGCAGCGGCGGAGATTTTTTTCCATGTGTTCGGCGGTCTGCGCCGGAAAGAGATCCCGGGGGCGTGCGCCGATCCAGCGCTCCGGGGCAATGCCGAGCAGTTCATAGAGCCTGTTATTGCCCACTTGGAAGCGAAACCCTTCGGGGGTCACTTCGGCGACGTAGCAGATCTCCTGCAGGTTGTCGAGCACGGTGTGATAGAGGAGCTCCTGCTCGCGCAACCGGCGTTCGGCCTCGACACGCGCGGTGACGTCGGCGATGAAGCCGTACCACAGGGTGGACCCATCGGGCTGGCGCTCGGGGGTGGCTTCGCCCTCGGCCCAGACGACGTGCCCGTCGGGATGCACGTGCCGGTAGAGCAACCGCCAGGGTTCGAGCGTGGCGACGGAATGGTCGGAGGTCTCCATCATGGCCGCCTGGTCTTCGGGATGCACCGAAGCGAAGAAGGGCGTGGCGTCTTCGCGGACTGCTTCGGGGTCGACGCCGCAGATACGGCGCATCCCTTCGCTCGCGTAGGGAAAGGACATGTGATCGTCCGGCGTGCGCTTGAAGACGTAGATCACCCCGGGCAGGTGGCGGGCGAGCTTGTCGAGCAGCGCCCGTTGTTCGGCTTCGCGGCTGACGTCGAGCAGGGCGCCACTGAGGAGGCGCGGTTCGCCCCGTTCGTCGTGTACCAGCGTGACCTTGTCTTCCACCCAGACGTAGTGGCCATCGGCATGGCGCAGGCGGTAGCGTCGCAAAAGCGTGTCGTCCGGCCAGCGGTGGAAGTCGAGCGTGCGCTCCACCGCCTCGCGATCCTCGGGGTGGATGCGCTCCAGCCACCAGCAAGGGTCGGAGAGGAGTTCCGCCGGGGCGATTCCCAGGAGATCCTGGACGTTGTCGCTGACGAAAATGGGCTGGGTGGTCCCCGTGGCCGGGACCACGTAGAGCACGGCAGGGCTCGCGCGAAGGAACCCCTCCAGGCGGGCACGTTCTTCGTCCAGCGCTTCTCGGGTCCGCCGCAGTTCGGTGACGTCGCGCTGAAAGGAGACGAGTACGGTCTGGTCCGTTTCCTCGAGCGTGATCGGCTGGATGATCTCGTCGGCCCAGTAGAGGGAACCGTCCTTGCGTCGGTTGAGGATGTCGTGGCGCCAGCGCTTGCCGGAGAGTACCGTCTGCCAGAGGGTGCGGTAGAACTCGAGGGACATGTGGCCGGACTTGAGCAGGCGCGGCGTCTTGCCCACGATCTCGTCGCGCGTGTAGCCGGTGAGCGCCGTGAACGCAGGGTTCACGTCGAGCACGACCCCATTCGTGTCGGCGATGAGAATGGCGTCGGGCGAGTGGGCGAACAGAGGGCCAGCGAGTAGGTCGGGGGTCGTGCGCATGGGGGGCGGGGAAGTGCCTCTCCAAAAAAATCATCATGAAAAACCCGACCCACCCGGGCGTGGCGGTCGCGTGGTGTTCATCCTGGGATCATGGTGCCGCGCAGATTTGCGGCGGCTTCTCCCATTCAATTTTGCCATTTGCTGAATGGATGGCGAGTACGGCTGGGTTTGGGCGGGCCCATGGTGTGTGTACCGTGTACTTTACAATAGCGCGGCAAATTCCGCTTCAGGCAACGGACGATGGAAGTAATAGCCTTGTGCTATTGGGCAATGCAATTGACGCAGAATCTCTGCCTCTTCCACGGTCTCTATCCCTTCGGCGACGACATTCAAGGACAGGGCCCATCCCAGGTTGATCACCGAACCGAGGAGGGCGTGATGGCGGGCGTTTCCGATGACGCCTTTGACGAGACTGCGGTCGATCTTCAGCGTCGTTACCGGCAGTTGCTGCAAGCGGGCGAGCGAGGAATGACCTGTGCCAAAGTCGTCCAGTGCAAGCGAGATGCCCAGATCGCGTAGCCGCTGCAATTCGGCGAGTGCTGTCTCTTCCTGCTGCATCAGGGAGGATTCGGTGAGCTCGAGTTCGAGGCAGTGGGGTGGAAGGCCGTGACGTTCGAGCAGGCCGCGCACGTGATCGTCGAGCGACTCGCCGCGCAGGCGCAGGAGCTCTAGCTGTCGCGGCGAGAGGTTGACCACTACGGGAACGAGACGCCCGCAACGGCGATGTTCCCAATGAGACGACGGCTAAGGTAATCTTGCGCAGCCTGCGCTATGCTGTAATCGGGCCATGATCGATGGCCAGAGGAATCGAGGAGGAGGACACCATGTCACCGAGCAAAGCGCAGCTGCTTTGGATGTACGAGAAGATGGTCGAGATTCGCTATTACGAGGAGACGATGGCGAAGGTCTATATGGAGGGGAAGTTGCCGCCCCATATCCAGAAAGGGTTGGCTTTCGACATCGGCTCGGGGCCGGTGCCCGGCGAGATGCACCTCGCCGCGGGGCAGGAACCGGTGGCGGTGGGCGTGTGCGCTCATCTGCGCGATGAAGATACGGTGGTGGGCACGCACCGGCCGCACCATTTCGCTATCGCCAAGGGGGTGCCGCTCGACAAGATGACGGCCGAGATCTTCGGCAAGAAGACGGGCCTGGGCAAAGGCAAGGGAGGGCACATGCACCTCTTCGACCCGGCGCACAATTTCAGCTGCAGCGGCATCGTCGGGGCAAGCCTGCCGCCGGCTTGCGGGGCGGCGCTCGCGGCAAAGAAGCGCGGCCAGGATCGCGTCGCGGTGGCCTTCTTCGGCGAAGGGGCGGCGAACCAGGGGGCGTTCCACGAGTCACTCAACCTCGCGGCCCTGTGGCAACTGCCGGCGATCTTCGTGTGCGAGGACAATCACTGGGCGATCTCGGTACCGAAAGAGAAGGCGGTGAGCGTGGCTTCGGTGGCCGATCGCGCCTGTGCCTATGGCATGCCGGGCGTGTGCGTGCCGGAAAACGACCCGCTGCAGGTATTCGAGGCGGTGGGCGAAGCGGTGGCGCGCGCCCGCCGGGGCGAGGGGCCGACGCTCATCGAAGTGAAAACCTTCCGTTATTTCGGCCACTTCCAGGGGGACGCAGAGGTCTATCGTCCCAAGGACGAGGTGAAGCATCTGCGTGCGCTCGACCCGATCCCGAAGCTTGCCGCGAGGCTGAAGCAGGATGGCGTGCTGACGGCGCAAGAGGAGGAGGCAATCGTCGCGCGGGCGCGGCAGCGCGTGGATGAAGCGTTCGCCTTCGCCCGCCAGAGTCCGTATCCCGCGCCGCAAGAGGCGCTCGAAGACGTGTTCGTTTGAGGGGGGTGAGAAATGGCTGGACGTAGGCTGACGATGGCGGAGGCGATTTCTGAAGCCTTCGCACAGGAGATGGAGCGCGATCCAAACGTATTCATCATGGGCGAGGACGTCGGTGTCTATGGGGGCATCTTCGGCGCGACCAAAGGGTTGATCGAGAAGTTCGGGCCGGAGCGGGTGATGGATACGCCCATTTCCGAGACCGGTTTCATCGGGGCGGCGATCGGGGCGGCAGCCGCGGGTATGCGCCCCGTGGCCGAACTGATGTTCGTCGATTTCTTCGGCGTGTGCATGGACCAGATCTACAACCATCTGGCGAAAAACACCTACATGTCCGGCGGTAACGTGCGCTTGCCGGTGGTGATCACCACGGCGATCGGCGGCGGCTACAACGACGCGGCGCAGCATTCACAGTGCCTCTACGGCGTGTTCGCGCACGTGCCGGGGCTCAAGGTGGTGGTGCCCTCGAACGCGTACGATGCGAAGGGTCTGCTCATCGAGGCGATCCGCGACGACAATCCCGTGCTCTACATGTTCCACAAGGGGATCATGGGCTTGCCGTGGATGGCCTACTTCGAGGGCAGCACGACCGAAGTGCCCGAAGAACCCTACACCATTCCCTTCGGCCAGGCGCGCGTCGTGCGTGAAGGCAAGGATCTCACGATCGTTACCTTGAGCCAGATGGTGCATAAGGCCGTGATCGCGGCCGAGATGTTGGCGAAGGAAGGAATCGAGGCTGAGATCCTCGATCTGCGCACCCTGGTGCCGCTCGACCGCGAGGCGGTGCTCGCTTCCGTGGCCAAGACGGGGCGCTTGCTGGTGGCCGATGAAGACTATCTCGGCTTCGGTCTCACGGGCGAGATCGCCGCGATCGTCGGCGAGCATCTCGACCGCATCGCGCTGCGAGCACCGATCAAGCGGCTCGGGGTGCCCAACGTGCCGATTCCCTATAGCCGACCGCTGGAGCAGTTCGTGATTCCGCAAGTCGAGCACATCGTGGCTGCCGCCAAGGAAACGATGCAAGGGCGCGTGGCTGCAGGAGGACGTGCATGAGCGTGATCGAGATCCGGCTGCCTCCGGAGGTGTGGGAGGACGTCGACGAAGGGGTCGAAGCGTTGCTCGACAAGTGGCTCGTCCGCGAGGGGGAGCAGGTCGCGGTCGGGCAGCCGATCGCCAACGTCGTGATCGTCAAGACCAACGTCGAAGTGAGCGCGCCGCAGGCGGGTCGCTTGGCGCAGATTCTGGTGCCGGAAGGGGAGACTTTCGGCCGGGAGCGGGCGATCGCGCGGCTCGAGGTGGCATGACGGGAGCGGCAAACCACGGTATTGCGGCTCCGAGGGTGGAAGTGAGCGCACCCGTGCATCATGCCGTGGTGCTCGGGTGCGCGCAGCGCCGTTTGCTGCCGGAAGTGGCGTCGCGCCTGCCGGCTGGCGTCTGCGTGCGGGTGCGTGGCTCCGGGGGCGGCGCCGTGCTCGCCGGCCCGGGGTGGGTGAGCGCCGTCATCCGTCTGCCGCTCGGCCATCCCTGGCTCGAGGGGAGCCTCGTCGACGCCTACCGGCGCTGCGCCGAGGCGCACGTCGCCTTCTTCGCCGATTTGGGGCTAGCGGTGCGGGCGGTGCCACCCGGTGCCGTTCCTATCGCGAACAAGGCGTTGGATTGGGCCTGTTTTGGTAGCTTCGGCCCGTGGGAGCTCGCGGATGCCAAGGGGCGCAAGCTCGCCGGTTTCGCCCAGCGGCGCACGCGCGAAGGCGCCGTCCTGGGAGTGGGCGTGCTGCTTGCCCCCGTGGACTGGGCGCTGCTGTGCGCGGCTTTCGCCCGGCCGCAGGACGAGCCCCTGCTGCGGGCGCGCACGGTGAGCCTTTCTGAGCTCAACGGTGCCCCGATCGAGGCCGAGACATTTGTCGCGCGCTGGCAGCAGTGTTTGGAGCGGGCGGCGCTGGCGTGAGTGGCTCAGGGCGCTGCCGTTAGCCCCAGCGCCTCGGCGATCGCCAGCGTCGGTTCGGCCTGATTCATGGTGTAGAAATGCAGGCCCGGGGCGCCGAGTTGGAGCAGCCGCTCACACAGGCGAACGAGCACTTCCAGGCCGAAAGCGCGCACCGACTCGGCATCGTCGCCGTAGGCTTCCATCTTCTTGCGGACCCAGCGCGGGATTTCGGCACCGCAGGCGTCCGAGAAGCGTGCGAGCCGCGCGAAGCTGGTGATCGGCATGATGCCGGGCACGATGGGGGCGGTGACGCCGCGGCGTTGGGATTCCTCGACGAAGTGGGCGTAGGCGTCGGCGTTGTAGAAGTACTGCGTGAGGGCGCAGTCGGCGCCAGCGTGCATCTTGCGGGAGAAGGCGTCGAGATCGGCCGTGGCGCTTACCGCCTGCGGGTGATATTCGGGGTAGGCCGCGACCGCGATCCAGAAGTGATCACCCGTCTCGGTGCGGATGAACTCGACGAGTTCGTTCGCGTAGCGCAGCTCGCCGGGGTCGCGCACGCCGGAGGGAAGATCACCCCGAAGCGCCACGAGGCGGCGCACGCCGAGCGCCTGGTACTGCCGCAGGATCTCGCGGATCTGGGCGCGGGTGGCGCCGATGCAGGAGAGGTGGGGAGCGACGTCGAGCCCGGCGCGGTGCAGCCGCTCGACCACGGCGAAGGTGCGCTCGCGAGTGGAGCCGCCGGCGCCGTAGGTGACGGAATAGTAGGCCGGGCGCAGGCGTTGCGTGAGGCGCCGGCGCGCCTCCTCGAGCTTGGTTTCGCCCTCCGCCGTCTGCGGCGGGAAGAATTCGACGGACAGTTCCAAGTGCTGCATCACGGGATTCCTCGGCGTTCGCGTGCACGCCCTCCGCAGCGGGGCGGTGCGCGGCAGTGCAGGGCTCAGTAGCGGTAATGTTCAGGCTTGTATGGGCCGTCGAGGGGCACCCCGATGTAGGCCGCCTGCTCGGGGGTGAGCCGGGTGAGCTGGACGTTGAGGCGCGTCAATTGCAGCCGGGCGACTTTCTCGTCGAGCTGTTTGGGCAGGCGATAGACGCCCACTGGGTAGCGCTCGGGGTGCGTGTAGAGTTCGATCTGCGCCAGCACCTGGTTGGCGAAGGAGGAGCTCATCACGAAACTCGGGTGTCCCGTGGCGCAACCGAGGTTCACCAGCCGCCCTTCGGCGAGCAGGATGATGCGCTTGCCATCGGGGAAGATGACGTGGTCGACCTGGGGCTTGATGTTTTCCCAGCGGTATTGGCGCAGCGAATCGACGTCGATCTCGTTGTCGAAGTGGCCGATGTTGCACACGATCGCCTGGTCTTTCATGCGGCGCATGTGCTCGTGGGTGATGACGTGGTAGTTGCCGGTGGCGGTGACGAAGATGTCGGCCTTGTCGCAGGCTTCTTCCATGGTCACCACGCGGTAGCCTTCCATCGCCGCCTGGAGGGCGCAAATGGGGTCGATCTCGGTGACCCAGACTTCGGCGCGCAGCGCCCGCAGGGCCTGGGCCGAGCCCTTGCCCACGTCACCGTAGCCGCAGACGACGGCGATCTTGCCGGCGATCATCACGTCGGTGGCGCGCTTGATGCCGTCGACGAGCGATTCGCGGCAGCCGTAGAGGTTGTCGAATTTGGATTTGGTGACCGAGTCGTTGACGTTGATCGCCGGGAAGCGCAGCTCGCCGCGCTCCTGCATCTGGTAGAGGCGATGCACGCCGGTGGTGGTCTCTTCGGTGACGCCGCGGATCGCCGCGATGCGCCGCGAGTACCAGGAGGGGTCGCGCTCGAGCTGCGCGCGCACGCGGGCGAAGAGCACTTTTTCTTCGAGGCTCGTGGGGCGATCGAGCACGCTCGGGTCGCGCTCGGCCTTGGCGCCCAGGTGCAGGAGGAGGGTGGCGTCACCGCCGTCGTCGAGGATCATGTTGGCGTGGCCGCCGTCGGGCCACTCGAAAATGCGGTGGGTGTAGTCCCAGTATTCTTCGAGCGTCTCGCCTTTCTTGGCGAAGACGGGGATGCCCTCGGCGGCGATCGCCGCGGCGGCGTGATCCTGGGTGGAGAAGATGTTGCACGAGGCCCAGCGCACCTGAGCGCCCAGCGCCACTAGCGTTTCGATGAGCACGGCGGTCTGGATGGTCATGTGCAGGCTGCCGGCGATGCGGGCGCCCGTGAGGGGTTTTTGCTCGGCGTATTCGCGGCGCAGCGCCATGAGGGCGGGCATCTCGCTCTCGGCGATGCGGATCTCCTTACGGCCCCATTCGGCCAGAGAGAGATCGGAGACGACGTAGTCGGGGGTAGATACGGCCTGGTTCATCGAAATGCTCCTATTCGGGAACGAGGCCGAGCGGATGCGCAGCTCACCTGCGTCTTCCGTCCGGCCGGAGAAGACGGGTGAGCGCCGTTGAATCTGAACCGAGCCTGGCCCGCGGGGACGGGTTGCAGCGCTCCTCGGTTGCGGGGATTATAGCAAAGGCAAAGGGTCGCGCAGTCGCTTAGGGGGCCTCGAACAGCCTGCTATTGGCGGCGCTCGATGGATTGCACGTAGCGCACCATGAGATAGACCATGGCGAGCGGCAGGACGAAGGAGAGCATGAGCCGGACATATCCTTCGCTCCAGGGGTGGGCGCTTGCGTCCAATCCCAGATGGACGAGGTAGGCGAGGTAGAAGGCGAGCAGCAAGGCTCCGTCGCTGCGGCGAATTCCGGCGCCGGAGACGATGATGGGTAGCAGCACCACCGTGGTGCCCAGCATGACCCAGGAGTCGACGTGACGTATCGTCTCGCTCACCAGGATTCCGTGCGGCGCGACCAGGGCGGTGGCGCCGAGTACCGAGAGCAGGTTGAACGTGCAGGAGCCGATCACGTTTCCGACGGCCATATCGCGATGGCCGCGAAGGGCAGCGACGACGGAGGTGGCGATCTCGGGGAGCGACGTGCCTACCGCCACGACCGTGAGGCCGATCACCAGCTCGCTCACGCCAAAGCTGCGGGCGATGCCGGAGGCGGCCCCTACAGCCAGGTCTGCTCCGTAGATGAGGAGCCCCAGACCGACGAGCACCAGCGCCATCTGCACACCCGCGTGTTCGTCCCAGCGGCTTCGCGGAATGTCGGTGGCAAGCCCTGCTTCTTCCTGAGGCGAGAGGGTGCGCGCTTGGCGCAGGAGAAAGACCGTATAGGCGATCATCGAGGAAAAGAGGATCAGGCCATCGAGGCGGCTGAGGATGCCGTCGAAGGAGGTGGTGCAGAACAGGGCGACGGCACCGAGCAGCACGGGGATTTCTTGCCGCAACAGTTGAGAGTGAACCTGGATATGCCCGATGATCGCGGTGACGCCGAGGATCAGCAGGATGTTGGCGATGTTGGAGCCGACCACATTGCCGAGCGCAAGATCGGGCGCCCCGCGCAAGCCTGCACCGACCGAAACGGCGAGTTCCGGGGCACTGGTGCCGAAGGCGACGATGGTGAGCCCCACGACCAGGGGCGAGATGCCGAATCGGGTTGCGAGGCGCGCGCCGCCGCGCACGAGCCATTCTGCACCCAAGGTGAGCAACGCGAGTCCGGCGAAGAGCAGGACGAAGTCAAGCAGGAGGGAAGCGTCTGAGGACATGGAAGCGAATTGTATCCTGGCAAATCTCCCGTATGGCACCGGGAAAACCTGATGATGGGTTCGAAAAACTTTGCGGACGCACCTCGTGAGGGCTGCGAACAATCTCCTGCGCGGCTGCCTGGCGACGTGTTTCCGTGCTCGGATGCTTGCCCATCGCCTCGGATGGGGGAGGCATCCTTACGCTAGGCGCGTTGCCTGCAGCCGCTTGCGGCGATGATCCGCGGCGCCCGCATGGGGCGTCCGGGAGAGGTCACAGACCGGCGTCGGCGCGCAGCGCGTCGGCCTTGTCGAGCATTTCCCAGGTGAACTCGGGCTCCTCGCGGCCGAAGTGACCGTAGACGGCGGTCTTGGAATAGATGGGGCGCAGGAGGTCCAGCATCTCGATGATGGCGCGCGGGCGCAGGTCGAAGTGCCGGCGCACGAGGGCCTCGATCTTCTCGTCGGGGACCTTGCCGGTGCCGAAGGTCTCGACCATGAGGCTCACCGGGCGGGCCACGCCGATGGCGTAGGCGATCTGCACTTCGCAGCGATCCGCCAGCCCCGCGGCCACGACGTTCTTCGCCACGTAGCGCGCGGCGTAGGCCGCCGAGCGGTCGACCTTGGAAGGATCCTTGCCGCTGAACGCGCCGCCGCCGTGGTGCGCCGCGCCGCCGTAGGTGTCGACGATGATCTTGCGCCCGGTGAGGCCGCAGTCGCCGTGCGGGCCGCCGACGACGAAGCGCCCGGTGGGATTGATGAGATATTTGATGTCGGGGGCGCGCAACTCTGGCGGGATGATCGGATGGATGATCTCCTCGATCACCGCTTCGCGAATCTCGTCGTAGGTGATGTCCGGGTGGTGCTGAGTGGAGAGGACCACGGTCTCCACCTGGGTGGGTTTGCCGTCTACGTAACGCACCGTCACCTGGGATTTGGCGTCGGGCCGCAGCCACGGGAGCCGACCGTCCTTGCGCACTTCGGCCTGGCGCTGCATGAGGCGGTGGGCGTAGTAGATGGGCAGCGGCATGAGCACGGGGGTTTCGTTGCAGGCGTAGCCGAACATCAGGCCCTGGTCGCCGGCGCCCTGGTCGAGCGGGTCGTCGAAAGCTTTGCCCACGCCCTGGGCGATGTCGGGCGATTGGCGGTTGATGGCGGTGAGGATGGCGCAGGACTTGTAGTCGAAACCGATGTCGGAATCGTCGTAGCCGATGCGTCGGATGACGTCCTGCGCGATCTCGCGGTAGTTGGGGTGCGCCTTGGTGGTGATCTCGCCGGAGATGACCACGAGCCCGGTGGAGACGAGGGTCTCGCAGGCGACGCGCCCGTGGGGGTCTTCACCGAGGATGACGTCGAGCACGCCGTCGGAGATCTGGTCGGCGACCTTGTCGGGGTGCCCTTCCGAGACGGATTCGGAGGTGAAGAGGTATTCCTTGGCCATCGATTCGCTCCTTTCGATCCCCATGAGGCGGCGTGCCGGCTCTGGGGATCGGGGAGCGGCGACGCTTTAGCGGTATTTCTTGGGTAGCTCGACTAACCTACTGCATGACGGTTCTTCGAGCTGCCCTTCTCGTCCGCCCCGCAAGTTGTCGGATTAACTCGGCGGATAGAGGATAATTATAAATCTTCTCCAAGGGAATGAGGAAATGTCTCGTTTGCTCGTCGCGTTGCTATGGGTGCTGCATTGGCTGCCGCTGTCGCTGCAGGCGACGATCGGGCGTGGCTTCGGGGCGCTGCTCTTTCACTTGGCGCGCTCGCGCCGGCACGTGGCCGAGGTCAACCTGCGGCTGTGTTTTCCCGAATGGACGGAAGAGGAGCGCCGCGCGGTGTTGCGCGAGCACTTCCGCTTGCTCGGGCGCAGCATCCTCGAGCGGGGGGTCGCCTGGTTCGCTCCGGCTGAGCGCATCCGCCGCTTGGTGCGGCTCGAAGGCAAAGAGGGCGTCGATGCGATTCGGGCCCAAGGGCGGCCAGTGATTCTGCTCGTGCCGCACTTCCTCGGCCTCGATATGGGCGGGACACGGGTGGCGATGGAGTACGACGGGGTCTATGTCTATTCGCGCCAGAAAAAGGATCCCGTGGCCGATCACTGGCTCAACTGGGGGCGTTCACGTTTCGGTGATCAGCTCCAAGTGGCGCGCCAGGACGGCATTCGCCCGGTGGTACGCGCCTTGCGCGCCGGTCGGCCGCTCTACTATCTGCCCGATCTCGATTACGGGCGCAAGGAGTCTGTCTTCGTGCCGTTCTTCGGGGTGCCGGCGGCCACGATCACGGCGCTCTCGCGTCTGGCGCGGCTCACCGGCGCCGCGGTGCTCACCTGCGTCACCGAGATCCTTCCCGACGGGAAGGGCTACGTGACGCGATTCGGCGAGCCTTGGAAGGATTTCCCCACGGAGGATGAGGTGGCCGACGCGGCGCGCATGAACCGTTGGCTCGAAGGCGAGATCTGCCGCATGCCGGCGCAGTACTATTGGGTACATCGCCGCTTCAAGACGCGCCCGCCGGGGGGTGCGTCGGTGTATCGAACAAGGGCATGAGAGGGCCGCCGCTGGTTTTGGGAACCCCAAAGGCGTGCAGCGACATGAATATGTGGCGGTGAGCGGGGGATGAACGAAGCGGGGCTTGCGCTCGCCGCTTCGGTGGCGATGCACGTGACGTGGAACCTGTTGGTGCGCCGTCAGCCGCCGGCGTCTTACCCCTTGTGGTGGGTGTTGCTGGGTCATCTCGTCTTGTTGGCGCCGGTCGGATGGTTTTTGCTCTGGCGCGAGGCGACGTGGTCGCCAGCGCTCTTGGGGGCAATGCTCTTGTCGGCGAGCGGCAACGTGGTGTACTTCGTCGGTCTGCGCAAGGCGTACGAATGTGCGCCGGTGGCGCTGGTCTATCCGCTGGTGCGCAGTTCGCCACTCTTGATCGCCCTGTGGAGCACCGCACTCCTTGGGGAAACGCTGCGGCCAGCGACTTGGGCGGGCATCGTGGTGACGGTGGTGGGATTGCTGCTGCTCGCTTTCGCCGGAACGAGGCCGGGGGCGCAGCGGCGCGCGCTGCCTTGGGCGTTACTGTCGATGCTGGGGACGAGCCTCTATTCGCTCAGCGACAAGGCAGCGACGGCCTACCTTGATTCGTTCGGTGCCGTGCTCGGCTATCTGAGCGTGGGTTATGCGGCGTCGTGGCTCGCCTTGACGCTGCAGTTGCGGCGGGAGCAGGGGGTGTGGGTGCCGCCGCGGCGCATCCGTTTTTCGCTGTTCGTGATCGGCGGTGTGTGCATCGGCATGGCCTATGCGCTGGTGATTCACGCGATGCGTTTCCTGCCGGCCGCCGAGGTGGTGGCGTATACGAACGCCGGCATCGTCGTCGCGAGCGTGCTTTCGATCGCGGTGTTCCGTGAGCGTGAGCATTGGCGTTGGCGGCTGGTGGCAGCCGGAGTGATTACGTTCGGTCTGTTTTTACTTTCCTGCTGAGGGAATGATTCAGGTTGCTTGCGGGATGGGTTGATCGACTGCCGCCGCTCGGGGCGCGAGCCGTTCCGCGAGCGCCGCCACTTCGCCCACCACCAGTAGCGCCGGCGGGGCAAGCTCGGCGGCGGCCGCCAGGGCGGGCAGGCTCGCCAGTGTGCCGACGAGGCGTTCGGCATCGGGCAGGGTCGCGTTGCGTACCACGGCCGCGGGCGTGTCGGCCGGCAGTCCGTGGGCGACGAGTTCGCGGCAGATCGTGGGCAGAGTGCTCACGCCCATGTAGAAGACGACCGTCTGTCGTGGCCGCGCGAGCGCCTCCCAGTCGAGCAGCAGGGCACCGTCTTTGAGGTGACCGGTGACGAAGAGGCAAGATTGCGCATGGTCACGGTGCGTGAGTGGAATGCCCTGGCTCGCGGCCATGCCGCAGGCCGCCGTGATGCCGGGTACGACCGCGAAAGGGATGCCGGCTGCGGCGAGCGCTTCGGCTTCTTCGCCGCCGCGCCCGAAGATGTAGGGGTCGCCTCCCTTGAGCCGCACGACCACTCCGCCGGCCTGCCCCAGTTCGACGAGGAGCGCATTGATCTCTTCCTGGGGCAGCGTATGCCGTCCGGCGCGCTTGCCGACGAAGACGCGCTGCGCCTCGGGGCGGACGCAATCGAGGATGGCCGGGCTCACCAGGTTGTCGTAGACGAGCACGTCGGCTGCCTGCAGCAGGCGCAGCGCCCGGACGGTGAGCAGTTCCGGGTCGCCAGGGCCGGCGCCCACCAGATAGACTTTCTGCACGATCGGTTGCCGGTCCATCGTCTCATCCTTTGCGGTTTGTTCCTGGTTGCGGTTTGTACCACGGTTCGGTCCGTCCATTCATGCCGCTCGGGAAGATCGAAAGAGCCGAGTGTTCAACCGGGGCATCCGTCCGGACGCGGACGGACGAGGTGGGGAGCGAAGCGCCATAGGTATATGAGGTGCGCCAGCGTGAACCAGTCGTGGGTGACTCGCGTGGTGATCGTGCTCATGGGCTTTTTCTGCGTCGGGGCTCATGGCGCGTACTGTAGAGAGGCACGGCACCCGGCGCCTTGATGCGGATCAAGAGGAACGGGGCGAGGCTCGAGGAGCGTCCTTGGCCTCGCTGCGGGAATCACCGGCGGAAAATCTTACCGTCTGTTGATCATTGCGCGGGGGAATTGGCCGAGCGTTGCGTGAGGCGATCCAGCGCTTCCAGAACGGTAGCGGGCGACGGGATCTGACCGATGCTGCCCAGATTGATCGCCGACTGCGCGCGTCCCGGCAAGACGCCGGTGCGTTGCGGGTCGGTATCGGTATAGAGCGCAACGGTGGGAACGCCGAGGGCCGCGGCGAGGTGGACCAATCCCGTATCCACGCCCACCACGGCCCAGGCGCCGGAGAGCAGGGTGGCGAGTTGGGCGAGGCGCAGGCGCGGCAGCACCAGGGCGTGCGGCACCTGGGCGGCAATCGCCTCGGCACGGTCTCGTTCCCGCGCGTTGCCCCAGGGCAAGACGAGCGGGGAACCGGTGGCGGCGAGCGTGCGCCCGAGTTCG
The DNA here is from genome assembly GCF_006980705.1 of Tepidiphilus olei. Lineage (GTDB taxonomy): Bacteria > Pseudomonadota > Gammaproteobacteria > Burkholderiales > Rhodocyclaceae > Tepidiphilus > Tepidiphilus olei. The sequence goes on along the minus strand of NZ_SBHO01000004.1, from coordinate 12,034 downwards.
ACCCAGTGCTCCTTCGGCCACAGCTTGGAGTCGCGGCTGCTGGCGTGCAGGGCGACGACGTAGCGTGCCGGCAGCTCGAGCGGCAAGGGCTGCTGCGGGGCGCGGATGCCGTAGTCGGGGGCCGTCGATGGTGGGGGATAGCCGAGTGCGGTCGCCGCGAGCAGCCGGTTGCGTGTCACGGCGTGCAGCGTACGCGAGACGGCGTGTCGATGGCCATAAAACAGGGAGGCCACCGGCTCGCGGATGGAACGTCGATCGTAACCGTGTTTCTCGCCCCGTGCCAGGAGGGCGATCAGCGCGCTCTTGAGCAATCCCTGGCTGTCGAGGACGAGATCGTAGCAAGACGCCCTGAGTTGCCGGCGAAAAGTGGCGATCTCGCGCCAGGTGGCGGCGGAGAAGAGATCGCGGCGCCAGCGGCGGATCGCCACGGGCAAGACCTGGTCTACCGCAGGATGCAAGGCGGGGATGTCGACGAAACTTTCTTCCACCACCCAGTCGAACCGCATGTCAGGGTAGTGGGTGCGGATGTCGGCGAGGATGGGGAGATTATGGACGACATCGCCCAGGGACGAAGTCTTGATGAGGAGCAGGCGTGGCATGAGGAAATTTTCGCATACAATGATGATTTTGGCCGTACGGCGGCGATGACGGTCTTCGATGAAGTTTGCCTTCGTAATTTTCAAGTATTTTCCCTACGGCGGAGCACAGCGCGACATGCTGCGCATCGCGCGTGATTGCGCGGCACGGGGGCATGCAGTCCGGATCTACACTGGCCAGTGGCGCGGGGATCTACCGGAAGGCGGTATCGAAGTGGTCTGTCTGCCGGCTTCCGGCTGGTTCAATCATCAGCGTCATCAGAATTTGATCGAGGCCATCGCTGCGCGCCTGCGTGAGGACGAGCCGGATCTGGTGGTCGGCTTCAACCGCATGCCCGGCTTGGACGTCTATTACACGGTCGATCCCTGTTTCATCGAACGGGCCCATCGCGAACGTGGTTGGTTATACCGCCGGTCGGGCCGTTACCGTTTTTTCGCCGCGAGCGAAAAGGCGGTCATGGGTCGCGAAAGTTCTTGCCACATCTTGCTCCTGTCGGAGCGTGAAAAAAAAATTTACCAGCGTTGGTATCACACGCCCGATGAGCGTTTTCACCCGCTTCCCCCCAATATTCCACTCGACGCGTTTGCCGGTATCGACCGGAGCGAGGCGCGAAATGCGCTGCGCGCCGAATTCGGGCTGCCTGGCTCGGCCACCGTCGTGTTGATGGTGGGCTCGGTGTTCAAGCGCAAGGGGTTCGATCGTACCCTTCGGGCTTTGGCTTCCCTGCCGCAGCCTTTGCGCTCCAACCTCTGGCTGCTCGCCGTGGGCGAGGATCGGCCGAACGCCCTCATGGCACTCGCCAGGCGCCTGAAGGTGGTGGATCGCCTGATCATCGCCTCTGGCCGTGCAGATGTTCCCCGGTTGATGATGGGCTCCGATCTTCTCGTCCATGCCGCGCGCTCCGAGCTCGCCGGGCTCGTGCTCATCGAGGCCATGACCGCCGGTCTGCCCGTGCTCGTCACCGACGTCTGCGGCTACGCCGAGCACGTCGCGGCGGCTGGCGCTGGTTTGGTACTGCCGTCGCCTTTCGATCAAGGCAAGATGAATGCGGCTTTGGCGCGCATGCTGGCTTCACCCCAGGAGCGCGCGCAATGGGGTGAGGCCGGCAGGCGCTACACCGCGGAGATCGCCGCGCGCCGTTCTCCTACGCTGGAGGCTGAGCTGCTGGAGGAGATCGCCAGGGAAAAGAGGAAAGGCCGTGGTCGAGACTGAATCCATGCAGGCGCAGCGTACCGCAGACGGAGCCAGAGACGCCGTACCTACGTCGCCGCGCTTGACAGGACGGCCGCCCGATCATATCCCCCCGGAGATTCTCGCTCTCTTGCCGCCCGGCGATCCGTTCGAACACGTCATGGCACTGCAGGGTGAGGTGTTTCGCGACGTCCCGGGCCGTCGTACTCTGAGGGTACGCCTGGGGGGCGAATCCTATTTCGTCAAGCAGCATTTTGGGGTGGGGTGGCGCGAGATCTTCAAGAATCTCTTCTCGGGCAAATGGCCCGTGGTGGACGCTGCCGTGGAATGGCGCGCCATCCGGCAGCTCCAAGCCCTGGGCATACCCACCACGCCCGGTGTGGCCTATGCCAGCCGTGGATGGAACCCTGCCCGGCGGCGCTCTTTCGTGATGACGCGCGACCTGGGGGACATCGTCTCGCTCGAAGATCATTGCCGCGATTGGCCGCATGCTCCGCCGCCCTTGACACACAAACGGGCGATCCTCGCCGAAGTCGCGCGCATCGCCCGCACGCTGCACGAACATGGGCTCAATCACCGCGACTTCTATCTCTGCCATTTCTGCCTCGATGGGGAACGCCTGCGGCAGGGGGAAATCCTGATCTATCTCATGGATTTGCATCGTGTCGGTTTGCGTCGCGCCACTTCCTGGCGCGATCGGATGAAAGACCTCGCCGCCTTGTATTTCTCGGCCCTGGACATCGGCCTCAGCCGTCGCGACTGCCTGCGTTTCATTCGCCTCTATCGCGGTAGCCTGCGCCGTACCCTCGTTGGCGAGCGCTCGTTCTGGCGGCAGGTGGATCGCCGGGCGCGCCGGCTCTACCACAAGTTCCACGGGCGCTGGCCGACGACGCCATTCGATGAGATCGAGAATCGACCAGAAGAAGGGCGACCACGATGAAAATATCCTATTCCTCACTACTCGTGATGCTGGCGCTGCTGCTGTCGGCTTTGCTCATCGGGCTCGGCGAGCGGCCGCTGTACAAGATCCAGGAGGTACGAATCGCCGAGACCGCGCGCGAGATGGTGGCAAGCGGCGACTGGCTGGTGCCGCGCTACAACGGTGAGCTGCGGTTGCAAAAGCCGCCGCTGCCCTACTGGCTCACCGCGGCGAGCTACCGATTGTTTGGCGTGAACGAGATCGCCACGCGCCTACCGGCGGTGCTGTTCGGGCTGCTGTCGGCCTTTCTCTTCGCGTTCTGGGGTGCGTCTCGCCTGGGTGAACGGGCATCGGCCAATGCCGCCCTGGTCCTGGTGATCAGTTTCATCGGCCTGCGCTACTTTCGCAGCGGCGAGGCAGACCCGATCCTGCTCTTTTTCATCACCGCCGCCTGCTTCGTGGGCTACGACCTGCTCGAACGCGGCGGGGATGCCCTCCGCCGGCTGCTCTTCGGCCTGCTCCTGGGGCTTGGTTTTCTCAGCAAGGGGCCGGCGGCGCTCGCCGTCCCGCTCCTCACCCTGTTCTCGTGGTCAGTGCTGCAGCGGCGCGGCAGCGGAGTGCGCCATTTCCTGCAAAGCTGCTTCAATCTGCCGGGGTTGGTGGTTCTCCTGATCGTCGCGTTCGGCTGGTATGCCTGGTTGCTGGCGACGCTACCCGATGCTGCCCAGTATTTCATCGGCAGGCAGGTGGATGAAACGTTCGTCAGCGGTACTCATGCCAAGCCGCTGTGGTGGTATCCGCAGCATTTCTTCGAATTCTTCGCCCCATGGGGGATCCTGCTGTTGCCGGCCGGCTGGTGGGCCTATCGGCAACGGGGCTTGGGGAGCCTGCCACCGGTGATCCGTTTCGCCTGGTTGTGGCTGGCGGTGGTGTTCGTTCTGCTGATGCTCACCGTCAACAAGCAGATGCAGTACGCGCTTCTCTTCGCACCGCCGCTTTCCTTGATCCTCGGCCATTATGTGACCGAAGCCGGTGGTGGATTCGCCCGCTGCAACCGGATCTTGTTCTGGCTGTTCTGCGCGGCGGCGATCGCGGCCATGGGGTACCTCGTCTTCAAGAACGGGAACGCGGCATTGGCGTTCTTGCCCTGGCTGGCGCTGCTGGCATTGCCCTTGCTGCTGCACCGCCTGCTGAAAGTCCATGCGCCTGCTTTCCCCGTCCTGTTGGTGGCCGTGGTGAGCGCGGTACTCTATCTTTACGGCGAGGCCAATTTGTCCAAGGAACCGCACAAGACCGCCGCCAAGACCTTGGCTATGCAGCTTCCCGATCCGTCGGTGCCGCTCTATCAGGACCGATCAATCAAAGGCGGGGAGGGTGACGGTGCGCTCTCCTTCTATGCGGGCCGTGTGATTCCGCCGGTGGCGACGAAAGATCTTCCCGCTTTACTCGAGAAACAGGGCGAGATCTGGCTGATCACCGAGCAACCGCCGGCGCTCGAAAGCGTCGAGGTCGACATCGTGGCCTCGGTCGACGAACTCGATCTATGCAGGCTGCGACGCAAACCGTGACTTTTACGCCGGCAATCCGGTTCGACGAGGAGGGGCCGTTCTCCTTGCTTCTGGACGATGGCACGCAGCTGGTCTGCGAGCACGTCGTCCGGCGGGTACCGGGTGCCCGCCTCGTGTGCCGGGCTCGCTGGCAGGGACGGGCGGTCTATGCCAAGATCTTCGTCGGCCCGCGCGCCGCGCGTCATGCCAAGCGCGATCGCCGTGGCGTGCGCTGGCTACAGGAACGGGGCATCGTGACGCCAGCGCTGCTCCATGAGGCGCAGCTGCCCGACGGCGCGGGATGGGCGCTCCTCTTCGAAGCCATCGAGGGTGCCCGTAATGCCGAGGAGCATCTGGCCTCGCTCGGCGGCGATGCTCAGGCTCGCCTGCGCCTGATGGAGGCGTTGGTGGCGGTGGTGGCGAGGCATCACGAGGCGGGATTGCATCAGAGCGATCTCTATCTCAAGAATTTCCTCATCGAGGGAGAGCGCATCCACACGCTGGATGGCGACGGCATTCGGGCAGGACGCTCGCCGCTCGGTCCACGCCGCGCGCTGCGCAATCTGGCGCAACTGCTCTCCAAGTTCGACGTCGAGGACGAGGTCCACCTGCCCCATCTGCTGCAGGTCTACGCCAAAGTGCGTGGCTGGCAGACCGATGCCCGGATGTTGCGCCGTCTCGCCAAGGCCGTCTGGCAGCATCGCCATGAAGTGGCGCAAGAGTACGCCATGAGCAAAGTCCTGCGCAGCTGTACCGACGTGCGGGTGGAAAGGCGCTGGAATCGTTTCCTGGCCGTGGCTCGCCCTGAAGAGGATCCCGGGCTGCACGAGCTCCTCGAGCGCCCCGATGCTTGGCTGGAGGGCCCGGCCAGCCGCCGCCTCAAGACGGGCAATACCTGCACAGTCGGTGTCGTGACCACCGGCGCGCGGCGCGTCGTGATCAAGCGCTACAACGTCAAAAATTTTTGGCACGGTCTGAAGATCGCCCTGCGCCGTTCCCGTGCCGCCCGTTCCTGGTGCAATGCCCATCTGCTGCGCATGTACGGCATCGCCACGGCGCGCCCTTTGGCCCTCGTGGAGCGCCGCTTTGGCCCGGTACGGCGACAGGCCTATTTCTTCGCCGAATGGGTGGACGGCCCCGATGTCGCCGAACGATTCGCCGATCCCTCGGTCAGCGAAGAACTGCGGCGCGACCTCGCCCTGCGCCTGGCCCAACTCTTGCACAAGCTGTACCTGCTGGGCATCGAGCACGGCGATCTCAAGGCCGACAACCTCAAGATCATCGACCGGGAACCGTGGCTGCTGGATCTGGATGCCTTGCGCCAATACCGCCACGCACGTGGAGCATGGTACCGCAGGCGTCACGCCCGGGATCTACGCCGTTTCCTGCAAAATTGGCAAGGCGAACCGCGGATCCGCGCGATGCTCGAATCGGCCTTGCGGCGAGTCTATGGACCGGATCCCGTCCTGAAACGGGCGGGGATCGAAATCATCGAAGAACGAGAGAGCACGACATGAAAATCCTGGGATTGTCGGGTGCCTTGGGGCATGACCCCTCGGCTGCGCTGTATATCGACGGCAAGCTGGTAGCCGCGGCCGAAGAAGAGCGTTTCGTGCGCGACAAGCACGCCAAGAACCGAATGCCTTATGAATCGGCGAAATTCTGCCTGCAATTGGCTGGCATTCGACCGCACGAAGTGGATGCGGTGGCCATCCCTTATGCCCCGATCCCTCTCTTTGGCAGTCCGGCGCGTTGGCATTATGCCCGGCGTTATTGGTACGCGCCCGATCGGGCGTTGGATGCGATCTTTGCCGGCAATCGCCGTTTCTGGCGCTACCGGAAACGCATCGAATGGTGCCTGCAGCAGCTCGGTTTCGATCCGAAAAAGACCGAAATCATCCCGGTGGAACACCACCTGGCCCATGCCGCCAGTGCCTACTACTGCTCCGGCTTTCGCGACAAGACGGCGATCCTGTGCATCGACGGCAAAGGAGAGTATGCAACCACTTTCTTCGGCTACGGTGAAAACGGCGTCATCCACAAGATCAAGGAATTCTACGACCCCGATTCCCTGGCAGGCCTCTATGGGGCGCTGACCGAATACCTCGGTTTCGAGATGCTCGACGGCGAATACAAGGTGATGGGCATGGCGCCGTACGGTGACCCCACCCGCTACGATTTCTCGCGTCTGGCGCGCTTCGAGAACGGCGAGCTGGTGGTCAATACCGACTACGTCAACGTCGTTGGCCTGCGCCGCTACAAGGAAAAAGGCAAGGGGTACTACTTTTCGCCCAAGCTGATCGAATGGCTGGGACCGCGGCGAGAGGGCGACGACGTCGACGAACCCTACATCCATTACGCCGCGAGTATCCAGGCACTCTTCGAGCGACTGGCGCTCGAAATGATGGACTATTATCTCGGAGACATCATCCGGGAAACCGGTCGGATCGCCTTCGCCGGCGGTGGGGCGCTCAACGTCAAGCTCAACCAGAAGATCGTCGCCCGGCCCGAAGTCAAGGAACTCTTCGTGCAGCCGGCCGCGGGAGACGCCGGCACCGCCGTGGGGGCCGCCGCCTACGTCAGCATGCAGCGCGGTGTGCCGGTGGAAAAGATGGAACACGTCTATCTCGGGCCGGCATACACCAACGAAGAAATCATCGCCGCCTGCGCCAAGCATCCAGCGCGCCCGCGATGGCAGAAGATCGACGACGTGCCCGTGCGGATCGCCCGGATCTTGGCCGACGGCCATCCAGTGGCTTGGTTTCAGGGGCGCATGGAGTTCGGCCCGCGCGCCCTGGGTGCTCGCTCCATCCTTGGCTGCCCGAGCGTGCCCGGCATCGCCGACCGCATCAACGCCCAGATCAAATTCCGCGAACGGTGGCGACCGTTCTGCCCCAGTATGCTCGACACCGTTGCGCCCCGGATGCTGCAAACCCACCATCCCGCCCCCTTCATGACCATCACCTTCGAGGTGGCTCCCGAATGGAGGCAGCGGGTGCCGGAGGTGGTCCATGAGGACGGGACTGCCCGCGCCCAAGTGCTGCGGCGCGAGCACAACCCGCGCTACTACGACCTGATGCTGGAGCTGGAGAAACTCACCGGCAACGGCGTGGTGCTCAACACCTCGCTCAACCGGCGCGGCGAACCCATGGTGTGTAGTCCGAGCGATGCTCTAGACATGTTCTTCGGTTCCGATCTCCAGTACCTCATCATGGAGGATGTCCTGGTGACCAAGGAGGGGACGTCGTGATGGATGCCCGAACGTTTGCTGCCGGACTCTGTGCGATCGGCGTGCCGAAGTCGGTATCGCAGATCCTCTGACGAGACGCCACAGGAACGCCCATGTCCTTCGCCCCGGCGAGCGCACCGCCCCTTGAGGAAGACGCCCTCTATCGGCGACTGCTCTTCGTCACTTTTTTGCTTGGTGCGCTGGTGTTTTACTGGGGATTGGGCGACATCGCGCTCCTGTCCTTCAACGAGGCGCGTCGCGCCGTTCCGGCCGAGGGCATGTTCCGCAGCGGCGACTGGCTGCTGCCCCGGCTCAACGGCGAGCTCTATCTCGCCAAGCCTCCTTTGCTCTACTGGCTGGCGGCGGCCTGCGCTTGGCTCTTCGGTGCGACCAACGAATGGGCGGTGCGCTTACCCTCGGCGCTCGCAGCGAGCCTGTGCGTGTGGGTCTGCTACCGCCATGCGCGGCGGGTGTTCGGATCGTGGCCGGCCTTGTTCGCGACGCAGATCCTCATCGCCAACGCCGGTTTCGCCGTTTTTGCCCGGCGCGCCGAAATCGAGATGCTGCTCACCACTTTGTGCGTCGCCTCCTTGCTCGCCGCCTTGCGCTACGTTCAGGGTGAGGGTGGACGCGCCTGGTTGTGGCTGAGCTATGGACTTTTGGGGTTGGCCATGCTCACCAAGGGGCCGCTGGTCTTGCTCTTCGTCACGCTGCCGCTCCTCGCCTTGGCCCTGTCATCGCGCGGCACGCGTCATTGGCAGGCTCTCTATGACCCATTGGGGTGGCTCATTTTTTTGCTGGTAGGGCTTTCCTGGTATGCGGTGGTCACCTGGAAACTGGGCTGGGACGTGTGGACATCCATCATCCAGGTCGACATGGTCGACAAAATCCAGGAATCCACCTCGGATCCATTTTATGATTATATCATTTGGATTGTCGGGGATTTCTTCCCGGTATCCCTCTTGTTGCTGATTCGACCGATCACGACCGTACGGCGATGGTGGCGCGATCGCGACTGCAAGGGCTTGCTCCTCGCCGTTGCGATCCCCTTTCTGCTCTATTCACTCTTCAGCAACAAGCACGCCAAGTATCTGCTGCCGATCTATCCGCTTTTGGCGCTTTTGCTGGGCAAGCGCCTCGCCGAGCTCCTCGAGACGGGCGGCGCGCGACTGCGTCGCACGGTGCTGGCACTGGGGATCGCCTTGCCGGCGCTTTATGCGCTCTATTTCGGCCTTGTCGAATCGAAGATCTACGATTACCGCGTCGCGGTTTTTCCGCAGTTCACCCAATGGCTGCACACGGCTCCGGCCTTGCCGCTGTTTGGCTACCATGACCTCGACGAACGCCTGCTCTATTATGCTCAACGCGACATTCCCGTGATCGACGACGCGCGCCTGCAAGAACTACGTACACATCATCCCGACATGATGGTCTTGGCCGAGGGCTCCGACGCCGAGAAGATCGCGCCACAGGCGGATTGCCGCCTCCGCACGTTCACGCCATATCTGAAACGTAGCAAGACACTGACGGTGTTCGGGTTTGGAGTTGCCTGTGGGAAGGAATCCCGATGAGCATCTATTTTGCACCAAGCAATACCAGGCCGTGCCGACATCATGGCCTTTGTATTGCAAAAGGATTTCATGTATGTTTTTTTGCTTGCAGTGCGCCGACGATTCTGCTGCGGACGACGAGGCGATAGGGTGTGGGCAGCGTGGCGGGCAAGGCAGCTGTTCAGTGGGTGATTCGCAAGAGATTGGAGACCGGTCGATGGATTCGAGCGAGAGTTGGCATGTCGTCGTTGGTATTTGCACGTTTCGGCGTCCCAAGATGCTGCGCCGCTGTCTTGCCTCGGTATTGGCGCAAGAGTGCCCGGCGCAGTGGAAAGTCGAGATCGTGGTCGTCGACAACGATGCCGAATCGGATTCGTCGGAGACGATAAGAAGTGCGTTTTCCGAATCAAAGTATCCAATCCATTACTTCATCGAACCGCGACGTGGCATCCCTTATGCCAGGAACGCCGTGTGTCGTTTTGCGGTTTCCAGAGATGCGGATTTCATTGTTTTCATCGACGATGACGAGGAGGCCGATCCAGGGTGGCTGATGGCCTTTGCTAGAGGGTTGGAGGCGTATGATGCGGATGCCTACGTAGGACCCGTGCGCCCTGTTTTTCCTCCAGGCTATCAGGATTGGTTGGAAAGAAAGCGCTTCGCCTCGACCAAGCATGGTGCCTTGCTCAGGCGCGCTGCCACGAACAACGTCATGTTTCGTACCAGTCTCCTCGGACCAGAAGGCGGGTTGCTGCAATTCGATACGAACATGGCTTTGACGGGAGGAGAAGATAAAGATTTTTTCATGCGATTGGTTCATCGTGGCGGCCGCATTGTTTATCTCAGCGACGCAGTGGTGTCGGAAGTCGTCCTGCCTAACCGGTTAACTATTCGGTGGCGCCTGAAACGCCAATATTGTTCGAGGGCGAATCGCATCTATGTCGAGTTGAAGCTGTTCGGAGCCAAAAAAACCGCACGCCGTGCCGCCAAGGAACTCGTGCAGTATGGGGTAAAGGGGACGCTGCGTCTCGTCTTCGCGCCGGTGATGCTCTTCGGCGGCTATCGGAAATTCAAGCGCAGCTGGTACTATGGTCTCAAGCATTTCGCCACAGTAGGGGGAATCATCGCAGGGTTGCGCAGGCGTCAAGTGCAGTTTTATCGCGAGACCGATGGCTATTGAGCGGGATATGGTAGCGGCGCTTTCCGTTTTCCATGCGCGCTGGTAATGGCTTGATGGCCTATCCCCTGCGTCAGAATGATAGTTGTCGCCTTGAAAGTTTAGGGGCGATAGAGGAACAAGGGTGTGGCGGGATACGAATGAGCCTGCAAAGACAAAAACGAGATCGTTGCTGCTGGAGAATCACTGTCTCCCTGATTTCTTGCCGTACCTGAAAAAGAGTAAGTCGCTGACGGTATCGGGTTTGGCGCCGCTGCGGGGGAATTCTGATGATTGTCTATTTTACCAAGCAATACCAGGCCGTGCCGGCATTGTGGCCCTTGTATCACGCTCTGGGCGGCGTGTTCGTCACCACGCGCCCGAGCACGCGGCGGGCCTTGCGCCGGGTCTATCCAGGAACGCGCGTGGCCCTCTTGCGCGAGGCGTTCGGACGCTTTTCTCGCGGCGACGAGCTGTTACGCCAAGCCGATGCCATCGTCACCGGTTCCCCTAACCGTGCGCTGCTCTCACGCTATTCGGCCGAGAAGTACATGGTGTTCCATGGTACCTATGCATTCATGTCTAAGGTCGAGATTGACGGGTTGCGCCATTTTGATCATATCTGCGTCATCGGGCCGAGAATGTACGATGTGCTGGCCGGGGCGGGGTTGCAGGACAAACTGTTTCATTCCGGATATCTACCGTTTCTCGATTTCCCCGAGCGCGATCCGGATATGCGTCATGAATTTTTGCTGCAGGCAGGTCTCGATCCGGCCGCGAAGACCCTCCTGTACTTGCCCAGGGGCAAACCGTATGGTTCTTGGGACGTGATGGCGGAAAAACTGCTAAAGAACGTGCCTTCCCAATACAACCTGATTCTGCGCCCACACCCCAGCCAGTCGGTGACTGCGCGCATCAAGGACCGGCTCGGCTTCATGCGCCTGCAGCGGCTTCGCCGGGAGCGCGGCAATGCCTTGCTGGATCTGACTTCCTGCAAACTGTCGACATTGTTTGCCATTAGTGATCTGGTGATAACCGATGGTGCATCTTCGCCTGAGGAAGCGCTCTACTATGACCTGCCGCTGTTGTTCGTGGAGAGTGCAGGCTCGTCACGTGATGCAATCGCCGCCATGATGCGCAGCAAGGAGATCCAAGAGGAGTACATTGCCAAGTTGCTGACCATCTACGATTGCGGCATGCGCATGACGCCGGATAGTCGAGATATGGCGCAAATCATCGACGCATCACTGGCGGAGTCCGATCATTTTCAGCCGCAGAGAGAAGCATATTTCAAATGGGTCTTCGGCGATCGGAGCAAGGTGAGGCAGCAGAATCTGATCCGTCAGTTGGCGCTGTTTGCCGACTGATTCTGCGTATAAAGAGGAAAAAGCTGCGCCATAGGGATGTCAATGGCCATTGACACCTGACGTCTAGTCGATACCTCTCTGCAGGCAGTAATCCATCAGGATACGCTCGCGATGCCATTCCCCTGCCATGGGTGCGTCAGCGAATTCATGGAAGGATGGCGTGCCCAGTGTCCAATGCAGCAATTTGGCATTCGGGTTGGCGCCGAATTCGTCGGGCAGCCAGTTCCATACCTTCGGTAGTTCTCCGATGAGGTCGTCGGTCAGCCATGTAAAGCGATGCAACTGCGAACCGGTTGCGTGTTGCACGAAATCGGCTGTCAGCACCCTGTTGGCCTCATGGCCGCAGTTCCACAGGATGACGCTGGACCAGTTTTTGCGAGGATAATCTTCGTTCTTTGCGCCCAGATACTTCTGCTTCATGCGGGTCTTGTAGTCGTGCTTCACCACCATGACCGCCTTGCTGGGGTCGCGCATCTCCCAC
>NZ_SBHO01000003.1 GCF_006980705.1 Tepidiphilus olei | reverse complement strand
CGACACGCATCGCCATGATGGGCATACTCCTTTCTCGAAGTCATGGCGTCAGACCGAGCGCCGCGCGCTTCCTGCCAGAGGCGCTAAACGGAATTTACAGAAAGGATGGTACACAACCTAACGCAACCGGACTTTTGCTTGACCATGACTCCACCTCTCGTTATAATTTCATGTTCTTCCATACTCTTTTTTTCGGAGCAGCGCCATGTACGCGGTCATAAAAACCGGCGGCAAGCAGTATCGCGTCACCGTCGGCGAAAAGATCAAAGTAGAACAGATACCTGCTGAAGTGGGCGCCGAAATTTCCCTGGACCAGGTCCTGATGGCCGGTGAAGGTGATTCGGTGAAAATCGGCACGCCCGTGCTCGAAGGTGCGCGCGTGAAGGCCACGGTCGTCGCCCACGGCCGGCACCCCAAAGTGCGCATCTTCAAGATGCGTCGCCGCAAGCACTACCAAAAGCACCAAGGCCACCGGCAGAATTACACCGAATTGCACATTCAGGCGATCGAAGCCTGATCCCCTTGCGCGAGGACAACGACCATGGCACACAAAAAAGCGGGCGGCAGTTCCCGTAACGGCCGCGATTCCGAATCGAAACGGCTCGGCGTGAAGCGCTACGGCGGCCAATTCGTGATCGCCGGCAACATCATCGTGCGTCAGCGCGGCACCCAGTTCCACGCCGGCGACAACGTCGGCGTCGGGCGCGACTACACGCTCTTCGCCCTGAAAGACGGTATCGTCGAATTCACCGTCAAAGGCCCGAAGCAGCGCCGCTACGTCACCGTCCGGCCGCTCGAAGCCTGATTCACTGCGCCGCTACCGCGGCCAGAAAGTTCGTGATTTTGCGGAAAGCCTCGTCCGGCGCACCGGGTGAGGCTTTCCCCCTTTGGAAGATTCATGAAATTCATCGACGAAGTCCGCATCGAAGTCATTGCCGGCAAGGGAGGCGACGGCTGCGCCTCGTTTCGCCGGGAAAAATTCATCCCCAAGGGCGGGCCCGACGGCGGTGACGGCGGACGCGGCGGCAGCATCTGGTTCGAGGCCGACGAGAATCTCAACACCCTCATCGACTACCGCTACACTCGGCTCTTTCGCGCCAAGCGGGGCGAAAACGGCCGCGGCAGCGACTGCTACGGCGCCTCCGGCGAGGACATGACGCTGCGCGTGCCGGTCGGCACCCTGATTTTCGACGACGAGACCGGCGAGCTCCTCGCCGACCTCGCCCGGCCGGGCGAGCGGGCGCTCATCGCCAAAGGCGGCCGCGGCGGGCTGGGCAACCTCCATTTCAAGTCGAGCACCAATCGCGCCCCGCGCCAGCGTACGCTCGGCGAGCCGGGCGAACACCGCCTGTTGCGCCTCGAACTGCGCGTGCTCGCCGACGTGGGGCTGCTGGGGCTTCCCAACGCGGGCAAATCCACCTTCATCCGCGCCGTCTCCGCCGCGAAGCCCAAAGTGGCCGACTATCCTTTCACCACGCTCCACCCCAACCTCGGCGTGGTCCGCACCGACGTCAACCACAGTTTCGTCATCGCCGACATCCCCGGCCTGATCGAAGGGGCGAGCGAAGGCGCCGGACTCGGTCACCGATTCCTGCGTCACCTGCAGCGCACGCGCCTGCTGCTGCATCTCATCGACCTCGCCCCCCTCGACCCGGAGGCCGACCCGGTGCACGATGCGCACGCGCTCGTCGAAGAGCTGCGCCGCTACGACGAGGCGCTCGCAGCCAAACCCCGCTGGCTCGTGCTCAACAAGATCGACCTGATCCCGGAAGACGAACGCGAGGCCCGCATCGCCGCGTTTCTCGACGCCTACGGCCCTGCGTCGCGCCACTTCGCCATCAGCGCGGCCACCGGCGAAGGCTGCCAGGCGCTCGTCTATGCGGTCCAAGAAACGCTCGATGCGATGAAAGCCGAAACGCCCGCGCCCCAGGATCCGGAAGAAGATGCCTTGGACGACCTCGACGAGGCCGAGCATGACGAATCCTGACCGCCGCGCGGCGCTCGCCGCCGCCAAGCTGCTCGTCGTCAAGGTCGGCAGCGCCCTCGTCACCGCCGACGGCCGTGGTCTGGATCACGAGGCGATTCGCGGCTGGGCGGCCCAGATCGCCCGCCTCTTCGACGAAGGACGGCGCGTGTGCCTCGTCTCCTCGGGAGCGATCGCCGCCGGCATGCAGCGCCTGGGCTGGACGCAGCGCCCCAAAGAGACGGCGCTGCTGCAAGCGGCCGCCGCCGTCGGCCAAGCGGCATTGGTCGATACCTACGAGTACGCCTTCCATCCCTACGGTCGCCATACGGCCCAGATTCTCCTTACGCACGCCGATCTCGCCGATCGCACGCGCTATCTCAACGCCCGCAGTACCCTCAAAACCCTGCTCGATCTGGGCGTGGTGCCCATCATCAACGAGAACGACACCATCGTCACCGACGAGATCAAGTTCGGCGACAACGACACGCTCGGGGCCTTGGTGACCAATCTCATCGACGCCGACGCCCTCTTCATCCTCACCGACCAGCAAGGGCTTTACACCGCCGATCCGCGCGTCCACCCCGAAGCCGAACTCGTGCGCGAGGGCAACGCCGAAGATCCGCGCTACGCCGCCATGGCCGGCGGTGCCGGCTCCGCGATCGCCAAGGGCGGCATGATCACCAAGATCCGCGCCGCCGCCCGTGCCGCCAAGAGCGGGGCGCACACCGTCATCGCCTCCGGGCGCGAGCCCGAAGTGATCGTGCGTTTGGCCCACGGCGAGGCGCTAGGCACACTCCTCTACGCCGAACGCAGTCGACTCGCTGCCCGTAAGCAGTGGCTCGCCGATCATCTCAAGCTCGCCGGCACGCTGCACGTCGACGCCGGCGCCGCCCGGGCGCTACGCCAAGGCAAGAGCCTGCTGCCAGTGGGCGTGACCCGGGTAGAAGGAGAATTCGTGCGCGGCGCCGTCGTCGCCTGCCTCGACCCCGAAGGGCATGAGATTGGCCGCGGTCTCATCAACTACGACGCCGCCGAGGCCCGCGCCATCATCGGCCTGCCCTCGCGCCGGATCGCCGAGCGGCTGGGGTATATGGCCGAGCCCGAGCTCATCCACCGCGACAACTTCGTGCTCACCGGCTGATTCATCGCAACAGGCTCAGAATCCCCCCCAGCGTGAGCGCCGAACCGAGCGTGGTGAGCGAGATGAGGCGCGCCACCGCCGGCGCATCTCCCCCGAGGCGGCTCGCCAGGATGTAGGCCGAGCTGGCCGAAGGAAGTGCCGCGAAAAGAATCAGCATCTCGCGCGCCAAGCCCTCGATCCCCCACCACGTGGCGATGCCCCAGGCGATGGCCGGCAAGGCCAGCAGCTTGATCGCCACGATACCCCAGGATGCGGGCCGCAAGAGCGAACGATCGATCCGCAACGCAGCTCCTACGCCGATCAGCCCCATCGCCACTGCCGCCGCCCCCAAGCGCCCGAGCAGGGTATCCATGGCCGCCGGCAAGGGAAGCCCGGCGAGATGATAGGCTGCCCCAGCAAGCGTCGCCAACACCAGCGGATTCGTTCCCAAAGCGCGCAAAGTGGCACGCACGCCCCCACGGCTCATCGACCCCACGGCCAAGACATTGACCAAAGGCACCATCGTGCCACACACCGCCCCCATGAGGGCCGAGCCGCTCGCCCCGGCCAATTGTCCGGCGAGCGCCATTCCCATGTACGTGTTGAAGCGATAGGCGCACTGGATCTGCGAGGCCGCGCGCACCGGATTGGGATCGATCGCCCGGCGAATCATCCAACCCAGCGCAAAGCCGGCCAGTACCGTCACTGCGGCCGCGCCGAGCAAGGCCAGCGCACCAGCGCCCAAGGTCGGCGCATTCGCCAGCGAGCGAAAGAGCATCGCCGGGAAGAGCACGTAATACACCAAGCGTTCCACACCGCTCCAGAATTCCGGCTGCACCATCACCCAACGCGCCAGGATCGCTCCCAACACGATCAAGGTGAAATCCGGCAAAACGAGCAAAAATCCCTCCACCGTCGTGCATCCCTCGTCGACCAAAGACGTCATTGTACGGACTCTCGCCCCCGGGGCACGACATGCTCGCACGGATCCGTATCGGACGATTTCGACCTCTGCCCCTTGAATTACCCCCCACCCACCCCCATAATGACTCCACGATCACGAATCGGCGGAGCATGAGGTTATGACCGAAGGAACCAAACCCAAGCACGACACCCCGCAGGGCGGGGAACAAACCCCCCGGGAGAATCCCACCACGTCCGACCCCCAAGCGGATGCCGAAGTGATGCCCAGCCTCGAAGAGATGCTGCGCATCGCCGAGCAGAAGGCCGCCGAACACCACGACGCCTGGCTGCGGGCCAAGGCCGAAGCGGAAAACGTCCGCCGCCGCGCCCAGGAAGAAATCGCCAAGGCGAGCAAGTTCGCCAGCGAGCGCTTTGCCGCCTCCATGCTGCCGGTCAAGGACAGCCTCGAGGCCGCGCTCGGCACGCCCAACCAGACGCTGGAAACCCTGCGCCAGGGCGTGGAGCTCACCCTGCGCCAGCTCGAGAATGCCTTCGAGAGCGCCAACGTGCGCCAGATCGATCCGCAGGGCGAAAAATTCGACCCCCACCTGCATCAGGCGGTGGGCATGCTCGAGAGCGACGCCGAACCCAACACCGTCGTGCAGGTGCTGCAGAAAGGCTACCTGCTGCACGACCGGGTCCTGCGGCCGGCGCTCGTCATGGTCGCCAAGCCCAAGTCCGAAGCGGCAAGCGCCGAAGGCGGCGACGGCAACGCCTCCTCTTGAAAAACCGCCGCCTCGCCGCCATCTGAACACCAACCGCATTCAAACGAGAGGAACGCATCATGGGAAAAATCATCGGTATCGACCTCGGCACCACCAATAGCTGCGTGGCCGTGATGGAAAACGGCAAGCCGAAGGTGATCGAGAACTCCGAGGGCGCACGCACCACCCCCTCGGTGGTCGCCTATCTCGAAGACGGCGAGATCCTGGTGGGTGCTCCGGCCAAGCGCCAGGCCATCACCAACGCCGCCAACACCATTTACGCCGTCAAGCGCCTCATCGGCCGCAAGTTCGACGACCCGGAAGTGCAGAAGGACATCAAACTGATGCCCTACAAGATCGTGCGCGCCGACAATGGCGACGCCTGGGTCGAAGTGCGCGGCAAGAAGATCTCGCCGCAGCAGGTCTCGGCCGAAATCCTGCGCAAGATGAAGAAGACCGCCGAAGACTACCTCGGCGAGGAAGTGACCGAAGCGGTCATCACGGTGCCCGCCTACTTCAACGACGCCCAACGCCAGGCCACCAAGGACGCCGGCCGCATCGCCGGGCTCGACGTCAAGCGCATCATCAACGAACCCACCGCCGCGGCGCTCGCCTACGGCATGGACAAGAAGCCGGGCGACTCCAAGATCGCCGTCTATGACCTCGGCGGCGGTACCTTCGACATCTCCATCATCGAGATCGCCGAAGTCGACGGCGAGCACCAGTTCGAAGTACTCTCCACCAACGGCGACACCTTCCTCGGTGGCGAAGACTTCGACAACCGGCTGATGGACTACATCGTCGACGAGTTCAAGAAAGAACAGGGCGTCGACCTCAAGAAAGACCCGCTGGCCATGCAGCGGCTCAAGGAAGCCGCCGAAAAGGCCAAGATCGAGCTCTCCTCGAGCCAGCAGACCGAGGTGAACCTCCCCTACATCACGGCCGATGCGAGCGGCCCCAAACACCTCGCCATGAAGATCACCCGGGCGAAGTTCGAAGCGCTCGTCGACGACCTCATCGAAAAGACGCTCGAACCCTGCCGCATCGCCCTCAAGGACGCCGGGCTCAAGGTCTCGGACATCGACGACGTCATCCTCGTCGGCGGCCAGACTCGCATGCCCAAGGTGCAACAAAAGGTCAAGGAATTCTTCGGCAAGGAGCCGCGGCGCGACGTCAACCCCGACGAAGCCGTCGCCATCGGCGCCGCCATCCAGGCCGGCGTTCTGCAAGGCGAAGTCAAGGACGTGCTGCTGCTGGACGTCACGCCGCTGTCGCTGGGCATCGAGACGCTCGGCGGGGTGATGACCAAGCTCATCCCGAAGAACACCACCATCCCGACCAAGGCGACGCAGATCTTCTCCACGGCCGAGGACAATCAAACGGCCGTCACCATCCGCGTCTTCCAGGGCGAGCGGGAACTGGCGCGCGACAACAAGCTGCTCGGGGAATTCAACCTCGAGGGGATTCCGCCTGCGCCGCGCGGCGTGCCGCAGATCGAAGTCACCTTCGACATCGACGCCAACGGCATCCTGCACGTGTCGGCCCGCGACAAGGCCACCGGCAAGGAGAACAAGATCACCATCAAGGCGAACTCCGGTCTCACCGAAGAGCAGATCCAGCAGATGATCCGCGACGCCGAAGCGCACGCCGAGGAAGACCGCCGCATGCGCGAGCTGATCGAGGCGCGCAACCAGTGCGATGCACTCATCCACTCGGTGCGCAAGAGCCTCGAAGAGCTCGGCGACAAGGTGAAGGCCGACGACAAGGAAAAAATCGAAGCAGCCCTCAAGGAAGCCGAAGAGGCGATGAAATCCGACGACAAGGGTAAAATCGAGGCCGCGATGCGCAAGCTCGGGCAGGCGAGCGCCGAGATGTCCCAGCATCTCTATGGTGCTGGTGAAGCAGGTGCTGCGCCCGGTGGTGCGGGAACGTCCGCGGGACAACGCGCCGGCGACAGCGACGTGGTCGACGCCGAGTTCACCGAGGTCAAGGACGACAAGAAACACTGATCGGCCCTGCCCCGCACCCTGAAAGCCGAGCCCGCGCCGGACACTCCCGGCCCGGGCTCGGCTGCGTCATGACCCCACACTGGCGAGACGATGACACAAAAAGATTATTACGCGATCCTCGAAGTGAGCCGCGAAGCGACGGCGGCCGAGATCAAAAAAGCCTACCGGCGTCTGGCGATGAAATACCACCCGGACCGCAATCCGGGCGACAAGGCGGCCGAAGAGAAATTCAAGGAAATCCAGCGCGCCTACGACGTGCTGAGCGACGAGCAAAAGCGCGCCGCCTACGATCGCTACGGGCATGCCGGCGTAGATGGAGCCGCGGCCGGCGCCGGGGCAGCCGGGTTCGACGACTTCGCCGAAGCCTTCTCCGACATCTTCGGCGATCTCTTCGGCGGTAGCCGGCGCGGCCGCTCCCAGGTCTATCGCGGCGCCGATCTGCGCTACCAGCTCGAGATCTCGCTCGAAGAGGCCGCGCACGGCACCACCAAGACCATCCGCATTCCCACGGCCGAGACCTGCGACACCTGCCACGGCACCGGCGCGCGCCCCGGTACGCAGCCGCGGGTGTGCCCCACCTGCGGCGGCATCGGCCAAGTGCGCATGCAGCAGGGATTCTTCTCCATCCAGCAGACCTGCCCCGAATGCCATGGCAGCGGCAGTATCGTCGCCGACCCCTGCCCGGACTGCGGCGGCGCGGGGCGGGTGCGGCGCACGCGCACGCTGGAAGTGAAGATCCCGGCCGGCATCGACACCGGCATGCGCCTGCGCCAGAGCGGCTACGGCGAGGCGGGCATCAACGGCGGTCCGCCGGGCGATCTCTACGTCGAGATCCGCATCAAGCCCCACCCCATTTTCCAGCGCGATGGCGACGATCTGCACTGCGAGATGCCCATCTCCATCACCACGGCCGCGCTGGGCGGCGAGATCGACGTTCCCACGCTCGATGGCATCGCCAAGTTGCGCATCCCCCCGGGCACGCAGACGGGCAAGGTCTTCCGCCTGCGCGGCAAGGGCATCCGCAACGTGCGCAACCAGGGCGTGGGCGACCTGCTCTGCCACGTGGTGGTAGAAACGCCGGTCAATCTCACCGAGCGGCAGAAAGAGCTCTTGCGCGAATTCGAAGAGATCGCCCATGAAAACGCCGAACGGCACAACCCGCGCAGCAAATCCTGGTTCGACCGCATGCGCGAATTCTTCACCGGTGAAGCACAATGAACGCGGAGCACACGAAAAAATCCTGCAACCGGCCACGGAACGCGGCGTGCGCGGTGTAAAAAGTGCGATCCACCACATCGACGGCACGTGCATTCGGAAAACGGAAAACGCCGTCATGCACCCGCGCGCCAGGCCGTACGCATCGTCTTACCCTATCCCAGGAATCCGTCCATGCCGCAGACCTCCTCCATGAACCGGGTGCGCCGTGCCCTGCTCACGGCGCTTCTCGCCTGCACCTTCCCCACCCTTTCCTTCGCTCAAGGAGCCCAAGCCGTGCAAGTCAAACTCACCACCAACCGCGGTGACATCGTGCTCGAACTCGATCCCGTCAAAGCCCCCAAGACGGTGGAGAACTTTCTCGCCTACGTCGAGAGCGGCCACTACGACGGCACCATTTTTCATCGCGTCATCGACGGATTCATGATCCAGGGCGGCGGGCTCACCGCCGACATGAAGCAGAAACCGACACGCGCGCCGATTCCCAATGAAGCCGACAACGGCCTCAAGAACCGGCGCGGCACCGTCGCCATGGCCCGCACCCAGGACCCCCATTCGGCCACGGCGCAATTCTTCATCAACGTCGCCGACAATGACTTCCTCGACTACCGTGCCCCCACCACCCAGGGTTGGGGCTACTGCGTCTTCGGCAAGGTCGTGCAGGGCATGGACGTGGTCGACGCCATCAAGTCGGTGAAGACCGGCACCGTCGGTCCTTGGCGAGACGTACCGCTCGAACCGGTGGTGATCGAGCACGCCGAGGTGCTGCGATGACGGCGCTGCCGGCATTCGAGGCGCCGCGCCTGCGCCTGCCGCGCGCCACGCTCGTCTCCGACCTGCACCTCGACATCGATCGTGACACACCGCGCCTGCACGCCTTCTGCGAATGGCTCGCCCAGCGCCCGGCAGAAGAGCCCGTCTTCCTCCTGGGCGACATCTTCGAATTCTGGATCGGCGACGACTGGACGCACCCGGTAGTGGAATCCCTCGTCGCTGCCTTCGCCGCGGCCCGCGCACGCGGCGTCTCGTTCCATTTCCTTGCCGGCAACCGCGATTTCCTCGTGGGCGAGACCTTTGCCACACGCGCCGGCTGGGCGATGCTGCCCGATCCGGTGGCCGTGGACATCGCCGGGCGAGCCTTCGTGCTCACCCACGGCGACCTCCTATGCACCGACGATCACGCCTATCAAGCCTGGCGCGCCCAGGCGCGGCAGCCCGCCGCCCAAGCCGCCTTCCTCGCCCAGCCCCTGCCGGCGCGTATCGCCTTCGCTCAGCGCTCACGCGAACAGAGCCGTGCCTACCAGGGCGCGCTGGAAGCGCCGATCGACGTCAATGAGGACGAGGTGCGTCGTTGGCTCGAAACCTACCCTTCGGCGGTGTTGCTCCATGGTCACACCCACCGCTGCGCCGTGCATCGTTACTCGATCGCCGACGAGCAGCGCGAGCGCTGGGTGCTGCCCGAATGGCACGACACCGCCCGCTGGCTGGAGATAGGCCCCGAAGGCGCCACTTGGCACGGCGTGACACCGGCCAGGGTCGAACACCGTTGAATCCTACTCCCCGATCGCGTCCAGCCCACGCGCGAGGTCGGCTTTCAGGTCTTCGACCTCTTCCAGGCCGACCGAGACGCGCAGCAGGTCTTCGCCCACGCCCATCGCCTGCCGCACTTCCGGGGCCAACCGCCCGTGCGTGGTGCTCGCCGGATGCGTAATGGTGGATTTGACGTCGCCGAGGTTGCCGGTGATCGAGAATATCCGGGTGGAATCGATCACGCGCCAGGCCTCGCTGCGTCCGCCGCGCACGCGAAAACTCACCACTCCGCCCCCCAGTTTCTGCTGGCGCCGCGCGAGCGCATGCTGCGGGTGCGATTCGAGCCAGGGATAGCGCACCTGCACCACGTTCGGATGCCCCTCGAGCCAGCGCGCGAGCGCGAGCGCCGCCTCGCTCTGCGCCCGCACGCGCAACGGCAGCGTCTCCAGGCTCTTCACCAGCACCCAGGCGTTGAACGGTGAAAGGCTGGGCCCTGCCGTGCGCAGGAAGCGGTAGACCAAATCGACGAGCGAGCGACTACCGAGCACCGCCCCACCGAGCACCCGGCCCTGACCATCGAGGTATTTGGTGGCCGAATGGATGACCAGATCCGCCCCCAGGGCGAGCGGCTGCTGTCCGATGGGCGTGCAAAAGGTGTTATCGACCGCGAGCAAGGCACCGACCCGGTGCGCCCGTTCGGCAAGCGAGGCCAAATCGACGAGCTCCATGAGCGGGTTGCTGGGCGTCTCGCAGAAGACGAGCCGGGTGCGCGGGGTGAGCGCCGCCTCCAGCGCCGCGGCATCGCCCAGATCGACGAAGCGCGTGGTGATGCCAAAGCGCGGCAGGATCGCCGAGAAGAGCTGGTGCGTGGCGCCGAAGAGCCCCTGGCCGGCCACGATCTCCTCGCCCTGGGAGACGAAAGTCATGGCCGCGCACAGGATCGCCGCCATGCCCGAGGCGGCGGCGATGCAGGATTCGGCCCCTTCGAGACTCGCGAGCCGCTCCTGGAACATGCTCACCGTCGGGTTGGTAAAGCGGCTATAGGTATAGCCCTCTTCCTGCTCGAGGAAGCGCGCCGCCGCTTGCGCTGCGTCGGCGAAAACGAAACTCGAAGTGAGATAGAGCCCTTCGGCATGCTCGCCGAATTGGCTACGCAGCACGCCATCGCGCACCGCGCGCGTGCCCAGGCCCTTGTCGTCGTTCATGACCGTCCTTTCATGCGTCCTGGTCGAGGGGCAGGTTGAGATCGAGCTGAGCCGCTCCCTCGCTGTCTTCGCGCTCGGACAGAGCAGCCGGTGCGTCGCCGCGCCGTTCGATCCGTTCGAGGTATTCGGGCGTGACGTCGCCCGTGATGTAGCGGCCGTCGAAGCAGGAAGACTCGAAGCGCCGGATCGCCGGATTGACGCTTTGGATGGCGCGTTTGAGGTCTTCGAGTTCCTGATAGAGCAGCCCGTCGGCGCCGATCTGGCGGCGGACTTCTTCCTCGTCGCAGTAGGCGGCGATGAGCTCGCGGCGGCTCGGCATGTCGATCCCGTAGACGTTGGCGTAGCGCACGGGCGGAGCCGCCGAGGCGAGAAAGACTTCCACGGCACCGGCGTCGCGCGCCATCTGGATGATCTCGCGACTGGTGGTACCCCGCACGATGGAGTCGTCGACGAGCAATACGCGCTTACCGCGGAATTCCTGATGCACGGCGTTGAGCTTCTTGCGCACGGAATTCTTGCGCACCGTCTGCCCCGGCATGATGAAGGTGCGGCCGATGTAGCGGTTCTTGACGAACCCCTCGCGGTAGGGCAGCCCCAGGCGAGTAGCCATCTCCAACGCCGCCGGACGGCTGGAATCGGGAATGGGGATCACCACGTCGATGCGCGTGTGCGGAAAGCGGGTGCGGAAACGCTCGGCGAGGTATTCGCCCATCTTCACGCGCGCCTCATAGACCGACACCCCGTCGATCACCGAATCGGGGCGGGCCAGATAGACGAATTCGAAGAGACAGGGCGCGAGCAACGGGTCATCGGCGCACTGGCGCGCGCGCATCGTGCCGTCGATGCCGAAGAGGATCGCCTCGCCGGGCGCGACGTCGCGCACCAGCCGAAACCCCAGCGTATCGAGCGCGACCGACTCGGAAGCCACGAGCCACTCCGTCCCTGAAGGCGTGTCGTTGCGGCCGAAGACGAGCGGACGGATGCCGTAGGGGTCACGAAAGGCGAGCAGACCATAGCCCGCGATCATCACCACCACCGCATAGGCGCCGCGGCAGCGCCGATGCACCCCCCGCACCGCCGCGAATACCGCCTCGTCGTCGGGGCGCGCCCCCTTGGAGGCGGCCGCGAGCTCGTGGGCGAAGACGTTGAGCAGAATCTCGGAGTCGGAATTGGTGTTGATGTGACGCAAGTCGGTCTCGAAGATCTCTCGCTTGAGCGCCTCGCCGTTGGTGAGGTTGCCGTTGTGCGCGAGCAGCAGACCAAAAGGCGAATTGACGTAGAAGGGCTGCGCTTCGGCCGGATTGCAGGCATCGCCCGCCGTGGGGTAGCGCACGTGGCCGATACCCCAGTTGCCCACGAGACTGCGCATGTTGCGCGTGCGAAAGACGTCGCGCACCAGTCCCGGCCCCTTGTGCATGTAGAAGCGGTCGTCACTGCCGGTGGCGATGCCCGCCGCATCCTGCCCTCGGTGCTGCAGCACCATCAATCCATCATACAGGAGCTGGTTGACCGGCTGATGGGCAACCACCCCGAGGATTCCGCACATTCAAATGATCTCCCTAGGCAAAGGCAATTTCTCGATCAAGCCTCGCGGCAACCACGGCTCCAGGCGTTGCAAGGCTGCAACGATCCACGGCGCGGTGCTCGATTGTCGCCACCACGGGGCTTCCTGGACGCCGACCGCCAGCAGCGCCGCCGTACACAACAACACCACCGCCACACCTCGCACCACCCCGAAAACCGCACCGAACACGCGGTCTATCCCCCCTAGGCCGACGGCACGCAACAGTTCGCGCAGGGCGTAGCGCATCAGTGCCGCCAGCATGAACACGGCGAGAAAGATCGTGGCAAAGCCCAAGACGCGCTGCAACAAAGGATCACTGAACCAGCGCGCATAGAACACCTGACCGATCGGCCAACAGAACACCCACCCCAAGACGATCGCCACGACCCATGCCATCACCGACAGCAGCTCGGAGACGCCGCCACGCCAAGCGCCCACGAGCAGTGAAATACCGATCACTGCGACTACCGCGTAATCGAAACCGTTCATGGCGAGGCGACGTACACCACGCGAGGGCTCAAGTGTTGCTGCTCGGCGATCGCCTTGGCAGAATGGGCTTTGGATTCGTGCACGAAAGGACCGATGCGCACACGATACCAGCCATCGGCGCCGTTTTCGACGAAGGCTTCGAGCCCGGCAGCGCGCAGCTGCCCGGCCACCTGCTTCGCCTTGTTTCCATCGCGAAAAGCACCCGCCTGCACCACCCAATACCCAGGCAGCTTTTGTCCTGGTTTCAATACGCCCTCCAAGGCGGCGAGTGCACGCGCCTTTTCCTGCAAGGTATCGGATTTGACGGTTGGCACCGGACTGGATTCGGTCACCGGCTTGGGCGGCTCGGGCGGCGCAGTGGATCGAAGTGCCCCCCCCTCCGTTTGCGGGAGCGCAGGAGCGGATGTCGTCTGCTGCGACAGAGGATCTCGGGCGGAAGGAGGTTCTTGCCCGATCGGAGGCGTTGGCAGCGGGATGGACACCTCGGCGCGCTCGACTTCCGGCAGCCGAGAGGGTTCGGAAACACGTTCCGATATCGCATCGGGACTAGCCTCGGGCGGCGGCAAAGAATCGGGCGCTTGCTCGCGGGAAGGAATCCGTACCTCGACCGGATCCCTCGGTCCTCGAGGCTCCTGCTCCATCACCAGAGGCAGCGTGATGAGCGCGGCCAACAGCAGGACGAGGGCTCCGACGAAACGCCGCCGTATCCTGCGCAACCGCTCGAGAGTTTCTTCCTGGGTCGTCACCGTGCTTCCGTGTCCTGGACGTGCAGCGCACGCAGCGCATCGGCCACCGTGAGGAAAGAGCCGAACACGACGATTCTATCATCGTCCTTGGCCTGTGCCTTAGCCGCAGCAAGCGCCTCGGCCACCGAGGCGCACGTTTCCCGGGGCGCCACCCCCGCGGACTCCAACCTCGCGGCGAGCGCTTCGGCCGTGAGCGCGCGAGGTCCTGGCAGGCCGGCGGCAAACCACGCATCGACCCGGGGAGCGAGCACCCGTGCCACCCCTTCTACGTCCTTGTCGGCGAGCATGCCGACCACGGCCAAGGTGCAGCGGTACCCCGGCATCGCGGCGAGATTCTCGGCGAGCACCGCCGCGGCCTGGGGATTGTGCGCGACGTCGAGGATCACGCTCGGACGGCCCGGCAACACCTGAAAACGCCCCGGGAGTTCCACCGTCATCAAACCCTCGCGCACCGCCTGCATCGCCAGCGGCAGACGATCGCGCAGGCAGGTGAGCGCCATCAGCGCCGCGGAGGCGTTCATCAGCTGATTGACTCCGCGTAGCGCCGGATAGGGCAGACCGCCGCGGTTACCCGCCGTGCGCGACCACCAGCGCCACTGCTGGCGGTCGCCATCGTAGCCGAAGTCCACGCCGAGGCGGTAGAGCTCGGCACCGAGCGCGGCGGCCGTCTCCAGCACCGAGCGCGGCGGCACCGGATCGGCGACGATGGCCGGCCGGCCGGGGCGGAAGATACCGGCTTTTTCGCGCCCGATCGCCTCCCGGTCCGGCCCGAGCCAGGCTTGATGGTCGAGCGCCACGCCGGTGAGGATCGCAGCATCCGCATCGAACACGTTGGTCGCGTCCAGCCGCCCGCCCATGCCGACTTCCAAGATGATGGCATCGAGCGGTTCGCGGCAGAAGGCCACCCAGGCCGCCAGCGTGCCATGCTCGAAATAGGTGAGCGGCACGTCGCCGCGCGCCGCCTCTACCGCTTCGAAGGCGGCAAGCAGGGCTTCGTCGCCGATCGGCTGGCCGTCGAGGCGTACGCGCTCGTTGTAGCGCAAGAGGTGGGGTGAGGTGTAGCAGCCCACCCGATAGCCGCCGGCGCGCAGCATGGCTTCGAGCAGCGCACAGGTCGAGCCTTTGCCGTTGGTACCGGTCACCGTGATGACGAACGCATCGTGGGTAAAAGGCAGACGCTCGCGCACCGCCCGCACCCGCTCGAGCCCCAGGGCGATCACGTGGCTCGCCGCGCGCGCTTCGAGCTGCGCCAGCCAGCGATCCAGGGCGGAGGTCTGCGTCATGCCACCTCGTGCGGGCGCAGCCCCAGCAGGGAGAAGGTGCGCGCGAGCCACGGCCGCAGCCGACGCCGGTCGACGATGGCATCCAATGCGCCTTTCTCCAGCAGAAACTCGGCGCGCTGAAACCCTTCCGGCAACGTTTGGCGCACCGTCTGCTCGATGACGCGCGGCCCGGCAAAACCGATGAGCGCTCCGGGTTCGGCCACGACCACGTCCCCCATGAAAGCGAAACTGGCCGACACGCCCCCCATCGTCGGGTCGGTGAGCACCGAGACGAAGGGCAGCCGCGCCTGGGCGAGCTGCGTGAGCGCGGCATTGGTCTTGGCCATCTGCATGAGCGACAGCACCCCTTCCTGCATGCGCGCGCCGCCGCTCGCCGCGATGCACACGAAACCGCAGCGATGTTCGATGGCGTGGCGTACCCCACGCACGAAGCGCTCACCCACGACCGAACCCATGGAGCCGCCCATGAATTCGAACTCGAAGCAGGCCGCCACCACCGGCAGGGTCTCGAGACGCCCGGCGAGCACGATGAGCGCCTCGCTCTCGCCCGTGGCCTTGGTCGCCTCCTTGAGTCGGTCGGTGTAGCGTTTGCTGTCCTTGAATTTCAACGCATCCACCGGCCGTACTTCAGCGCCGATCTCCACTCGCCCTTCGGGGTCGAGCAGCGCCTCGAGCCGGGCACGGGCGCGGATGCGATGGTGATGGCCGCATTTGGGACAGACGCGCAACTCGCGATCGAGGTCGGCGGCATAGAGCACCTCGTCGCAGGCTTCGCACTTGGTCCACAACCCCTCGGGGACGTTGTGGCGCGCGCCGCTCACTTCACGCCGGATACGCGGCGGCAGGATCTTGTCGAGCCAGCTCATCGAGTCACCCCTTCATCGAGCGTCCGGCGGATCGGACGCAGAAATGATTCCACCCGGCGGCACGCCTCGTCGGCATCCGATGCGCCTTCCAGGGTTTCGAGCAGCCGGCTGCCGATGACCACCGCGTCGGCCACGGCGCCGATCTCGGCGGCCGTTTGGGCATCCCGGATGCCAAACCCCACGGCGATGGGCAGGCCCGTGCGTTCGCGCAAACCGGGAATGCGCGCGAGCACCGAGGCGACGTCGAGTGAGCCCGCTCCCGTCACACCGGTGAGCGAGACGTAATAGACGTACCCGCCGCCGAGCCGCGCCACCTCGTCGGCCCGCTCTGGTCTGGAAGTGGGCGCGAGCAGAAAGATCGGATGCAGTCCTGCTTCGCGCAACCGCGCGGCGAACGGTTCGGCCTCCTGCGGCGGATAATCGACGGTGAGCACGCCGTCGACGCCGGCTTCGCGCGCCGCCTCCACGAAACGCGCCTCACCCATCGCCTCGATCGGATTGGCGTAGCCCATCAGCACCACGGGCGTATCGGCATCTGTGCGGCGAAAGTCGCGCACCAAGTCGAGCACCCGAGCAAGCGTCATACCCTGTGCCAAAGCCCGTTCGCTCGCACGCTGGATGGTCGGCCCATCGGCCATGGGGTCGGAGAAAGGGATCCCCAGTTCGATCAGGTCGGCGCCGGCGCGCACCAACGCCGGCAAGAGCGCCCGCGTTGTTTCGACCGAGGGAAAACCCGCCGTCACGAAAGGGATGAGCGCCTTGCGCCCCTGCTCGCGCAGGCGGGCGAAGGTACGATCGATACGGTTCATGGGACGCTCCTCGTTCACCAGCGAATGCCCGAGCGTTCGGCCACGGTGTGCATGTCCTTGTCGCCACGCCCCGAGAGGTTGACGAGCAGCACCGTCTCGCGCGGCAGGCTCGGCGCGAGCTTGGCCGCGTAGGCGAGCGCGTGCGAGGATTCGAGCGCGGGGATGATGCCTTCGTAACGGCACAGCGCGTGGAAGGCCGCCAGCGCCTCGTCGTCGGTCACGGCCACGTACTCGGCGCGCCCCAGATCCTTGAGGAGCGCATGCTCCGGCCCCACGCCGGGATAGTCCAGACCGGCGGAGATGGAATGCGTCTCGCGGATCTGGCCGTGCTCGTCCTGCAGCAGGTAGGTGCGATTGCCGTGCAGCACGCCGGGACGACCGGCCACGAGCGTGGCCGCGTGCCGCCCCGTTTCGACCCCCTCACCGGCCGCCTCCACCCCGATCAGACGCACCGATTCGTGCTCCAGATAGGGGTAGAAGATCCCGATGGCGTTGGAACCCCCGCCGACACAAGCGATCACGTAGTCGGGCTGACGGCCGATGAGCTCGGGCATCTGCCACAGGCATTCCTTGCCGATGACGGACTGAAAGTCGCGCACCATCTCCGGATAGGGATGCGGCCCGGCCACGGTGCCGAGGATGTAGAAGGTGTCATGGACGTTGGTGACCCAGTCGCGCATGGCCTCGTTGAGGGCATCCTTGAGCGTGCGCGAACCGGAGGAGACCGGCACCACTTCGGCCCCCAGCAGCTTCATGCGATAGACGTTGGCCGCCTGCCGGTGCACGTCCTCCTCGCCCATATAGACGATGCAGCGCATGCCGTAGCGCGCCGCCACCGTAGCGGTGGCCACGCCGTGCTGCCCCGCGCCGGTCTCGGCGATCACGCGCGGTTTGCCCATGCGCCGGGCGAGCAGCGCCTGGCCGATGCAGTTGTTGATCTTGTGCGCGCCGGTGTGGTTCAGGTCCTCGCGCTTGAGGTAGATCTGAGCCCCGCCCAACGTCTCCGACCAGCGTTTGGCGTGGTAGATGGGGCTGGGCCGGCCGACGTAGTGTTTGAGCTCATCCTCGAACTCGGCACGAAAAGACGCGTCGCGCTTGGCCTCCTCATAGGCCTGGGCGAGCGCCTCGAGCGCCGGCACGAGCGTCTCGGCCACGTAGACGCCTCCGTAGGGACCGAAATGGCCCCGGGCATCCGGGTAGTGATAATCCATCAGCGCATTCCTTGGGTCATGGCGGCGAAGAACGCCGCCATCCTCTGCGGGCATTTGATCCCTTTGGCTGCCTCGACCCCGCTCGAGACGTCGACGGCCCACGGCCGCACCCGGGCGATCGCCTCGGCCACCGTCTCGGGCGTAAGGCCCCCGGCGAGCACCACCGGGCGCGGCAGGGCGGGCGGGATCAGGTTCCAGTCGAAGGCGCGCCCGCTGCCGCCCCAAACGGCGGAGTCGGCATCGAGCAGCAGCCCCTTCGCGTCGGGATAGCATCGCGCCAATTCTAGCAGATCGAGCCCCGGGCGCACCCGCAGCGCCTTGAGATAAGGCCGAGCGAAACGCCGGCACAGCTCGGGCGGCTCGTCGCCGTGGAACTGCAGCAGATCGAGCGGCACACGCTCGAGCACCGATTCCACCTCGTCCGGGACCGGATTGACGAAAAGCCCCACCGTGGTGACGAAAGGGGGCACTTCGGCAAGCAGGGCTTCGGCCTGCGTGGGCGTCACCGCCCGGGGGCTGGGCGGATAGAAGACGAAACCGAGCGCATCGGCACCCAAGCGGCACGCCTCGCGCACGTCTTCGGGCCGCGTCAGGCCGCAGATCTTCACCCGGACGCGCCAGGGCCAGAGGGAATCTAGATTATGGGACATCCACTTCCTCGTATAGACCGAATTCGGGCCGGCGCACGATACGCTCGGGCAACCCCAACCCCGGAGGATACTCGACGCCGCAGAAATAGAGCCCGGCGGCAGCGAACGTGGGAGCGGCAAGCGCACGCTCGCGCCGTTCGAGCACTTCGCCGACCCATTCGGGCGGGAAACGCCCTTTGCCTACGTAGACGAGCGCTCCGACGAGATTGCGCACCATGTGATGCAGGAAGGCATCGGCGTGCGCATCGAAATGCAGAAAAGGGCCGCGGCGCGTGATCTCGAGACGATGGAGCGTCTTCACGGGCGAGCGCGCCTGGCATTGGGCGGCACGAAAGGCCGAGAAATCGTGCGTACCGAGAAAGAGCGCCGCAGCCGCGCGCATCGGTTCGAGCGCAAGCGGCCGCATCTCCCAACCGACCCGGCCGGCGAGCGCTGCCGGGCGCACCGGCGCGTTGTAGAGTACGTAGCGGTAGTGGCGGGAAGTGGCGCGATAGCGCGCGTGAAACGCCTCGGACACGGGCCAAGCCGCCCGTACGGCGACGTCTTCGGGCAAACGGGCATTCACCCCCCGCACCCAGGCAGAGGCGGGACGTTCGGCCGAAGTGTCGAAATGCACCACCTGGGCAAGCGCATGAACCCTCGCATCGGTGCGGCCTGCGCAATGCAGACGGACGGGGTGAGCGGCAAGTGCAGAGACCGCCGCTTCCAGTACTCCCTGCACCGTGCGCCCACCCGCCTGTGTCTGCCAGCCGTGAAAGCCTTGCCCGGCGTATTCGACGAGCAATGCCCAGCGCACTACCTCACCTCTGCCGGCAATGGGCGGTCATGCCTTGCCTGCCTGGATCCTGTCCATGAGCTGCTGCGCCGTCGCACGTTGCGCCTCGCTACCGTCGCGTAGCACTTCTTCGAGCAGCTCGCGCGCTCCTTCGAGGTCACCCATCTCGAGATACGCCTGTGCGAGCTGAAGCCGGGTGGCATGATCTTCACCACTACCTTCTGCCGCAAACCGCTCGAGATCGATGTCCATGACATCGGTGGGAGGACCAGCCTCGGCGATTTTCTGTGCTTCCGCCGTAGCCGAAGCAGACAGGGACTCCGCTCCGTCCTCGGCCAGAGAGCGAGTAGTTTTTTCCGATTCGGGGGAGACTTCGGCCAGATCAAAGTCGATTTCGTCCAGCATTTCTTTCAGATCGCCGATCCCCGTGCTTGGCGAATCCGTCGCATCGGGTTTCGCGCCGGCTTTTTGCACTTGCACATCCTCCTCTTCGAGGATCAGCTCCGGAAAATCGATCGCTTCTTCTTTCTCGACGGCCGCCGTACGATGACTTTTCGTTGCCTGCGATTCGTCGAAGGAGACGTTTTCCGGCGACTTCGTCTGCTCCGGTTCCGTGACGGGGAGTTCGAGATCGAACTCGAGGAGATCGCCCCCCCCTCCAGCAGGCGGGGTCTTTTCGGGCGCAGCATAGGCGGGCGACACGGGCTCTTCCGCCATCCGTTGGCTCAACTTGTCCAAGTCGAAATCGAGTTCGACGAATTCCTGCGCGGAATCCGGGCGTGTCGTCTCGGAGGATTCGCCCGTCTCGGCAGGGACGGCGGCCGAGGGCTCGGAGCGGACGTCGGGACGAGCCGACCCGGACGCAGCAGCGACTCCGCTCAACCCCCCTGCCTCGGGGAAAGATCCGCGAGGCGGAATTTCCGCTTTCGGCCCCTCATCGGCGAGCACCGAGGCAAAACGTTCGTCGGCTGGCCAGGCCCGTTTGCCGATACTCAATGCCATGTCCCAATCCGCCCCCTGCTCTCCGCTCAATTCGGACAGAGTGCGCAGATACTGGTCGAATTTGGCTCGATCGCCCCGCTTCGCGTAGACCTCGAGCAGCTTCAGGTAAATCGCCGGGCGCCGGGGCGTTTGCTTGAGGGCATCGAGCAAGATCTCCTCGGCCTGAGGATCGCGTCCATAAGCAAGATAGACCTCTGCCTCCGCAACGGGGTCGACCCCTTCGTCGGCATGCAGGGCGTTGAAAGCCACCTGGGTGAAATCGGTCCCGAGAATACTGGAGGTGTCGATGTTCTGGCCTGAGGTGACGGCACGGCCAGACTCGGTGGCCGGGCCGGAATGCTCCAGGGTCGAAGCGGCTGCGGCTGCCGACAGGGTCGGGGCGTGCAGCGGCTCGGGTGCAGGCGCAGGAAGCGCTTGCGCTTCGCGTCTGCGGCGATAAGCCGACCATCCCAGGGCCGCAGCCAAGGCAGCGAGCGCCCCGCCAAACCAGGGCAAGATACTCGACAACATCGAGCCTTGTTCGGCTTCTGTCATTCGTTCGACTTGCGCCTGCATCCGAGCCAAGGAGGCATTCTGCGTTTCGACGAGCTTTTGCAGCCGCGCAATTTCGGCTTCGAGCCTGACGATGCGCTCGTTCGCCTCACCGAGCGCCGCCTCCGAGGCCGCCAACGTCTCCTGCAAAGCCGACACCTCGGGCGAAGGCAGTGCAGGTATCTCCCCATCGGCCATCGGCTCAGGGCTCGCACCCACTTTCAGACGATCCTCGGGCTCAGC
Source organism: Tepidiphilus olei (assembly GCF_006980705.1). Taxonomy (GTDB): domain Bacteria; phylum Pseudomonadota; class Gammaproteobacteria; order Burkholderiales; family Rhodocyclaceae; genus Tepidiphilus; species Tepidiphilus olei. The sequence goes on along the minus strand of NZ_SBHO01000003.1, from coordinate 173,763 downwards.
CGCTGAACCCTGCCCGAGGTCTTCGCGCGCCACGACCGCCCCCCTGTCCACCCGCTCCTCGAGCCCACCTGGTGCCTGCTGGGTGCTTTCTTGGGCTGCAACCGGCGCCGCCCGCCGGGCTTGGGAACGCAACAGCGCACGGGCCTCAGCCAAGGAGATCTGCCGTATTTCTTCGGCCGACGGGGTCCTCAACGTAACCCCGGCCTTGAGCCGATTGACGTCGCCTCCGATGAAGGCATCTGGATTGGCCCGCCATAACGCCACCAGCGTTTGTTCCGGTGAAGTTCCGGCAGGCGCCACCTGACGGGCGATCCCGTAGAGCGTCTCTCCGGGGCGAACGGTCCATCGATCGGGTTGCCTCTGCGTGACGGGGGCACCCCGACTGGGTTCCAGGGCGACGTCTCTACCAGCGGCCGGAACGGGGCGAGCCGGTGCGGCAACCTCGGGTGGGTCGAGCAAGATGGGGAATTCGCGAACGAGGCGTCCACTGCTCCAACTCATGTCGAGCAGCACGTTGACGAAAGGCTCCCGAACGGGCACACGACTGGAGAGGACGATTTTTGCGCGCGATCCATCCCGGACCAATTTTGCGTCGATTTGCTGCACGAGGTTGCTATAGGGCACACCAACCTGGCGAAAATAATCGGGATCCGCGATGCGCGCCGACAGAGAGCGCAACTCTTCAGGGGTGGCCCGAACGGTGATTTCCGCCCGCAGCGGCTCACCCAAGCGGGAACGCACGACGAGCTCGCCGAATCCCGCACTCCAGGCATTTCCCCACAAAGCGCCCAACAACAGGGCCAAGGGCACCTGCTTTGCTCGTTTCATTTTTTGCGCTCCCTCATCAGCATCGAATCTCGACCGTGAATCCCTAGCCCTGCAACAGGATCCGCAGCATTCGGCGCAACGGCTCGGCCGCCCCCCACAGGAGTTGGTCGCCTACCGTAAACGCCCCCAGATACTCCGGCCCCATGGCGAGCTTGTGCAAACGCCCGATGGGTACCGTCAACGTCCCCGACACGGCCGCCGGCGTGAGCTCGCGCTCGCTCGCCTCGCGCTCGTTCGGTACCACTTTCACCCACTCGTTGGCCCCGGCGATGATCGCCTCGATCTCGTCGAGCGGTACGTCGCGTTTGAGCTTGACCGTCAGCCCCTGCGAATGGCAGCGCATGGCGCCGATACGCACGCACAGGCCATCGATGGGAATCGAGCCCGGCGTGCGGAAAGGCGGTTTGCCGAGGATCTTGTTGCACTCGGCTCCGCCTTTCCATTCTTCTTTCGACTGGCCGTGCTCGACCGGCACGTCGATCCAGGGGATGAGACTGCCGGCGAGCGGCACGCCGCGAAAATTCTTGGTGGGAAAATCGGGCGAGCGCATCGCCGCCGTCACCTTGCGGTCGATGTCCAGAATGGCAGAGGCCGGATCGGCAAGCTCGGCAGCCACCGCCTGATGGAGCCGCCCCATCTGCTCGAGCAGTTCGCGCATGTTCTGCGCCCCGGCGCCGGAGGCCGCCTGGTAGGTCATCGAGGAGACCCACTCGACGAGCTCCTCGCGGAACAGCCCTCCAAGGGCCATCAGCATGAGCGAGACGGTGCAATTGCCGCCGATCCAGTCGCGCCCCCCCTGGGCAAGCGCTGCATCGATCACCGGGCGATTGACCGGATCGAGGACGATCACCGTGTGCGGCTCCATGCGCAGGGCGCTCGCCGCATCGATCCAATGCCCTTTCCAGCCGGCTGCGCGCAGCTTGGGATAGACCGCCTTGGTGTAATCGCCGCCCTGGCAGGTGAGGATGATGTCCATCCGGGCGAGCGCCTCGAGGTCGTAGGCATCCTGGAGCGGTTCGTCCGGAGTCACGCCGCCGAAGCTCGGGGCGGGTTTGCCCGCGGCCGAGGTGGAAAAATAGACCGGCTCGAAGAGGGAGAAATCCTTCTCCTCTTCCATGCGCTGCATCAGCACGGAACCGACCATCCCCCGCCAACCGACCAATCCGACTCGTTGTATTGCCATTCTCTGTTCCTCGTCTCGTTTTTTCCGTCAGTGCAGCGCCGCGACCACCGCGTCGCCCATCTCGGCGGTGCCGACGAGCCGCGTACCGGGCTCGAAGATGTCGCGCGTGCGCAGCCCTTGCGCAAGCACGGTGCGCACGGCGCCTTCGATGCGCGCGGCCGCGTCTTCCCAGCCGAAGCTATGGCGCAGCATCATTGCCGCCGACAAAATAGTGGCGAGCGGGTTGGCCACGCCTTGCCCGGCGATGTCCGGCGCCGAACCGTGACAGGGCTCGTAGAGCCCCTTGCCCTGCTCGTCGAGTGAGGCCGAGGGCAGCATGCCGATGGAGCCGGTGAGCATGGCCGCCTCGTCGGAGAGGATGTCGCCGAACATATTGCCGGTGACGATCACGTCGAACTGTTTGGGCGCGCGCACGAGTTGCATCGCGGCGTTGTCGACGAGCATGTGCGTGAGGGTCACGTCGGGATACTCCGGCGCGAGCTCGTTCATCACGTCGCGCCACAACTGGGTGGTCTCGAGTACGTTCATCTTGTCGACCGAGCACAGTTTCTTGCCGCGGCGGCGGGCGGTTTCGAAAGCCACGCGGCCGATGCGGCGGATCTCGCTTTCGCGGTAGATCATGGTGTTGAAACCGACGCGCTCGCCGTCGCGCACCTCGATGCCGCGCGGCTCGCCGAAGTAGATGTCGCCGGTGAGCTCCCGCACGATGACGAGGTCTAGCCCCGAGACGATTTCGGGTTTCAGGGAAGAAGCCGAGGCCAGCTCGGGGAAGAGCACGGCCGGGCGCAGGTTGGCAAACAACCCCAGATCTTTGCGGATGCCCAAAAGCCCCCGCTCGGGACGCTGGGCACGCGGCAGCTCGTCCCACTTCGGCCCGCCCACGGCACCGAGCAGTACCGCGTCGGCCCGCCGCGCCGCCGAACGCGTTTCCTCGGGGTAAGGCTCGCCGGTGGCGTCGATCGCCGCGCCGCCCAGGAGGGCGTATTCATACTCGAGCGGCAGGGAGAGGACGTCGAGCACTTTCACCGCCTCGGCGACGATCTCCGGGCCGATGCCGTCGCCCGGAAGCACGCAGATTCGTTTCTTCATGCCGCGGACTCCTCGACGAAGTAATAGGGATGGCGCGCGCGATAGGCTGCTTCGAAGCGGCGGATCTCGTCGGCGTGGCGCAGCGTGAGCGCGATGTCGTCCCAGCCGTTGAGCAGACACTCCTTGCGGAAGGGGTCGATCTCGAAGGAGATCACCCGCCCTTCGGGCGTGGTGATGGTCTGCGACGGCAGATCGATCACCAGACGGTAGCCGGGCGTGGCCTCGCATTCGCGAAAGAGCCGATCGACTTCTTCGGCCGGCAGCACGATGGGCAGCAAGCCGTTCTTGAAGCAGTTGTTGTAGAAGATGTCGGCGAAGCTGGGGCCGATCAGCGCCCGAAAACCGTAGTCGAGCAAAGCCCAGGGCGCGTGCTCGCGCGAGCTGCCGCAGCCGAAGTTCTCGCGCACGAGCAGGATCTGCGCTCCCTCGTAGCGCGGCTGGTTGAGCACGAAATCGGGATTCTTCGGCCGTTTGCTGCAGTCCATCCCCGGCTCACCGTGGTCGAGGTAGCGCCACTCGTCGAAGAGGTAGGGGCCGAAGCCGCTGCGGTGGATGGACTTGAGAAATTGCTTGGGAATGATGGCGTCGGTGTCGACGTTGGCCCGATCGAGCGGAGCGACCAGACCATCGAGGCGGATGAATTGTTCCATGTCTTTGTCTCTCTCGGGTTTCAGACGGCGGCCGGAAGCAGTTCGCGCACGTCGACGAAGTGTCCGGCGATCGCGGCGGCGGCGGCCATGGCCGGGCTCACCAAGTGCGTGCGCCCACCGGCCCCTTGGCGGCCTTCAAAGTTGCGGTTGGAGGTCGAGGCGCAGCGCTCACCCGGCTCGAGCCGATCGGCGTTCATCGCCAGGCACATGGAGCAGCCCGGGTCACGCCATTCGAAGCCGGCTTCCAGAAAAATGCGGTGCAGCCCCTCTTCCTCGGCCTGTTCCTTCACCAGGCCCGAACCGGGTACCACCAACACGCGCTTGACGTTGGGCGCTTTCTTGCGCCCGCGCACGACGGCGGCGGCCGCGCGCAGATCCTCGATGCGGGAATTGGTGCACGAGCCGATGAAGACCTGATCCACCTTGATTTCGCGGATCGGCGTGCCCGGCTCCAGCCCCATGTAGGCGAGCGCCCGCTCGGCGGCGTCCCGCTTGACCGGATCGGCGAAAGCGGCCGGATCGGGCACCCGCCCTTCGATGTCGGTGACCATCTCCGGCGAAGTGCCCCAGGTGACCTGCGGTTTGAGGATGGAAGCATCGAGCACCACCTCGCGGTCGAACCGGGCATCGGCGTCGGAGACCAGGGTGCGCCAGTAGTCGACTGCCTGCTCCCATAGCTCGCCCTTGGGCGCGAGCGGCTTGTCGCGGAAGTAGTCGATGGTCTTGTCGTCCACCGCGACCATGCCCACGCGCGCGCCGGCCTCTATCGCCATGTTGCACACCGTCATGCGCCCTTCCATGGAGAGCGAGCGGATCGCCTCACCGGCGAATTCGATGGCGTGCCCCGTGCCGCCGGCGGTGCCGATTCTCCCGATGATCGCCAGAATCACGTCCTTGGCGTAGACGCCCGGCGGCAGGCTGCCGTCGACGCGCACGCGCATGTTCTTGGCTTTCTTCTGGATGAGGCATTGGGTGGCGAGCACATGCTCGACTTCGGAAGTGCCGATGCCGTGAGCGAGACAAGCAAAGGCCCCGTGCGTGGAGGTGTGCGAATCACCGCACACCACGGTCATGCCCGGCAGCGTCGCCCCGCTCTCCGGGCCGATGACGTGCACGATGCCCTGGCGCGGGTCGCGAAAGGGAAAGTAACGCAGCGCCCCGAAGGCACGGATGTTCTGGTCGAGGGTGACGACTTGCTCGCGCGAGACGGGATCGCGGATCTCGCTCTCGCCGGGGTCGGTGGGGACGTTGTGATCGGCCGTAGCGACGACGGAAGCCGTTCGCCAGGGCTTGCGTCCTGCCAAACGCAGCCCCTCAAACGCCTGGGGGCTCGTTACCTCATGGATCAAGTGGCGATCGATGTAGATGAGGGCCGTGCCATCGGGCTCTTGGCGCACCAGATGCGCATCCCACAATTTGTCATACAACGTCTTGGCGTTCATCGAAGGTTCTCTCCGGGTCGAGCGCGCCCATGGCGCGCAATTATTTCACAACCTCGTCATCGACGCTAGCACCTTGGCGTAGCGCGATGGCAACGAAGCCCATCCCGGACAGCGCAAACGCGCTGCCGAGGGTATAGGTCCACTCTGGCCCCAGGGCCGACCAAGACCAGCCGGACATCATGGCTCCCAGCATTCCACCGGCCCCGAAGGACAAGCTACCATAGAGCGCCTGGCCGCGCGCGAGCAAGGGGCCGGGAAACCACTGCCGCAGCAAGTGCACGTTCGCACCGTGGAACACGCCGAACGTGGCCGCGTGCAACAGTTGCGCCAGCACCACGACCACCGGCCAGGCTCCGCCCCATCCGATTGCGAGGAAACGTACCACGGCCGCACCGTAGGCAACGAACAAGAGCGTGCGCACGGTAAAACGCCGCAGCACTCCAGGCAGAGCCCAGAATAACACGATCTCGGAAGCCACACCCAGTGCCCAGAGCGCGCCGATTGCCTCCTTATCGTACCCCAAGCGATCGAGGTGCATGGAATAGAAAACATACAGCGGCCCATGCGCTGCCGACATGGCGAAAGAGGCGAGCAGAAAAGCCGTCACCTCACGACGCGCCAACACGGCACGCCATGGCGGCAAGGTCCGGACCAAAACTCGCGTCGGAGTGGGTTCTGGCAAGGCGAAGGCCATCAAGACCCCGCCGGCCAGTGCCGCCGCCAACCATACCGGTAACGTCTCCACGCCGTCTCGCTCGAGCCAATGACCGAGACCGAGCACCGCGACGATGAAACCGATCGAACCCCACAGCCGGATCCGCGCATAGCGGTGTGCCTCTTCGCGCAAGTGCGCGAAAGTGAGCGCCTCGAACACCGGCAGCGCTCCACTCCAACAAAAACCGATCACTGCCACGGCTGGTAACACCCAGCGCGGCTCACTGGCCACCAAGAACACACCCCCGGCCGCGAGCGCCATCATGGCCGCCCGACGCAACAGAGCGACATGGCCCACCCCTCGTTCCAAGGGCAGAGACCACAAGGGAGGCGCAAGCACGCGCATGGCTTGCATCAGCGCCATCGCGGCAGCGATCGCGCCGGCCGTCCAACCGAGCGCGGCGAGGTAGAGAGAAAAATAAGGGGCAAAAATACCCAGGAAGGCGAAATAGCTCAGGTTATAGAGCGACAAGCGCCAATAAGGCAATGCCTCCCGTTGCACCACGGGGTCAGCGGGGCGAGGGAACCGGACCCACCACGCCCGGCGCCACCCCGGGGAGAGGAGAAACGGGAGGCACCACGTCACCGCACTGCGCCCGATGGCGCAACGCCTGGTCCATCAGCACCAGCGCGAGCATGGCCTCGGCGATGGGCGTGGCGCGGATCCCCACGCAGGGATCGTGCCGTCCGTGCGTGGCCACCGTGGTCGGCGCCCCGCGCAGATCGATCGAGCGTCGCTCGAGCCGGATGCTGGAGGTGGGTTTCACCGCCAGATGGACGACGACATCCTGCCCGGTGCTGATGCCGCCGAGAATGCCGCCGGCGTGGTTCGAGAGAAACCCCTGCGGCGTGAGCTCGTCGCCATGCTCGCTGCCGCGTTGGGTCACGACGGCAAAACCGTCGCCGATCTCCACGCCCTTGACGGCGTTGATGCTCATCATCGCCGCGGCGATCTCGGCATCGAGCCGACCGAACACCGGCTCGCCCCAACCGGGGGGCACGCCGCTTGCCACCACGGTGAGTTTCGCTCCGACCGAGTCGCCCGCCTTGCGCAGCGCATCCATGAAGCGCTCGAGCTCCGGCACCAGCTCGAGATTGGGGGCGAAGAAAGGATTGTGCTCCACGTGTTCCCAGGAGACGAAGGGGATTTCGATCGGCCCCAATTGCGCCATGAAGCCGCGGATCACCACGCCGTGGCGCTCGCGCAGCCATTTCTTGGCGATCGCCCCGGCTGCCACCCGCACCGCCGTCTCACGCGCCGAAGAGCGCCCGCCGCCGCGCGGGTCGCGCCGGCCGTATTTCATCGTATAGGCGTAGTCGGCATGCCCCGGGCGGAACGTCTCCACGAGGTTGCCGTAATCCTTGGAACGCTGGTCGACGTTGCGAATCAGGAGCGCGATCGGCGTGCCCGTGGTCATACCCTCATAGACGCCCGAGAGGATCTCGACGGTGTCGGGCTCGCGCCGCTGGGTGACGTGGCGCGAGGTGCCGGGCTTGCGCCGATCGAGCTCACACTGGATGTCGGCCTCGCTGAGCGCCAAGCCCGGTGGGCAGCCATCGACCACACAGCCGATCGCCGGGCCGTGCGATTCCCCGAAGGAAGTCACCGTGAACACTGTGCCGAAGGTGTTGCCCGCCATCGCTTACCTTGTCGCCCATACGCAGAGGAGCAAGTGTAGCATGTGCCCCGGCCCACTTCGGCTCACTGGAAAAAGCGCTCCAACTGCACGAACACCTCGTGGTCGGCACCGTGGCGCCGTACCTCGAGCACGTCGACCAGGCGCTCGAGCTGGTGGATGAGTTGTTCTAACCGCTGATCGGCGAAAACGGTGAGCCAGATACGGCTGCGCTGCCCGTCGGGCAAGGGCATGCACAAAATTCCTTCGACGTTGAAAGCGCGCCGGGCAAAGAGCCCGCAAATGTGACTCATCACCCCGGGATGGTTGTTGACTTCCAGCTCCAGCACCACTTTCTCGAAACCGCTCGTGGGCAGCGGCTCGGCCACTTGTTCGATCATCTCTCTCTCCTGTCAGCCCTCGATCATCTCGGTGTTGGCGGCGCCCGGCGGCACCATCGGATAGACGAAACGCTCGCGATCGATCGAACAATGGATCAGCGCCGGGCCGGGGCGGCGCAGGATCGCCGCCAGATCGGCCTCGGGATGCTCACTGTGATCCAGATCGAGCGTCTCCAAGCCGAATCCCTCCGCGATCTTGACGAAATCGGTCGGTCGACGGTAGTTCGAAGCGATCACACGCTTGCCATAGAAGAGGTTTTGCTGCTGATAGACGAGCCCGAGCGACTGGTTGTTCATCAGCACGATCTTGACCTTGCCCCCTTCTTCGGCGAGCGTGGCCATCTCCTGGATGTTCATCTTCAGGCTGCCGTCGCCGGTGAAACACACTACCGTACGCTGGGGCTCGGCGAGCGACGCACCGATCGCCGCCGGCAGTCCGAAACCCATCGTGCCCAGCCCGCCGGAAGTGAGCCACTGCCGCGGCCGGCGCAGCGGATAGGCCTGCGCCACCCACATCTGGTGCTGGCCGACGTCGGTGACCACCACCGCGTCGTCGTCGAGCGCCTTGGCCACCGCCTGAATGAGCCCATAGTGGCTACGTGGGTCATCCCGCCCTTCCAGCACCAGCGGGAAGCGCGACTTCAAACTCGCCACGTGGCTCAGCCAGCGTTTGCGCAGCTGAGCCCGCACCCGGGGCAACAGCGCCTGCAGCACGGCCTTGACGTCGCCATGGATCGCCACGTCGGGACGGCGAATCTTGCCCAGTTCCGCCCGGTCGATGTCGATGTGGATCACTTTCGCCTCCGGGCAGAACTGCGAGGCCTTGCCGATCGCCCGGTCGTCGAAACGCGCTCCGACGCACACCAACAAGTCCGATTCCTGCAAGGCGAAGTTCGTATAGCGCGCGCCGTGCATACCCAGCATCCCCAGCGACAGGGGATGATCGACCGGCATCGCCCCCAGCGCCATCAGCGTCATGGTGGTGGGCATCGCCGTCTGCTCGGCCAGTGTCACCGCGAGCGGGGCGGCATCGGCATGAATCACCCCGCCGCCCAGATAGAGCACGGGACGCTCGGCCTCGTCGATCAAACGCGCTGCCGCCGCGATCGCCGTTTCATCCAGCGGCGGCAGCGGATCGGGCACCGCCGGCGCCGGCAGGCGCTCGAACGTGACGAGCTGGTTCTGCACGTCCTTGGGCACGTCGACGAGCACCGGCCCCGGACGCCCGGACATGGCGATGCGAAACGCCTGCGGGATCACCTCCAGCAGCTCGGCGGCGGAGCGCACGAGGAAATTGTGCTTGGTGATGGGGATGGTCATGCCGTAGATGTCGACCTCCTGGAACGCGTCGGTGCCGATCATAGCCAGCGGCACCTGCCCCGTGATCGCCACCAGCGGAATGGAGTCGAGACGCGCATCGGCGATCGCCGTCACCAGGTTCGTCGCCCCCGGGCCGCTCGAAGCAAAGCACACCGCGGGCTTGCCCGTCACCCGCGCCATGCCCTGGGCCATGAAACCGGCACCCTGCTCGTGGCGCGCGAGCACGTGCCGAATCCGTTTCGACTGACTCAGGGCATCGTAGAGCGGCAGGATCGCCCCGCCGGGAATGCCCACGATCGTCTCTATCTCCTGCTGTTCCAACAAGCGCACGATCAACTCGGCGCCGGTCATCGTCATCATCGCCCTACTCCTCGTGCCTAAAAAAACGAAACCCCCTCGGGAGACTGGCTCCGGAGGGGGTCGGGTTCGAATCGGTACGATGCTCGGATCCGGCGTCAGTCCCTCCGGGGCGCATGCGGCCCTACGCCTACGCGTACGGACAGCAGAACGGCCAGGAAAAGGGCGGAACGGACCACCGAGATACTCCGATTCATTTCATGGTTCGAAGTAAAACACGAAATTCGGTCGTTGACAAGCGATTTTTGCATCCCTACCCTCGCGCCTCTTCACGCAAGGCACGACGCAAGATCTTGCCCACCTGTGTCTTGGGCAGTTCCTCGCGGAATTCGATGTGGTGCGGCACCTTGTAGGGTGTGAGCCGTTCGCGGCACCATTGCCGAATCGCTTCGGCATCGAGCGAGGGATCGCGACGCACCACGTAGGCTTTCACCGCCTCGCCGCTGTGTTCGTCGGGCACGCCCACCACCGCCACTTCCAACACCCCGGGATGCAGAGCGATCACGTCCTCGACTTCGTTGGGATAGACGTTGAAACCCGACACGAGGATCATGTCTTTCTTGCGATCGACGATGTAGAGGAAACCGCGCTCGTCCATTCTCGCGACGTCGCCCGTGCGCAAGAATCCATCGGGGAAGAATACCTTGGCCGTCTCGTCCGGGCGGTTCCAGTACTCCCGCATCACTTGCGGCCCGCGCACGCACAGCTCACCCGCCTCACCCGGCGGCACCTCGGCTCCGGCATCGTCGCGCAGGCTCACGTCCGTGGAAGGAAGAGGCAGACCGATCGAATGATTGAACGCCGGCAAATCCAAGGGATTGATCGTCACGGCCGGCGAGGTTTCGGTCAAGCCATAGGCTTCGAGCAGCGGTCGTCCGGTGATTTGCTGCCACTTCTGCGCCACCGCTTGCTGCACCGCCATTCCTCCACCCAGGGTGAGCTTGAGCGGGGAAAAATCGAGCTTGGCAAACTCGGGGTGATGCACCAAAGCGTTGAAGAGGGTATTCACGCCGGTGATCGCGGTAAACGGCCACTTGCTCAATTCCCGCACCAGGCCGTCGATGTCCCGGGGGTTAGTGATGAGCAGGTTGTGCCCCCCCAGGCGGAAGAAAACGAGGCAGTTGGCCGTGAGTGCGAAGATGTGGTACAGCGGCAGAGCGGTCACGACGCGTTCCTCGGCCTCGCGCAACACCGATCCGACCCAGGCCGTCGCTTGCAGCACGTTGGCGATGAGGTTGCGGTGCAGGAGTACTGCCCCCTTGGCCACCCCCGTGGTCCCCCCCGTGTATTGCAGGAAAGCGATGTCCTCGAGCCCCGGCTCGACGCGCGTCATCGAGCGCACGGCCCCCCGCCGCAAGGCTTCCCCCCAGCGAATGTGCCCGGGCAGACGCCACGGCGGCACCATTTTTTTCACTCGGCGCACGACGAAATCCACCACCCACGAGCGAGGCGCCCCCAGCATCTCCGCCAAGGAAGTCACTACTACTGCTTTCAACGAGCGCACTTCCGGAACTTCGTCGAGCGTATGGGCGAAATTTTCCAGTACGATGATCGCCTCGGCACCGGCGTCGCGCAACTGATGCGACACCTCGCGCGGCGTGTAGAGCGGATTGACATTGACCACCACGCAGCCGGCCCGCAGGATGCCGAACATCGCCACCGGATATTGCAGCACGTTGGGCAGCATCAGCGCCACCCGCGAGCCTGGCGCCAAACCCAACCCATGTTGCAGGAAAGAAGCGAAGTTGGCCGAAAGACGGTCCACCTCGCGGTAGGTCAACGTCCTGCCCATGTGGGTGAACGCAGGCAGGTCGGCGAAACGCGCCACGCTGCGCTCGAACAAGTCGACCAGCGAGGCATGCTCGGTCGGGTCGATTTCCGCCGGCACGCCCGGCGGATAGCTCCTGAGCCAGATTTTTTCCATGGATTCTCCTCCACCTCGGATCACGCCGCAGGCTGATTCCCGCGGCCTCGATCCCTCCTCCCGGTAGCGCCGACGCCTCTTACGGGCGACTGGCATGGATATCCCTGGACCCTCGATCAAACTTCTTTTTCGCCGGTCTCCGGCCAATTGCGGATGTAGTCTTTCAACATCCGATTCTCGAAGTCTTTTTCTTCGAGCACCGCCTTGGCTACATCGTAGAACGACACGACGCCGAGCAAGGTGCCCTCCTCCATCACGGGAAAATAGCGCTGCCGCGTCTGCACCATGCGCAGGCGCAAGGCATCGAGCTCCATGTCGGGATCGGCGACGATGGGCTGGCGCAGCATCGCCTCCTCGACCGTCAACATGCCCCAGGAAGCACAGGCATGATGCACGGCCACCAGCACTTCACGAAAAGTGAGCAGCCCCACCATTTTCCCCGCGTCGAACACCACCAGAGAGCCGATGTCCTGCTCCACCATCACCGCCACCGCGTCGGAGAGGAAACGATTGGGGGTAATGGTGAAGAGCGCCGTTCCCTTGATCGCCAAGATCTCCCGTACTTTCATGGTTTCCTCTCCCTACGCACGTGGTCGAAAGCGACTCAGCGCAGCAGCTGGTCGCGCTTGTCCTTGACCTTGGCCCATTCATCGGCATCGGGCAAAGGATCCTTGCGCTCCACGATCGGCGGCCATTGCTTGGCGAGTTCGGCGTTCAGAGCAATGAAATCGCGCTGATCGGCCGGAACATCGTCCTCCGCATAAATCGCCTCCACGGGGCATTCTGGTACGCACAGCGAGCAGTCGATGCACTCATCGGGGTCGATCACCAGCATGTTCGGCCCCTCGCGGAAACAGTCGACGGGACAGACATCCACACAATCGGTATACTTGCAGCGAATGCACGCTTCGGTCACGACATAGGTCATGGGAAAACCCCTTTGCTTGCGAACACCGGGCAAACGACATCCCGAGTTTTTTGCATTTATACCACGCTCCCCGTATTTTGCGCCCCATCATGCCCGATTCGACGTCGATCCTCTTGACGTCTCGTCGCCAATGCCCTAAGTTACGCCCTATTGCCCCGAAGCCATACGGCCGGGGCTTTCCTTCTCACCCCCTATCAGTCCATCCCCGAGACACACGATGAGCGAACACATCCATCACGTGAGCGATTCCACCTTCGAGCAAGAAGTCCTACAGGCAAAAATGCCTGTGCTGCTCGATTTTTGGGCCGAATGGTGCGGCCCATGCAAGATGATCGCTCCGATCCTAGACGAAATCGCCCAAGAGTATGCAGGAAAGCTCAAGGTCTGCAAGCTCGACATCGATCAGAACCCCGAAACCCCTGCCAAATACGGCGTGCGCGGCATTCCAACGCTGATGCTCTTCAAAAACGGCAACGTCGAAGCCACTCGCGTCGGCGCGATGGCCAAATCCCAACTCGTCGCCTTCATCGACAGCAATCTTTGACGCCGGCCGCGCGACCGGCGTAATTTCGGCGTATTTTTCAGGCCGGCCTTTCGTGCCGGCGCACTTTCAGACTTTCCCCGTCTGGCGGCCCGCGTCGATCTTCGCGGCGTGCCTTCTCAGATCTCATTGACTACAGAACCTTCATCGACCAAAAACCATGCATCTGTCCGAGCTCAAGTCGCTGCACGTCAGCCAGCTCCTGGCGCTAGCCACCGAACAAGGCATCGAAGGCGCCAACCGCCTGCGCAAACACGAACTCGTGTTCGCCATGCTGAAGAACCGCGCCAAGAAAGGCGAACCCATCTTTGGCGAAGGGGTATTGGAGGTCCTGCCGGAAGGCTACGGCTTTCTGCGCTCACCCGATACCTCCTATCTCGCCAGCCCCGACGACATCTACGTCTCGCCCTCACAGATCCGTCGCTTCAACCTGCACACGGGTGACACCATCGAGGGCGAGATCCGTATCCCCAAGGAAGGAGAGCGTTACTTCGCCCTGGTGAAGCTCGACCGCATCAATGGCGAAGCACCCGAGAAGTGCAAGCACAAGATCCTCTTCGAGAACCTAACTCCCCTGCACCCGAACGAAGCCTTCAAGCTCGAGCGCGACATCCGCAGTGAGGAAAACCTCACCGGTCGGGTCATCGACATCATCGCCCCGATCGGCAAAGGCCAGCGTGGCCTCATCGTCGCCCCGCCCAAGACGGGGAAAACGGTGATGCTGCAGCACATCGCGCATGCCATCACCTCGAACCATCCCGACGTCGTGCTCATCGTGCTCCTGATCGACGAGCGTCCCGAAGAGGTCACCGAAATGCAGCGCTCGGTGCGCGGCGAAGTGGTCGCCTCCACCTTCGACGAGCCGGCCTCACGCCACGTACAGGTGGCCGAGATCGTCATCGAGAAGGCCAAGCGCCTCACCGAGCACAAGCGCGACGTGGTGGTGCTGCTCGATTCGCTCACCCGCCTGGCGCGCGCCTACAACACCGTCGTCCCCTCCTCAGGCAAGGTGCTCACCGGCGGCGTGGACGCCAACGCCCTGCAAAAGCCCAAGCGATTCTTCGGCGCGGCGCGCAACCTCGAAGAAGGCGGCAGCCTCACCATCATCGCCACGGCGCTCATCGACACCGGCAGCCGCATGGACGACGTGATCTACGAGGAATTCAAGGGCACGGGCAACATGGAGCTGCACCTCGACCGGCGCATGGCGGAGAAGCGCGTCTACCCGGCGATCAACGTCAACCGCTCCGGCACGCGACGCGAAGAGCTCCTGATGAAACCGGACATCCTGCAAAAGGTGTGGATCCTGCGCAAGCTCCTCTACGGCATGGACGATCTGGAAGCCACCGAATTCCTCCTCGACAAGCTCAAGGCGACGAAGAACAACGCCGAGTTCTTCGACGCCATGCGCCGGGCCTGAGTGCGCACGGACGGAACCAGAACACTCCTTGTCGTTTTTCTCGACACAAAAAAACCGCGGCTCCAGGCCGCGGTTTTCGTTCACCCCCTGCGCTCGGCGAAGGTCGCGCTCACTTGTCGTAGCGGTAGAACCCTTCGCCCGTCTTGCGTCCGAGCTTGCCCGCCTCCACCATCTCGACGAGCAGCGGCGCCGGGCGGAATTTCGGATCCTTGAACCCCTCGTAGAGCACCTGCATCACCGCGAGCTCCACGTCCAGGCCGATCAGGTCGGCCAACGCCAGCGGACCGATCGGGTGATTGCAGCCCAGTTTCATCGCCTCGTCGATCCCCTCGGCGCTCGCGAGCCCCTCTTGCAGGGCGAAGATCGCCTCGTTGATCATGGGGCACAGCAGGCGATTGACCACGAAGCCCGGGCTGTTTTTCACCGCCACCGGCGTCTTGCCCAGCGCCTTGGCGATCGCCTCGGCCTTCTGGTAGGTCTCGTCGGACGTCTGCAGACCGCGGATGAGCTCAATGAGAGCCATTACCGGCACGGGGTTGAAGAAGTGCATGCCGATCACGCGCGACGGATTTTTGGTGGCCGCAGCGATCTTGGTGATGGAAATGGAAGACGTGTTGGATGCGAGGATCGCCTCCGGCTTGGCAAGCGCGTCGAGTTTGGCGAAGAGTTCGAGCTTGAGCGCCTCGTTTTCGCTCGCCGCCTCGATCACCAGGTCGGCCGCAGCCACACCGTCGAGCTGGGTCACCGTTTCGATGCGCGCGAGCGCCGCGTCTCTATCCGCCGCCGTGAGTTTCTCTTTTTTCACGAGGCGGTCGAGGTTGCCAGAGATCGTGGCGCGCGCCCGTTCGAGCTGCTGCGCGGAAATGTCAAAGAGCTGCACCGAAAATCCGCTCTGGGCCGCGACCTGAGCGATGCCGCTGCCCATCGTTCCTGCACCGACGATGAAGATGGTCTGCATGAATGACTCCTCTTGGGGGAAGGGAAACGCCGATCGATCGTTGCAGCGTACCACAAAAATGCATCTTGCAAAAATCGGAAGACTTGGTGCCCGGGAAGGGACTCGAACCCCCACGCCTTGCGGCGCCAGAACCTAAATCTGGTGCGTCTACCAATTTCGCCACCCGGGCTGACCAAACCATTATAATCCAAGCTCACTGCCGCAACGATCAGGACCGGAGATGACCCGCAAGATTCTCGTCACGAACGCGCTGCCCTATGCCAACGGCGACATCCATCTCGGCCACCTCGTGGGCTACGTACAGGCCGACGTCTGGGTGCGCTACCAACGCATGTGCGGGCACACGGTCCATTACGTCTGCGCCGACGACACGCACGGCACCCCCGTGATGCTGCGCGCGGAAAAAGAAGGCATCACGCCCGAAGCGCTGATCGCCCGCGTCCAGCAGGAACACGCCCGCGATTTCGCCGATTTCCTCGTCGCCTTCGATCACTACCACAGCACGCACAGCGAGGAAAACCGCTTTTTCGCCGAAGACATCTACCGCAAGCTCAAGGCGGCAGGCTTGATCGAAGCGCGCGAGATCGAGCAGTTCTACGACCCGGTCAAAGGCATGTTCCTGCCGGATCGTTTCCTCAAAGGGGAATGCCCTCGCTGCGGCGCGCCGGATCAATACGGCGACAACTGCGAGGCGTGCGGCGCGGCCTACTCGCCCACCGAACTCAAGAACCCCTATTCCGCCGTCTCCGGCGCCAAGCCCGTCCTCAAGAAGAGCGAGCACTACTTCTTCAAACTCTCGGATCCCCGCTGCGTCGAATTCCTGCGCCGCTGGACGCGCGGCACCAACGCGCGCGGCGAACCCCACCTGAGCCTCGAGGCCGCCAACAAGATCCGGGAATGGCTCGGCGAAGAAGGCGAGAACCGCCTCTCGGACTGGGACATCACGCGCGATGCCCCCTACTTCGGCTTCGAGATCCCGGGCGCGCCCGGCAAGTATTTCTATGTCTGGCTGGATGCCCCCATCGGCTATCTGGCGAGTTTCCTCGCGCTCGCCAAGCGCCGCGGCAACCTCGACGTGGCCGAGTACATCGACGCACGGCGCGCCGCCGAAGCCGGCACCGAGATGGTGCATTTCATCGGCAAGGACATCCTCTACTTCCACGCCCTCTTCTGGCCGGCGATGCTGCACTTTTCCGGCTATCGCACGCCCACGCGCGAGTACGTCAATGGGTTCCTCACCGTCGACGGCGCCAAGATGAGCAAGAGCCGCGGCACCTTCATCACCGCCCGCTCCTGGCTCGAACACGGGCTCGACCCGGAATGGTTGCGCTACTACTTCGCCACCAAATCGAACGGCACCTTCGAAGACATCGATCTCAGCTTCGACGACCTCATCGCCAAGGTCAATAGCGACCTCGTCGGCAAGTACGTCAACATCGCCAGCCGTACCGCCCGCTTCATCGGTGAGCGCTTCGACGGCCGGCTCGGACCCGTCGACGCCGAAGCGCTCGCCCCTTTCAAGGCCGCCCACCGCGACGAGCGGCTACATCGTGCGTTCGAAGACGCCGACTACGGCCGGGCGCTGCGCGAGGCGATGGCGCTCGCCGACGCCGCCAACCACTACATCAACGAGCACAAGCCCTGGGAACTGGCGAAAACCGGTGAACTCGATCGGCTGCACCGCGTCTGCTCCACGGCGCTCACCATGTTTCGCGATCTCACCCGCCTCCTCAAACCCGTCCTGCCGCGCACCGCGGCGCGCGTCGAGCGATTCCTCGCCATCGAACCGCTGTGCTGGAAGGAAGACTGGGCGCCGCTGCCGGCCGGGCATCGGATCGAACCCTACGAGCACCTCCTCACCCGTATCGAACGCAAGGCGATCGACGCGCTCATCGAAGCCAACCGCGAAGCGCTCGCCCCGATCACCCCTCCCACCAAACCCGCTGCGGCGAAGCCCGAATCGGCCGCACCGATCACGCTCGAGCAGTTCCTCGGTGTCGACCTGCGCGTAGCGCGCGTCATCGCCGCCGAGCCGGTCGAGGGGGCCGACAAACTGCTGCGGCTCTTGCTCGACGCGGGCGAACGCGAGGAAGACGGCAGCGCCCGGGTACGACAAGTCTTCGCCGGCATCAAATCCGCCTACGACCCCGCCGCGCTCGTCGGCCGCCTGGTCGTACTGGTGGCCAATCTCGCACCGCGCAAAATGAAGTTCGGCGTCTCGGAAGGCATGGTGCTCGCCGCTTCCGACCCGGATGGTACGCATCCAGGAATCTATCTGGTTTCCCCCGACGAGGGCGCCCTCCCCGGCATGAGGATCAAATGATCTTTTTCAAACCGCGCCTCGTCGATACGCTACGTGCTTATGACCGCGGACAACTGATCGCAGACGTCTCCGCTGGCCTAACGGTCGGCGTGCTGGCGCTGCCGCTCGCGATGGCCTTTGCGATCGCCAGCGGCATGTCCCCTTCGGCCGGCATCTGGACGGCCATCGTCGCCGGATTCCTCATTTCGGCGCTGGGCGGCTCGCGCGTGCAGATCGGCGGCCCCACCGGCGCCTTCATCCCCATCGTCTATGGCATCGTCGCCATACACGGAGAGGCGAACCTGCTGGTGGCGACCATGCTCGCCGGTCTGATGCTCTTCGCGCTGGGCGCCGCCCGACTCGGCACGCTGGTGCGTTTCATTCCTCTGCCCGTGGTCATCGGATTCACCAACGGCATCGCGGTGGTGATCTTCCTCTCCCAGATCAAGGACTTCCTCGGGTTGGCGATCGAGAAAGTACCCGCCGAGTTCTTCGGCAAGATGCATGCGCTCGCCACGGCGCTGCCCACGGCGCACTGGCCTACCCTCACCTTCGGGCTTGCCTCGCTCGCCTTTCTCCTCACCTGGAACCGCTACGCGTCCCGCTCCCGCTGGCTGGCGCGCCTGCCAGGGCCGCTGGCGGTGCTGATCGTCGCCACCGCCGTGAACATGCTCTTCTCCTTGCCCCTGGAGACCATCGGCACGCGCTTCGGCGGCATCCCGCAAACGATCCCGACACCGAGTTTCCCGGCGTTCGATCTCACCAAATTGGGGCAACTGCTGCCGCCGGCGATCGCCATTGCGCTGCTCGGCGCGATCGAGAGCCTGCTCTCGGCGCGGGTGGCCGACAGCATGATCGATGATCGACACGACCCGAACCAGGAATTGATGGCGCAGGGCATCGCCAACGTCGTCGCCCCGCTCTTCGGCGGCTTCGCCGCCACCGGCGCCATCGCCCGCACCGCCACCAACGTGCGCGCCGGCGGACGCACACCCGTGGCCGGCATGGTGCATGCACTCACCCTGCTCGCCGTCGTGCTCGTGCTCGCGCCGCTCGCCGCGCACGTGCCGCTCACCACGCTCGCCGCCATCGTCTTGGTGGTCGCAGTCAATATGGGCGACTGGCACGAAATGTCGCCCACCGCACTCAAGCGTTTCAGCACCAAATACCGCGTGATACTGCTCACCACCTTCGCGCTCACCGTGCTCTTCGACCTCACCATCGCCGTCGAGGTCGGCATGGTGCTCGCGAGCCTCGCCTTCATCTACCAGATGGCGCGTTTCACCCACGTGGATCGCTTGCCGCTCGAGCGTCGCCCCGACGCCGCGCGTTTCCTTCGCCCCGACGGCTCCCTGCGCGTGGCTGCCTACCGCATCTCCGGAGCACTCTTTTTCGGCGCCATCCACAAGCTCGATGAAATTCTCGACACGCAGGATTGGCCCGACGTGGTCGTGCTCGACCTGGGTAAACTCGTGAGCATCGACGCTTCGGGCCTGGACACCCTACGCGCCATCGCCCGCGAACTCGACAAACGCGGCATCCCTCTGGTGCTCGCCGAACCGAGCCGCGAAACGTTCCGCACGCTGCGCAAGGCGGGATTCCTCGACGAAATCGGCCGTGAGAACGTGCGACGCACCTTCGAGGACGCCTTGGCGCACGCCGCGACCTTGCAGCGACGCGAACCATCGATTTCCTATACGTAGCGTAGCGGCAAGCAGCGAGCGCTGCGGTATACTTGCCCGTTCCCGACGATCGACACCCACCCCACCGCGATGGATTATCTCGGCTTTCGCCTGCGCAACAACCTCTTCGTCGCCCCGATGGCAGGGGTCACGGACCGCCCCTTTCGGCAGCTGTGCAAACGCCTGGGCGCGGGATTGGCGGTCTCCGAGATGGTCACCTCCAATTCGCTCCTCTATGGCAGCGCCAAGACCCTGCGCCGGGCCGACCACACGGGCGAAGTCGAACCCATCGTCGTGCAGATCGCCGGCGCCGACCCCGAAATGATGGCGCAGGCGGCGCGCTACAACGTCGAGCGCGGGGCGCAGATCATCGACATCAACATGGGCTGCCCGGCGAAGAAAGTGTGCAACGTCTATGCAGGTTCCGCGCTCATGCAAGACGAAGCGCTCGCCGCCCGCATCCTGGAAGCCGTGGTGCGCGCCGTGCCCGACACCCCGGTGACGCTCAAGATGCGCACCGGCTGGAACCGCGCCAACAAGAACGCCCCGCGCCTGGCGCGCATCGCCGAATCCTGCGGCATCCGGGCGCTCGCCATCCACGGCCGCACCCGGGCCGATCAATACATGGGCGAAGCGGAATACGACACCATCGCGCTGGTGAAGACCCTCGTCTCCGTTCCCGTGATCGCCAACGGCGACATCAACACGCCCGAGAAAGCCCGCGCCGTGCTGGACTACACCGGCGCCGACGGTGTGATGATCGGCCGCGCCGCCCAGGGGCGCCCCTGGCTCTTTCGCGAGATCGAACACTACCTCGCCACCGGAAAGCACCTGCCGCCGCCCTCGCCGGCCGAGATCCGGGCCCTGCTGCTCGAGCACCTCGAAGACCTCTATGCCTTCTACGGTGAAACGACCGGCGTGAAGGTCGCGCGCAAGCACATCTCCTGGTACACCAAGGGCCTCGTCGGCTCGGCGGCTTTCCGCCAACGCATGAACCGGCTCGAGACGGTGGCCGAACAGCGCGAGGCGATCGACGAATTCTTCGGCGAACTCGCCAGCCGGGGGATCGAACCCCTGGAAACGACCGACGAGGTCTGCGCATGAAACCGATGCCCAAATGCCGCGACGAGCTCGGCCGGGCGGTGCTCGCCACGCTCGAGCGCTATTTCCACGACCTCGAGGGCCAGACGCCCACGGGTCTGTACGCGCTGGTGATGGACCGGGTCGAGAGCGAACTCATCCGCTACATCCTCGCCCGCGCCGACGGCAACCAGACGCTGGCGGCACAGATGCTCGGCATCAACCGCAACACGCTACGGCGCAAGATCCAGCAATACCATCTCGGCTGACCTTCACGCACGGAAATCATCATGACGGAAAGATACGCACTCCTCAGCGTCTCGGACAAGACCGGGATCGTCGAATTCGCCCGAGGGCTCGAACGGCTGGGCCTGCGGCTGCTCTCCACCGGCGGTACGGCCCAGGTGCTGCGTGAAGCCGGGTTGAACGTCACCGACGTGGCCGAACACACGGGATTTCCCGAGATGCTAGACGGTCGCGTCAAGACCCTGCACCCCCGCGTGCACGGCGGCATCCTCGCGCGGCGCGACGACGAAGCCCATCTGGCCGCACTCGCCGCCCACGGCATCCCCCTCATCGACGTCGTGGCCGTCAACCTCTACCCCTTCGAGCAGACCGTGGCGCGCCCGGGCTGCACCCTCGAAGAGGCGATCGAGAACATCGACATCGGCGGTCCGGCCATGGTACGCGCCGCGGCCAAGAATCACGGCAACGAGCAAGGGGGCGTGGCCGTGCTCACCGATCCGGCCGACTATGCGCCGCTGCTCGACGAGATGCACGCCAATGGCGGGCGTGTGAGCCATGCCACCCGTTACCGCCTCGCCGCCAAAGCCTTCACGCACACGGCGCGCTACGATGCCGCCATTTCCCACTACCTCACCGCCCGCACCCCGGCGGGCGAGACGAGCCCATTTCCCACCGCCTTCCAGCCGGCCTTCGACAAGGTGCAGGACCTGCGCTACGGCGAGAACCCGCATCAGAGCGCCGCTTTCTATCGTGACCCGAGGGCGGCTGCGGGTGGCATCGCCCAGGCGCAGCAATTGCAAGGCAAGGAACTCTCCTACAACAACCTCGCCGACGCCGACGCCGCCTGGGAATGCGTCAAGAGCTTCGCCGCGGATGCCGACGGCCCCGCCTGCGTCATCGTCAAGCATGCCAATCCCTGCGGCGTCGCGCTCGGGGAAACCCCGCTCGAAGCCTATCAGCGGGCGTTTGCCACCGACCCCACCTCCGCCTTCGGCGGCATCATCGCCTTCAACGTACCCGTCGACGAGGCAGCGGCGCAGGCCGTCTCAGGGCAGTTCCTCGAAGTACTCATCGCGCCGGGCTATACCCCCGAGGCACTCGAAGTGCTGGCGGCGAAGAAGAACGTGCGCGTGCTGCGTTGCCCTCTGGGCGTCGATCCCACCCAATGGGAATACAAGCGCATCGGCGGGGGGCTCCTGGTGCAGACGCCGGATGCCGTCTCCTTCGACCCGGACCAGCTGCGCGTCGTCACCCGCCGCCTGCCCACACCCGAAGAAATGCGCGATCTCCTCTTCGTGTGGCGCGTGGCCAAGTACGTCAAGTCGAACGCCATCGTCTATGGCAAGGAACGGCGCACCGTCGGCATCGGCGCGGGTCAAATGAGCCGGGTCGACTCCTCGCGCATCGCCGTAATCAAGGCGCGCAACGCCGGTCTGGAGGTGCGCGGCAGCGTGGTCGCTTCCGACGCCTTCTTCCCCTTCCGCGACGGGCTCGACGTACTCGCCGAAGCCGGCGCCACCGCCGTCATCCAACCCGGCGGGTCGGTGCGCGACGAAGAGGTGATCGCCGCAGCCGACGAGCATGGCCTGGCCATGGTCTTCACCGGCATCCGCCATTTCCGTCATTGACCGTCCGAACAGAATGAGCAAACCCCCTATGAATAAACACGGCCTCACCGTGATGGTCATCGGCAGCGGCGGGCGCGAACACGCGCTCGCCTGGAAGCTTGCCCAATCGCCGCGCGTGCAGCACGTCCTCGTCGCCCCGGGCAACCCCGGCACCGCCCGCACGGAGAAATGCCGCAACGTGCCGGCGAGCACGATCGAACAATGGCTCGACGCCGCCCGCCAAGAACACGTCGATCTCACCGTCGTCGGACCGGAAGCGCCTTTGGCCGCCGGTATCGTCGACGCTTTCCGCGAAGCGGGGCTTGCGATCTTCGGCCCGACCCAGGCCGCTGCCCAGCTCGAAGCGAGCAAGGATTTCGCCAAGCGTTTCATGCAGCGCCACGGAATTCCCACCGCCGCGTACCAGACCTTCGCCGACGCCGCGCAGGCGCACGCCTGGGTCGAGGCCAAAGGAGCCCCCATCGTCGTCAAGGCCGACGGGCTCGCCGCCGGCAAAGGGGTGGTGGTAGCGCAGACCCTTGCCGAGGCCCACGAGGCGATCGACCGCATGCTCGTGGCCAACGCCATGGGGGACGCCGGCGCGCGCGTGGTCATCGAGGAATTCATGGAAGGCGAAGAGGCGAGCTTCATCGTCATCGCCGACGGGCGCAACGCCTTGGCCTTGGCCACCAGCCAGGACCACAAGCGCCTGCTCGACGGCGACCATGGCCCCAACACCGGCGGCATGGGCGCCTACAGCCCCGCGCCGGTGGTCACCCCCGACGTGCACGCCCGCGTCATGCGCGAGATCATCCAGCCCACGCTCGCCGGCATGGCCGCCGAGGGCACGCCCTACGCCGGCTTTCTCTACGCGGGCCTCATGATCTCGCCGCAGGGCGAACCGCGGGTGGTCGAATTCAACTGCCGCCTGGGCGACCCCGAGGCGCAGCCGCTGCTCGCGCGGCTCAAGACCGACCTGGTCGAGCTCATCGAAGCGGCGCTCGCCGGCTCCCTGCTCGAAATCGAAGCGCAATGGGACCGTCGTCCGGCGGTGGGTATGGTGCTCGCTGCAGCCGGCTATCCGGAAGCCCCGCGCAAAGGCGACGTCATCACGGGGCTGCCCGAGGAATGCACCCCCCTCGAACCCAAGGAACCGGTGCTCGTCTTTCATGCCGGTACCGCCGAGCGCGAAGGACAGATCGTCACCAACGGCGGGCGCGTAGTGTGCGTCACCGCCCTTGGCGAAACCTTGCGCGAGGCGATCGCGCGCGCCTACGCCATGGCCGACCGCATCGAGTTCGCCGGCAAACAGATGCGCCGCGACATCGGCCACCGGGCGCTCAACCGCCACCACCCATGACGCCCGACACCGCCGCGATCCGGCATCATTTCCTCGCGCTGCAGGCGCGCATCGTGGCGGCGCTCGCCAGAATCGACGGCCGCCCATTTCGCGAAGATCGTTGGCAACGGCCCGAGGGCGAAGCGCTCGTGGGCGACGGAGTGAGCTGCATCACCGAAGACGGCCCGGTGCTCGAGCGCGGCGGCGTCAATTTCTCCCATGTGCGCGGCGCGAGCCTGCCGCCTTCGGCGAGCGCACGGCGCCCCGAGCTCGCCGGGCGTGCCTTCGAGGCGCTGGGCGTGTCGCTCGTGCTGCACCCCCGCAATCCTTACTGCCCCACCGTACACCTCAACGTGCGTGCCTTCGTCGCCACCGCCGAAGGATCGCCGCCCGTGTGGTGGTTCGGCGGCGGCATGGATCTCACGCCCTACTACCCCTTCGTCGAAGACATCGTGCACTTTCACCGCACCTGCCGCGACGCGGTGCTGGGCGCGGGTTTCGACGAAACGCAGTACCGGCACTACAAACGCTGGTGCGACGAGTACTTCTACCTGAAACATCGCGAAGAGCCACGCGGCGTGGGCGGGCTCTTCTTCGACGATCTGGGGGCCGACGGCACCATCCCCTTCGAATCGGCCTGGCGCCTCACCCAAGCCGTGGGAGACGCCTTCCTTCCGGCCTATCTCCCCCTCCTCGAGCGGCGGCTCGCCCACCCTTACGGCGAGCGCGAGCGCGACTTCCAAGCCTACCGCCGCGGCCGCTACGTCGAATTCAACCTCGTGTGGGATCGCGGCACCCATTTCGGCTTGCAAAGCGGCGGGCGCACCGAAGCCATCCTCATGTCGCTACCGCCGCTCGCCCGCTGGCGCTACGACTGGCACCCCGAGCCCGGCAGCCCCGAGGCGGCGCTCTACGAAGCGCTCAGGCCGCGCGATTGGGCCGAACGCTCGGCCGAGACGCCCCTCACCGGAACGGAATGAAGATCGGCGAGACGTCGATCGTCACGCCCGGCCCATAGTAGGGTCGGGCATAGCGGTATTCGACTACCCGAGGCGGCGGGGCCCAATGGTGATGGACCACCGTTTTCTCACGCACCACCGTCACCGGCCGGTAATCCCGATGATGTCGCCAATGGTCATGGCGTTCGATCACCACCACGTCCGGACGGCCATGAGCTTTACCATGCCATGGCTTGCCCGCCCATGCGGGCGAAGACCCCAGCAGCACGATCCCCAGACCGAGGACGATCTTCTTTTTCATATTCATCATCCTTCCTCCACGGAGCACGTTCCTATCTCCATCAAAGCTTAACTCCGTCGATCTCGCGACGCGGTAAAAAAGTGTTTCTCCCTGCCCGCTCCACGATCCCCCTTCTTGCTACAATGGACGAGCGCAAACGCCTTACGCCGTCATTGGAGCCCCCATGCCTCCACGCCACACCAAGATCGTCGCCACGCTCGGGCCGGCGAGCTCCAGCCTTGAGGTACTCGGTCGCATGATCGATGCCGGGCTCGACGTCGCCCGGCTCAATTTCTCGCACGGCAGCCCCGACGAGCATCGTGCCCGCGCCCGGCTGGTGCGCGAACTCGCCCTCGGGCGGGAAAGGCCCGTGGGGCTACTCGGTGACCTGCAAGGACCGAAGATCCGCATCGGTAAATTCGCCCACGGAAAAATCACGCTCGAGCGCGGCCAGCCATTCATCCTCGACGTCCACTGCCCCGTGGGCGACGAGACCCGCGTCGGGCTCGACTACCCCGATCTGCCGCGCGACGTCCGCCCCGGCGACGTACTGCTGCTCGACGACGGCAAGATCCGGCTGCAGGTCGATTACGTCGCCGGCGATCGCATCCATACCACGGTGCTCGTGGGCGGCGTGCTCTCCGATCACAAGGGCATCAACCGGCAGGGCGGCGGCCTCTCGGCCCCGGCGCTCACCGCCAAGGACATGGAAGACATCCGGCTTGCCGCCGAACTCGACGTCGATTTTCTCGCCGTATCCTTCCCCAAGAACGCCGCCGACATCTACATGGCCCGCCAGCTCATGCGCGCCGCCGGCGGACACGCGCTCATCATCGCCAAGATCGAACGCATCGAAGCGGTGCAAAATCTCGAGGAAATCCTGGAGGCGAGCGACGGCATCATGGTCGCACGCGGCGATCTCGCCGTCGAAGTGGGCGATGCGGCGGTACCGGCGCTACAGAAAAAGATGCTGCGGCTCGCGCGCGAGCACAAACGGCTCACCATCACCGCTACGCAGATGATGGAATCGATGATCGAAAGCCCGGTGCCCACGCGCGCCGAGGTCTCGGACGTGGCCAACGCCGTGCTCGACGGCACCGACGCGGTCATGCTCTCGGCCGAGACCGCCAGCGGCCGCTATCCGGTCGAGACGGTGGAAGCCATGCACCGCGTCTGCCTCGAAGCCGAACGCTCCCAGGAGAGCTCGCTCGATCGCGAGCTGCTCGATCGGGTCTTCACCCGCATCGACGAGGCGATCGCCATGTCGGCGATCTGGACCGGCTGGCACTTGCGCGTCAAGGCGATCGCCGCCATGACCCAGACCGGCGCCACCGCCCTGTGGATGAGCCGGATCAACTGCGGTGTCCCCATCTTCGCGCTCACCCCCGACGAGCACACGCGCAACCACATGACGCTCTATCGTCAGGTCACGCCCATCCTCGTGTCGCAAGTCCACCAGGACCGCGACGAAATGCTGTGGGAAGCGGAGAAGATCCTGCTCGAGCGCGGCATCGTCGCCTACGACGATCTCATCGCGCTCACCATCGGCGAACCCATCGGCGTGCCCGGCGGTACCAACACCCTCAAGATCGTGCGCGTCGGCCAGACCCTGCGAGCCGCCGCGCCGCCGGTGTAGAATCCGCCCGAACGATCCGCTTCAAGGAGAAACGTCCCATGCCTCTCGTCTCGATGCGCCAGCTGCTCGATCATGCCGCCGAACACGGCTACGGTATTCCCGCCTTCAACGTGAACAACCTCGAACAAGTGCAGGCGATCATGGAAGCCGCGGCCGAGACCGACAGCCCCGTGATCATGCAAGCCTCGGCCGGCGCGCGCAAGTATGCCGGCGAACCCTTCCTGCGCCACCTGCTGCTCGCCGCGGTCGAATCCTACCCCCATCTGCCGGTCGTGATGCACCAGGATCACGGCCAGACCCCGGCCGTGTGCATGACCGCCATCCGCTCCGGCTTCACCAGCGTGATGATGGACGGATCGCTATTGGAAG
This sequence comes from Tepidiphilus olei, assembly GCF_006980705.1. Lineage (GTDB taxonomy): Bacteria > Pseudomonadota > Gammaproteobacteria > Burkholderiales > Rhodocyclaceae > Tepidiphilus > Tepidiphilus olei. The sequence goes on along the minus strand of NZ_SBHO01000003.1, from coordinate 146,892 downwards.
ACGGGAAAACCCCTTCCTCCTACGAATACAACGTGGCCGTCACCCAGGAAGTGGTACGCTTCGCCCACTACATCGGCGTGACGGTCGAAGCCGAGCTCGGTTGTCTGGGCTCGCTCGAGACCGGCAAGGCGGGCGAAGAAGACGGCATCGGCGCGGCCGGCACGCTCGAGCACTCGATGCTGCTCACCGACCCCGAGCAGGCCGCCGACTTCGTGCGCGCCACGCAGTGCGACGCCCTGGCGATCGCCATCGGCACCAGCCACGGCGCCTACAAGTTCTCGCGCAAGCCCACCGGCGACATCCTGGCCATCGAGCGCGTCAAGGAAATCCACGCCCGGCTGCCCAACACCCACCTCGTCATGCACGGCTCCTCCAGCGTGCCGCAGGAGCTGCTCGAAGAAATCCGGCGCTACGGCGGCGACATGAAAGAGACCTATGGCGTGCCCGTCGAGGAGATCCAAACCGCCATCCGCTACGGCGTGCGCAAGATCAACATCGACACCGACATCCGTCTGGCGATGACCGGCGCGATCCGCCGCTTCTTCGCCGAATCGCCCGACAAGTTCGATCCGCGCGAATATCTCAAACCGGCGCGCGCCGCCGCCAAGGCCCTGTGCAAATCGCGCTACGAAGCGTTTGGCTGCGCCGGCATGGCGAGCAAGATCAAACCGATCCCGCTCGAGAAAATGGCCGAGCGCTATCGCTCGGGTGAACTCGCCCAGCAAGTACGCTGATTCCCGAGCCCGCCGTGTGCGGGCTTTTTCTTCTTAGGAGGAGACATCCATGAATGAAGACCGCATCAGCCGCTTTCCCGTCGCTCGGCTCGACGAGCTGCCCGAAGACATCCGCGCCCGCATCCTCGCGGCGCAAGAAAAGACCGGATTCATACCCAACGTCTTCCTCGCCCTCGCCCACCGGCCCGAGGAATTCCGCGCCTTTTTCGCCTATCACGACGCGCTCATGGAGAAGAACACCGGCCTTACCAAGGCTGAGCGCGAGATGATCGTGGTCGCCACCTCGGCGGCCAACGACTGCCTCTACTGCGTGATCGCCCACGGAGCCATCGTGCGCATCCGCAGCAAGAACCCGCGCCTGTCGGACCAGCTCGCCGTCAATTACCGCCGCGCCGAAGTCACCCCGCGCCAGCGCGCCATGCTCGACTACGCCATGAAAGTGGCGCTGCGCTCGGCTGAGGTCACCGACGAAGACTTCGCCGCCTTGCGCACTCATGGTTTCACACTCGACGACATTTGGGACATCGGCGCCATCGCCGCTTTCTACGGCATGAGCAACCGCATCGCCAACATGAGCGCCCTGCGACCCAACGACGAGTTCTACGCCATGGGACGGAGCTGAACACGGCAAAAAATCCTGCCCTCTGGGCGCCCGGGCGCCGCGAAAAAACGTCGAGAAGAAACGAGGCAGCGGGTCGGCTCGCCACCTCGTCGCGGTGGATTTATGACCGAAATTCATAAACAAACCTCTCCAGCCGGCTTGGCGAACGCGTCCTCCTCTTCTATCATCGCCCACCTCGACTTCGAGATGACACGTTGAGGTGATGGCGATGCGTTCCCTTGTCTGCTCCTGCCGCTCACTCCTGGTGACGTTCCTGCTGGGTTTTGCCGCCTTCGCCGCCGCGCAAACCCAGCCGGTGCGACCTTTGCTCACGCCGGACGAGCTCGTGCCGCTGCTGCGCGATCCCGGCGTGCGCGTGCTCGACATCCGCCCCGCCGCGGAATACGCCACGGGACACCTTCCCGGTGCGGTCAATATTCCTTACGGTGTCTTTCGCGGCCCGGCCGACAACCCCGGTGCCCTGCCCTCCGAACAGACGCTGACCGAAGCGCTGCGCCGCGCCGGCATCGACCAAAACGTCCATGTGATCGTCGCCCATGCGGGCAAGGACGCCACCGACTTCGGCGCCGCCGCGCGCGTCTACTGGACGCTCAAGGTGGGTGGGCTCACGCGCTTGTCGGTGCTCGACGGAGGCACCCTCGGTTGGGCCGAAGACGGTCACGATCTCGTCACCGCCGAACCTCGCCCCGAGCCCAGCAACTTCACCGTCCGTTTCGATTCCCGACGCATTCTCAGTACCGAGGCCCTGGCCGAACGCCTCCAAACCGGCTCGCCCACCCGGCTCATCGATGCCCGCCCCGAACCGTTCTTCCACGGTGAGACCCGCCACGCTGGCGCGGCACGCTACGGCACGCTGCCCGGCGCGGCATCGCTGCCGCATACACGCTTCTTTGCCGCCGACGGCAAACGGCTCAAGCCCCTGGAGGAGCTTCGCGCCATCGTCGCCCGGGAAGACCTGATCGGCTCGGAACCCGCGGTTGCCTTCTGCAACACCGGTCATTGGGCCGCTACCGACTGGTTCGTGCTCTCGGAACTCCTGGGCCACGAAGACGTGCTGCTCTACCCCGAATCGGTGGTCGCCTGGAGCCGGCGCGACCTGCCGATGGACCACGAACCCTCCCGCTTGCAGGCGCTGGTGCGCGAGGCCAAGCGCTGGGTCGCCCAGTGAGGTCCACCATGTTGGTTCGCCGTGTCGTCCTCGTCACCGGCGCACTCGCGTTGGTGTTCGCCATCACCTTGCTCGCCGGCTTGCGCCAGGGGCTACTGACGCTGCTCGGGCTCGGATTCGGCGCCGTGCTGCAGGGCTGCCGCTTCGGCTTCACCACCGGCTGGCGCGACTACATCGAGCGGCGCAATCCGCACGGGCTGTGGGCCCAGCTGCTCTTGCTTGCACTCGCCTCCGGTCTGATGCTGCCGCTGCTGGCCGCGCACCCCGGCGAACTCGTCGGCGCGGTGGCTCCCCTCACGCTCAGCCTGCTGCTCGGCGCGTTCCTCTTCGGCGCGGCGATGCAGCTCACCGACGGCTGCGGCTCCGGCACGCTCTACAAGGCGGGCGCCGGGTCGCCGCTCTCGGTGGTGGTGTTGCCCACTTTCATGCTCGGCAGTTTCCTTGGCGCCTCGCATCAGCCGGCCTGGGTCGCCCTCGGGGGTCTGCCGCCCGTCGACCTGCTGCGCTACGGCTGGCCGACGGCGCTCGCCCTCACGCTAGCCGGCTGCGCTCTGGTGGCATTGCTCACCCTGCCGCATGCCCGCAGCGCTGGTCCCTGGCCGCGGCGCTGGGTGATCGGCGCCATCCTGCTCGCCTTGCTCGCAGCACTGCACCTGATCGTGGCCGGTCAGCCCTGGGGCATCGTCTATGGCGTAGGGCTATGGGGTGCCAAGGCGTTTGCCGCCCTGGGATGGAACCCTGCCGCCGATCCCTTCTGGAGCGTGGCCCCGCACGCAACGCGCTTGGTCGAACCCATCGTGTTCGACGTCACCTCGGTCACCAACTTCGGACTGCTCTACGGCGCCTATGCCGTCTCGCGCTGGCGCGCCCCCGTGACCACCAACCTGCCTTCGGCACGACGCCTACTGGTCGCAGCCACCGCGGGCCTGATACTGGGCTATTCTTCCCGAATGGCCTTTGGCTGCAACGTCGGAGCCTTCCTGGGCGGGGTGAGCTCGGCCAGCCTCCATGGGTGGATATGGTTCGCCATGGCCTTCCTCGGCTCGATCCTGGGCGTGCGCCTGCGCCGTCGAATCGAAGCGACGGCCACCTGAGAGAGAAGCAAATGGACACGACACTCTGGTTTCGCCGCCTCACGGCCCTTTTTTGGCTGGCGCTCACCGGCCTGATACTCCTTGACGCCTTGACCGCCCACCGCTATCGTCCCGAACCACCGCCGATCGCGCTCGGCAGCGGCCAAGCCCCGAGCGGCGGTCACTGCTCCGGCCGTTGAATCGCGCTGCCTCATCCCAAAACCCGCATCGATGGGCGCATCTACAGCGCTGAAACGGCGTTATACTGCAGGGTCGATACGCAGGACTGCCATGTCGATCAAACACCCCATCATCGCGGTCACCGGCTCTTCTGGCGCAGGTACGAGCACCATCACCCGCACCTTCGTGCGCATCTTCGAGCGCGAAGGGGTCAATGCCGCCGTGGTCGAGGGCGATGCCTTCCATGCCTTCGACCGTGCCGAGATGCGTCGGCGCATCGCGGAAGAGGCCGCCCGTGGCAATCATCACTTCAGCCATTTCGGCCCCGAGGCGAACCTGCTCGACGAGCTGGAGAATCTCTTTCGCTCCTACTCGGAGAGCGGCACTGGCCGCACGCGCCACTACCTGCACGACGTCGAGGAAGCAGCGAAATACGGCGGGAAGCCTGGTACGTTCACCCCGTGGGAGCCTCTGCCGGAAAACACCGATCTCCTCTTCTACGAGGGGCTGCACGGCGGGCTCGTCACCGAGACCCACGACATGGCGCGTTTCGTGGATCTCTTGATCGGCGTGGTGCCCATCATCAACCTCGAGTGGATCCAGAAACTGTGGCGGGACCGCAGCGAGCGCGGCTATTCCACGGAGGCCGTCACCGACACCATCCTGCGCCGCATGCCCGACTACGTGCGCTACATCTGCCCGCAGTTCAGCCGCACGCACGTCAATTTCCAGCGCATCCCGGTGGTCGACACCTCCAACCCCTTCATCGCCCGCGACGTGCCCACCGCCGACGAGAGCCTGGTGGTGATCCGCTTCGCCAACCCGCGCGGCATCGACTTTCCCTACCTGCTCAACATGATCGCCGATTCCTTCATGAGCCGCGCGAACACCCTGGTGATTCCCGGCGGCAAGATGGAACTGGCGATGCAGCTCATCTTCACCCCCTTCGTCTGGCGTCTGATGGAGCGGCGCCAGCGGGTAATGGGGGTACTCTAGCGCTCAGGCGCGTTGCGCCAGAGCCACCCGTCGGGCACGCACCGCCTCACTGAGGCGATCGAGCGCCGCGACCGTGTCTTCCCACCCGATGCAAGCGTCGGTGATGCTCTTGCCGTATTCGAGCGGTTTGCCCGGCATCAGATCCTGGCGCCCTTCCTTGAGATGGGACTCGATCATCACGCCGATGATACGCTCCTCGCCACAGGCGAGCTGCTCGGCCACCGATTCGACCACTTCGAGCTGGCGCTGAAACTGCTTGCGGCTGTTGCCGTGCGAGCAGTCGATCATCACCTTGGCGGGAATTCCGGCCGCCGCCAGATCGCGGCAAGCCGCCTCGATGCTGTTGGCGTCGTAATTGGGCTCCTTGCCGCCGCGCAGGATGACGTGACAGTCTTCGTTACCGGTGGTGCTGACGATGGCCGAATGCCCGGCCTTGGTCACCGAGAGGAAATGGTGGGGCGCCTGGGCCGCCTTGATCGCGTCGATGGCGATACGCACGTTGCCGTCGGTGCCGTTCTTGAATCCCACCGGGCAGGAGAGGCCCGAGGCGAGCTCGCGGTGCACCTGGCTCTCGGTGGTACGCGCCCCGATCGCGCCCCAGGCGATGAGGTCAGCGATGTACTGCGGCGTGATCATGTCGAGGAACTCGGTACCGGCCGGCAGTCCCATCTCGGTGATCTCCCACAACAACCGACGAGCCAGGCGGATGCCGTCGTTGATGCGGAAAGAATCATCGAGGTAAGGATCGTTGATGAGCCCTTTCCAGCCGACCGTCGTGCGCGGCTTCTCGAAGTAGACGCGCATCACTACCAACAGATCGCCGCGCAAGCGGTCCGCCTGTTCCTTGAGTCGACGGGCGTATTCCAGCGCCGCCTCCGGATCGTGGATCGAACAGGGACCGACGACCACGAGCAAGCGATCGTCGGCGCCATAGAGGATGCGGTGGATCGCCTGGCGAGCCAAAAAAGTGGTCTCGGCCGAGGCCGGCGTAGCGGGAAACTCGCGCAGCACGTGCGCCGGCGGCACGAGCTCCTTGATCTCCTTGATTCTAACGTCATCGATGTGCAGACGGGTATGGGCTTTGACGGTATTCATACGCTTTCCTCGTTGGCTCATCCCTGGGTCGATTTGACGGCGCTCTTGGGGCGAAACGCCGCGACGACCGAGGGATCCGTTTCCAGATAGGGCCCACCGATGAGATCGATCGCATAGGGAATCGCTGCGAAGATGCCGGCATGGAGCACCTTACCCTCGGCGTCGCGCAACCCCTCCAGGGTTTCTTGGATGGACTTCGGCTGCCCCGGAAGGTTCACGATCAGGGTGCGTCCTCGGATCACCGCCACCTGGCGCGACAGGATGGCCGTGGGGACGAAGCGCAGGCCGATGCGTCGCATCTCTTCGCCGAAGCCGGGGAGTTCCTTCTCGGCAACGGCGAGCGTGGCTTCGGGTGTGACGTCGCGCGGGGCCGGCCCCGTCCCACCGGTGGTGAAGACGAGGCAGCAGCCGAGCTCGTCGGCGAGCTCGATCAAGGTGCGCTCGATCACGGGACGCTCATCGGGAATCAGGCGCCTCTCCGCCCGCCAGGGCGAAACGAGCGCCCGGGAAAGCCATGTCTCCAGCGCCGGCAGGCCACGATCCTCATAGACGCCCTGGCTCGCCCGATCGCTCACCGACACGAGCCCGATCACCGCCTCTGCCTTCATGCCTCTCTCTCCTCGCGTTCTCCCGCACCCCACGGCAGATCTGCCTCATGGGCCTCGACCAAGGACTTCAACTCACGATAGATCGCGCGATACGCCTCGCTGACGAACGTTTCCTTCTGCCGCTCTTCCAGTACCTTGCGCCGCAACACGCGCAGATGCTGCACGTCGGCTTCCGGCGCCCAGGAGAGGATCTCGCCCAATACCCGCTCATCTTCGAGGAAACGCTCACGCAAGCGTTCCAGCTGCGCCCGACGCGCCTTCGCCTGAGGCGAATCCCCCTCAAGGGATTCGAGGCGAGCGGCGATTGCTGCCGCATCGACCACACGCATGAGCCGCCCGACGTACTGCATCTGCCGCCTTCGCGCCTCGTGTTTGCCCTCCAGTCGCTTGGCTTCCAGAATGGCCGCGAGCAGAGATTCGGGGAGATCGAGTCGCGACAGCCGCTCACGCGACAGCGCCGTGAGCCGCTCACCCAGATCTTGCAGGGCGATCATCGCTTTCTTGCGCCGCGTCTTCGACGGTGGGATCTCGGGGCGATCTTTGGGCGGAGGAAGCGGCATTGGAAGCAAGCACTCTGGATCATGGTCGGGAAGGATAGAATTATAAGCCAGTCCCCTAGGAGAGTCCTGAATGCCAGCGGTAGAATTTACCCATAGTCGCGATGAATTGGCGCGCATCGCGGAGGCGACGCTCGAGCACGCACGTATGCTCGGGGCCGATGCAGCCGAAGTCAGCGTCTCCGAAGGTCGAGGTCTGTCGGTCACGGTACGCCGCGGCGCGCTCGAGACGCTCGAATACCATCGAGACAAAGGTTTGAGCGTCACGGTCTACGTCGGCCGACGCCGGGGGCACGCGAATTCCAGCGACATGAACCGGGAGGCGATCGATCGCACCGTCGCCGCCGCCGTGGCCATCGCCCGGCTCACCGCCGAGGACGAAGCGGCGGGCTTGCCCGACGAGAATCGCCTGGCCGACCCGCACACCCTTCCCGATCTATCGCTCTTCCATCCCTGGGCGCTGGAGGCCGAGTCGGCGATCGAGCTCGCCCGCGCCTGCGAGTCCTCCGCGCTTGCCGTGGACGAGCGCATCACCAATTCCGAAGGGGCGACGGTCTCGACCCAAGCCCACCAATTCGTACTCGCCAATTCCCTCGGTTTCCTCGCGGGTTACCCGACCACTGCCCATTCCCTCTCGTGCAGCGTCATCGCACAGGACGAAGCAGGAATGGAGCGCGACTACTGGTGGGACTGGCGGCGAGACCCGCTCGATCTGGAACCGGCCGAGCTGATCGGGCGCAGCGCCGGACGGCGCGCGATCGCTCGCCTCGGGGCGCGACGCATCCCCACCGGGACTTACCCCGTCGTATTGGACCACACCGTCTCGGGCAGCCTGCTGTCCCACTTCGTCCAGGCCGCGAGCGGCGGCGCCCTCTACCGCAAGGCCTCCTTTCTGCTCGACAAACTCGGTGAGCGGATTTTTTCGCCACTCGTCACCATCCTCGAAGACCCCTTCGTCCTGAAGGCTCCAGGCTCGGCCCCTTTCGACGACGAGGGCGTAGCCACGGCGCGGCGCACGGTGGTGGCCGAAGGCGTCCTGCAGGGGTGGTTCCTCTCCACCTACTCCGGACGCAAACTGGGACTGCCGAGCACCGGCAACGCCGGCGGTGCGCACAACCTGCTCGTGCCGCCCACGCACGACAGCCGCGAGGCGCTACTGCGCGAGATGGGCAGGGGTCTGCTCGTCACCGAACTCATGGGGCACGGCGTCAATCCCGTCACCGGCGATTATTCCCGCGGAGCGGCCGGTTTCTGGGTGGAAAACGGCGAGATCACCCACCCGGTGAGTGAAATCACGATCGCCGGCAACCTGCTCGAGATGTTTGGCGCCATCCGTGGCGTGGCCAACGACGCCCGCCCTTGCCACCGCTACCGGATCGGTTCCACCCTGGTCGAAGCGATGCAAGTGGCCGGGGAATGATGGAGTTCGGCGGCTTTGCGCTACTATAGAGTACCTTGATGAACCGACTGCACGGCTGTATGACGGCCTTCTCCTGTGCCCGGATGCTCACCTCCCCAGGTGATGAGTCTCAGTCTCGCATCCTGGGCTCTGGAGGCCTTGCCCTGCAACCGTTCGGGATGGTTGTTCGAGGTACCCATGAAACGCTGCGAAAACACGCGCACGGACGCTCGTCCCATTCGTCGTCTCGCGGGCTTGCCAGACTACACGGCAAATGATTCTTGCGCCCGCTCTCGAGCGTCCGTCACCGTCATTCCCCTCGACGGGTTTTCGAGGTGTTTCAATTGACCATGGAAGGCCGCCATCTCGGTGTGCCGCTTGTTCGACAGAAAGGGAGACCAACCATGCAACGACGCAAATTCCTCCAGGGCGCGGGAATCGCGGGTATCCTCGCCAGCGGCACCGCTCCGGCCATCGTGATGGCGCAACAGAACATCCGCTGGCGCCTGGCCTCGAGCTTTCCCAAGTCGCTCGATACCATTTTCGGTGCAGCCGAAGAGTTGAGCAAGTCCATCAACGAGCTTTCCGAAGGAAAATTTCAGATCGATGTCTTCGCCGGCGGTGAATTGGTGCCGCCTTTCGGCGTGTTCGACGCGGTCCAACAGGGCACGGTCGAGATGGCACACTCGGCCTCGTACTACTTCGTCGGCAAGAACGACGCGCTCGCCTTCGACTGCGCCATCCCCTTCGGCCTCAACGCCCGCATGATCAATGCCTGGATGTACGACGCCGGCGGCCTGCAGCTGATGCGCGAGCTCTTCGCACGCTACGACATCGTCAACTTCCCTCTGGGCAACACCGGCGCGCAGTGGGGTGGATGGTACCGTAAGGAGATCAAGTCGGTCGACGACCTGAAAGGGCTGAAGATTCGCATCAGCAACCTTGCCGGCCGAGTGCTCACCAAGCTCGGTGCCGTACCGCAGGCGATCCCCGGCGGCGAGCTCTACCAGGCGCTGGAAAAGGGCACGATCGACGCGGTGGAGTGGACCACCGTTTATGACGACTACAAACTTGGTTTCCACAAGGTGGCACCCTACGGGTATTACCCCGCCTGGTGGGAAGGCGGCGCCCAGCTGTCGCTCTACGTCAACAAGAAAGCCTACGACGGCCTGCCCAAACGCTATCAGGAACTGATCCGCATCGCCGCGAGCGATGCGCACACCCGCATGCTCGCCAAGTACGACGCGCGCAACCCGGACACGATCCGCAAGCTCGTGGCCGAAGGGGCGAAGATCAACCGCTTCCCCAAGGACATGATGGATGCCTCCTTCAAGGCTCGCAACGAACTCTTCGCCGAGCTCAACGACACCAACCCCGATTGGAAGAACATTTACGCGCACTATGAGAAATTCCTGCGCGACCAATATTCCTGGTTCCGTCTCTCGGAGATGAGCTACGACCAATACATGGCGAGCATCAAGCTTTGAGTCGAATCGGATTTGCGGTAGCACAGAACGGCCCCACGGGGCCGTTTTTCATTACGCCAGTGGTTCGTCGAGGCCGGCCTCGGCCATCTCGGCGGCCTTGAGCATCGCGCGCGCCTTGTTGCGCGTCTCCTGCCATTCGGCCTCGGGATTGGAATCGGCGACGATGCCCGCGCCCGCCTGCACGTGGATGGTCTCGTCCTTGATGACGGCGGTACGAATGGCGATCGCCAGATCCATCTCGCCGTGAAACCCGATGTAGCCCACCGCTCCGGCATAGATGCCGCGCTTCACCGGCTCGAGCTCGTCGATGATCTCCATGGCCCGCACCTTGGGTGCGCCGCTCACCGTCCCGGCGGGAAAGGTAGCGCGCAGCACCGACAAGGGCGTCTCCTGCTCTCCGAGTTCCCCCTCGACCTGCGAGACGATGTGCATCACGTGGGAATAGCGCTCGATGGCGAAGGATTCGGTCACTTTCACCGAACCGATTCTCGCCACGCGCCCCACGTCGTTGCGTCCCAGATCGAGCAATTGCACGTGTTCGGCGCGCTCTTTCTCATCGGCGAGGAGCTCGCGCTCGAGCGCCTGATCTTCGGCAGAAGTGGCGCCGCGCGGGCGCGTCCCGGCGATGGGTCGCACGATCACTTTGCGCGCCGTTCCCTCGTCTTCGAGCCGCACGAGGATCTCGGGCGAAGCCCCCACGACGTGGAACTCCTCGAAATCGAAATAGAAGAGATAGGGCGAAGGGTTGAGCGAGCGGATGGCGCGGTAGAGCGTGAGCGGATCGGCATGGAACGGCTTGCTCATGCGCTGCGACAACACCACCTGCATGACGTCGCCGTCGACGATGTAGCGCTTGACGCGCTCCACCGCGGCCTTGAAGGCTTCCTCGCCGAAGGCCGATACCGGCTCGCCGGGTGGGAACGGACGCGAAACGGGGATACGCACCGGCGTGCGCAGCCGCTCGAGCAGTTCCTGCAGGCGTTTCTTGGCGCGGCGATAGGCGCCCGGCACCTCGGGCTCGGCATAGACCACCAGCGTGAGCTTGCCGGTGAGGTTGTCGACGATGGCGAGCTCTTCGGAGACGAGCAGCAGGATGTCGGGCGTACCGATCGGGTCGGGCTTCTCGATGCCGGCGAGCCGCGGTTCGATGTAGCGCACCGTGTCGTAGCCGAAGTAACCCACGAGCCCGCCGAGGAAACGCGGCAGCCCGGCGCGCGGCGGCACCTTGATGCGGTCGAGATACTCACCGATGAAGGTGAGCGGATCGCCGTAATCGCGCCGCTCCACGAGCCGGTTGCCGTGCAGCAGCAAGGCGCTGCGGCCATAGACTTCGAGGCGCACGGGGCTGGAGAGCCCGATCATGGAGTAGCGCCCGAAACGCTCGCCGCCTTGCACCGATTCGAGCAGGTAGCTCCACGGCCCGTCGGCGAGCTTGAGATACAGGGAGAGCGGCGTGTCGAGGTCGCAAAAAGTGGTGAGCGTGACCGGGATGCGGTTGTAGCCCTGCGCCGCGAGGGCGTCGAATTCGGATTCCTGCATGGCTTCGCCCTGGAAGGACTCAAGCCAAGTAGTTTAGCAGCTCGGGGAAGCGATCGAGAAAGACTGAAGCCGGCAGACGGCGTAAAGATTCCGGGTCGCCGTAGCCATAGGTGACGAGCGCCACCGCCACCCCCGCCCCCTGCCCTGCCTGGGCGTCGATGGCCGAATCGCCGACGAGCAGGGCCCGCTCGCTCGGACGGTTGAGGTGTTCGCAAGCATGCAGCACCATGGCCGGGTCGGGCTTCTTCACCGGCAGGGTATCGCCGGCGACGACGACGTCGAAAAACGGCGCGAGGTCGAGCGCTTCGAGCAGCGGCAGGGTGAATTTCCAGTCCTTGTTGGTCACGCAGCCCATCACCAGGCCGCGGCAGGAGAGCTCGGCGAGCGTCTCCGGTACCCCCTCGTAGGGGCGGCTCGCCATCCCGTTGACCTCGGCATAGTGCGCCTTGAAACGTTCCAGGGCCGCGGCCACCTCTGCCGGGTCGGTGCGTCCGTTGGCCGCCATGAAACGGCGGACCAGCTCGGCGATGCCATCACCAACCCAACGGCGAATCTCCGGCAGCGAGGACATCGGCAGACCGAGGTCGCTCGAGGTGCGCGCCGCGGCCTCGGCGAGGTCGGGCAAGGTATCGACCAGGGTTCCATCCAGGTCGAACAGCAAGGCTTCCGCCGCGATCGGCTTGGCACTCATCCTTTTTTCCTTTCCACGGTTTGCAACCGACTCCTCATCCCGGCGATGATAGAATCGTAACGATGCGGGTCGTCGGCCCGAGCAGCACCGAACACCGCCGAACCGGCGACGAAGACATCTGCTCCCGCCGCTGCCACTTCGGCGATGTTGTCGAGGTTCACGCCGCCGTCGACTTCCAAGAGCAGACGACGACCGCTCTCCTCGGCATAACGATCTAGCATCTTACGCGCAGCGACGATTTTTTTCAAGGTATGCACAATGAAACGCTGCCCGCCGAAACCGGGGTTGACGCTCATGAGAAGGACGAAATCGAGCCGGTCGAGCACATGTTCGAGCCAGACGAGCGGGGTGGCCGGATTGAACACGAGCCCCGCGCGGCAGCCACAGGAGCGAATGAGCTCGAGCGTGCGATCGACGTGCTCGGATGCCTCGGGATGAAACGAGATGAAATCCGCCCCGGCTTCGGCGAACTGCGGCACGAGCGCGTCGACCGGTTTCACCATGAGGTGGACGTCGATCGGCACCGAGGCGTAGGGTTTGATCGCGCGGCACACCATCGGCCCCATCGTGAGATTGGGGACGTAATGATTGTCCATCACGTCGAAGTGGATCCAATCGGCCCCGGCGGCGATCACGTCGCGCACCTCTTCACCCAGGCGAGCGAAGTCCGCCGACAAGAGACTGGGGGCAATCAGGAAAGGGGAAGACGGCTTCATCGAGCAGGAGGAGGTCCGTAGAGAAAAACGAATTCGAGAGAATCGATGATGACCCGATCCCGATCGCGCAAAGGCACGAGGGAGGTCGTGGGAATGCTGCCGTTGACCCTGGGGGGCTGACCGCTCTCATGGCGTAGGAGTACCCGCCAGCCTTGATCGATGAGCGCGATCACGGTATGGCCGGGTTTCCCTAGACGAGTGATTTCCCGAACCAAGGGAAGCGTTCGGTTGTTCTGTCCTTCGCTCGACTCTAGGCGGAGCTGAGGAACGAGCCCCCGACGCAAGGGCGCACTCTGGGGCACGAACGGCCAAGGCAGGGTTCGTTCGAGCGGCGAAGCCCCGTAGAGGAAGCGGTAATGGGCGATACGGAAAACCTCTCCCGGTTTGAGGCGGTATTGCTGGATCCTTTGGCCGTCGACCCAGGTGCCATTGCGACTTCCGAGGTCTTCGACGAGAATCGCATCTCCCAGAGGTCGTATGCGAGCATGCCGTCCGCTCACCGCCAGGCTATCTATGCGGATATCGTTGTCGGCTTTACGGCCGATGAAGAACTCCCGGTTGGGAAGATCGACGCGCACGAGTTCGCTGCCGTGATGGATCACCCGTAGATGACCCGTACCGGAGAGCACGTCCCGGTTGGCAGCAAACCGATTCATGGTATGCCGCCTCAGTACGGAAGAGGGTGACCGAGCCCGCGCTCACGCGCACGCTCGAGCACGAGCGCGGCCACGGCCAGATCCTGTATCGCCATGCCCTGCGATTCGAAGAGCGTGATTTGACGCTCGTGCGCGCGCCCGGGGCGCATGCCGGCGATCACCTCACCCAGTTCCGCCCACAGGCCCGGGCGGGTGCGGCCTTTTTCCAGCGCCGGTAAGAGATCCCCCGCTTCGCGCAAGGCCACCTCGCGGCTATCGACGCAGATGAGGTCGGCGCGCAGCACGGCCTTCTCCGGCAGCTCCTGGCGCGCGAGGCTGTTCGAACCGGCTGCGTTGAGGTGAACGCCTTCGCTGAGCCAGTCTGCATCGAGCACCGGTTTCGGCGAGGTGGTGACGGTGACGACGACGTCGGCGCCCCGCACCGCTGCCTCGACCGACTCGGCCGGCACGAACTGCCGCCCCGTGCGTCGAGCCATGGTCTCGCAGAAGGCACGCACGTGCTCGGGGGTACGTGCAGCGACGCGAAAGGTTTCGATCGGCAGCGTTTCGGCGAGCGCCAGGGCCTGTCCCTGGGCCTGCCAGCCGGCGCCGACGATGGCGGCGATTTTTGCGTCGGGCCGGGCGAGGTACTTCGCCGCCACGCCGCCGGCGGCGCCGGTACGCATCATGCCCAGCGTATCGGCTTCCAGCACGGCGACGGGCTCGCCCGTATCGCTATCGAAGACGTGCACCCAGAAGCGCGCCCGTCCCCCCGAGGAGGTATAGACTTTGAATCCGGTGAGCCGCTTGTCGGGCACGGCGCCTTGCAGCATGTGCGTGATCGAGGTGGGAAGACGCACCCGCTGGCGCGGGTAATCCACCACCTCGCCACGGGCATGCGCCGCCATCACCGCCTCGACGGCGGCGAGCACCGAAGGCATGTCGAGCAGCCCGGCGACTTCTTCTTCCTTGAGATACAAGGCCACGATCGCCTCCTCGGCGTAAGGAATGGGATCAGAGCAGGCTCTTCAGTAACTTACCCATCTCGGACGGGTTGCGCGTGACTTTGAAGCCGCACGCTTCCATGATCTCGAGCTTGGCTTCGGCCGTCTCGGCACCGGTAGAGATGATGGCACCAGCGTGTCCCATGCGTTTGCCCGGAGGCGCCGTGACCCCGGCGATGAAGCCCACGACGGGCTTTTTGAAGTGCTCCTTGCACCACATGGCCGCGTCGACCTCGTCGGTACCGCCGATCTCGCCGATCATGATGACCGCATCGGTGTCGGGGTCGTCGTTGAACATCTTCATCACGTCGAGGTGCTTGAGCCCGTTGATCGGGTCGCCGCCGATGCCTACCGCACTCGACTGCCCCAGCCCCAACTCGGTGAGCTGCGCCACCGCTTCATAGGTGAGCGTACCGGAGCGCGACACCACACCGACGCGCCCTTTCTTGTGGATGTGACCGGGCATGATGCCGATCTTGAGTTCGTCCGGCGTGATGATGCCGGGACAGTTGGGCCCCAGCAGCAGGGTCTCCTTGCCACCGGCGGCGACCTTGTGCTTCATCTTGTTGCGCACGATGAGCATGTCGCGCACCGGGATGCCCTCGGTGATGCAGATGACGAGATCGAGGTCAGCCTCGACCGCTTCCCAGATGGCATCGGCCGCGCCGGCCGGCGGCACGTAGATGACCGACACGGTGGCGCCGGTGGCCTCTTTCGCCTCTTTCACCGAGGCGAAGATGGGAATGTCGAAAATCTTCTCGCCGGCCTTCTTGGGGTTGACGCCCGCCACGAAACAGTTGCGGCCATTGGCGTACTCGAGGCACTTCTCGGTATGGAACTGGGCGGTCTTGCCGGTGATACCCTGGGTGATAACTTTCGTATCTTTGTTGATCAGGATCGACATGGGTGGATTCCTTGACGGCGGGTTCGGTCAATGAGCGGCAGAGACGGCGGCGACGATCTTTTGCGCCGCGTCGGCCATCGTTTCGGCGGAGATGATGGGCAGGCCGGATTCGGCGAGGATCTTCTTGCCGATGTCCTCGTTCGTGCCCTTCATGCGCACCACGAGCGGCACGTTCAACTGCACTTCGCGCGCGGCGGCCACCACGCCGTTGGCGATGGTGTCGCAGCGCATGATGCCGCCGAAGATATTGACCAGAATCCCTTTCACCTTGGGATTGCGCAGCATGATCTTGAAGGCCGCGGTAACTTTTTCGGTCGTGGCGCCGCCGCCCACGTCGAGGAAGTTGGCCGGTTCGCCGCCGAAGAGCTTGATCGTGTCCATCGTGGCCATGGCCAGTCCCGCGCCATTGACCAGACAGCCGATGTTGCCATCGAGCGCGATGTAGGAGAGCCCATACTTGGAGGCTTCCACCTCGTCGGGGTCTTCTTCGTCGAGGTCGCGGTAGGCCACGATCTCGGGGTGACGGAAGAGCGCGTTGTCGTCGAAATTGAACTTCGCATCCAGCGCCTTAATGCCGCCGTCGCCCTCGAGGATGAGCGGATTGATCTCGGCAAGCGATGCATCCGTCTCCATGTAGCAGGTGTAGAGCTTCTTCAAGGTATCGACGGCCGCCGGCACGGACGCATCGGGGATGCCGATGCCGCGCGCGAGCCGCTCGGCCTCTTCATCGGGGAAACCGACGATGGGATCGATGAAGGCCTTGAGGATTTTTTCCGGGGTCTTCGCCGCGACTTCCTCGATTTCCATGCCGCCCTCGCTGGAGGCGAGCACGGCGACTTTCTGCGTGGCCCGGTCGGTGAGGACCGAGACGTAGTATTCGTGTTTGATGTCGGCGCCTTCTTCGATGAGCAGGCGCTTGACGATCTGGCCTTCGGGTCCGGTCTGGTGCGTGACCAACCGCATGCCGAGGATGGCCGAGGCGTGTTGACGCACTTCATCGAGCGAACGCGCGAGTTTGACGCCGCCGCCCTTGCCGCGCCCGCCGGCGTGGATCTGGGCTTTCACCACCCACACGGGGCCGCCGAGCGACTCGGCCACCTTCATTGCTTCTTCTACCGAAAACGCCGGCCCGCCCTTGGGCGTACGGATGCCGAATTTTCTCAGGACTTCCTTGGCTTGATATTCATGGATTTTCATGGTCACCCTTCGCTTGTTTATGCGACGCCCCAGGGGGCAATGCTTGGTCGTTCATGACGCAACGGTCGATGGTACGGCCGAAAGAAACCGCAGCCGTCCTACCGCCAGCGCCTTCTCAGCAAAAAACCATAGCCTGGTGGATGTAATTATAACGGCAATCCCCCGACCTCCTTTCACCCGTTTTCTTCGCAGCAAGGCTGCGCCTGCCTCCTCGGTCGATACCATCGAGGGTAGTAAGCGGCAACGGCAGGGGAAGAGGTCGTATCGAGGGCGTGGCACCCATCAAGTTGAAAGGGTTTTCTATCCCCTTCATCTTCGCGCTTCTTGAAAGTGGCCCAGGTCTGGATCGCCGCGGTGGGCAAGGCATAGAGGAGCTCCGTGAGGTGGGTGCAACCTTTGATACCGGCAAACAGCGCCCCGACGTCGCGGCGAAACCCTCGCAGCAGGTTGAGCCCGATCAAGCGACGATACGCAGGAGCGATGGCTTCGCAGGTGCCAGGATAAGGTACCCAAGGACTCTCGGCCTGGGCGTCGACGATCGTGAATTCGTCATCCACCGTGATGCGAACGTGCATCTGATGGATCGGTTCACCCGCCTTGCGCAGACCCGAGGCAAGGGGATAGTCGAGCGTTTTCACGTCCGTGAGCGTGGCTTCGAGTTCGAGCAGGCCATCGTCGCGCAGATAACCTTCGATGTCGATGGTTCTGCGGTGAATGCGCCGTCGTGAAGAGGCAGTGGAGGATGATTCCATGATCGTTCAAAGGATGGGACGGACGAAAAAGAACATATTAACGCATAACGTGCGCCAGTTCGACCTCACACCGGGCTGGGAACGTCGTGATAGTCGACCTCGAGCCCGTGCTCCTGCGCTAGCCAGCGCCCCAGCGCCTGCACGCCGAAACGCTCGGTGGCATGGTGCCCCGCGGCGATGAAGGCCACCCCCGCATCGCGCGCCAGATGCACGCAGGGCTCGGAGATCTCGCCAGTGACATAGACGTCCACCCCCTCGCCGATCGCCGCGGCGAATTCACCCTGCGCCGCGCCGCTACACCAGGCGAGCCGCTCGATGCGCCGTTGCGGCTCCCCCAGCACCAGCGGTGTGCGATCGAGCACGGCGTTCAGGCGCTCGGCGAGCGCGGCGAGCGTCGTCTCCCCCTCGGGCCGACCGAGCCAGACGAGATCTTCCCCGCCGCAGCGCCCCTCGGCCCGCCAGCCCATCGCCCGTGCCCAAACGGCATTATTGCCGACTTCGGGATGGGCATCGAGCGGCAAATGGTAGGCGATGAGGCTCACCTCATGCACGAGCAGCGGCCGCAGGCGCCGACGACGCCAGGCGGTAAGCGTAGGGTCCTCGCCACGCCAGAAGAAGCCATGATGCACCAGGATCGCGTCGTAGCCGCCCGCGATCGCGTATTCGATGAGTTCGAGGTTGGCCGTCACGCCGCAGAGCACGCGCCCCACTTCGGCCCGTCCTTCCACTTGCAGCCCGTTTGGGCAATAATCGCGAAACGATGCGGGTTGCAAGAGAGCGTCCAGGGCCTCTACCAAATCCGTCAATCGCATGCTCGCCGCTCCTCGAGGAACCGATGAAGAAACTATGGCAGATTTTCGCGCAAACCGTCACCGTCGTCGCACTGGCCGGCTTCGTCGTGGCGCACCTCAAGCCGCACTGGTGGTTCGACACCGGTGCCCCGCTCATCGTCGAGCGCGACGCCCCCTCCATCCCGGCGCCGGCGGCCAAAGATTACCGCTTCGCTGCCGCCCGGGGCGCCTCCGCCGTCGTTTCACTTCAGCCCATGGAGCCGAATCAGGCGGAAAACGGCGAAACACCGCGACCCTTGCAGCTGCCCGAAGGCCACCCCGAGGTTCCGCTACCCGACGAAGACTCGATGCGCTTGCCCGAAGCCATGGGCTCGGCAGTCATCGTCACCGACGACGGAGTGCTCGTAACCAACGCCCACGTCGTACAAGGACACGAGCGTTTCCTGGCGCGCTTCGGTGACGGGCGCAGTGTTCCGGCACGCGTCGCCGGACGCGACCAGGAGAGCGACCTCGCCATCCTGCGGCTCGAGGATTCCGGCCCCTTCCCTGCCCTTCCTTTCGCTCCGCCAGATAGTTTCGACGTGGGCGACGTGGTGCTCGCGGTAGGACACCCCTTTGGCGTGGGGCAAACGGTGACGATGGGCATCATTTCGGCACTGGGGCGCAACGACCTTGGCTTGTCCACGTTCGAGAATTTCATCCAAACCGATGCGGCGATCAATCCCGGCAACTCGGGGGGCGCGCTCGTGGACACGCAAGGGCGCCTACTGGGCATCAACACCGCCATTTTTTCGCGCACCGGCGGGTCATTGGGAATCGGGTTCGCCATTCCCGTGCAGATCGTTCAGCCAGTGGTCGCAGAACTGAGCACCCGCGGTTACGTGCGCCGCGGCTGGGTCGGGGTGCAGCTGCAACCGCTCGAGAACACCCTGGCCGACGCGATGGGGATCATCACCCGCGAAGGCGCGCTAGTGGCCGCGGTCTTGCCCGATTCCCCGGCCGCCGCGGCCAGCCTCAAACCCGGTGACGTCATCCTTGCCATCGATGGCAAACCGACTCGCACGGTACGCGAGGTGCTCGACATGGTCGCGGCGACCCCCCCTGGCAAGGAAATCACGCTGCGGATCGAACGCGAACGACGGACGATCGAAGTGCGCCTCGTCACGGGAGAACGGCCACGCCAGGGGTCGTGATCAGTCCTGCGTCCGTTGCGGCGAGGTCTCTTCACGGGGCAAGGGCAAGCTTTCTTCTGTCGCGCGCTTGCGCGGCTTGCCCCAGCGCACGAACAAGATACCGAGCTCATAGAGCAAGATCATCGGCACCGCCAGCATGAACTGGGAGATGACGTCGGGCGGAGTGACGATCGCCGCGATGACGAACGCGCCGACGATCACATAAGGACGTGCCTGCCGGAGCTTGGTGGCGTCGACCACGCCCGCCTTGGCGAGCAGGATCACCGCGACAGGAACTTCGAACGTCACGCCGAAAGCGACGAACATCGTCATCACGAAGCCGAGATACTGCTCGATGTCCGGCGCCACCTGGACGCTCGCCGGCGCGAACTCGGCGATGAAGCGAAACACGCCACGAAAGACGAAGAAGTAGCAGAACGCCACGCCGAGCAGAAAGAGCACGGTGGAAGCGATCACCAAGGGGGCTATGAGACGCTTCTCGTGCGCATACAGCCCTGGGGCGACGAAAGCCCATGCCTGGTAGAGCACATAAGGCAAGGCGACGAAAAAGGCGAGAAGAATGGTCACCTTGATCGGCACGAAAAACGGCGTGACGACGCCGGTGGCGATCATGGTCGAACCCGCCGGCAAAGCATCCAGCATGGGCTGGGCGAGAAGGTCATACCAGAAACTCGCCCAGGGCACGAGACAAAGAAAGACGAGCAACACCGCGAGGGCCGCGCGAATCAAACGGCTACGCAGCTCGATCAAATGCGACAGGAAGCTGTCTTCCGTGGGCGTCGATTCGCTCATGACGATGCCTTCCCGATGTCCTGTGGCGTAGATGCCGAAGGAACGGGCTCCGTGCTCGACGACACCGAGCCCGCCCCGGGGAAGGAAACCAGAGGCTCGCGCTTCTCCTCCTCGGGCAAAGCGCCCATGTCGGCCGTCGACACCGAAGAGGCAGACACCTCGGCGGACGAAGTGGTCGCATCCTGCCCCGCAACCGGCTCATTCGCTTCGGCAGACGGACGCTGCCCCGGTGCAGAACGGGAAAACGAGGCACCATCCTCGACGGCAAGCGCCTGACGCGCCTCCTCGAGACTCTGGCGCAGGGGCGCCTGGACGTCCTCGGCCTGCCGCCGCATCGTCTCTTGCAGCTCACGCGCCTGGGCTTCGATCTGAGACTGGAGTTTTTTCAGCTCCTCGAGCTGCAACTCGCGCTCGATGTCCGCCTTGACGCCGGAGACGTAACGTTGCAACCGTCCGATGAGTTCTCCCGCCGTGCGCGCAGCTTTGGGGAGACGCTCAGGGCCCAGGACGATGAGCGCCACCACGGCGAGCAGAATCATCTCGGAGAAACCGATGTCGAACACCCCTACCTCTCAGTCGGATGATGAATAACCGGCGCACACGCCTTCAGGGCAAGGCGCCCGGAGCGGGAGCCCTATCTCCTAGACCGGCGCGTCGCCGGGAACCGTGCAATGCAGCCATGCAGCGGCGCAGTGCTTGGGGATGCGCGACATCCAGGAGCATCTGCGCTCCAAAACACATCGGCATGCCAGCGCGAATCAGGTCGGTTCGAAGCGTCCGATGGTGGGCTCACGCCCGGGGCTGCGACGCGTCGCTCTTTTCCCGCACCGTGCCTTCGATCGTCGTCTGGTCGCTCACGGCCTTGGGTGAGGTAGCAGCGGCGTTCTCTTCTTCCTCCGCGCTCTTCATCCCTTCCTTGAATCCACGTACGGCGCCGCCGAGATCCTGCCCGATGTTGCGCAGCTTCTTCGTACCGAAGATGAGCACCACGACCAAGAGCACGATGAGCCAGTGCCAGATACTGAATGAACCCATGATCATTTTCCTCCTGAATGCGCTTCCCGGTTCAGCGCTTGAGCATGATGGGCAGAGGCTCGTTTCCCCCGCCGAGCAGATGCACGTGCAGGTGCATCACTTCCTGGCGGCCGATGCGCCCGGTGTTGATGATGGTGCGCCAACCGTCGGCACAACCGGCCGCGAGCGCCACCTTGGTGGCGGCCACCATCAGGCGCCCCATCCAGCCGGCGTCGTCGTCGGTGAGCTCTTTGGTCGAAGGAATGTGGTGCTTGGGGATCACCAGCAGATGGACCGGCGCTACCGGACGGATGTCGTGGAACGCCAGCACCTCGTCGTCTTCATAGACTTTCTTCGCCGGGATCTCGCCCGCGACGATCTTGCAGAACACGCAGTTCGGATCGGCTTGCGTCGTCATGCTTTCCCTCCTTTGGCAATCACCACCGATTCGGCCTCCGCCGCCGTGGCCAGGCGCGCGCGTTTCTCGTCGATACCCGAGACGCCCTCCCGACGGCGGAATTCGGCGGCTATGTCCTCGACCGACAGGCCGAAGTGCGCGAGCAGCACCATGGTATGGAACCACAGGTCGGTGACTTCCCACACCAGATGCAGCCGATCGCCGTCTTTGGCCGCCATGATCACTTCGGCGGACTCTTCGGCCACTTTCTTGAGGATGGCCTCCGTGCCCTTTTGGTACAGGCTGGAGACATAGGACTGGTCGGGATCGGCCGCCTTGCGTTCGGCGAGCGTCTGGCTGACGCGGCGTAGCACTTCCAAGTCGATCATGAGTATATCTCCTTCGGATCCTTCACCACCGCTTCGACGACTTTCCAAGCTCCGTCACGCCAGACGCGGTAAAAGCAACTCCGCCGTCCGGTGTGACAGGCAATGCCGCCCTTTTGTTCGACGCGCAGCAGCAGCGCGTCGCCATCGCAGTCGAGCCGCAGCTCGACCAATTTTTGCACGTGCCCGGAAGTCTCGCCTTTGGCCCATAGCCGGCCGCGCGAGCGCGACCAGTAGACGGCCTGACCGCGCGCGAGCGTCTCGGCCAGGGCTTCGCGGTTCATCCAGGCGAGCATGAGCACCTCGCCCGTGCTCGCGTCCTGCGCGATCGCCGGTACGAGGCCGGCTTCGTCCCAGCGCACGGCATCGAACAGGTCTTCGCTCACAGCCGCACCTCCACGCCGGCCGCCTGCATCGCCTCCTTGGCCTGGCGGATGCTGTATTCGCCGAAATGGAAGATGGAAGCGGCGAGCACGGCATCGGCGTGCCCCTGCGTGACGCCTTCGACCAGATGCTGCAGCGTGCCCACTCCGCCGCTCGCGATCACCGGCACCGGCACGGCGTCGGATACCGCGCGGGTGAGCTCGAGGTCGAACCCCTGCTTGGTGCCGTCGCGATCCATGCTGGTGAGCAGGATCTCACCCGCACCGAGCGCGCAGACCTTTTGCGCCCATTCGATGGCGTCGAGCCCCGTGTCGACGCGCCCCCCATGGGTGAAGACCGACCAGCGCTCGGGGGCGACGCGCTTGGCGTCGATGGCCACGACGATGGCCTGCGAGCCGACACGATCGGCCGCCTCGGCGATGAGCTCGGGTCGCTGCACAGCCGCCGTGTTGATGCTCACCTTGTCGGCCCCGGCGAGCAGCAGCGCGCGCACGTCCTCGAGGCGGCGCACCCCCCCGCCCACCGTCAAAGGAATGAATACGCACTCGGCCACCCGCGCGACGACGTCGAGCAAAATGGCCCGCTCTTCGCTGGAGGCCGTGATGTCGAGAAAAGTGAGCTCGTCGGCCCCCTCGGCATCGTAACGCCGGGCGATCTCCACCGGGTCGCCCGCATCGCGCAACGACACGAAATTGACCCCCTTGACCACGCGACCGGCATGGACGTCCAGACAAGGGATGACGCGCTTGGCAAGCATCAGGCCGTCCTCTGCGCGCTGCGCCGCGCCGCGAGTTCGTCGGCGAGCGCCTGCGCCGCTTTGAAGTCCAGCGTGCCTTCGTAGATGGCGCGCCCGGTGATCGCTCCGATCACGCCGTCTTCCTCGATGGCGCACAGCGCCTCGATGTCGGTGAGCGAGGCGATGCCGCCGCTGGCGATCACCGGCGTGGCACGCAGCGCGCGCGCGAGCCGCGCCGTCGCCTCGACGTTCACCCCGGAGAGCATCCCGTCGCGGCCGATGTCGGTATAGACGATAGCCTCCACGCCGTAGTCCTCGAACTTGCGCGCGAGCTCGACGACGTCGTGGCCGCTCGAACGCGACCAACCGTCGATCGCCACCTTGCCGTCCTTGGCGTCCAGCCCCACCATGACGTGGCCGGGGAAGGCGACGCAGGCGTCCTGCAGGAACCCGGGGTGTTTGACCGCCGCCGTGCCGATGATGACGTATTCGATGCCCAGTTCCACGTAACGATCGATCGTATCGAGATCGCGGATGCCGCCGCCGAGCTGCACCGGCACCTCGCCGTCGATTTCTTCCAGGATGGCCTCGATCGCCGCGAGGTTCTTCGGCTTGCCGGCGAAGGCCCCGTCGAGGTCGACGAGGTGCAGCCGCCGCGCCCCCTGGTCGAGCCAATGGCGCGCCATGGCGGCCGGATCTTCGGAGAATACCGTGGCCTCTTCCATGCGCCCCTGGCGCAAGCGGACGCATTGGCCGTTTTTCAGATCGATGGCGGGAATCAACAGCATGATGTCACAGGTCCCGTTGGGCGGTCTCGGCCGCCGTCGTTGTCACCCGGTGCGGCGAACCGCACCCCCTCCTCTGCGCCGCGCTCATGGAGCCCAGCGCACGAAGCGCTCGAGTAGCGCCAGCCCTGCCCGCCCGCTCTTCTCGGGGTGGAATTGCACGGCTACGAGGTTGTCGCGCGCCACCGCCGAAGTGAAGGCGATGCCATAGTCTGTGCGGGCGAGCACGAGCGACTCGTCACGCGGTGCGACATAGTAACTGTGCACGAAATAATAGCGCTCGCCGCTTCCCTGGATCGGCAAGACGGGGTGTTCGCGCACGTTCTCGACCCGGTTCCAGCCCATGTGGGGCACTTTGAGATGCGCTTGCCCGGGAGCGAACGCGCCGTCGCGCGGGAAACGCACCACCTCGCCGGCAAAAAGGCCGAGCCCGGCGGCACCCCCTTCTTCGGATCGCTCGAAGAGCATCTGCAATCCCACGCAAATGCCGAGAAACGGCCGCTCGCGCGCCGCCAGCCGCACCGCTTCGTGCATCTCCTGGCGCTGCAGCGCCCCCATGCAATCGGGCATCGCCCCCTGGCCGGGGAAGACGACGCGATCGGCCTCGCGCACCTCGCGCGGTGTGCGCGCCAAGTACACGTCGACGTCGGGCGCGACGGTCTGCAACGCCTTCTGCACCGAGCGCAGATTTCCCATGCCGTAATCGATCACCGCGATGTTCATGGCCGGCTCACAGCACCCCTTTGGTCGAGGGCATCCGCCCCTCCAGGCGCGGATCGCGCGCGCAGGCCATGCGCAGCGCCCGACCGAAGGCCTTGAAGAGCGTCTCGCACTGGTGGTGGGCATTGACGCCGCGCAGACCGTCGAGATGCAGCGTCACCGCCGCGTGATTGACGAACCCCTGGAAGAATTCGCGCACGAGATCGACGTCGAAGGCGCCGATGCGCGCACGGGTGAATTCGCAGCAAAAGACGAGCCCGGGGCGGCCGGAGAGGTCGACCACCGCGCGCGACAGCGCCTCGTCGAGCGGCACGTAGGCGTGACCGTAGCGGGAAAGGCCGCGCTTGTCGCCCAGCGCTTTGGCAAACGCCTGACCAAACGTGATGCCGACGTCCTCGACCGTGTGGTGGTCGTCGATGTGCGTGTCGCCCTCGGCGCGGATCTCGAGGTCGATGAGGCCATGGCGGGCCACTTGCTCCAGCATGTGGTCAAGAAAAGGCACGCCGCTGGAGAGTTCGGCGCGGCCGTTGCCGTCGAGATCGAGCGCCACACGCACGCGGGTCTCGAGGGTGTTGCGTTCGACGACGGCGGTGCGGCCCACTGAGGATTCGGTCATGGAAAAGCCGGAGAAACGGAACGTGGCGACCCGCGCATGATACCATTGGCCGTGTCAAGCGTAGCAACCCCGATTCCGAGAAAACGGCGCATGGACGATCGTTACTGGAGCCCTACCGTCAAGCGGCTCACCCCCTACGTTCCGGGCGAACAGCCCCGAATCCCCGATCTCATCAAGCTGAACACCAACGAGCATCCGCACGGCCCCTCGCCACGGGTGCTCGCCGCCATCCAGGCCGAACTCGACGAGCGGCTGCGCCTCTATCCCGACCCCGAAGCGACGGCGCTACGCCACGAACTCGCGCAACGCCACGGCGTGGAGATCGACCAGGTCTTCGTCGGCAACGGCTCCGACGAAGTGCTCGCCTTCGCCTTCCAGGCGCTCCTGGGCCATGCCGGTCCGATCTGGTTCCCCGACGTCACCTACAGTTTCTATCCCGTCTATTGCACGCTCTACGGTCTGCCCCACGAAACGGTGCCCCTGACCGACGACTTCCGCCTGTCGGTCCCTGCCTTCCTGCCGCAGGAGGATCGCGCCGCCGGCGGCATCGTCTTCGCCAACCCGAACGCCCCCACCGGCATCGCGCTGGAGCTCGACGAAGTCGAACGCATTGTGGCCGGGAACCCCCAATGCGTGGTCCTGGTCGACGAAGCCTACGTCGATTTCGGGGCGCAGAGCGCCATCCCGCTCGTCAAGCGCTACTCCAACCTCCTGGTGGTGCAGACCTTCTCCAAGAGCCGGGCGCTCGCCGGGCTGAGGGTGGGCTATGCCATCGGCCAAGTGCCACTCATCGAGGCATTGCGCCGCGTCAAGGATAGTTTCAATTCCTATCCTCTCGATCGGCTCGCGCAGGTCGGAGCGCTCGCGTCGCTGCAGGACGAAGCGCACTTCGAGGCCATGCGACTGGACGTGATCGCCACACGCGCCTCGCTCGCGCGCGGGCTCGAAGCGCTGGGCTTCGAAGTGCTCCCCTCGCAGGCGAACTTCGTCTTCGCCCGCCACCGGGAACGGAGCGGCGCGGAGCTCGCGCAGTCCTTGCGCGAACGCAAGGTGCTGGTGCGCCGCTTCGATCAACCGCGCATCGCCGATTTCCTGCGCATCACCGTGGGCACCCGCGAGCAGTGCGCCCGGCTACTGGAGGCGCTCGCCGAGATCCTGGGGGGTTAGGAGTAAAGACCATATCTACATGTCAAGCATCAGGCATGAAGCGCCTCGAGAAACGCCTCGATGGAAACGCCAGCCTGCTTGAGCACGCCGACCAAAGTGCCAACTTTCAGCTCACGGTGATTCGGCACGACGCATCCTGCCGAGCCGCGACGCATCACGAGATGACTGCCTCGCTGACGCACGATCACGAACCCGAGCCGCTCCAAAGCGCGCACGACTTCGGCCCCGGATACGACCGGCAATTTAGGCATGTTCGGGCACGTTGTCGTTTTCAGAAGACGACCGCACCATCTGACTGGATGTAACGCCTGGTGTGCATACGGCTCCTGACAGCCCAATATCAGGAGTCGTCTGCACCAATCTCGACTATGCTCAATACTCGTGTGCACCAAAGCGAGGTTTGGGCATGACATCAGACACTCCACCGATTGCCGCGCAAGGCGTGGCCACCCTGCCCGACGAGGCATGGGCGCAAGCCCGGCACCGGACGGAAATCATCGGGCCACTGGCAGCGCTTGAGGTGGTCGGGCATGAAGCCGCCGATGAGGCAGCCCAAGCGCTGGGCCTGTCCCGGCGACAGGTATATGTCCTGATCCGTCGCGCCCGGCAGGGTACTGGCCTGGTAACAGACCTGACGCCCGGCCGATCCGGCGGCGGCAAAGGCAAGGGGCGCTTGCCGGAACCGGTCGAGCGCATCATCCGCGAGCTGCTGCAAAAGCGCTTCCTGACCAAGCAGAAACGCAGCCTGGCGGCGTTCCACCGCGAAGTCGCGCAGGCGTGCAAAACCCAGAAGCTGCCGGTGCCGGCGCGCAACACCGTGGCCCAGCGGATTGCCGGACTACACCCGGCGAAAATAGCCCGCAGCCGGGGCGGGCAGGACGCTGCCCGTCCCTTGCAAGGCGCGGGTGGCATTCCGCCCGAAGTCACCATGCCGCTGGAACAGGTGCAGATCGACCACACCGTCATCGACCTGATCGTGGTCGACGAGCGCGACCGGCAACCGATTGGCCGCCCATATTTGACCCTCGCCATCGACGTGTTCACGCGCTGCGTACTCGGCATGGTGGTCACGCTGGAAGCGCCGTCCGCCGTCTCGGTCGGCCTATGCCTCGCGCATGCCGCCTGCGACAAGCGGCCCTGGCTGGAAGGGCTGAATGTGGAAATGGACTGGCCGATGAGCGGCAAGCCCAGGCTGCTCTATCTGGACAACGCGGCCGAGTTCAAAAGCGAAGCGCTGCGCCGTGGCTGCGAACAGCATGGCATCCGGCTGGACTATCGCCCACCAGGCCAGCCGCACTACGGCGGCATCGTGGAACGGATCATCGGCACGGCGATGCAGATGATCCACGACGAATTACCGGGGACGACCTTCTCCAATCCCGGCCAGCGCGGCGAGTACGATTCCGAGAAGATGGCCACCCTGACGCTGCGCGAGCTGGAGCGCTGGCTCGCGTTGGCGGTAGGCACCTATCACGGCTCCGTGCACAACGGCCTGCTCCAGCCGCCGGCCGCGCGCTGGGCCGAGGCCGTGGAGCGCGTTGGCGTCCCGGCCGTCGTTACCCGCCCCACCGCGTTTTTGGTCGATTTCCTGCCGGTGATCCGCCGCACCCTGACCCGCACCGGCTTTGTCATCGACCACATCCACTACTACGCCGACGCCCTCAAGCCGTGGATTGCCCGGCGCGAGCGCTTGCCCGCCTTCCTGATCCGGCGCGATCCGCGCGACATCAGCCGCATCTGGGTACTGGAACCGGAAGGTCAGCACTATCTGGAGATCCACTACCGCACCTTGTCCCATCCGGCCGTCACCCTCTGGGAACAACGCCAGGCGCTGGCCAAATTGCGTCAGCTCGGGCGCGAGCAGGTGGACGAGTCGGCGCTGTTCCGCATGATCGGGCAGATGCGCGAGATCGTGACCACCGCCCAGAAGGCCACGCGCAAGGCGCGGCGCGACGCTGATCGCCGCCAGCACCTCAAGACGTCGGAGCCACCGGCCAAGCCCATACCGCCGGATGTGGACATGGCTGACCCGCAGGCAGACAACCTGCCGCCGGCCAAACCGTTCGATCAGATCGAGGAGTGGTAGCCGTGGACGAATATCCCGTCATTGACCTGTCCCACCTGCTGCCAGCGGCACAGGGTTTGGCCAGGCTGCCGGCAGACGAGCGCATCCAGCGCATTCGCGCCGACCGCTGGATCGGCTACCCGCGCGCGGTCGAGGCGCTGAACCGGCTGGAAACTCTGTATGCGTGGCCGAACAAGCAACGCATGCCAAACCTGCTGCTGGTCGGCCCCACCAACAACGGCAAGTCGATGATCGTCGAGAAATTCCGGCGGGCGCACCCGGTCGGCACCGACGCTGACCAAGAACATATCCCGGTGCTGGTCGTGCAGATGCCGTCAGAGCCATCGGTGATCCGCTTCTATGTCGCGCTGCTGGCTGCGATGGGCGCGCCGCTGCGCCCGCGCCCACGGCTGCCGGAAATGGAGCAACTGGCGCTGGCCCTGCTGCGCAAGGTCGGCGTGCGCATGCTGGTGATCGACGAACTGCACAATGTACTGGCTGGCAACAGCGTTAACCGGCGCGAGTTCCTCAACCTGCTGCGCTTCCTCGGCAACGAGCTGCGTATCCCCCTGGTCGGGGTCGGCACCCGCGAGGCGTACCTGGCCATCCGTTCGGACGATCAGTTGGAAAACCGCTTCGAGCCGATGCTGCTGCCGCCGTGGGAGGCCAATGAGGACTGCTGCTCGCTGCTGGCCAGCTTCGCGGCGTCACTCCCGCTACGGCGGCCATCCCCGATTGCCACGCTGGACATGGCCCGCTACCTGCTCACCCGGAGCGAAGGCACCATCGGCGAGCTTGCACATCTGCTGGTGGCGGCGGCCGTCGCCGCCGTGGAGAGTGGCGAGGAAGCGATCAACCACCGCACGCTCAGCATGGCCGACTACATCGGCCCCAGTGAGCGGCGGCGACAGTTCGAGCGGGAACTGATGTGAAGTCCGCGCCGCGCTGGCCGCTGCATCCGGCACCCAAGGAAGGCGAAGCCCTGTCCTCATGGCTCAACCGGGTCGCCGCCTGCTACCAGATGGACGTGCACGAGCTGCTGGCCCACGATCTTGGTCACAGCCAACTTGATGACCTGGATACCGCACCATCCTTGTCGTTGCTGACGGCGCTCTGCCAGCGCAGTGGCGTCGAGCTGGAGCGGTTGCGCAGCATGAGTCTTGCAGGCTGGGTGCCGTGGCTGCTCGACAGTCTCGACGATTCGGTACCAGCAGCCTTGGAAACCTATACATTCCAATGCGCGGTGCTCCTGCCCAAGCGCACCCGCAAGGTGCGGTCCATCACTCGCTGGCGTGCCTGGCTACCGAGCCAGACGATTCGCCGGGCGTGTCCGCAGTGTCTGAACGATCCAACGAATCAAGCTGTGCTACTCGTCTGGCAGCTCCCCTTGATGCTGAGCTGCCCGCAGCATGGCTGCTGGCTGGAGTCCTACTGGGGCATGCCCGGCCGGTATCTTCAGTGGGAAATCGCCGATGCTGCGCCGCGCCCTGCCGATGACGCAATCGCCTGCATGGACCGGCGCACCTGGCAGGCGCTGACGACGGGTTTTGTGGAGCTGCCGCGTCGGCGTGTCCACGCCGGCTTGTGGTTCCGGCTGCTGCGCACCCTGCTTGATGAGCTGAACACGCCGCTCTCGCACTGCGGCAGTTGCTCGGCGAGCATCCGCCATGTCTGGGAGCGCTGCGGCCATCCGCTGCGCGCCGGGCAGAGTCTGTGGCGTCCCTACGAGATTCTGGCCCCGGCGGTGCAGTGGCAGATGCTGGAGGCGGCGGCCACCGCCATCACGCTGATCGAGTCAAAGGCGCTGATCCCGCGCGGGGAACAGGCCGCGCTGTTTCAGACGGAGCCGCACACTGGTTTCACCAACGGCCTGCCGGCGAAGGTGCCGAAGCCGGAACCCATCAACCACTGGCAACGAGCAGCCCAGGCCATCGATGAGGCCATCATTGAAGCGCGACACAACCCGGAGACGGCCCGCTTGCTGTTCACACTGGCGTCCTACGGGCGACGCGACCCCGA
The DNA here is from genome assembly GCF_006980705.1 of Tepidiphilus olei. Classification (GTDB taxonomy): domain Bacteria; phylum Pseudomonadota; class Gammaproteobacteria; order Burkholderiales; family Rhodocyclaceae; genus Tepidiphilus; species Tepidiphilus olei. The sequence goes on along the minus strand of NZ_SBHO01000003.1, from coordinate 116,470 downwards.
ATCCCTGGAACGTTTGCGCGCCACGTTCACCAAGGAGGGCATCCCGCCGGAGTTTTTGTCACATTACGAGCCTGAATGGCCGTTTGCAGGTCTTAGACTAAATGACGGGTTAAGTGACAGTTTTTGACGGCGAGAACTTTCTGGCTCACACTGTCACATAATCGAACGTATATGTGACAGGTACAAGATGCTGATTGGCTACATGCGAGTATCGAAGGCGGATGGCTCCCAGGCGACGGACTTGCAGCGCGATGCGCTGGTCGCGGCCGGTGTTGATCCGGCGCATCTCTATGAAGACCAAGCGTCCGGAAAACGCGAGGATCGTCCCGGTCTGGCGAGCTGTCTGAAGGCACTACGGCCAGGCGACACGTTGGTCGTTTGGAAACTGGATCGGCTCGGGCGCGACCTGCGCCATCTGATCAATACCGTCCATGACCTGACCGGACGCGGCATCGGCCTCAAGGTGCTGACCGGGCACGGCGCGGCCATTGACACCACGACCGCCGCCGGCAAGCTGGTCTTCGGTATCTTCGCCGCGCTGGCCGAGTTCGAGCGCGAGTTGATCGCCGAGCGCACCGTGGCGGGCCTGGCCTCAGCACGGGCACGCGGCCGGAAAGGCGGCCGGCCGTTCAAGATGACCGCCGCCAAGCTGCGGCTGGCGATGGCGGCAATGGGTCAGCCAGAGACCAAGGTCGGCGACCTGTGCCAGGAACTTGGCGTCACGCGGCAGACCCTGTATCGGCATGTTTCACCCAAGGGTGAGCTACGTCCAGATGGCGAGAAGCTACTCAGCCGAATTTGATGCCGGCATGAGGCAACGTAGCGACAGCGTGGTTTGTCTCAATGGGAAGCGCTCATGATCGATCTTTGAAGGCCCGCAGCAGTCGTGTCACAGACAGGACGAACAAACCGGTCAGCGTGAGGGCTGCGATACCCCAGTACTCTCCGATGAACGCGCCGGCCGTCGTGCCGGCCAGCACAATGGCGAGAATCGGCAAATGGCAGGGACAGGTGAGCACGGCCAGCGCGCCCCACAGGTAGCCGGTGATCGGTTTGTGCGTCTCGGCCGGCATGCGCTCGGGGCTGTTCATGGCAAACTCTCCGCATGCTGTGCCGGCGCGGTCGGCATGGCGGCCAACTGCACTTCCAGATTGGCCAACGCTTCGCGCCGGCGTTCGACGAACTGACGCAGCACAGCAAGCTGCGCGGCAGTTTCATCGCAGTTCGCCGCATCCAGCGCCCGGCACAGCCGCGCCAATGCGCCGAGGCCGATGCCCGCCTCGAAGGCGGCCCGCACGAAGCACAGTCGCTGCAAGGCGGCGTCATCGAACAGGCCGTAGCCACCCGTGGTGCAGGCGACTGGCCGCAGCAATCCGCGCAGCAGGTAGTCGCGCACGATATGCACGCTCACCCCGGCATCAAGGGCCAGCCGGGACACCGTGTAGGCGTTCATCGAACACCTCCTTTTGGTCGGTTCACGGCAATGCATATACCGTTTCGCCGAGTTCAATCCGCGCGCTGCGAATCCGATGCCGGTGCCGTAGAACATTGGGTCGATATCCGATCACGGTGTCCTAGATGACATGGTCTGCAACAGATGTCGATTAAACTCCTGGCCCAAGCCGAAAGCCTCGTGGACACTGACGATCGCCAATCCTTCCAATCCTTGATGCTTGGAGGCCCAGTCTTCCGCCGTCGGGACAGATGCAAAGAAATGTACATGGCAACAGAAGGACTGACGAACGTCGGCTGCTTCCTGCGGCAATACCAAGGACACCGCCATGCCGGCAGGTTCGACAGCCTGTATCTCGCTGGGTGAAACCGTGAGTGAAACGGGTGCTCCGGTTGCAGCGCAATGCGATGAGACGCGAGCTGTACGGCCGATCAGCGCCGGAAATATCAAGGTGTCCAGCGCGCACCAGGCATACAGACGGCGGTCGTCAATTTCAAAGACATACGAAGTCTCGCGCAAGGTGAGGCCGTAGCCGATGATGTTCCCATCTTTGTCATATTCGGTACTGGTGGCCTGTTCGAGTACGGCGGCCACTCGCTCAGCGGGCCAGTCGAGAATCCCGGCAAGTGTCGTTCGTGAAACCGGACGCCCCTTGGCGAGTTCCCGCAGTAGCGGGACCAAGAGATCCGCAGTACCATTGGTACGATTGACCGAAGTGAGACGTTCTAAAATATATGGGGCGAGCTTCATGGTTCCATCTCCTTTCATCCTGCGCAGCAGGACAATTGTTTGACATCCTTGGTGAAGGTCTGCGCCGCGAGCTTCAGTCCCTCGACCATGGTCAGGTAGGGGAACAACTGGTCGGCCAGCTCCTGCACGGTCATCCGGTGGCGGATCGCCAGCGCGGCCGTCTGGATCAGTTCGCCCGCTTCCGGCGCGACCGCCTGTACGCCGATCAGCCGCCCTGAGCCAGCTTCCGCCACCAGCTTGATGAAGCCGCGCGTGTCGAAGTTGGCGAGCGCCCTCGGCACGTTGTCGAGCGTCAGCAGCCGGCTGTCGGTCTCGATGCCGTCGTGGTGCGCTTCCGCCTCGCTGTAGCCCACGGTCGCCACCTGCGGATCGGTGAACACCACCGCCGGCATCGCCGTCAGGTCCAGCGCCGCGTCGCCGCCGGTCATGTTGATCGCGGCGCGGGTGCCGGCCGCCGCCGCCACATAGACGAATTGCGGCTGGTCGGTGCAATCGCCGGCCGCATAGATGTGCGGTGCGCTCGTGCGCATGGCGCGGTCGATGACGATGGCTCCCTGCGCATTGACTTCGACGCCTGCCGCTTCAAGGTTCAGGCTGCGCGTGTTCGGCGCGCGCCCGGTAGCGATCAGTAGCTTGTCGGCGCGTAGCTCGCCGTGCCCCGTGGTGAGCACGAATTCCCCGTCCGCGTAGGCAACGTGGCTTGCCTGGGTGTGATCCAGCACCTCGATGCCCTCGGCGCGGAACGCGGCCGTGACAGCCTCGCCAATGGCCGGGTCTTCGCGGAAGAACAGCGTGCTGCGCGCCAGGATCTTGACCTGGCTGCCCAGGCGCGCGAAGGCCTGCGCCAACTCCACCGCCACCACCGACGAGCCGATGACGGCCAGCCGCTCGGGGATGGTGTCGCTTGCCAGCGCCTCGGTGGAAGTCCAGTAGGGCGTGTCCTTCAAGCCGGGGATCGGCGGGATGGCCGGACTCGCCCCGGTCGCAATCAGGCAGCGGTCGAAGTTCACTTCGTGGGTGCCGCCGCCAGCGGTCGCCACGGTCAGCGTGCGCGCGTCCTTGAACCGGGCCTCGCCGCGCAGCACGGTAATGGCCGGGGTGCTCGCCAGGATGCCTTCGTACTTGGCGTGGCGCAGTTCGTCGACGCGGGCCTGCTGCTGGGCCAGCAGCTTACTGCGGTCAATCGTAGGCACAGTTGCCGCAATACCGCCATCGAACGGGCTTTCCCGGCGCAGATGGGCGATGTGGGCGGCGCGGATCATGATCTTGGACGGCACGCAGCCGACATTGACGCAGGTGCCACCGATGGTTCCGCGCTCGATGAGCGTCACGCGCGCCCCAAGCTCCACGGCCTTCAAGGCCGCCGCCATCGCCGCGCCGCCGCTGCCGATCACGGCCACGTGCAGCGCCGGCTCGCCGCCTTCATGCTTCGTGTCGCCACCGAGCCAGCCCAGAGCCTTATCCAACAGGCCGGTAGGCTTGTTCGGCGTGTCGGCGAGCCGTGCGCGGTAGCCGAGCGCGGCCACTGCGGCTACCAGAGGGGGCAAGTTCACGCCCGCGTCCGCCTCGATTTCGGCCTGCCGCTGCGCATAGGACACCGAGGCCGAGCGCACGCCGGGCACGTTTTTCAGGGCCTGCTGGACGTGCTCGGCGCACGACGTGCAGGTCATGCCTTCGATGTGAAGGGTGATCGCTTCGGCCATGACAGTGCCCTCACTGCTTGACGCTGGAGGGGTAGCCCGCGTTTGCGGTGGCCTTGGTCAAGGCGTCGGCATTGGTCTTCGCGTCGTCGAAGGTGACGACGGCTTCCCGCTTCTCGTAACTGACCTCGGCCTTTTGCACGCCGTCCACCTTGGTGAGTGCCTTCTTTACTGTGATCGGGCACGCGGCGCAGGTCATGCCGGGCACCGACAGGGTAACGGTCTTGGTGGCGGCCCAGGCGGGCGTGCTCAGGGCGGCGGCCAGGGCGATCAGGGTGGCGAGTTTCTTCATGGCAATTCTCCTTTCAATAGAACAGCGGCAGGATGTAGGGGAAAGCGAGGGCAACCAGAACCAGGGCGGCCACGACCCAGAAAATCACCTTGTAGGCCGTCCGCACTTGGGGCACGGCGCAGACGTCGCCCGGCTTGCAGGCATGGGCCGGTCGGAAGATGCTGCGCCAGGCGAAGAACAGCGCGACGAGTGCCGCGCCGATGAAGATCGGCCGGTACGGCTCCAGCACGGTCAGGTTGCCGATCCACGCGCCCGAGAAGCCGAGCGCGACCAGGACGAGGGGGCCGAGGCAACAGGCCGAGGCGAGGACGGCCGCGATGCCGCCGGTCGCCAGTGCGCCGCGGCCGTTCTTGAGTTCCGACATAAGGTTCTCCTTCCGGGACTTCGCTTGATGCTGTAACATTACTTCCGTAGTCAACTACGGAGTCAAGCACCATGGAGAACGCTCAAGAGAATCTGACCATCGGGGCCTTCGCCAAGGCCGCCGGGGTGAACGTGGAGACGATCCGCTTCTATCAGCTCAAGGGCCTACTGCCCCAGCCGGAGCGGCCCTACGGGAGCATCCGCCGCTATGGTCTGGCGGACGTGGCGCGGGTGAAGTTCGTGAAGTCCGCCCAGCGCCTGGGTTTCAGCCTGGATGAGGTCGGCCAGCTCCTGAAACTGGAGGATGGCACCCATTGCGAGGAAGCCAGCAGCCTGGCCGAGCACAAGCTCAAGGACGTGCGCGAGAGGATGGCTGACCTGGCGCGCATGGAGGCCGTGCTGTCTGATTTGGTGTGCGCCTGCCATGCGCGGAAGGGGAACGTTTCCTGCCCGCTGATTGCGTCACTGCAAGGGAAGAAAGAACCGCGCAGTGCGGACGCGGTGTAGCCCGAGGGAACTACGCCTTAGCGTGCTTTATTTTCCGTTTTCTGAGGCGACTCCAACGTCAGAAAAGACCGTGCGGTCGACTTTTGATATTTCGTGCTGTCGCCTTCTGAAAGTGACACACGTCGAACGTCGTCAGCAATGGCCGCCCGGCAACGGCCAGGGGAAATTCCTCCAGGTAGAGCGCCGTCGCCTCACGCAAGTTGGCCAAAGCCTCTTCGATGGTTTCGCCCTGCGTCGTCGTGCCGGTTTCGGGGTTGAATGCCACATAGCCCCCTTCCGGCGCCGGAGTCAAAACAGCGGATAGTTCCATCGATCCTTCCTCATCGGTTCTCACGCCATCAAGGCAAAATGCGCATCTGCGCCGAACGCGCGTGCGCCATGAGCCCTTCGCCTTGGGCAAGCGTGGCGGCGATGGGCGCGAGCTTTTGCGCACCGGCGCGCGACACGGCAACCAGGCTCGTGCGCTTTTGGAAATCGTAGACCCCCAGCGGCGAGGAAAAACGGGCGCTGCGCATCGTCGGCAGCACGTGGTTGGGCCCAGCGCAGTAGTCGCCGATCGCCTCTACCGACCAGTGACCGAGGAAGATTGCCCCGGCATGGCGAATCTTGTCGGCCCAGGGTTCCGGATCTTCGAGGGCGAGTTCGAGGTGTTCGGGCGCGATGCGGTTGGCGATCGCCACCGCCTGCTCCAGATCATCCACCCGGATGAGCGCCCCGCGATGGGCGAGCGAAGCGGCGATCACTTCGCGGCGCGGCATCGTCGGCAGCAACCGCTCGATGGCCTCGGCCACCGCCTCGAGAAAATCCGCCTGCGTGCTCACCAGGATCGCCTGGGCGAGTTCGTCGTGCTCGGCCTGGGCGAAGAGATCCATCGCCACCCAGGCGGGATCGCCCGAACCGTCCGACAGGATCAGGACTTCGGAGGGCCCCGCCACCATGTCGATGCCCACCACGCCGAAGACGCGCCGCTTGGCTTCGGCCACGTAGGCGTTGCCGGGGCCGACGATCTTGTCGACTTGAGGAATCGTCTGGGTTCCATAGGCGAGCGCCCCGACCGCCTGCGCTCCGCCGATGGTGAAGACGCGATCGACCCCGGTGAGGTGCGCCGCGGCGAGCACCAGGGGATTCTTCTCGCCGCGCGGCGTGGGCACGGTCATGATGAGCTCGCCCACGCCGGCCACTTTGGCCGGGATGGCATTCATCAGCACCGAGCTGGGATAGGCGGCGCGGCCACCAGGCACGTAGAGGCCGACGCGATCGAGCGGCGTCACTTTCTGCCCCAGGCGCGTGCCGTCCGCTTCCTCGATCACCCAGCCTTCGAGCTTTTGCCGCTCGTGGAAGGTTTCGATGCGCTCGGCGGCACGCACCAGGGCGTCTTTCTGCTCGGCGGGCAGCGCGGCGAAGGCCTCGGCGAGCGCCGACTTGGGCAGTTCCAGCTCGGCCATGTGGGTCACGGTCAGGCCATCGAAGCGGCGGGTATACTCGAGTACCGCCGTATCGCCCGTGGTGCGCACCGCGCGCAGGATCTCGTCGACGGCACGAGCGACGGCCTCATCCGTCTGCGCCTCGAAGGCGAGCAGCGCATCGAGCCGGGCGAAGAACTCGGGATCGCGCACGTCCAGCCGGCGGATGCGCGCGGCGGACGAATCAGGCATCTGGCTGGTCATGGAGCGTCTCCGCGAAGGTGTCGATGACCGGTTGTACCAAGGCGTGCTTCAGTTTCAAGGCGGCCTGGTTGACGATCAGACGACTGGAAATGGGCATGATTTCCTCGACCTCGACCAGGCGATTGGCCCGCAGCGTGTTGCCCGAAGAAACGAGATCGACGATGGCGTCGGCCAGCCCGACCAAGGGCGCGAGTTCCATCGAGCCGTAGAGCTTGATGAGATCGACGTGCACCCCCTTGGCGGCGAAATGCGCCTTGGCGGTCTTGAGGTACTTGGTCGCCACGCGGATGCGGCTGCCGAGCCGCACCGCCGCGGCATAGTCGAACCCCTCGGGCACGGCCACGCACAGCCGGCAGCGGGCGATGCGCAGGTCGAGCGGCTGATACAGCCCCTGCCCGCCGTGTTCGAGCAGCACGTCCCGTCCGGCGATGCCCAGGTCCGCCGCCCCATACTGGACGTAGGTGGGCACGTCGGTGGCGCGCACGATCAGCAGCCGCACCTCGGGGCGATTGGTCTCGAGGATGAGCCGGCGCGAGGTTTCAGGGTCATCTTGCGGCACGATGCCGGCCGCCGCGAGCAGCGGCAGCGTCTCGGTGAAGATGCGCCCCTTGGAGAGCGCGAGCGTGATCCGTTCCATGCCTCGATTCTACCGGATGCGGCGCACCTGGGCGCCCAGGGCCCCCAGCTTTTCCTCGATCCGTTCGTAGCCGCGATCGAGATGATAGATGCGCTCGATGATCGTCTCGCCCTCGGCCTTGAGCGCGGCCACGACCAGCCCGGCGGATGCCCTCAGGTCGGTAGCCATGACGGCGGCCCCGTCGAGCCGCGCCACGCCGGTGACCACGGCGGTGTTGCCGTCGATGCGGATGTCGGCTCCGAGCCGCTGCAGCTCGACGGCGTGCATGAAGCGGTTCTCGAAAATGGTCTCGCGGATGACCCCGCTGCCCTCGGCCACCGTATCGAGCGCCATGAACTGCGCCTGCATGTCGGTGGGAAAGCCCGGATACGGGGCGGTGCGCACGTCCACGGCGCGCAGCCTCGCCGGTGCCTGCAGCACGACCCAGTCGGGGCCGGTCTCGATGCGGCACCCCGCCTCGGCGAGCTTGGCGAGCACGGCTTCGAGCGAACCAGGGTCGGCTCGGGTGAGCCGGATTCCCCCACCCGTAATGGCTGCGGCGCACAGATAGGTCCCGGTCTCGATGCGATCGGGCATGACGCGGTAACGGGCGCCGTGCAGCCGCGACACGCCGCGCACGCGCAAGGTGTCGGTGCCGATGCCGTCGATGTCCGCACCCATGGCCACCAGGCAGCGGGCGAGATCGCTCACTTCCGGTTCACGCGCAGCGTTTTCGATGACCGTCGTCCCTTCGGCGAGGCAAGCGGCCATGAGCAAGTTCTCGGTGCCGGTGACGGTGACCAGATCCGGCACGAGCCGCGCCCCGCGCAGCCCCGGCGTGGTGGCGTGGATGTAGCCGTGTTCGACGCGTACCGTGGCGCCCAGCGCCTGCAATCCCTTGATGTGCTGGTCGACCGGGCGCGCGCCGATGGCACAGCCGCCGGGAAGGCTCACCACGGCCTCGTGACAGCGCGCCACGAGCGGGCCCAGCACGAGGATGGAGGCGCGCATCGTCTTCACGAGTTCGTAGGGCGCTTCGGGAGAGACGATGCGCTTCGCCTGCAGCCGCACGGTCGGACCCTCGCGCTCGATCGCCACACCCATGCGGGCCAGCAGGGCGAGCAGCGTATCGACGTCGCGCAGGTGCGGCACGTTCTCGACCTCGAGCGGCTCCTCGGTCAGCAGCGCCGCGCACAAGATGGGCAATGCCGCGTTCTTCGCCCCGGAGACGGGGATCTCACCGGCGAGCCGCACACCGCCGACGATGGCGAGTTTGTCCACCCTCAACCCCTTCCGCGCGACTCGAGCTCGGCGCGCAGATTTTCCCACTCCTCGGGCGTGAGGGTCGTCAGCGCAAGGGCATGGATTTCCGTGCCCATCGCCGGCCCCAAGGCCCGATAGACCATTTGGTGCTGCTGCACTTTGCGCTTGCCGCGAAAGGCTTCACTCACTACCAAGCCGGTGAAGTGCACGCCGTCCTCACCCTCGACCTGGACGTGCAGACAGGGAAGATGGGCCGCGATGGCCGCTTCGATCGCTTTGGGATCGTACATGAGAGACTCCACAACCTCACTGACGTAGTTTGTAGCCGCGGGCGAGCAGGGTGAGCGTGAGCGTCACCACCGCGACCGTGGCAGCGAGCGACACCCCCAGACTCACCCACGGGTTGGTGTCCGCCTGACCGAAAAAACCATAGCGAAAGCCGTCGATCACGAAGAAGAACGGGTTGAGATGCGACACTTTCTGCCAGAAAGGGGGAAGCGACGCGATCGAATAGAACACCCCAGAGAGCATGGTGAGTGGCATGACGAGAAAGTTCTGAAAGGCGGCGAGTTGGTCGAACTTATCCGCCCAGATGCCGGCGACGATCCCTAGTGCACCCAATAGCAGCGAACCGATCACGGCAAACGCGAGCGCCCATAGCGGCGCGGCGAGCGGCAGATCGACGAAGACGAGCCCCACCAGGATCACCCCCAAGCCCACGGCGAGCCCCCGCACCACGCAAGCGAGCGCGTAGCCCCAGAAAAATTCCAGATGCGACAAAGGGGGCAGCAGCACGAAGACGATGTTGCCAGTCACCTTGCTCTGGATGAGCGAAGAGCTGGAATTGGCGAAGGCATTTTGCAGCACCGACATGATCGCCAACCCCGGGATGAGGAAGGCGGTATAAGGCACCTCTCCATAGGTCGTCACGTGCCGGTCGAGCACGTTGGAGAAGATGAGCAGAAAGAGCAGCGCATTGAGGATGGGCGCGGCCACCGTCTGGAACGCCACTTTCCAGAACCGCATCACTTCCTTGTAGAAGAGCGTGCGGAAGCCCGCACCGAAGCATTCAGGCACTTCGCATCACCTCGACGAAGACACGCTCCAGATCCGGCTCACCCACGCGCAGCTCGCGCACCTCGGCACCCGCTTCGCGCAGACGACGCAGGATGAGCTCGATGTCGGCATAACGCTCGAAGGGGATACGCACCCAGCCATCCTCGCCCGCCACGCCACCCAGGGTGAGGGTCACTTCGGGGCGATCGAGCCGCACTTCCAGTTCATGGGCATGGAATCGCGCGAGCAGCCGCTCGGTGGTGTCGAGCGCCACGATCCGGCCGGCCTTGAGCATGGCAATGCGGTGGCACAGCGACTCGGCCTCTTCGAGATAATGGGTGGTGAGGAGGATCGTGTGTCCCTGATCGTTGAGTTTCTGGATGAATTGCCACAGACCGTGGCGCAGTTCGACGTCTACGCCCGCGGTGGGCTCGTCGAGCACGATCACCGGGGGACGATGCACCAGGGCTTGTGCCACCAAAACGCGACGTTTCATCCCGCCCGAGAGGGTGCGCATGTTGGCCTCGGCCTTGTCGGCCAACCCCAGGCCGTGCAGCAGTTCTTCGATCCAGGCTTCGTTGCGGGTGAGCCCAAAATAGCCGGATTGGATGCGCAGGATCTCGCGCACCGTAAAGAAGGGATCGAAGACGAGCTCCTGCGGCACCACGCCGATGGCGCGGCGCGCCTGGCGGTAGTCGCGCACGACATCGAATCCCATGACGCGCACACTGCCCGCGCTCGGCCGTGCCAGGCCGGCCAAGAGCGAGATGAGGGTGGTCTTGCCCGCCCCGTTGGGCCCCAGCAGGCCGAAAAATTCGCCACGCTCGATGCTGAGGTCTACGCCGGCGAGCGCCGTGAAGTCGCCGAAACGCTTGACGGCGCCTTGCAAGGCGATGGCAGCGGTCATGTCTTGGCCGGTTCCGGCGTCAGGGGCAAGAAGGCGTCGACCCCGTAGAGCTGGGCGAGCGCCAGGGCCTGTTGCGGCAGTCGCGTGATCTCGAGCGTGGCGCCGGCACGCCGCGCCCGGCGCAGCCATTCGATCAACAGCGCCACGAAGGAAGAATCGCACGCGCTCACCCCCCCCGCATCGACGAGGACGTGCGAGCCGGCCTGGACCCCCTCCGGCCAACGATCGAGAAAACCGGTGACGCTGCGCAGATCGATGTGCCCTTCGAGCGAAACACGCATCATCGGCCCCGTATCGGACATCGTTTTGCTCATCCCTGCGTCGCCGCGTCGGCCGGCAAAGTCTCGCCGCGAGCGTTCTTCTGTGCGAGCATCTGGATCAGCCCATCGATCCCTTTGGCTTGAATCTCCTGGCCGAAAGTGCTGCGATAGCTCGTCACCAAGCTCACGCCGGCCACCACCACGTCGAATACCTTCCAAGAGTCTCCTCTCAATTCCATCATGTAGTCGACGGAGATCGGCTCCCCGCCAGGGCGGATGAAATAGGAGGAAACTCGCACGGTCTTGTCACCCGGGGCCATGCGCAAGGGTCTGAATTCGAGCTTTTCGTTGCGGTATTCACGCAACGCGGAGGCGTAGGTTCGTACCAACAGGGTCTTGAATTCCTCGGTGAGACGTTTGCGCTGCTCGGGCGTGGCCTGCCGCCAGGCCGGACCCACGGCCAGCATCGTCATCCGCTCGAAGTTGAAATGGGGGAGCACCCGCTCTTCGACGTAGACGAGCCATTCGTTCATGTCCTCATCGGACTGGATCGGCTTCTGTTTGAGCCGTTCGATGACCTCGTCGGCGATCTCCTTGACCAGCACGTCGGGCGCCTTGGGTTCGGCACGCACGGCCGTCCCCCAACCGAAGATCAATATCGGCAGAAGCACGATTCCCAGCCAGCGCCATACCATCGATCGATGCATCATGTTCGTCCTCACGTCCTTCCTCACGTTCTAGCGACCCGAGTCGCCATCAATTCCATTGCCATTGAAATCTTCGTACTCGATCGGAGGATTTCCATCGTGGATCAAGTAGTTACGCCTCTGGAAGTAGGCGTCTCGCATATAGGCGTACTTGTCGATCATCCGTCCTTCGATGGCCCGATCGGCCGGCAACAACTCGGCCCGCTTGACCACGATCTCGGCCGCCTTGAAGGAATACTTGGCCGCATCGCCCTCGACGTAGGTCGTCGGATGACTGTAGTAATCGACCGGCAACGCGGCGGTATCGCGTATGTTGCGCCCACCCAGGAGCGGCAGCACCAAGTAAGGGCCATCGCCCACCCCCCACACGGCGAGGGTCTGGCCGAAATCTTCGTTATGTTTGGGGATGCCGGCCTCGGAGGCGATGTCGAGCACCCCGAGCAAGCCCCAGGTCGAGTTCAGCGCGAAACGGAAGAGATCACCGAATGCCGCCTCGACCTTGCCTTGCAGCAAATTGTTGGCTGCATTTCTCAAGTCCCCCAGATTGCTGAAAAAGTTGCTCACCCCCGTTTTCGCCGGGGAAGGCAAGACGTTGTCGTAGACCACCGCCGCCGGGCGCAAGACGACCGTATCGAGGGCGTCGTTGATCTGGAACATCGCCCGGTTGAACCCTTCGAATGGATCCTTGGGGTGGGAGGGTTGGCTGGTCGCACAACCCGATAAAACCATGCCGGTAGCCAGCACCGCGATCGTTTTCTTGTACTTGTACACTTCGCTCCCCTTCATGCTCATTTGCCGCCGCCATCGGCTGCCTGGTTGAACAGGAATTGACCGATCAGCTTCTCCAATACGAGCGCCGACTGCGTCATCTGGATGCGATCTCCGTCTTCGAGCATTTCGACGTCGGCGCCGGCTGCCAGACCGATATACTGCTCACCCAAGAGACCGGAGGTCAAGATGGCAGCGATCGTATCCTTGGGAAAAGGATAGGCGGCGGAAACCCTCATTTCCACCTCCGCTTGGTACACGTTGGGATCGAAACGAATCGCAGTGACCCGCCCCACCACCACTCCGGCGCTCTTGACCGGCGCCTTGACCTTGAGCCCGCCGATATCGTCGAAACGAGCATAGAGGGTGATGGTGGCGCCTCGCGTTCCTTCGGAAGAGACATCGGCCACTTGCATCGCCAAAAACATCAACGCCGCGAACCCCAGCGCCACGAAGGCGCCGACCCACAGATCCAGCATCGCACGATTCATCGCCACTCCCGGGAAAATAACCCGTATGTCATTTTCCGATATACATGAAAGAAGTCAGAATGAAATCCAACGCCAACACCGTCAGAGACGAATAGACCACCGTCTTCGTGATCGCCCGCGACACCCCTTCGGCCGTCGGCGTGCAATCATAGCCCTGAAAGACCGCGATCAGGCTCACCGCCCAACCGAACACGAAGCTCTTGACGACCCCATTCATCACGTCTTCCCGGAAGTCGACGGAATTGGCCATCTGCGACCAGAACGTGCCGTTGTCCACCCCGATCACGACCACGCCGATGAACCAGCCGCCGATGACCCCGACGGTGCTGAAGATGGCCGCGAGCAGCGGCATCGACAGCACCCCGCCCCAGAAGCGGGGAGCCACCACCCGGGCGATGGGGTTGACGGCCATCATGTCCATGGCCGTGAGCTGCTCGGTGGCCTTCATGAGCCCGATCTCGGCGGTGACCGCCGAACCGGCGCGGCTGGCAAACAGCAGTGCCGCCACTACCGGCCCGAGCTCGCGCAGCAGCGACAGCGCCACGATGCTGCCGAGCGCCGACTCCGAGCCGAAGCGCTGCAAGGTGTCATAGCCCTGCAGCCCCAGTACCATGCCGACGAAGGCGCCCGAGACCACGATGATGACGAGCGAGAGCACGCCGGAGAAATAGAGCTCGCGGATGGTGAGCGAAAAACGCGCAAACGACGGCCCCGAGTGGCGCAGCATCACGAAGAGGAAGCGGGTTGCGAACCCGACCTGCCAAACTCCATCGACCGTGAGCCGCCCCAGGGCGCGCAGCAACCGGATCATCGTGCCACCTCCGATTCCAACAGGCTCTCTGCGAGAGGAGGCGCGGGATAATGGAACGGAACGGGCCCGTCGGCTTCGGCATGGATGAACTGGTGCACGAAGGGATCGGTAGAAGCGCGAATCTCATCGGGCGTACCTTGGGCCACGATTTTCCCTTCGGAGACGAGATAGACGTAATCGACGATGGAAAGCGACTCTACCACGTCGTGGGTCACCAGGATGGACGCAGCACCGAGCGCATCGTTGAGCTTGCGGATCGCCTGACCGATCACCCCCAGCGAGATCGGATCGAGCCCGGCGAAGGGCTCGTCGTACATGATGAGTTCCGGATCGAGCGCCACCGAACGGGCGAGCGCCACGCGCCGCGCCATGCCACCGGAGAGCTCACTGGGCATGAGCGTGGCGGCTCCCCGCAGACCCACGGCGTTGAGCTTCAGAAGGACGAGGTCGTGGATCATCGATTCGGGCAAGTCGGTGTGCTCGCGCAAGGGGAAGGCGACGTTGTCGAATACCGACAGATCGGTGAAGAGCGCACCGAACTGGAAGAGCATCCCCATGCGCCGACGCAGAGCGTAGAGCTCTTTTTCGGAAATCTTCTCCAGGGATTCGCCGAAGACGCGCACGCTTCCCTTGCGCGCGCGCAGCTGACCGGAGACGAGGCGCAGCAAGGTGGTCTTGCCCGAGCCGCTGCCGCCCATGACGGCCACGAGTTGCCCGCGGCGCACCGAAAAATCGATGCCCGACAAGATCAGGCGCTCGCCGTAACCGGCGTCGACGCCGCGCAGTTCAACCACGGGTTCAGCGATGTCAGGATGGGTCGTCACGGCTCACTCTCACCTCGGGTGTCGTCAATGATACACGAAACCCCGTACCCCACAAAAGGACTCCATAGCCCCTGGTAAATCATTAAAGTTTACGTCACGCTCGCCGATATCCCTGGAAAGCCAGGAGCACGACCATGAAGAACAATCGCCTTCTCGTCCACGGTGCCCCCCTGTTGTGTGGCGCCTTGTTCGCCCTAGCTGGCTGCACCCAGACCATAGGCGCTCAGCCTTCCGATGCCGAAAGCCGGAGCACGCCCGTCGCATCGGGGAGCCTGACGCTCGCCGAGCCCAGCAGGGCGGCGGGATTCAGTACAGCCATCGCTCAACTCGCCGAGCAGCTCGATCGTAATACTCGACACAAAGCCCTACTTCCGGCCGTGCTCGCCAGCACCTTCGTCAATCTCGACGATCTCGACGACACCTCTCCACTGGGACGCCTCGTCACCGAGAATTTGGTTCACGAATTGCAGATACGACGCTGGAACGTCTACGACATCCGCCTGAGCAAAGCGGTGGCCGTCAATCCCACGGGCGAATTCGTCCTCACCCGCGACCCAAAACTGCTCGAATACCAATACCTGGTCGCCGGGGTGCTCGCCGGCACTTATTCGATCGCCGGCAACGAAGTCTTCGTGAACGCCCGCATCATAGACATCAATACGGGCGTGGTCGTGAGTTCCGGCCAGATCAGCCTGCCGATCGACGAGTTCGTCGCCCGACTGCTCGTCGACGGTGATCAGCTCAAACCCATGCGCATCATCCGCGGCAAATGAAATGATCGCCCGTATCCGAGCCGCGGCTGCAGCTTTGTCGGCCGCAGCATTGCTCTCGGCCTGTAGCGCCCCCACCTCCCTGAGCCCGTCGTGCCACGAGATCCTCCAAGACGCGCTCTTTCGCATGGTGGCGCAAATCTGCCCCGGAAGCCAAAACATCGTCATCACCGACTTCGTCGAGGTCGACGGCTATACCACCGACCCGTATGGTAAGGCCCTGGGAGAATCCTTCCGGCTGGCCTGGAGCCAGCGCTGTAACGCACCGGTTCGTCACGTGGAAGTGGGCGACCATTTCATTCTGGACGAAGACGGATTTCGGCTGCTCACGCGCGACACCGAACGGATCCGACGAGATCTGGTCAGCGAACGCGAGGTCGCGGTCGGCACCTATCGGCGCAGCGCAGGCTGGGTGTCGCTGGGCGCACGGCGAATCGATCCGACCGACGGCACCGTGCGCGCCGCGAGCACCGGGCGAATCCCCGAGCACTGCCTCGACGGCGAACCTCCCCCCAGCAACGGCCGGCTGGATTTGCGCACCACCGTGGCCGATTGAGCAGCCGTGAATCGATCGGCGTGCAGCGGAACCGTCGCGCAGGGTTCGCGTACGCGAAGCAAGGGCGTACCGCCGGGGAAGTCGGGGATTTTGCCTCACGGCCCCTGCAGCAGGATCGCCTCCCCGCGCTCGAGCGCCTTCTGCTCCCCTCGCAGGATCACCACGTCGCCGGGGCGCATGATCAATCCCGGTTCCGGTGACTGCGCCCGTATGCCGCGCCGACGGACTGCCGCGACCTCGACGCCGCACTCTTTCAAACCCAGCTCACCGAGATGCCGCCCCACTGCCCAAGCCTCCTCGGGCAGCAATACCGAATGCAGGCGAATCTCCCCTTCCAGTCCTTCGGATCCCCGCTCGTCCGAACTGCCAGCGAAATAGCCGCGCAGCAGCGCGTACCGCTGGGCACGAATCTCGCGGATGCGCCGCGCCACGCGGCTCAGGGGAGTACCGATGAGCGCCAAGGTATGCGTGGCCAGCATCAGGCTAACTTCGATCGCCTCGGAGATCACCGCCGTGGCGCCGGCCGCGGTCAGCCAGTCGATATCGCTCTCGGCGCGCGCGCGCACCACGACCGGCACGTCGGGGCGCAGTTCGCGCAGTACCGACAACACGCGTAGGGATGCCTGCAGATCAGCAAAAGAAATCACCACTGCGCGGGCGCGCAGCAAGCCGGCCGCGATCAGGGTCTCGCGCCGGCTCGCATCGCCATAGAGTACGTTTTCACCCGCGGCCGTAGCCTCGGCCACCCGCTCGGGATCGAGATCGAGCGCCACGGCCGGCACCGATTCGTGCTCCAGCAGGCGCGCCAGATACTGCCCCGTACGGCCATAGCCCAGGATCAACACGTGTTGTTTCACCTTGATGGTCTGCGCTGCGATCGCCGTGAGCTCCATCGCACGCGTCATCCACTCCGAGGCGACGAAGCGCAACACCAGACGGTCCGACGCCGCGACGATGAGCGGAGCGAGCAACATCGACAAGACCAACGCCGCCGCGCCCGTCTGTAGCCAGAACGACGGCAAGATCTCCAATCCCGCGCTCTGCGCCAGCAACACGAAACCGAACTCCCCGCCGGTGCACAACCACAACGCCGAGCGCATCGCCACCGGCGCCTTCGAGCCCATCATCCTCGAACCGACGAACACCACCGTGAATTTGATCGCCAGGACCAAGACCAGCAAGCCCGCCACGTAGATGAAGTGACGCGTCACTTCGCCGATGTCGAGGAACATCCCCACCGTGATGAAAAACAAGCCCAAGAGCACGTCGCGAAACGGCTTGATGTCCTCTTCCACCTGATAACGATAGGCGGTCTCGGAAATCAGCATGCCCGCCAAGAAAGCCCCCAGCGCCAACGACAGGCCAAACGCCTCGGACAAAGCGGCCATGCCCAGGGTGACCAACAGCACGTTGATCATGAAGAGCTCGGGCGAGCGCCGTTTCGCTACCCAGTCGAACCAACGGCTCATCAGAGGATGCCCATAGCGCAAGACCAAGACGAGTGCCGCCACGGTCTTTGACATTGCCAAAGCCAGCGCCCCCACCCATTGGTCGCCCTGCGAGGAAGCGAACGCCGGCACCAGGATCAGCAAGGGCACCACCGCCAGATCCTGGAACAACAGGACGCCGATGGTCTCCCTTCCGTGAGGTTTTTCCAGTTCGCGCCGCTCGACGAGGAGTTTCGAGAGGATGGCCGTCGAAGACATGGTGAGCGCACCGGCCAGGGCCCAGGCCGGCAAGAGCGACAGACCCAAGAGCCAAAACAAGGCGGTGAGCACGATATGCGTGACGATCACCTGTAGCGCCCCCAAACCGAGCACGATGCGGCGCATCGCATTGAGGCGGGTGAGCGAGAACTCCAAGCCGATGGAGAACATCAAAAAAACCACACCAAATTCGGCGAGCCAGGCCGTCGGCCCATCCTGAGGCATCAAACCCAAGGCATGCGGCCCGATGGCCACTCCCACCAAGAGATAGCCCATCAGAGAGGGCAACCCCATCTCTTTGAACAAGGCCACCGCAAAAAGCGAAGCGGCCAAAAGTATCAGAATCGTGATCAAGACTTCATGCATTCCGATCCCCCGAGACGGGATTCGTCTGGACACCGCGAAAAAGCGCCGCGGGCGGCTGCGAGGCAAGGCATCCGGTGCGCCGGATGCGACACATATCGAGTGGATATGCGGACATCCGAGCACCGCAGAACGCTACCTTCCAGCCGCGCAGCGAGGTCATTCGAGGTGCCCGTATTTGTTATACTGGGCTTTTCAAGTATAAACGAAGCGTAAATGCAGCCGCAGACGGTTCCCCCCCTCGACACCGACCGCATGCTCGCCAGCGGACGGCGCACGCTCACCATCGAAGCGCAGGCACTGCACGCCCTGGCCGAGCGGCTCGACCCAACCTTCGGCGACGCGGTACGAACGATTCTCGGCGCGCGCGGCCGGGTGATCGTCACCGGCGTGGGCAAATCCGGCCACATCGGGCGCAAGATCGCCGCCACGCTCGCCTCGACCGGCACGCCCGCCTACTTCGTCCATGCCGCGGAGGCCGCGCACGGGGATCTCGGCATGATCACGCCCGAGGACGTCGTCGTCGCCATTTCCTATTCCGGCGCGAGCGACGAAGTGCTGATGATCCTGCCGGCCATCAAGCGCCAGGGCGCGGCCCTGATCGCCCTCACCGGCCGCCCCGATTCCCCGCTCGCACGCCAGAGCGACGTGCATCTCGACGTGAGCGTGCGCGAGGAAGCCTGCCCGCACAACATCGCCCCGACCGCCAGCACCACCGCGGCGCTCGCCATGGGCGACGCGCTGGCGATCGCGCTCCTGGAAGCGCGCGGCTTCGGCCCGGAAGATTTCGCCCGTTCGCACCCCGGCGGGGCGCTCGGGCGCAAGCTGCTCACGCGCGTGGCCGACGTGATGCGGCTGCGCCCCGAGGTCCCGACCGCGCCGCCCGACGTTCCCCTCACCGAAGCGCTCCTCATCATGTCGCGCGGCGGCATGGGCATGGTCGCGGCGATCGATGCCGACGACCAGCCGCTGGGCATCTTCACCGACGGCGATCTGCGCCGCGCCATCGAACAAGGTGCCGACCTGCGCACCGAGACTCTCGCCCGGCGCATGAATCCTTCGCCCAAGACCATCTCCCCCGAGGCGCTCGCCGCCGAAGCCGCGCGCCGTATGGAAGATGCGCGTATCAGCCAGATGCTCGTGGTCGACGACGGCCGCCTCGTCGGGGCGCTGCACATGCACGACCTCATGCGCGCCAAGGTGCTGTGATGACCATCGCCACCGCCAAAGCCAGCCGCGTGCGCCTGATGGGGTTCGACGTCGACGGCGTGCTCACCGACGGCCGTCTCTACTATGGCCCCGAGGGCGACACCCTCAAGGCGTTCCACACCCTCGACGGACACGGGCTGAAGCTGCTCGCCCGCGCCGGCATCGAACCGATCGTGATTTCCGGCCGAACCTCCGTCGCCCTGGCACGGCGCTGTGCCGAACTGGGCCTGCCGCTCGCCATGGGCATCGAAGACAAACGCAGCGAGATGGCCGCGCGACTCGCCGAGCGCGGGCTGGGATTCGAAGAGGCCGGCTACATGGGCGACGACGTCGTCGACCTCCCTCTCATGCTTTCCTGCGGTTTCAGTGCGGCGCCGGCCGACGCCCACGAGCTCGTCAAATCCCGGGCCGACTGGATCGCCTCCCGCCCCGGCGGAGCCGGCGCCGTGCGCGAACTGTGCGACTTCCTGCTGCGTGCCCAAGGACGCTGGGACGAACTGCTGGCACCCTACCTTCACACCCCATGACCCCTCCTCGCCCCGCCGTGCTCCTGCCGTTGCTTTTCGTCACGCTGCTTGCCGGATTCTCTTTCTGGCTCGAGCGGCGGGTGAACCTTCTCACCCAGCCCGCCCCCGTCGAACCCGCCGGCGAAGTCGATCTCGTCTCCGGCGGCCTGGTCATCGACGTCTATTCGGAGGCCGGACTGCCCATGCACCGCCTCATCGCCGAGCGCGCCACGCACTACCTGAGCGACGATCGCACCGCGCTCGAACACCCCCGTGTCACATCCCGGCGCGAGGACGTCTACTTCACCGGACAGGCGCAGCGCGCCGACGTCTTCGACGGTGGGCAACGGATCCATGCTCATGACGACGTGCTCGTCACCCGAGTGCTCGACGGAGAGGAAACCCGTTACCAAGGACAAATGCTCATCTGGTGGCCAGAAGATGGTCGAGCCCGCTCCGACCTTCCCGTGCTCATCACACGCGGCGAGCGGCGCGCCAGCGGCGACCGGATGGAAGCGGAAGACCACCTCGCGAAGATCACGCTCATCGGCAACGCCCACGTGTTCTGGCCACCACCCCCCTCGACCACCTCCAAGAACGCCGCATCGCCGCCGACGGCGTCTCCCGCTCCCCGACGGAGTCCATCACCATGATCCCTATCCTTCAGCCGGAGACCTCGATCAAGCTGCTGCGCGGCTGCATGGCAGCGTTACGCGCTGCCCTGAAGCACACCCACGTTCATGAGACTCCCACCCCAAGCGCCTCACGCCTAGGGCGGCGGCCGCTCACGACGGTTTTTCTAGGCGCCCTGCTATTGCCCTTGTGGCTCGCCTTGGCCGCCGCGCCCGCGTATGCGGAAAAGGCCGACAAACAAAAACCCATCGAAATCGACGCCGACCGCATCCACGTCGACGACCGGCAAAAAATCCATATTTTCGAGGGCAACGTGCTCATGAAGCAGGGCACGCTGGAAATCCGGGGCGACCGCGTCGTCGTGACCCAAGACGAGCAGGGCTTCAAGACGGGTGTGGCCACCGCCCAAGGCGGCAGGCTCGCCACCTTCAAGCAGAAACGCGACAACAGCGACGAATGGGTCACCGGAGAAGCCGAGCGGCTCGAATACGACGCGCGCACCAACAAAGTAAAGCTCATCGGCCGGGCCCGCGCCACCTCGGGTCAGGACGAAGTGCGTGGCGCCTACATCGAGTACGACCAGAACACCGACCAGTACTACGTCACCACCGCCGGCGGCACCTCCAGTGCGCCATCGGGCCGTGTGCGTGCCGTGATTCAGCCGAAGAACACCGAGGAACAATGAATTTTTCCCACCCACGAGAGGAGCATTCCATGGACTACCAAAACATCATCGTCGAGACCCACGACCGCGTCGGCCTCATCCGGCTCAACCGCCCCAAGCAGCTCAATGCCCTCAACGATGCGCTCGTCGATGAACTGGGGCATGCGCTCGATGCCTTCGAGGCCGACGAAGGAATCGGCGCCATCGTCATCACCGGCAACGAAAAAGCCTTTGCCGCCGGGGCCGACATCGCCGCCATGGCCAATTTCTCCTACATGGACGCCTACAAGGGCAACTACATCACGCGCAACTGGGAACGCGTCAAGACCTGCCGCAAACCGGTGATCGCCGCGGTGGCCGGTTTCGCTCTGGGCGGCGGCTGCGAGCTCGCCATGATGTGCGACCTCATCATCGCCGCCGACAATGCCAAGTTCGGTCAGCCCGAAGTCAAGCTCGGCATCCTGCCCGGCGCCGGCGGCACCCAGCGCCTGCCGCGCGCCGTGGGCAAGGCCAAAGCGATGGAGCTGTGCCTCACCGGTCGTTTCATGGACGCCGAAGAAGCCGAGCGCAGCGGCCTGGTGGCGCGCGTGGTCCCGGCCGAGCGGCTGCTCGAAGACGCCCTCGAGACGGCCAAGACCATCGCCAGCTACTCGCTGCCGGTCGTCATGATGATCAAGGAGTGCGTCAATCGCGCCTACGAGGGCCCCCTCAACGAAGGTCTGCTCTTCGAACGCCGCATGTTCCATTCCAGCTTCGCCCTGGAAGACCAAAAGGAAGGCATGGCCGCTTTCCTCGAGAAACGCGCCCCACGATTCACCCATCGCTGAGCGCTCGAAACCCGCCCCTACGGGGGCGGCTCATGTCGCGATACGGCAAACGAGAACCTTTCCCCTTTATTTGCATCCAAATCCCAAAAAATCCTTGCGTTACATGGATTTTGTGCATTGCACAAAAAAGCTTGACAAGGCCCCGACCTTGAACTATAGTGGGATCGTTGCTGCATTGCAGCAATCTTTTCCATTCAAGGAGGACGTACCATGAACACCACCGTCGACACCCTCACCCAACGTGGCCGCCAACTCTCGGATGCGTGGCTCGCCATGGCCAGCTCCGGATTCTCCGCGACCGAGCGGCTCATCGCGCTGCAGATGAACACCCTGCGCGAAGCGATCGAGCAGTCGCTCGCGCACGCCAAGCGCGTTGCCGAAACCAAAGACGCGCAGGAATTCTTCAAGCTGCAGCAAGAAGCCCTCACCCCCTCGATCGAGA
Organism: Tepidiphilus olei; assembly: GCF_006980705.1. Lineage (GTDB taxonomy): Bacteria > Pseudomonadota > Gammaproteobacteria > Burkholderiales > Rhodocyclaceae > Tepidiphilus > Tepidiphilus olei. Next base: position 94,359 of record NZ_SBHO01000003.1, on the reverse strand, counting down.
AGACGCTCGCCTATCAGCGCAACGTCTACGAAGTGCTGCAGCAGAGCCAGACCGAGATCGCCAAAATCATCGAAACGCAATTGGCCGAAGCCAACCGGCAAATGATCGAGCTGCTCGACAAGATGGCAAAATCTGCGCCCACCGGCGCCGAGACGGTCATCGCGGCAGCCAAGTCCGCCATCGCGGCGGCCAACAGCGCCTACGACAACCTCGCCAAGGCCGCCAAGCAAGTGGCCGAGATCGCCGAGGCCAACATGACTGCAGCAACCAGCGCCACCGTGAAGGCCGTGACGTCCGCCTCCCAGCAGCTCGCCACCAAAGCCGCCCCCGCGGCGACGGCAGCCAAGAAAACCACCCAGAGCGCGGCCTGAGTCGCACACTGGACGCGGTGCCGGGCACCGCGTTGCGTGAAACGCCCGCCGTACGCGGGCGTTTTGCTTTTCCCCTGCCGCCGGCTCTGCTAGGATAGCGTTTCGACCGAACTTCTTTCCTGCAGACCATGCGCTTTCTCCTCCCCCTCGTCCTCGCATTGGCGCTTGCCGGCTGCGGTGTGAAAGGACCGCTCTACCTGCCCCCACCTCCTGCCTCGGGGGAATCGAAATGAATTTCCCCATGCCGACGCTACGGGTCACGGCACGAGGACTCGCCCTCGAAGACGTTCCGCTCACAGCCATTGCCTCCGCCTACGGCACCCCTTGCTACGTCTATTCGCGTGCGGCGATCGAATCGGCGTTCGACCGCTATCGCACGGCGCTGCCGCCCGAACGCGCCGAGATCTGCTACGCTGTCAAGGCGAACGGCAATCTTTCGATCCTGCGGCTACTCGCCGCGCGCGGGGCGGGGTTCGACATCGTCTCCCGCGGCGAGCTCGAACGCGTGCTCGCCGCGGGCGGCGAAGCGCATCGCATCGTCTTCTCCGGCGTCGCCAAGGGCGCCGCCGAGATCCGCCGCGCGCTGGAAGTCGGGATCGGTGTGTTCAACGTCGAATCGGCGGCGGAACTCGCCCGTATCACGCACATCGCCCGCGAACTGGGTCGGCATGCCCCGGTGGCCCTGCGCATCAACCCCGACGTCGACCCCAAGACGCATCCCTATATCTCCACCGGGCTCAAGCGCAACAAATTCGGCATTCCCGTGGCGGAAGCGCTCGAGCTCTACCGGCAGGCCAAGTCGGCACCGGAGATCGAGCTCGTCGGCATCGCCTGCCACATCGGCTCGCAGCTGCTCGACCCTTCTCCCTTGTTGGAAGCCGCCGATCGCGTGAAAGACGCGGTAGCGCGGCTCGAGCGCGACGGTATCCGGCTGCGGCACATCGATCTGGGCGGGGGCCTGGGCATCCGTTACCGCGACGAGACTCCGCCCGACATCCCCGCCGTGCTGCGCACGCTCGCCGATCGCTTTGCCGACCGCCCCGAACGACTGGTGTTCGAACCGGGGCGATCCGTCGTCGGCAACGCGGGCTTGCTGCTCACGCGCGTCGAATACCTCAAACAGGGGGAAGAACAGGACTTCGCCCTGGTCGATGCCGGCATGAACGACCTGATGCGCCCGGCGCTCTACGACGCCTGGCACGAGATCGTCCCGGTCGTGCCGCGACCGGGGCCGGCGCGCCGCTACGACGTGGTGGGGCCGGTGTGCGAATCGTCCGACTTCCTCGGCCGCGGGCGCGAACTCGCCCTCGAACCCGGGGATCTGCTCGCGGTGCTCTCGGCCGGCGCCTACGGCATGGCCATGAGCTCGAACTACAACGCCCGGCCACGGCCAGCCGAAGTGCTGGTGGACGGGGCGACACACCGCCTCATCCGCCGGCGCGAATCGCTGGAGAGCCTGTGGGCGCCAGAAGAAACCTGACCTCGGCCATGCGCCTGCTGTTCGCCCTCCTCCTGTGGATGGGAGCGGGGCTCGTCCGCGCCCAATCCCTGCCCCTGTCGATCGCCGCCGCGCTCGAGCGGGCGCAAGTGCCGGTGCAGGCCGTCTCCGTCCTCGTGCAGCCGCTCGAAGGCGGTGCGCCGCTGCTGGCGGTGAACGAGACCGTGCCGCGCAACCCGGCCTCGGTGATGAAGCTCGTCACCACCTTTGCCGCCTACGAAACCTTCGGGGCCCAGTATCGCTGGACGAGCCGGCTGGTGGCCCGCGGCCGCGTGCTCGGTCAGGAGCTCGTGGGTGATCTGGTTTTGCGCAGCGACGGCGACCCTTATCTCACTGCCGAACGTGCCTGGAAACTGCTGCGCACGGCGCGTGCCCTCGGTATCCACACGATCAGGGGTAGGTTGATACTGGAGGCCGACGGGCTGCGCATTCCCCCAACCGATCCCTTCGCTTTCGACGGCGACGGCTATCGTCCCTACAACACCCCGGCGAGCGCCGAGCTCGTCAATTTCAACACGGTGATCGTGCAGCTACAGCCCTCGTCCGACGGGGCGCGGGTGCTCGCCACGCTCCATCCGCCGCTTGCCGGCGTGAGCGTGGGTAACGCCCTGAAGATCGAAACCGGCGCCTGCCCGGCCGACGTCGTCAAACGCCTCGAGACGGGCGTGCAGGAAGATGCGCAAGGCGTGGCGATCACGCTCGCGGGTCGCTATCCGGCAAGCTGCGGCATCCGTTTCCTCGGGCTCTCGCCGCTACCCGCCGAGCGTTTCGCCTCGGCCATGCTCGAAGGCATCTGGCGTGAGCTGGGTGGCCGGCTGCTGCCCGCCGACGCCCCCGCCCCGGCCGGAGGCGAATGGCTCGTGGCCACCGACGACTCGCCCACGCTCACCGAAATCGCGTATCAAATGAACAAGTGGTCGAGCAACCCGATCGCACGCCAGCTCCTCGCCCTCGTCGGCGCGCGTCGCATGCCGGCAGCGCCGGATCACGTCGCCGCTGGTGCGAGTGCCGTACGCTCGCTGCTCACCGAAGCGGGGATCGATCGCCACGGGGTGGTGTTGGAAAACGGCGCGGGGCTGTCGCGCGAAGAACGCATCACCGCCGCCGACCTCGCCCGCTTGCTGCAAACGGTCTGGAACCGCCCTTACGCGGCCGAATTCATCGCCACGCTGCCGGTGGCCGGCGTCGATGGCACGGCCCGGCGCCGTTTCAAGGATTCCCCCATCCGCGAGTGGGCTCACGTCAAAACGGGAACGCTGCGCGACGTGCGCGCAATCGCCGGTTTCGCCCAGAGCCAGTCCGGGACGCCTTACGTGATCGCCGCCGTCATCGAGCACGCGAATGCCGCTCAAGCCGGAGAGGCGCTCACGGCGCTCTTCGATTGGCTTTGGGCGCACTGATCCCCGTTCAGTCGGGCGAACCAGCATTGCACCTACGCCAAAGCTGGTTCATAATCCCGACCATTTCCTGCCATTGCGTGCCCGAGGAAACACTCGATGAACCGACCACCCCTTCGTCGCCGCGTACTGCGTACTACCCTCGCACTCTACGGCGCCGCCGTCGTCGGTCTAGCCGTGGCCGCTTTCTCCGACCAGGTACCGTACGCCCGCACCCCCCTCGTCACCGACCTCCCCCCGATCACCCTCACCCCCCCTGTTGCCACCGATACGGCGCAGGCGTACGTGATTCGCGAGGCGTTTCGTCGCGGTGAGACGTTGCCCGCTTTCCTCGAGCGCATCGGTGCCGAAGACGAGGGGCTGCTCGACTATACCTCGCTCGATGAAGAGGTCCGCGCCATCCAGCGGCAACTCCGTGCACACTCCACCGCCACGGTACGCCTTCGCGCCGACGGTCGGGTCGATTCTCTGATCCTGCCGCTCGTCAGCGGCGCACGCGTCGCCATCCACCGAGCCGACGACGGCTTTCGCATGGCCCCTGTCGGCACCGAGAACGACGACGGCACCGCCTTTCTCGAATTACGCCAGGGGGTGATCACGCACTCGCTCTTTGCCACCGCCTCCGAGATCGGCATGCCCGATGCGGTCGCCTCCAAGCTCGCCGAGATCTTCGGCACCCAGATCGATTTCTCACGCGACCTGCGTGTGGGCGATTCTTTCGCCGTGATCTACGAAACGAAACTCGACGCCGAAGGGCTGCCGCAACCGGGCGAGATCGTCGCCGCCGAATTCGTCAATCAGGGCAAGCGCCACGTCGTGCTGCGCTACGACCTTCCCGGCGGCAAAAGCGGCTACTACACCCCGGACGGTCGAGTGCTCGGCACGGGTTTTCTGCGCTACCCCCTGCGTTTCACTCGCGTGAGTTCGAATTTCGGCGGCCGTTTCCATCCCATCAAACGGGAATGGCGCCACCATGCCGGTACCGACTTCGCTGCCCCTCCTGGCACGCCGGTGATGGCCGCCTCCGACGGCGTGGTGAAGTTCGCCGGCTGGCAGAACGGCTACGGCAACTTCGTACTCCTCGAGCACCGCAGCGGCTATGTCACCGGCTATGGCCACCTCAAAGGATTCGCGCCGGGTCTCAGGGCGGGCAAGCGCGTCTCTCAGGGCGACGTGATCGGTTACGTCGGCTCCACCGGTTGGGCCACCGGCCCGCACCTGCACTATGAAGTACGCATCAACGGCAAACCGCAGGATCCGCTCAAAATCGCCCTGCCCGCCCCCGAGCCGCTGCCAGAACGCGAACTCGCCCGCTTCCGTCAACAAACGGCACCGCTGCTGGAAAAAATCGCGCTGCTCACCCGCACGCCGGTCGAAGTCGCCGCAGCCGATTGAACCGGGAACGCGCGGGAAGCGGCCCGTGCGAGCGGCGCCAAGGTCGAGCGCCCGAAGCGCGGTGGGCTGCTCTCCCGTCGCAAGGACGGGCGGGCATCCGGGCAGCGTTGCGTTCTCTCGGTAGGCTATTCGCCGCGCTCCAGGGAAACGCTGAAGAAATGAGCGAGCGGGATGAAGCGCAAGGCGCACGGAGCGCAGCGACCGAGACATATCGAGTAGATAGGCGAGGGAGCGAGCACCGCGCAACGCAGCGATTCGCCCGCGCAGCCAATTATTCAGCGTTTCCCTAGGAGAAACACTCGGCCGCGGCTAAGAACGGCGCCGCACGGTCCTTGTCGGAAACGAGAGGCTCCATCCCCAGATCCGGCCAGGCGATCGCCAGCGTCGGGTCGTCGTAGCGTAGCGACCGGTCACACTGGGGCGCGTAATAGTCGGTCGTCTTGTAGAGCAACCGCGCATGCTCGCTGAGGGTGAGAAACCCGTGGGCGAAACCGGGCGGAATCCACAGCTGGCGCTTGTTCTCGTCGGAGAGTTCGGTGGCCACCCAGCGCCCAAACGTGGGCGAGCTGCGGCGCAGGTCGACGGCCACGTCGAACACGGCCCCCTCGGTGCAGCGCACCAGCTTTCCTTGCGCGTGCGGCGGCAGTTGATAATGCAGGCCGCGCAGCACGCCGCGGCGCGAGCGCGATTCGTTGTCCTGTACGAAGTCGACCTCGAGCCCCGTGGCGGCAACGAACGCGCGCCGATTGTAGGCCTCGAAGAAATAGCCGCGCGCATCGCCGTGCACCACCGGCTCGAGCAGGATCACCTCGGGAATCTCGAGCGCCATCGCTCGCATCATGCCGCCCCCCGCCCCTGGTCGAGCAGCTGGCGCAGATAGCGTCCGTAGCCGCTCTTGCCCAGCCGTTCGGCCTGACGCAGGAGCCCCGCATCGTCGATCCAGCCCTGCATCCAGGCGATTTCTTCCAGACAGGCGATTTTCAGCCCTTGGCGCCGTTCGATGGTGGCGATGAACTGCCCGGCCTCGAGCAGCGAATCGTGCGTGCCGGTATCGAACCAGGCATAGCCGCGTCCCATGAGTTCGACCGCGAGCCGCCCTTCCTGCAGGTAGCTGCGATTGAGGTCGGTGATCTCGAGCTCACCGCGCGCCGAGGGGCGCAGCGCCCGCGCGCGCTCGACCACGCTGCCGTCGTAAAAGTAGAGCCCGGTGACGGCATAGTTCGATCTGGGGCGGATGGGCTTCTCCTCGATGTCGACCACGCGCCCGGTGGCGTCGAATGCAACCACGCCATAGCGCTCCGGATCCTGCACGTGATAGGCGAAGACGGTGGCGCCCTGCTCGCGCACATTCGCCGCGACGAGGAGCTGCGGCAGGTCGTGGCCATAGAAGAGATTGTCCCCCAGCACCAGGGCCGAAGAGGCGCCGGCAAGGAAGGTTTCGCCGATGAGGAACGCCTGCGCGAGTCCGTCGGGCGAGGGCTGCTCGGCGTAGGACAGGGACAACCCCCAGGCGCTGCCATCACCCAGGAGCTGGGCGAAACGCGGCGTGTCCTGGGGCGTGGAGATCACCAGGATGTCGCGGATGCCGGCGAGCATCAGGGTAGACAGCGGATAGTAGATCATCGGCTTGTCGTAGACCGGCAGCAGCTGCTTGGAGACGGCGAGCGTCGAGGGATAGAGCCGGGTGCCGGAACCGCCGGCGAGGATGATGCCCTTGCGGGAAGAAGTCGAATTCATGATTTCTGCATCAATGGGGGTAGAAGGGACAGCGGCTCGGCGAGCACGGCCACCGTACGTGCCACCTCGTCCTGCCAGGGCGGCAGCCGCAGGCCGAAGGTGGTGGCAAGCCGCGTGGTGTCGAGCCGGGAATTGGCCGGGCGCGGGGCCGCGGTCGGATAGTCGGCGCTCGCGATCGGCTCGAGGCGCTCGAGCACGAGTGGCCAGCCGGCCGCGCGCGCACGCTCGAAAACGAAGGCAGCGTAGTCGTACCAGCTGGCCTCACCGGTGGGCGCGAGGTGGTAGAGACCAGTGGGGCAGGTATCGGGCGCGCTGCGCAGCCGGCGCACCAGCTCGGCGCTCACTGCGGCAACGAGCCCGGTGCCGGTGGGTGCGCCCACCTGGTCCGCCACCACGCGCACCACGGGTCGGCTCGCGCCCAGGCGCAGCATGGTTTTGAGGAAATTGGCTCCGTGCAGCCCGTAGAGCCAGCTCACCCGCAGAATGAGTGCACGGGCGCCGCTTTCGAGCACGAATGCTTCGCCGGCACGCTTGCTGCGGCCATAAGCGTTCACCGGCCGGGGCACATCGTCCTCGCGCCAAGGGCGCTGCCCCGTACCGTCGAAGACGTAGTCGGTGGAATAGTGCATGAGCCAGGCACCGTGCGCCGCGGCCCAGCGGGCGAGTTCTCCGGGCATTTCGGCGTTGAGCCGCCAGGCGAGCGCCGTTTCCGTCTCGGCCCGATCCACCGCGGTGTAGGCCGCGGCATTGACGATGCCCTGAGGGCGCAGGGCATCGAGCCGCGCCCGCAGGGCCGCCGCATCGCCGAGATCGAGCTCGGCGCGTGAAGGGGCGACGAGCGGGGCCTGCAGCGCCAGGAGCGGGGCGAGTGCCCAGCCGAGCTGACCGCTCGCGCCCAGCAAGAGGATGGAGGCCTCGCTCATTGCGCCGACAAAGCGGCGCCGTAGTGGCGCGAGAGCCACTCGCGATACGCGCCGGAAGTGACGTGCTCGACCCAGTCGCGGTGCGTGAGATACCAGCGCACCGTTTTTTCGATGCCGGTATCGAACGTTTCCGCCGGTCGCCAACCGAGCTCGCGCTCGATCTTGCGCGCATCGATCGCGTAACGCCGGTCATGTCCCGGACGATCGGTGACGAAAGTGATCTGCTCGGCGTACGAGCGGCCGTCGGCGCGCGGCGCGAGCGCATCGAGCCAGCGGCACAAGGTGTGCACCACCTCGAGATTGGTGCGCTCGTTCCAGCCGCCGATGTTGTAGGTCTGCCCCGGCCGGCCCGCCTCCAGCACGCGCCTGAGCGCGGCCGTATGATCGCCCACGTAGAGCCAGTCGCGCACCTGCTGCCCGTCGCCGTAGATGGGTAGCGGCTCGCCGGCGAGCGCGCGCGTCAGGCACAGCGGGATGAGCTTTTCCGGGAACTGGTAGGGGCCGTAGTTGTTGGAGCAGTTCGTGGTGATCGTCGGCAGACCATAAGTGTGATGGAAGGCGCGCACGAAGTGATCCGCCCCGGCCTTGCTCGCCGCGTAAGGCGAATTGGGCGCGTAGGGCGTAGTCTCGGTGAAGGGCGGATCGTCCGGGCCGAGCGAGCCATAGACTTCGTCGGTGGAGACGTTGATGAAGCGAAAGGCCGAGAGCTCGGGCTCGGGCAGCCCTTCCCAATGGGCCCGCGCCGCCTCCAGCAGCCGCACGGTGCCCAGCACGTTGGTGCGCGCGAAAGCCTCGGGCCCATGGATGGAGCGATCGACGTGCGATTCGGCGGCAAAATGCACCACGGCGCGCACCCGGTGCCGTTCGAGCAGAGAGCGCACGAGGTCCCGATCGGCGATGTCGCCGTGTACGAAGACATGGCGCGGATCGCCCTTGAGCGAGGCGAGGTTCTCCAGATTGCCCGCATAGGTGAGGGCGTCGAGGTTGACCAGGGGCTCGTCATGGCGCGCGAGCCAGTCGAGCACGAAGTTGCTGCCGATGAAGCCGGCGCCGCCGGTCACGAGAATCGTCATGGTCGGTACAGGTCGCGGAAAAGTGCAATGATACCAATTTCACCCCTCCATGTCGCGCGTATAGCCCGCCCAACCGATGATGAGGCGCACCCAGCCGAGCACCACCCAGCTCAAAGCCTTGCGCCAGCGGGGTAGCCGCGCGAACCCCTCTTCGTCGAGCCGCACCGCGCCCTGCGCCACGTGCCGCTCGATCCGTGCACGCAGATCTTTGCTGAACCCCGGGTCATCCACCCAGACGTTGGCCTCGCGCGCCATGAAGAGGCTGAAGGGATCGATGTTGCTCGAGCCCACCGTGGAATAACGACCGTCGAACACCGCCACCTTGGCGTGCATCTCGGTGGCATGATATTCCCATAGTTCGATGCCATGGCGCAGCAGCCAGGGATAGAGGGCGCGCGTGGCCTGCGACAGGATGGGATGATCGCTCAGCCCCTGCAGGACGAGGCGCACCCGCACGCCCCGCGCCGTGCAGGCCGCCAGCGCCCGGCGAAAGCGTTTGCCGGGAAAGAAGTAGGCACAGGCGATCCAGACCTCTTCGCGGGCACGCGCGAGCATCTGCAGATAGGCGTGCTCGATGTCGTGACGATGGCGCCAGTTGTCGCGCAGCACCAGGGCGGCGCGATGGGGTCCGGCTGGGTCGATCCTCGGGGCTGCCGTGAGGCGAGGCTCAGGGGGAGGACGGCGCTTGACGTTGGTCCAGTAGACCAGGCGCCACAGGCGGCGCATCGCCTGCTGCACCGAACGCACGAGCGGCCCCTCGATCCGCACGGCGTAATCCCATCGCGGTTGGCGGGTCCGGCGCCCGGGCAGACGAGTGAAATCCGAGAGGATGTTGATGCCGCCGACGAACGCGACGCGTCCGTCGCAACAGACGAGCTTGCGGTGCAGGCGCCGCAATCGATGGCGCCGCGGGATGAACCAGGGGCCACGCAGCGGGCGATAGACTTCGACCTCCACGCCCGCGGCCGCCACGCCGTGCATCCGCTGCAGCACAAAATCACGGCTGCCGAAGCCATCGACCAGGAGACGAGTGCGCACGCCCCGGGCCACTGCCCTGACCAGCGCCGCGAGCACCGCCTCGCCGATTTCGTCGCACTCGAAGATGTAGGTCTCGAGCTGCACTTCCTCGCGGGCCTCATCGATCGCCTGCAGCAGCGCCGGGAAGAATTCCGCACCGTTCTCCAGCAGTTCCAGACGGTTACCGGGCAGGAAGTCCAGGGCCATCGGCGAGCCCTCAGGCGGGGAGGCAGCCGCACGGCGCACTCATCGAACGTCCAGGTCGAGGTCGACCACGAGCGGGAGATGATCCGAGAGACGCGACCAAGGACGCCCGCGCAGCACGTGCGCTTCACGCACCGTACCGCCGCGCACGTAGAGCCGGTCGAGCCGGCCGATCGCCAGACCGCGCGCGGGATAGGTCCGCGGCGGCGCGCGGCGTCCGGCAGCGGTAAAAGCATCCTGCAAACCCAAGGGCAGAGCAAGGAGCTCTTCCGCCGCTCGACCCCAGTCGTTGAAGTCCCCGCCCACGACGACCGGCGCCTGCAGAGGCAAGGCGGCGATCAGCTCACGCAGCCGCTCGAGCTGTTGGCGCCGCCAGCGTGCCCTGAGCCCGAGATGCACGCAAAAAACATGCAAGACCGCGCCGTGCGGCAGCGCCACGGCACAATGCAGGATGCCGCGACTCTCCCAACGATGCGCCGAGACGTCGTGATTGGCCCAATCCTGGACCGGAAAGCGCGAGAGCACCGCATTGCCGTGATGTCCCAGCTCGTGAAAACGGTTGCCGCCGTAGATGCGTTCGGGCCAACGTTCGGCCCCGAGATAGTGATGCTGCGGCTGCGCCGGCCAGTGGGCATGGCGCAGCGCGTGCCCAATATGCACCCCCTGGACTTCCTGGAGCAGCACGAGGTCGGGGTCGAGACCATGCAGCGCCTCGCGCATCTCGGCGATGGTCAGACGTCGGTTGAAAGGCCCCCAGCCTTTGTGGATGTTGTAACTCACCACGCGCAGCGCCACCGATCGGTGGATGCCGGGACGGAGGAGACGCTCCGAAGCGGTAAAGGGCGCGTGCATCGCCCCTCCTAGCCAACGTCGCCCCTTTTTTTGCTCCGCCAGCAAACCACTCATGTGGCTGCCAGCATGCGCTCCAGCGCCACTTTCGCCCATCGGGCCGTCTCCTCGGGCACGGCGATGCGATTGACCACTTGCCCCTGCACCAGATTGTCGAGCGTCCAGGCGAGGTGCTGCGGATCGATGCGCTGCATCGTCGAGCACATGCACACCACCCCCCCCATGAACTGCACGGTCTTGCCCTGCGGCGCCATCTCCTCGGCCAGACGACTGACCAGGTTGAACTCGGTGCCCACCAGCCATTCGGTGCCCGCCGGGGCGACGCGGATCGTGCTCTGGATGAATTCGGTCGAACCGACGTGGTCGGAAGCCAGGCACACTTCGAAGGCGCACTCGGGGTGCGAAATGACGTAGCCGTGCGGATGCTTGGCCCGCCAGCGATCGATCTGCGCCTTGGTAAACATCTGATGCACCGAGCAGTGCCCTTTCCACAGCAGGATGGTAGCCCGCCGAATCTGCTGCGGCGTCAAACCGCCGTAAGGCAGATCGGGATCCCACACCAGCATGTCCTCCAGCGGGATACCGCGCTTGTAGCCGGTCCAGCGCCCCAGATGCTGGTCGGGGAAGAAGAGGAGCTTGGGGCGTCTCGCCAGAGCCCACTCCATGATGTGCGGCGCGTTGGTCGAGGTGCACACGATGCCGCCGTGACGACCGCAGAAGGCCTTGAGATCGGCCGCGGAATTGATGTAGGTGACCGGCGTATAGACCTCGGCCGGATCGCCATCGAGCACTTCGCCCAGTTCCCGCCAGGCGCGCGTCACCTTGGCGAGATCGGCCATGTCGGCCATGGAACAACCGGCGGCCAGATCCGGCAGGATCGCCACCTGCTCGGGCTGCGACAGGATATCCGCGACCTCGGCCATGAAATGCACGCCGCAGAAAACGATGTAACGCGAGGAAGTCTGCGCGGCGAGCCGGGCGAGCTTGAGCGAATCGCCGGTGAGATCGGCGTGCCGATAGACGTCGGCGCGCTGGTAGTGGTGGCACAGGATCACCGCCTCTTCGCCCAAGCGCGATCGCGCCGCAAGGATGCGCTCCTGCGCCTGCTCGTCGCTCATCGCCGCGTAGGGCGCGAACGGCAAGGCTTTCTCGAGAATCGTCGTCATCTCCTCCCTCCCAAAGGGCATCGATTCAACTTTGCACCCACGGCAGGCCGTGGAACTTCCATCCCCCCACCGTTCCGCGATGCCCGGCGGCGTCTTTCGCGCCCTCGAAACCTTCGAGCACGTTGTAACACGAAGTAAAACCCGCCGCCGTAGCCACACGCGCCGCCTGATCGGAACGGCCACCCGAGCGACACAAGAACATCACCAAGGACTCGGGGTCGACCTGGGCCCGAAGGTGGGTGAGAAAATCGGGATTCGGCATCAAGTCGGGATAGTGCAGCCATTCGATCTCCACCGCACCGGGAATACGGCCTACCCAATCCCACTCGGCGCGGGTACGGCAATCGACGAGTACCGCGCCGGGCGCCGCTTGCCACACCAGAAACGCCTCGGTGGGCGTCAAAGCCCCGGCGTAGGGCAGGCCGAAGCGCTCGGCGCGCTCGCCGGCAAGCGCTAGAATATCGTGCAGATTTCCCACGGCGTCCTCCATGAGCTCCGAATCTAGTATACCGCCTCCACTGCCCAACGCAGCGCGGATGCGCGGCAACGCCATCGCCCGCGCCAGTCTCACGGCCATGGCCATCAACGCCATCCTGGCCATATTGCAGATCCTCATCGGGCTAGCCGCCAACGCGTTCAGCCTCGTGGCCGATGCAATCCATACCCTCGCCGACCTCACCACCGACGCCATGGTGAGCTGGGCCGGGCGCAGCGGCGGCGCTCCGCCCGACGACAACCATCCCTACGGACACGGGCGTTTCGAAACGTTTGCCAGCTTCGTTCTCGGGCTCGTACTGCTGGGAGTGGGCTGCGGCTTCCTGTGGGCGGCGGGCATGCGGCTACAGACGCTCGAGCACGCCCCGCCGATCGAAACCGCGGCCTTCGTCATGGCGCTCATCACACTGCTCGCCAAAGAAGGAATGTATCACTGGCTACGCCGCCGCGGACGCGCCCTCAAGGCGCAGGTGCTGGAGGCCGCCGCCTGGCACGCCCGCTCGGATGCCGCCTCCTCGCTCGTCGTGGCGATCGGCATCGGCGGCAGCCTCGCCGGCTACCGTTTTCTCGAACTCCTGGCCGCCGCGCTCGTCGGCTTCATGATCGCCTCCATGGGCGTACGCTTTGCCTACCGAGCGGTGCGCGAGCTCGTCGACACCGGGCTCGATCCGGAAGAAGTCGCCCGCATCGCCGAAGCGATCCGTACCACCCCCGGCGTCGAGGATCTGCACCAGATCCGCACGCGGCGCATGGCCGACCGCATCCTCTTGGATGCGCACATCCAGGTCGCTCCTCGCCTGTCGGTCTCCGAAGGTCACCGCGTGGCCGACCTCGTATTTGCCCGCCTCAAGGAACGCTTCCCCCACCTCGACGATGCGCTGATCCACGTCGACCACGAAAACGACATGACCCGTCCGCCCGGGCAGATGCAAGCCCTCACCGATCGCACCGAATTGGTGCAAGAGCTACGCGCACTGCCCGCTTTCGCTGCCGCCACCCCAGACTGGATCATCCTGCACTACCAGGGTGGGCGTACCCATCTCGACCTACAGATCCCGGCCGAACAGGCGCCATTCCTGCTTGCCGCGGATCGAACGGCGCTTTTTTCCCAGCTCGAATCCCTGCGCCAGCGCCACCCCGATCTCGCCACGATCCGACTCTTCGTCGAGATTGCACCAGAAAAGTGCATACCAAAGGCCGAATCGCACGAATCCAGTGCATGATCGATACCGCCGGGCTGCACTCGCCCCGACGAAATGCCCCATCTCGCCACACAAAAACCTGGCACGAACATTGCTTTATTTTTCTCATTCATTTTTTCCTGACCCGGAGTCGACCCGATGAATGCACAAGACGTCCTCAAGCTCATCCACGAAAGCGAAGCCCGTTTCGTGGACTACCGTTTCACCGACATCCTCGGCAAAGAGCACCACGTCACGGTACCGGTGTCGGCCTTCGACGAAGAAATCTTCGAGCGCGGCCACGCCTTCGACGGCTCCTCGATCGCCGGCTGGAAAGGCATCCAGGCCTCCGACATGCTGCTCGTCCCCGACCCGGAAACCGCCTACGTCGACCCTTTCTATGAAGAACCCACGGTGGTCATCACCTGCGACGTGGTCGAGCCGGCCGACGGCAAAGGCTACGACCGTGACCCCCGCTCGATCGCCAAGCGCGCCGAAGCCTATCTGAAATCGACGGGATTGGGTGACACGGTTTATTTCGGCCCCGAACCCGAATTCTTCATCTTCGACTCGGTCGAATGGTCGGTCGACATGTCCGGCTGCTCGGTCAAAATCACTTCCGGCGAAGCCTCCTGGGAAGGCACCGGCCACCGTCCGCGCGTCAAGGGCGGCTATTTCCCCGTCCCCCCGGTCGATAGCCTGCACGACATCCGCTCTGCCATGGTGCTCGCCCTCGAATCGATCGGCGTGCCGGTCGAAGTGCATCACCACGAAGTGGCCAACGCCGGCCAGTGCGAGATCGGCACCAAATTCAACACCCTCACGCGCCGCGCCGATTGGACGCAGGCGCTCAAATACGTGGTGCACAACGTGGCGCACCAGTACGGCAAGACGGCCACTTTCATGCCCAAGCCCATCGTCGGCGACAACGGCTCGGGCATGCACGTCCACCAGTCCATCTGGAAAGCGGGCCAAAACCTCTTCGCCGGCAACGGCTACGCGGGGTTGTCCGAATTCGCGCTCTATTACATCGGCGGCATCATCAAGCACGCCCGCGCCTTGAATGCCATCACCAACCCCGGCACCAACTCCTACAAGCGCCTGGTGCCGCACTTCGAGGCCCCGACCAAACTCGCCTACTCCGCGCGCAACCGCTCGGCCTCGATCCGCATCCCCTACGTGGCCAATCCCAAGGCACGGCGCATCGAAGCCCGCTTCCCCGATCCGCTCGCCAACCCCTATCTCGCCTTCGCCGCGCTGATGATGGCCGGGCTCGATGGCGTGCAGAACAAGATCCACCCGGGCGATCCGGCCGACAAGAACCTCTACGACCTGCCGCCGGAAGAGGACGCCAAGATCCCGACCGTGTGCCACAGCCTCGACCAGGCGCTGGAAGCGCTCGACGCCGACCGTGAATTCCTCACCCGCGGCGGCGTGTTCTCCAACGACTTCATCGATGCCTACATCGAGCTGAAGAACGAGGAAGTGCAGCGCCTGCGCATGACCACCCATCCGCTCGAATTCGAGCTCTACTACAGCCTCTGAGCAATTTTCCCTTCCCGAGGGAAACGATACGAAAGGGCGGCCGAGGGTCGCCCTTTTTCCTTTATACTTGCTGCATGAACGGATTCCCATCCCGCCTCTTTTTCATTGCCCTCTCGAGCCTGGGCGTGCTGTTCGCACCGGCTGCCTCGGCCACGTTGTGGAAATGCACCGACGGCGACGGACGCGTCACCTACACCAACGATCGTACCAGCACCAAAGGGATGCACTGCGAAGCCCTGCGAGACCTCCCCTATCTCGACTCGAGGCCCGCCCACTCCGCCCCCGCTGCCGCCTCTCCCTCGAGTTTTCCCCGCGTGAGCCCCGGCGAACAGCGCCAGCGCGACGACCTGCGCCGCCGCATCCTCGAAGAGGAGAAAGCCGCCGAGCACCAGCGCCTGCAACAGACCCAGCGCGCACTGCAGTCTGCTGCCCCCGATCTCCTCCCCGAGCTACAGTCCCAAGCCGAACGCCAGCGGCGAAACCTCGAAGCAATCGAGCGCGAACTCCAGCGTTTGCGCTGAGTCTTCAGCTCACTTGGCACCGTTCTTGCTAAATTTTTTCCGTCTTCTCTCCAGGCACCGCCATGCCGCCCGATCTCACCGCCCTCGACTGGCTCTCCACCGCCGTCGTCCTCGCCTCTCCCGAGCGGCGATTGCAAACGGCCAATGCCGCGGCCGAACACCTCTTCGGACTCGCCCGTGAACGCCTCGCCGGTCGCCCCTGGGAAGAGATCTTCGGTGCCTCGCCCACCTTGCGCACCGCTCTCGACGAGGCCGAACGCAACCGCTGGTTCTACACCTGCCACGGGCTCAGCCTGCACCTGCCTTCCGGGCAGACTCTGGTGACCGACGTCACGGTGAGCCCCATCCAGGACGACGGCGAAGGCTTCGTGCTCGAATTCCGCCCCATCGACCAACGCCTCAAGACGACCCAGGAAGAAGAGCGCCTGCGTCTGCAGCAGGCCGCGAGGGAACTCGTGCGTGCGCTCGCCCACGAGATCAAGAACCCCTTGGGGGGCATTCGCGGCGCGGCGCAACTGCTGCAGATGGAACTACCCGATCCGGCGCTCGCGGAGTATACCGAAGTCATCATCCTCGAGACCGACCGCCTGCAACGCCTGCTCACGGGGCTTCTCGCCGCGCACCAGGCACCGCGTCCGGCGCCGGTCAACGTCCACGAGATCCTGGAACACGTGCGTCGGCTGCTGCTCGCCGAATTCCCCTCCTTGAGGGTGGAGCGTGACTACGACGCGAGCCTGCCGGAGCTCACCGCCGACCGCGAGCGCCTGCTGCAGGCGATCCTCAACATCGCACGCAACGCCGCCCAGGCCACCGAGGGCAAGGGCAAGGTGGAACTGCGTACCCGGGCCGCGCGCCAGGTGACGCTCGCCAAGCGGCGCTACCGCCTCGCGGCTCATGTCGAGATCGCCGACGACGGTCCCGGCATCCCCGAAGCGCTGCGCGAGCGCATCTTCTATCCGCTGGTGAGCGGGCGCGAGGGCGGTGCGGGGTTGGGCCTGGCGATCGCCCAGGACATCGTCGCCCAACACCACGGTGCCATCGAGTTCGACAGCCGCCCCGGGCGCACGCGTTTCCACCTCCTGCTGCCGCTCACTGCCGGGAGCCCGACATGAACGACGCCATCTGGATCCTCGACGACGACAAATCCATCCGCTGGGTGCTCGAACGCGCGCTCGAGCGTGAGAACCTGCCCCACCGCGGCTTCGAGCGTGCCGAGGCGGCGCTGGAGGCGCTCGCGCGGGAGAGGCCGGCCGTGGTACTCACCGACATCCGCATGCCCGGCACCGACGGGCTCGCCTTCGTGCGGCAGCTGCACGAGCGCGCCCCCGGCACGCCGGTGATCGTGATGACTGCCTATTCGGATCTCGACAGCGCCGTGAGCGCTTTCCAGGCCGGCGCCTTCGAGTACCTGCCCAAACCCTTCGACGTACCCGAGGCCGTGCGCCTGGTGCGTCGGGCGCTGGAGGCGCGGCCCGGCGCAGTGGCCCAGGACGAGCCGGACGCCACCCCCGAGATCCTGGGGCAAGCCCCGGCGATGCAGGAAGTCTTTCGCGCCATCGGACGGCTGTCACACTCCAGCGTCACCGTGCTCATCACCGGCGAATCCGGCACCGGCAAGGAACTCGTCGCCCGGGCGCTCCACCGTCACAGCCCGCGGCGCGACGGCCCGTTCGTTGCCATCAACACCGCGGCGATCCCACGCGAACTGCTCGAAGCCGAGCTCTTCGGCCACGAGAAAGGCGCCTTCACCGGCGCCGCCGCCGCCCGCCGCGGCCGCTTCGAGCAGGCCGAGGGTGGCACGCTCTTTCTCGATGAGATCGGCGACATGCCCGCAGACCTCCAAACCCGGCTGCTGCGCGTGCTCTCCGACGGGCACTACTACCGCATCGGTGGACAGCAGCCGCTGCGTGCCAACGTGCGCATCATCACCGCCACGCACCAGGACCTGGAAGCCCGCGTGCGCGAGGGGCTCTTTCGCGAAGACCTCTATCACCGCCTCAACGTCATCCGGCTGCGCCTGCCGCCGCTGCGCGAGCGCGCCGAGGACATCCCGCTCCTCGCCCGCCACTTCCTGACGAAGAGCGCGCGCGAACTGGGGGTGGAGCGCAAGACGCTCTCGCCGGCCGCCTTGGAGGCGCTCGTACGCTACCCCTTTCCCGGCAACGTGCGCCAGCTCGAGAACCTCTGCCATTGGCTCACCGTCATGACCCCGGCGCAGCGCATCGAACCGCACGATCTGCCGCCGGAAGTGCGCGCCCCCGTGGAACCTGCCGGCACCACCGAACCTTCCTCCGCATCCCCGGCCTGGGAACACTTGCTCGCCAAGGAAGTCGACCGCCTGCTTGCCACCGGCCGCAGCGCCCTCTACGATGAGCTGCACGCGCGTTTCGAACGCGTCCTCTTCGAGCGGGCACTCGCCCACACCGGCCAGCGCCGAGCAGAAGCCGCCGCTCGGCTCGGCGTGGGTCGCAACACGCTCACGCGCAAGCTCAAGCGCTGATGCCTGCCGTACAATAACCGCTTCGCACCCTGGCTGCGACACCCCAATGTCCGTTTCTCCCCCTGTCGATCCGGCGGCCGTGCACCGGCGCTTACCCGAATCGCTCGCCCGGCGGCTCGACCTTCATTGGCTTGCCGAATGCGCCTCGACCAACGACGAGGCGATGCGCCTGCCTCTGCCCGATCCCGGCTCGCTCACCGTCGTGGGTACCGACCGACAGACCCAAGGGCGGGGACGCCAGGCGCGCGCCTGGCAATCCTGGCCCGACGCGAGTCTCACCTTCTCCTGCCTCTTCGCCTTTCCTCCGGGCACCTCGCTCGCCGCGCTGCCGCTCGCCGTCGGCGTGGCGCTCGCCCAAGCCTTGCACGCGCTGGGCGTGTCCGGCGTGGGGCTCAAGTGGCCCAACGACCTTCTCGTTGCCGGCGCCAAGGTGGGCGGTGTACTCATCGAGGCGCAGAGCCGCAGCGCGGCGCCGATCCGCGTCGTCGTCGGCGTGGGGCTCAACCTCGACCTGCCGCCGGACTTCCACCCCGACGGCGGAATACCCGCCACCGCGCTCGCGCGACACCTCTCCCCTTTACCGCCGCGGGATGCACTCCTTGCGACCCTCCTCGAACGGCTCGATGCCGTCCGCGCGGCCTATCTCGCCGGCCACGGCTTCGCTCCCTGGCAGGAACAGTGGAACGCACTCGACGCCTACCGGGGGCTTGCGGTGGCCGTGCGCGACGGCGAGCGCGAAACCGTCGGGATAGCCGCCGGCGTCGACGACACGGGTCGCCTGCTGCTCGACACCGCGGCCGGGCGCATCGCCTGCTGCGTCGGCGACGTCTCGCTGCGTCCTCTCGCATGAATCCCACGCTGCTCCTCGACCTGGGCAACACGCGGCTCAAATGGGCCCTGCTCGACGGGGATACCTGGCGCGAGACCGGCGCCTGCCGCCACGAGGACATCGCGACGTGGGTCGCCGCGATGCGCGCGCGGCTACCCGCCACGATCCGGTGCTTCGGGGTGAATGTCGCCCACGATCGCCTCGCCCGCGAACTCGAGCGACAGCTCGGTTCGATCCATTGGCTCGTGGCGCAGGCGCAGTCCTGCGGCGTCACGAACGGCTACGACGAGCCCGAGCGGCTCGGCGCCGACCGTTGGGCCGCGCTCATCGCCGCGCACCACCTGCACCGGGGCGCAGCGCTCGTCGTCTGCTGCGGCACGGCCACCACGGTGGACTGGCTCGACGCCGACGGATTCTTTCGAGGTGGGTTGATCCTGCCTGGGCTCACGACCATGCGCGCGAGCCTGGCACACGCCACTGCCCGCCTGCCCTTTGCCACCGGCGACGTCCGCCTGCCGCCGACGAACACGCACGACGCCATCGCCAGCGGCTGCCTGCTCGCCCAGGTCGGGGCCATCGAACATTACTATCGGGTCATGGAGGGGCCTGCCTGCGGTGCCATGGCCCTGCTCTCGGGTGGCGACGCCGACATCATCGCCGGGCATCTGGCCATTCCGGCCCGGACGGTGGATAATCTCGTCCTGCGGGGCCTGGCCGTGGTCGCCGCTGCCAGCGCCCGTCCCAATCCCTCCCATGACGCACGAGAGCACACCCCATGAGCGAACCAACCCGGGTCCTCCTCGAAGAGTACGAGATTCCGACGCATTGGTACAACATCGCCGCCGATCTCTCCACCCCGCCGGCACCTCCGCTCGGGCCGGATGGCAAACCGGTCGATCCCTCGGCGATGGCCGCGATCTTTCCCGAGCCCATCCTCGAGCAGGAGATGAGCCGCGAGCGCTGGATCGCCATCCCCGACGCGGTGCGCGAAACCTATGCCATCTGGCGCCCCTCGCCGCTCATGCGCGCCGTACGCCTGGAGCGGCGCCTGGGCACGCCGGCCAAGATTTTCTTCAAGTACGAAGGCGTTTCCCCAGCCGGTTCGCACAAGCCCAATTCCGCCGTGCCCCAAGCTTATTACAACCGCCAGGTCGGCATCAAACGGCTCACCACCGAGACCGGTGCCGGTCAATGGGGCTCTTCGATCGCCTTCGCTGGCCAGATGTTCGGGCTGGAGGTGCGCGTCTACATGGTGCGCGTGAGCTACCAGCAAAAACCTCAGCGCCGCGTGCTGATGGAAACCTGGGGTGCGGAAGTGCACGCCAGCCCGTCGCCGCTCACCGAAACCGGCCGCCGCATCCTGGCCACCGAGCCGGATCATCCGGGCTCGTTGGGCATCGCCATTTCGGAAGCCGTCGAAGAAGCCGCCTCCCGCCCCGACACCAACTACACCCTCGGTTCGGTGCTCAACCACGTCCTGCTGCACCAGAGCCTCATCGGACTGGAAGCGAAAAAGCAGTTCGAGAAAATCGGGCTCTATCCCGACGTGATCTTCGGTCCCTGCGGCGGCGGCTCGAGCTTCGGCGGCATCGCCTTCCCCTTCCTCGCCGACAAGTTCGCCGGCGAACGACGCGCCGCGGAGTTGCGCTGCGTGGCGGTGGAGCCCGAATCCTGTCCCACCCTCACCAAGGGGACCTACGCCTACGATTACGGGGATGCCTCCGGCTTCACCCCCTTGATGCGGATGTACACCCTGGGACACGACTTCGTGCCGCCGGGCATCCACGCCGGCGGGCTGCGCTACCATGGTGCCTCCCCTTTGGTGTCGCAGCTCGTGCATGAGGGTCAGGTCGAGGCGCTCGCCGTGCCGCAGCGGGCCACGTTCGAGGCCGGCATCCAGTTCGCCCGCGCCGAGGGCATCATCCCCGCACCGGAATCCTGTCACGCCATCCGCGCCGTGATCGACGAAGCCCTGCACTGCAAGGAAACGGGCGAAGCCAAGGTGCTGCTCTTCAACCTCACGGGACACGGACACTTCGACATGAGCGCCTACGAGCGCTACCTGCGCGGCGAGCTCGAAGATTACACCCTGCCCGATGAGCTTCTGGCCGAGGCGCTACGCGCTTTGCCGAGCGTGGGCTGAGAGGGAGACACCGAGGCGATGCGCCTTCTGATCGCGCTGCTCCTGCTCGTCAACGCGCTCCTGCTGGCGATGACCGCGGGGCTGCTGCCGCGACCTTCTCCCGAAGCGGCACGCGCAGCCGGCGAGCACCCCCTGCGCCCCGAACGCCTGAGGATACTCGAAACGGCAGCGGGGCCGGAGGCTCCCGCTCCCCCATCGGTCGAAGCACACGATCCCAAAGCGGCGCAGCCCTTGGTCGCGCACACCGCCACCGAGCCGGAATCCACCCCCCCCACAGCCAACGACCCGCTCCTCCTTGCCGGCACACCGCGCATCGAGACTCCACCTGCCTCTGCTGCACCCGGCTCGGGCACCTCGGGGACAGAACGACCGGCCATGACTCCGAGCCTGGCTCCCCCTCCGGATTGCCTGCAGCTCACCGGGGTCGATCCCGATCGGCTGCCGGCGCTCAAGGACGTATCACGCGGGCTGACCGGCATCCAAATCCAAGAGCGAACCAATACAAAAACCACGGCTTGGCGCGTGCTTCTTCCCCCCCAAGGAGGCGCGGCAGCCGCGAATCGTCGGCTCGAACAATTGCGTCTAGCCGGGGTCGAAGATTATTTCGTGATCCGAGACCCTGGTCCGTTGCAATGGGGCATTTCGCTCGGGCTCTTCCGCTCCCGCGACAGCGCCGAGAAGCGGATCGCGGAACTGCGGGCGAAAAAAGTCGAGGATGCCCAGATCGTGGAGCACCGCACTACCGTCCACGACCTCACCTACCTCGGCCCCCAAGATGCCATCGCCGACCTGCGCCAGCGCATCCGAGCCCGTTTTCCCCAGATCGCCATCGACACCTGCCCCCCATGAGCCATCCCCCCTTCATCATCGGCCTGACCGGCGGCATCGGCAGCGGCAAGAGCGCCGCCGCCGAGCACTTCGCCCGGCTCGGTGCCGCCGTGGTCGACACCGACGCGATCGCGCACGAACTCACCGCACCTGGCGGCGCGGCGATCCCGGCGCTCGTCGCCGCCTTCGGTCCCGACATCCTCACCCCTGCCGGGGCGCTCGATCGCGCCCAGATGCGCACGCTCGCCTTCTCCGACCCCGAGGTGAAACGTCGGCTGGAAGCCATCCTGCACCCCCTGATTCGCCAGGAATCCGATGCGCGCTGCCGTGCCGCCACCGAGGCACCCTACGTCGTGCTGGTGGTGCCCCTACTCATCGAAGCGGGCGAAGACTACCGCCGCCGCTGCCAACGCATCGCCGTGGTCGACTGCCCCGAGGAAATCCAAATCGCGCGGGTACGCGCGCGCAGCGGCCTGGATGAAGACCTGATCCGCCGCATCATGGCGCAGCAGGCGAGCCGGGCCGAGCGGCTCGCCGCCGCCGACGACATTCTCGACAACGGAGGCGATCTCGCCCAGCTCCACGCCCAGGTCGAAGCGCTCGACCGCCTCTACCGCGAACTCGCCCGGCACGCGCCGCCATGATTCTCTTCGAATTCCCCTTCAGCGAACGCATCCGCACCTTGCTGCGCCTCGAGGACGTGTGGCGGCGGTGGCAACATTTTCTCGACAGCACACACCGGTACGACCACCACGCCGCGATCGTTACTCTCTTTGAACTCGCCGACATCGCCGGACGCACCGACCTCAAGCTCGACCTGATGCAGGAACTCGATCGCCAGCGCGCCGCCCTGCTCGCCCTACCCAGCGAGCGGGTCGACGCCGAACGCCTGGCCACCCTCGTGGCGCGTATCGAACGAACCCGCACCGCCCTGCTCGACATGGTCGGACGGGTGGATCACTACCTGCGCGAAAACGAATGGCTGATGGCGCTGCGCTCACGCGCCCACGTCCCCGGCGGCCTGTGCGTCTTCGATGCCCCCGCCTACCATTTCTGGCTGGAACAGCCCCCTGAATTGCGTACGGCATCGCTCGAACGCTGGACCGCTGCGCTGCAGCCGATTCGCGAGGGCGTCGAGCTCGTGCTGGGCCTCTTGCGCGGCAATGCCGAACGCTTCGAGGCCATCGCCCCTCGCGGCGCATACCAGCGCGAACTCAAAGGGACCTACTGCTTGCTCGCTCGCGTCCATGTCGACCCCGCTCTGCAAGTCATCCCCACAATGTCGGCCAACAAGTACCTCATCAGTCTGAGATTCGGCCCCCCCCGCAGCGATCTGCGCCCCTCCACGCAACCGTTGGAACTCGACGTCCCCTTCGTGCTCGAACTGTGCCGCCTGTGAAAGGGATACGCCATGAACGACACCGTTGCGAAGACTCCGCGCCTCGTCTCCTGCCCCACCTGCGGCAAACCGGTGCCCTGGACGCCGGAATCGCGCTGGCGCCCATTCTGCTCCGAGCGCTGCAAACTCATCGATCTCGGCGCCTGGGCCGACGAACGCTATCGCCTGGCCTCGGGCGGGGACACGCCCTCCGCATCCGGCGGCGAATCGCAATAGACGGCTAGCTAGCTCCACCAGGCACGGATCCCCGCCACGCCGTGCGCGCCGGCACGGCGCGCATCCTCCAGATCCGCCGGTCCCAACCCGCCGATGGCATAGACCGGGATCGCCGCACCGCGCGCGATTTCCTCGAACCCCTGCCAACCGAGCGCCGCCGTGCCCGGATGCGAGCGGGTCGGTCGTACCGGCCCCAAGACCGCATAATCCAGCGCCAAAGCCTCGGCGCGACGCAAGGCGGACGCCTCATGCACGGAGGCTCCGACCCAGGGCAGATCGGGTCGCCGGAAAAGCGATTCCAAGCGCCGCTGCGACAGATGCAACCCCGTGCCCAGCGCCCGGGCGGCATCGACCTCGCCATTGAGCACCAGGAGATCTTCCGGCCCCAGATGGGGACGCAGCCGTCGTACCAGAACTTCGGCGAGCGCCGCCGGCTCGCGCACCTGCACGAGCACCGACCCCAGGGCACGTGCACGCACGAGCGCCTCTTCCTGCCGTTCGAGCGCCCCGGCGAGCGGCTCCCCCGCTTCGAGCATCGCCGCCACGCCGCTCACCAACATCCGCTCCGGCAGGGCGAGGAACTTCCACACCGGACCGTTGGCGGGCAACAGGGGCGCGACCGTCATCGCCGGCGGCCGCGCCCAGGCGAGCGCCGCATGGATCCGCGCCCGAGGCTCGCCCGACCAGCGCACGATGCGAAAGAAATGCAGCCGCACGTGCGCGTGCGCATAGGCATGCTCGCGCACCACCCACGGCAGCACGTCTTCGGGCGCCACGGCGATCTCCAGCTCTTCGGCCAACTCCCGCACCAGCGCCTGCGCCGGCGTCTCGCCCGGCTCCACCTTGCCGCCGGGAAATTCCCAGTAGCCGGGGCAGAACGTTCCCTCTGCCCGTTGCCCCAGCAGCACGGCGCCGTCGTCGCGCCGCAGCACCGCCGCGGCCACTTCCACGCGTTTCACCCTCGAGGCTCCTTGCGCGGCAAGCCATGTCGCCCCGCCCAATCTCGCGCGAACTGCCAGGCCACCCGGCCGGAACGCGAGCCGCGCTCGATCGCCCATTGCAACGCCTCGGCGCGCGCCGCCTCGATCTCGGCCTCACCGACGCCGAACGAACGCAGCCAATGCGCGACGATGGTGAGATATTCCTCCTGCGAAAAGGGGTAGAACGACACCCACAGGCCGAAACGCTCGGAGAGCGAGATTTTTTCCTCCACCGCCTCGGCCGGATGTACCTCCTCGCCGACGTGGCGCGTCCCCTCGTTCTCGTGGAAGAACTCCGGCATCAGATGCCGCCGGTTGGAGGTCGCGTAGAGGAGCACGTTGTCCGGCTGCGCCCACACCGAACCGTCGAGCACGCTCTTGAGCATCTTATAGGCCGGCTCGCCCTCCTCGAACGAGAGATCGTCGATGAAGACGATGAAGCGCTCGGGCCGCGTCTCGAGGCAGGCGAGCACGTCGGGCAGATCGACCAGATCGCTCTTTTCCATTTCCACCAGTCGCAGCCCCCGATCGGCGTACTCGGTGAGCAGCGCCTTCACCAGGGAAGACTTCCCCGTGCCCCGCGCCCCCGTAAGCAGCACGTTGTTCGCCGGGCGTCCGGCGAGGAACTGCTCGGTATTGCGCACCACGCGCACTTTCTGCGGCTCGATGTCCTTGAGATCGTCGAGGCGCAAACGATGCGGCCGCCGCACCGGCTGCAACATGCTGCGCCCGCCCACCCGCCGATACCAGTAGGCCAAACCCTCTTCTTCCGGCCAGCACACCCGCGCCGTTTCCTGACTGGCCGCCCGAGCCTCCAACACCGAGGCCAGGCGCTCGATCGCGGCCACCAGTCCTTGCACGTTCATCGTTTCCATCGTCTCCCCACTCCAGCGAGCATCGCGACCAAGGGCCCCGAGTATACCCGCGTCGTGTCTCGAGGGCGCCGCGAAAGCCGTCGCGCACGCTCATGGAACCCCACACCCGGAGCTCAGGGTGTCGTCAACGACGAAGCCCCGATGCTTCCCCGCTCAACAGATCGCCGAGATCGTCGGCACGGATCAACCCCGAAATGCGCTTTCCCGAGGGCAAAATGATCGTCGGCACCCAAGAGATCCCCAGTTCTCGCCCCAGGCGGAGGTTTTCTTCGATCGCACTCGCATCGCAAGCCGCCGGGGCAGGCAACCGGCCTTCGAGCATCCACGCCCGCCATGCCCGCGCCCGATCCGGCGCGCACCAGATCCGTTCGGATTTTTCTCGTGAATCCTCGCCCAGAATGGGGTAGAGAAAGACGTAGACCGTTACGTCCCCGAGCGCATCGAGTTCGCGCATCGATTCCTTGCAGTAGCTGCAGTTGGGATCTACGAACGAAACGATCGTCCGCGAGCCCGTCCCATACACCAGCGCGATCGCCCGATCGAACGGCAAGCGGGCAAAATCCACGCGACCGACGTCCATACCGTCGCGCCTGCCCTCGTCCAGATCGGACCACGGTTCATCCCCCGCGTGCGCCTCGATCCACCCCGTCAGAACCAAGGCCAACACCCAAGCCAGCACCAACGGCGGCACAATTTTCCTGCTCGGCTGATGCATCGTCCCCCTCCCCCAAAGATTCTGCCATCGGGCAGGTCACCATGATCGACGAGTAGGCGCTGCGAATGACCTACTGCGCGGCGACGGCATGGCGGCAGTGCACGAGGCCCGGATGCTCGCCTATCCGGTTGATGGGTCTGGCATTGCGCACTCCGGGCGCCTGGTCCAGCCCCCGCTCGCCACGGTTACGCGGTGTCCGAGTATACTCGGCGCACGACCTCTCGCGCCCGATCGCCCATGACGCCACTGGCCACACGCCCCTGCCTGCTGCTCGCACTCCTGCTCTCCCTCGCCGCCTGTACCAGGCAGGAATCCCCCACACCGCCCGAACCCTGTGTCTGCCCGCCGGCTACGACCCAACCCGCTCCCCCACGCGCGCCAGCGCCCGCTCTACGCGCCGAGGCTCGCGCTTGGAGCGATCTGCCGGGCTGGCACGAGGATCGCCCCAGCGAGGCGTGGGAGGCTTTCCTCGCCGGTTGCCCCCGCCTCGAGGCGATCGAACCCGCCTGGCAGGCCGTCTGCCGCGAGGCACGCGAACAGCCGCGCGAGGACGCGGTGCTGCGCCGATTCCTCGAACGACGCCTGCGCCCCTGGCAGCTCGTGGCAGTGCTACCCGATGGCGGCACCCGCGACACGGGGCTCGCCACCGGCTATTACGAGCCGCTGATCGCCGCGAGCCGCACACCGGATGCCCGTCATCGTACCCCCATCCTCGGGCCGCCTGCCGATCTCGTCACCGTGGATCTGGGTGAAATCGTGCCCGCGACGAAGCACCTACGCCTCAAGGGCCGGCTGGAAGGCAATCGGCTCGTCCCCTATTACAGCCGCGCCGAGATCCGTGCCCTGGGCGAGAGGCTGCCCGCCCCGATACTCTTCTGGGCGGCCGACGAGCTCGATTTCTTTTTCCTGCAGATCCAAGGCTCCGGCCTGCTGCGTCTGACCGACGGTTCGACCGTGCGCATCGGCTATGCCGATCACAACGGACACCCTTACCGTTCCATCGGGCGTCTGCTCATCGACGCCGGCGAACTCACTCTGCCAGAAGCCTCGACGCAGGGCATCCGGCGCTGGCTCGAACGCCACCCCGAGCAGCGTCAGGCGCTACTCGACGCCAATCCGGCCTATGTCTTCTTCCGCGAATTGCCCCCCGACGGCCCCGGCCCCATCGGCACCCTGGGCGTACCGCTCACGCCGCAGCGCAGCCTCGCGGTCGATCCGGCGCTCCTGCCCTTGGGTGCGCCGCTCTATGCCGTGGTCTCGGGCAGGCACCCCTTGTCCCGGCTGATGCTGGCGCAGGACACGGGAGGCGCCATCCAAGGACCGTTGCGTGTGGACGTCTATGAAGGCAGCGGCCAGGAAGCCGGCGAGCGCGCCGGGCGGCGGCGCGACGAAGTCGCCCTGTGGCTGCTGTGGCCGGCCGATGCCGACCCACCCGCAGCCAGGCAATGAAAAAGGCGCCCGCAGGCGCCTCGAGGGAAACGGGTCGCGGCACTTCCTCAGCAGCCGCCCTCCAGCCCCATCAGCCGGCGATAGAACGCGTGGAAATGCGGCATCCCCACTTCGAACGGCTCCTGATAAGGCCCGACCTCGTCCCTACCCTCGGCCAGGAGCGCCTTGCGGCCGCGGTCCATGCGCTCGGCGATCTCGTCGTCCTCGATCGCCGTCTCCATGTAGGCCGCCTGCTGCGCCTCGACGTAGTCGCGCTCGAACTCGACGATCTCTTCGGGATAATAGAATTCCACCACGTTGATCGTCTCGCTCACCGACACCGGCCACAGGGTGCTCACCACCAAGGTATTGGGATACCACTCCACCATCACGTTGGGATAGTACAGCATCCAGATCGCGCCGTGCTCGGGCAGTTTCCCTTGATGATAATCCAGTACCGCCTTGTGCCAGCGCGCATAGACCGGCGTGCCCGGCTTGTCGAGCGCCGTGATGCCCACGCGCTGCACCGAGTACCATTCGCCGAACTGCCACTCGAGTGCGCTGCAATCGACGAAATTGCCCAGCCCCGGATGGAAGGGCACGACGTGGTAATCCTCGAGATACACCTCGACGAAGGTCTTCCAGTTGTAGTGGCAGTCGTGGCGCACGACCCGGTCGAGTTTGTAGCCGGAGAAGTCGAACCAGCGGGCGAGCTCCATGCCGGCGAGATCGGCCGCCGCCGAACGCGGCCCGCGAAAGAGGAGCCCGTTCCACGATTCGAGCGCCTCGCGCTGCAGGTTGAGGCAGGGCGTCTCGGAGAAATGCGGCGCACCCACCAGCCGCCCCGTGAGATCGTAGGTCCAGCGGTGCAAGGGGCAGACGACGTGCTCGGTCTTCCCCTCTCCCTGCAGCATGATGGCTTGCCGGTGGCGGCAGACGTTGGACAGCAGCGCTGGCCCCTGGGCGTCGCGCACCAGCGCCTTGGCGTGGTCGAACCACTCGAGCGAGCGGTAGGAGCCGGGCTCCGGCACCATCGCCTCGTGCCCGACATAACCCGGCCCCTGGCGGAAGAAGATCTCCAGCTCGCGGCGAAACAGCGCCTCGTCGAAATACCACAACACCGGGAATTGCAGCGCCGCCGGCTGCAGACGGACCCCAGAACCCATCTCCGACATGATCGAACCCTCCATGGACGAAAGGACCCGACCTCGACGCCGAGGTCGCCGAAAGAGCGCGGGATGGTACCACGAAACGAATGCAAGGGGTTGATCGAACGAAAAAATCTTCGACCTCGCCCCCGACCGGATTCATTCCAGTCGCACGAGCAGCCCTTTGAGATATTCGCTCTCGGGCACCGCCAGCCCCACGGGATGATCCGGCCCGGCTTGCAGGCGGGCGAGCACCTGCGCGTCGCGCCCGTTCTTGGCGGCGCAGTCGGCGACGATCTCGCGGAATTCCTCCGTGCCGATGCCGCCGGAGCAGGAAAACGTCATCAGAAGCCCGCCGGAGGCGACCAGGCGCATGCCATGGAGGTTGACGTCGCGATACGCCCGCCGCGCCTGCGGCACGTGGGCCGCCGAGGGGGCGAACTTGGGCGGATCGAGGATGACGAGGTCGAAGCGCTCGCCGTCGCGCTCCCACTCGCGCAGCAGGGTGAAGACGTCGGCCTCGAACCAGCGCGCCCGATCCGCCGGTAGCGCGGGATCGAGGGCGAGGTTGCGCCGTGCGAGTTCCAGCGCCGGGCCGCTCGAGTCGATCGAGCAGACCTCGCGCGCGCCGCCCGCGAGCGCGTGGAGCGAAAATCCGCCGCTATAGCAAAAGGCGTTGAGCACCCGCGCCCCGTCGGCGAGCTGCCCGGCGAGCCGCCGGTTCTCGCGCTGGTCGAGGTAGAACCCCGTCTTGTGCCCCTGCACCACGTCGACGAGCAGACGCACGCCGTACTCTTCGATCACCACCGTCTCGGGCAAGGTTCCGAAGACGAGACCCGTGCGCGGCTCCAGCCCTTCGAGCCGGCGCACCCCGGAATCCGAGCGCTCGTAGAGTGCTTCCAGCTCCGGCAAGGCGCGCCGGAGGGCATCGACGATGGCCTCCCGCCAGCGCTCGGCGCCGGCAAAGGTGAGCTGCAGCACCGCCACCGCGCCGAAGCGATCGACGATGACGCCGGGCAAACCGTCGGCCTCGCCGTGCACGAGCCGCAGTCCCTGCTGTCCGCGCAACTGGGGATGCGCCAGACGCCGGGCGATCGCCTGCGCGATGCGGCGGCGGAAGAACGCATGGTCGACGGGCGAATCCGGCGCGAAGTGCCACACCCGCGCGCGGATGCGCGAGGCGAGCGACACCCCGGCGCGCGCGAGCGGCGTGCCGTCGTGCCGCGCCACGAGCACGGTGTCGCCGTTTTTCACCGGTCCGTCGATGCGCTCGACGCTGCTGTCGAAAATCCAGGGATGGCGCCGCATGAGCGAGCGCTCCCGCCCGGGTTTGAGGATCAAGGTCGCCATGGGCAGAGTCCAGTCTATTTGCGTTTGGCCCGCGGATGGGCCGCGTCGTAGATGTGTGCCAGATGTTGGAAATCGAGTCGAGTGTAGACCTGGGTGCTGGCGATCGAGGCGTGCCCCAGGAGCTCCTGCACCGCGCGCAGGTCACCCGAGGATTGCAGCAGGTGGCTCGCGAAACTGTGGCGCAGCCGGTGCGGATGGAGATTCCCCTCCACGCCGTGCTTGCGCCCCCAGCGCACCAGGCGGCTCCCCACCCCTTGCGGCGAGAGGCGCCTGCCCTCGCGGCTCACGAAGAGCGCTTTCTCGCCCGGCGCCGCCAACCCGGCGCGCACGGAAAGCCACTGGCGAATCGCCGCGATGGCCGTGCGCCCCAGCGGCACGGTCCGGCGTTTGCCGCGCTTGCCGGTCACGCTCACCCAGCCCTGGTCGAGATCGAGGCAGGCGGGATCGAGGTCGAGCGAAACGAGCTCGGCCACCCGCAATCCCGTGGCATAGAGGAGCTCGGCCATGGCGCGATCCCGCACCTCCAGCTCCGCCTCGGGCGTGGCATCGAGCACCCGCTGGGTCTCGTCTACGCCCAACGCCTTGGGCAGGAGGCGCGGCGCGCGCGGCGCGCGCAGCCCCTCGGCGGGATTGACCGCCACCCAGCCCTGGCGCAGCGCCCAGCGGTAGAACCCACGCCAGCATGAGAGGCGCCGGGCGAGCGAGCGCGGCGCCAGACCCTGCCCGTGGGCCCGGGCGAGCGCCGCGCGCAAGGCAGCCGCGTCGGCGCGCAGCGGCTCACCGCCCGTTGCCGCGGAAAGCGCCGCGAGCTCCAGCCGGTAGGCGCGCAACGTGGCCGTGGCGCTACGCCGCTCGGCAGCGAGCACGGCGAGGTAGCGCTCGAGCGCCTCGGGCAGCCTGGATTCGTCCACGGGGCTCACACCACCTCGCGGCAGCGGGCGAGCGCCGCCGAGGCGAGCTCGCCGATACGCCGCAGGAAGACGGTTCCCATCGCCGGATAGAAGCGCTGCGGCTCGGGGCTGCCGAGCACCAGCAGCCCTACGCCTTCTTCGGGCACGGGCAGCGGCAGCACGGCGCAGGAGGCGACGTCGGTACCGAGCCAGGCGGCGAGCGCCGGATGGGGCGGCGACCCCACGTATACCTCGGAGAGCGTGCGGGCGAACGCCGCGAGCGTCTCGGGCAATTCCGCCGCGAGCCAGCCGGGAAGGCCCAGGCGCACCGTCGGCACGGCGAACTCTTCGGTGAGAGTGCGCGTGAGGATCTGGCGCACCTGCGGCCGCGTCTCCGCCCCGATGAGGGCGAGCGCGAGGCGATGCATCCGCTCGGCGAGCTGGTCGTTCTGCCGCCCGATCTGCAAGAGCTGGGCGAATTTCTCTTCCATCGCCTGGAGTTGGCCGCGCAGCAGGCTCGCCTGATGCTGGGCGAGCGACACCGTCCCCCCCGGCCCTTCGGACGGCAGGGCCAAGGAGGCCGCCAGCGCCGGCTCGCGCAGGAAGAAGTCCGGATGTTCCTGCAGATAATGGCGAACGTCGTCGTGCGAGCAGCTCATCGCGGTAGCTCCCAGGGTTGGTCGAGGTCGATCACTCCTTCGAACACGGTGCGCGCCGGGCCGATCATGATCACGGGCCGACCCGGCCCGGCCCATTCGATGCGCAGCCGCCCGCCGCGCGTGTGTACCGTCACCGGCGGGCACAGCAGCCCGCGCAGGGTACCGGCCACCACCGCGGCGCAGGCACCCGTGCCGCAGGCGAGCGTCTCACCCGCCCCGCGCTCGAATACGCGCAGCCGGATCGCGTCGGGCGCGAGCACCTGCATGAAGCCGACGTTGACGCGTTCGGGAAAACGGGGATGACGCTCGATTCGTGGACCGAGCTCGGCCACCGGCGCCCGATCGGCGTCCTGCACCACCAGCACCGCGTGGGGATTGCCCATGGAGACTGCCGTGAGTTCCACCGGCCTGCCGTCGACTTCGAGCGTCTGCACCACTGCATCGGTGTCGCTGACGAAGGGGATGCGCGCGGGTTCGAGCACCGGCACGCCCATGTCGACGGCCACCTCCCCTTCCTCGCGCAGCTCGGGTTCGATCACGCCGCTCGCCGTCTCCACGCGCAGGCGCTGCTTGGTGGTGAGCCCTTTCTCCACCACGAAGCGGGCGAAACAGCGCGCACCGTTGCCGCACTGCGCCACCTCGCCGCCGTCGGCGTTGAAGATGCGGTAGCGGAAATCGGCGTCGGGGCGGGTGGGCGCCTCCACCAGCAGGAGCTGGTCGCAGCCGATGCCGAAATGGCGGTCGGCAAGCCAGCGTACTAGTTCCGGCGTAGGCGTGAAGCGCTGGCGAATCGCGTCGATCACGACGAAATCGTTGCCCAGGCCGTGCATCTTGGTGAAATGGAGAAGGTTCATGCCCTCAACGCCTCGTCGATGAGCTCGATCCAATGGCACACCGGCACGCTCGCGCCGTGCGCCAGATGGGTGATGCAGCCGATGTTGGCCGAGGCGATCCGGGCCGGAGCGTGTTCGGTGAGGGCGGCGAGCTTGTTGCGCTTGAGCGCCTCGGCCAATTCCGCCTGCAGCAGCGAGTAGGTTCCGGCCGAACCGCAGCACAAGTGGGCATCGCGCACCGGCACCAGAGTGTAGCCCGCGCGCGCGAGCAACCGCTCGACCACGCCGCGCACCTTCAGACCGTGCTGCAAGGAACAGGGCGCGTGAAAAGCCACGGCCCCGCGCGGCGTCGGCTGCGCCGGCAGCAGCGCTTCGAGTGCAGCCGATTCGGCGGCGAGCACTTCGCTCACATCGTGCGCCCGCTGCGCCACCTGCGCTGCCTTGTCGGCATAGGCTGGATCCTCGGCGAGCCAGAAGCCGTAATCGCGCACCTGCGCCGCACAGCCGGAGGCGGTGATGAGGATGCCCTCGATTTCGCCCGACTCGATCGCCGGCCACCAGGCGTCGATGTTGCGCCGCGCCCGCGCTCGCGCCCGTTCCTGTTCGTCGAGGTGCCATTCGATCGCCCCGCAGCACCCCGCCCCCGGCGCGGCCTCGAGCGAAATGCCCAGCCGGTCGAACACGCGCTCGGCCGCCGCGTCGATCGCCGGTTCCAGCTCGGGCTGCACGCAGCCTTCCAGCCGCCACCAGCGGCGAGGGTGGCGCGCCGTCGGTCGCGGGCCAGCCTCTTTTTTCGCCGGAATCTTCGCCGCCAGGGAATCCGGCAGCACCCCTTTGCCCAAACGGGCGAGCCGCAGCGCCGCGGCGAAGCGTTGGCGTTCAGGCAGCACGCGCGCCAGCGCCCAACGCTTGGCCCGTTCGGCGAGCGGCCGCGGCACGCGCGCATCGACCTCGTGCCGGCCGATGTCGAGCAGGTGCGCGTATTCCACGCCCGAAGGACAGGTCGTCTCGCAGGCGCGGCAGGTGAGGCAGCGGTCGAGATGTTGCTGGATGGCGCGCGTGGGCGGCACGCCCTCGAGCACCTCTTTGATCAGATAGATGCGCCCGCGTGGCCCATCGAGCTCGTCCCCGAGCAGCTGATACGTCGGGCAGGTGGCGGTGCAAAAGCCGCAGTGTACGCACTTGCGCAGAATGACGTCGGCCACCCGGCCGGCGGGGGTGTCACGAATGAAATCGGCCAGATTCGTCTGCATCGCTCACTCCAAGGGCAAGCGACGCGCGAACACGCCGTCGGGGTCGAAGGCGGCCTTGAGCCGCTCTTCGATGGCGCGCTCGGCGGCGCCGCGCGGCGCGAACACGCGCTCACCGGCCCGGGCGCCGCGCCAGCGCACGGCATGTCCGCCCACGGCGCGAGCGCGTTCGAACCAGGAATCGTCGCCCACCGGGCGGCGCAGCCAGCGCAGCCCTCCGCCCCATTCGACGAGCGCATCCTCCGCATCCGCCCAGGCAGGCGTGGTCGGCGGCAACGCCAGACGCCACAGCACCTCACCCTCGTGCAGGTTCCAGACGGGCAGGCGCTGCTCGCGCACTTCCTCCCAGAATCGCTGCGCCGCCGCCTCCGGCAGCACCTCGCCGCCCAGGCGCGCCGCGGCCGCTTCCACCGCCGCCCGGGCGCCGGCAAGGCGCAGGGTCATTTCCCCTTGCCACCACACGCTCGCCGACAGGGGAAGCGGCTGTCCCGCCCAGCGGTTGAGGCGTTCGATCGCCTCGTCCTGGCTGCAGGCAAAGCGCAGGGTGAGGGTGGCCGGGGGCAGCGGCAAAACCTTCAGCGACACTTCGAGGATCACCCCCAGGGTGCCGAGCGAACCGGCAAAGAGCCGCGCGACGTCGTAGCCGGCCACGTTCTTCATCACTTCGCCGCCGAAGCGCAGCACTCGCCCCTGGCCGTCGAGCACCCGCACTCCCAGCACGTAGTCACGCAGCGCCCCGTGTCCCCAGCGGGTCGGGCCGGAGAGTCCAGCGGCCACCGCCCCCCCGATCGTGGCCGAATCGGCGAAGTGCGGCGGAGAGAAGGGCAACCATTGCCCGTGACGCGCGAGCAGCGCCTCCACCTCCCTCAGCGGCGTGCCGCCATAGGCGGTGAGCACCAATTCCGAGGGTTCGTAACGGATGATGCCGGAGAGTAGGCCCACCTCCAGCGGCTCGGCATCCGGATCCGGCGCCCCGTACCAGGATTTGCTGCCCCCGCCGCGGATCTCCAGCCGCCTGCGCCCGCACGCCGCCAGCACCTGCTCACGCAAGCGATCGACGATCGCATTCATCGTTTCTCCTCTCGTTTTTTGCGGCGCCGCTCGGCGAGCCGCGCCTCGTCGCGCAGCCACAGCAGGGAACCGATCAGCCCCAGCACGGGAATGGCGACCAATAGCAGCTGCACCCAGGCCCTCTCGCTCATGGCTTGTGAATCCATCTGCTGATTGCGACGATTGCTTCACGAGCAATCACGCCGTTCAGAACCGCGGCAATTCGGCAAAAGGCAGCTTGCCGCGCGACACGCGCATCCGGCCGTATTCGGCGCAGCGGTGCAGCGTGGGAATCGCCTTGCCGGGATTCAGGATTCCCGCCGGGTCGAAAGCTGCTTTCACCTGGAAGAACGCCTCGAGCTCCACGGGCGAGAATTGCACGCACATCTGGTTGATCTTTTCTACGCCCACGCCGTGCTCGCCGGTGACCGTACCGCCGAGCCGCACCGAAAGCTCCAGGATGTCGGCCCCGAACGCCTCGGCCCGCTCCCATTCGCCGGGCTGGTTCGCATCGAACAGGATCAAGGGGTGCAGATTGCCATCACCCGCGTGAAAGACGTTGAGACAGCGCAGCCCGTATTCGCGCTCCATCTCGGCGATCGCCTCCAGCATCTCGCCCAGGGCCTTGCGCGGAATCGTCCCATCCATGCAGTAGTAGTCGGGCGAGACGCGCCCGGCGGCCGGAAACGCCGCCTTGCGTCCGGCCCAGAAGCGCAGCCGCTCCTCCTCGTCGCGCGAGACGCGCCACTCGGTAGCCCCGCAGCGCTCAAGCACCGCGCCCATGCGCGCGATCTCTTCTTCCACTTCCTCGGGGGTACCGTCGGACTCGCACAGCAGCACCGCCGCGGCCTCGAGCGGATAGCCCGCATGGACGAAGTCCTCCGCGGCGATCGTCGCCCCCTGGTCCATCATCTCCAGCCCCGCGGGGATGATGCCCTCGGCGATGATCGCGGCCACCGCCTCGCCGGCGGCGCGCACCGAGTCGAAGGCGGCAAGGATGCAGCGCGCCGTCTGCGGTCGGGGCAGCAGTTTCACCGTGATCTCGGTGACCACCGCCAGCATTCCCTCCGAGCCGATCGCCAGCGCGAGCAGGTCGTAGCCCGGCGCATCCGGCGCGAGGCTGCCGAACACGACGGGCTCCCCCGCGGCGGTGTAGCCGCGTACGCGCAGCACGTTGTGCACCGTGAGACCGTACTTCAGGCAATGCACACCGCCGGAATTCTCGGCAACGTTGCCTCCCAGCGTGCAGGCGATCTGTGAGGACGGATCCGGCGCGTAATAGAGTCCGTAGGGCGCGGCCGCTTCCGAGATGGCGAGGTTGCGCACCCCCGGCTGCACCGTGGCGGTGCGCGCGAAGGGATCGAGGGCGAGGATGCGATTGAGCCGCGCGAGCGACAGCACCAGCCCCTGCGGATGCGGCAGCGCCCCGCCCGACAAGCCCGTACCCGCGCCGCGTGGCACGACCGGCACCCGCAGGCGATGGCACGTCTGCAGCAGCGCCACGACCTCCTCCTCGGTGCGCGGCAGGGCCACGGCCCAGGGCAACTCACGGAAGGCCGACAAGCCGTCGCATTCGTAGGCACGCAGCTCGGCTTCTTCGTGGATCAGACCGTCCGCAGGCAGGAGGCGGCGCAACTCGGCGACGAAGACTTCGCGCGTGACGGCGGGAGAAGGAGTATGGAGCGCAGTCTCAGCCATCGATGGGTTCCAAAGAAGAAGGTTCTTCAGGGGTTTCGCCTGCCGGACACAGCACCTCGGAGACTCGTTCCGCCGTTCCTTCCAAGTGACGCTCGGCCGCGCGCCGCGCCGCCGCCGGATCGCCCGCACGCACCGCTTCGAGGATATCGCGGTGCTCGGCATTGGCCGCGATCGGCCAATCGCGCACCCTACCCTCTTCACCCCAGAGCACGCGGTGGACCGCGGCGTTCTTCACGCCAAGATATTCCTGGAAGCGCTCGATCTCGGGGTTGTGCGTCGCCCGCGCGAGCGCCAGGTGGAATTCGTCGTCCCACTGCGCCCCGGTCATCCCCTCGGTAGGGGTGTGCGCTGCCTGCTGGGCCCAGTGATCCATGGCAGTCACCACCGCTTCGAGATGGCGCAGATCGGTCTCGGTGCGCCGTACCGCCGCCAGTTCGGCCACCCCCGTTTCGAACACCTTGCGCAGCTCGAGGATGTGGCGCAGTTCTTCGAGGACGGAAACCTCCTCGACGTTCTTCAGATGGAACCCCTTGCGACCGGGGCGATCGATCACGTAGGTGCCGGAGCCCTGACGTGCCATGACCACCCCTTCGGCCTTCAGATGAGCGATCGCCTCGCGTACCACTGCCCTACTCACCCCGAACCGTTCGCTCAAGGCATGTTCGGACGGCAAGCGGGCACCACGTGGATGATGACCGGCCAAGATGGACTGAACGAGCAAATGGGCGACGCGCTCACACTCCCTTATCATTTTTTTTCGTGCTCTCATGATCTTGGCCGCGTGAATGAATCGTCGAAGAATTTACACGCAAGCCGCGCCAGGATCAAGCGGCATGTTCGGGCGCGCGTTCGAGCAGGGGGCGCGCGATGGTCGCCAGCCCTCGCTGCAACATGGTTTCGAGCCGCTGGAGTTGCTGTTCGAGCCGCTCGCGCTCCGCATGTAGTTCGGCCAGCTGCGGCTCCAGGGATTCCGCCGCCTGATGCACCCGTACGATGCCGTTCATGCGCAACTCGAGCTCGGTCTTCTTCTCTTTCAAGGCCGCCTCGAGCGGCAACAACGCCTGCCGGACCCAGGTGACCGTTTCGCGGTGCATCGCCGCCCAGCGATGCTGCACCTCGCTTCCGACCAAGGCGAGGAATCGTTCGATGACTCCCGACTTGGTATGCGCAAGCATGGTGCCCCAGCTGGCAAGCTGGCGTAAGGCCAAGGTACGCGCCGTCTCGAGCGACTCTCGGGCGGCGGCGAAATCGAGCGGCGCCGGTGGATTGCAGACGATGCCGTGTTCCACTTCGAGCTGGCGCATCATGGTGGTGAGCATCTCGTGTATCTCCGCCACCTTGGCCTGAGCCCGGTCGATGAGAGCGAACACCCGTGCGAAAAACTGCTCGATGCGCTCCCTCAAGTCGGAAGAAAACGCCGCCATCTCCATCTGATGGCGCACGTCGGCCAGCTCGAAACGAAAGCGCGACATCGCCACCGCGTCGAGCAACTCACGACAGAGTTTGACATAAACGGCGCGAGTGGCCTGATAACGGCGCAAGGCCGCATCGAATTCCTCTTTCTCCGTCTGGGCCTTGCGCAAGAGATACGCCACTCGGCTGCGGTTCTGGCCCCGAAGGGCGACCAGCTCCGACTCCTGTGTTCCCACGGCCGACAAGCGCTCGCGCAACATTCCCGCAGCCAACGAACCGATCTCGCGAAAGGCGGACTCCACCGCCTCGCGCGTGAGCGCCTGGCGTTTTCCGAGCAAATCCTGAGACAAGGCGTGTTCGAACGGTTCGATGCGGCTACGGCGCAGCAAGTCCCGTTCGCCATGGATGCGAGCGGCCAACGCCTTCTGCGCCGAGAGGGGGAAGACATGCTCCGGGCGCACCGCCAGCATGCGCGCCACGGAGTCGACCTGGGCGGCGATCTCGCGCTCGATCTCGTCCTCGGTGCGGATACCGTCCCACAGCGAATCGATCTTGTTGAGCGCAATCAGACACCCTTCGTCGGGGTCGACGCGCGATTCGAGCACGTAATGGCGCCAGATCTTCATGTCGCTCTGGGTGACGCCCGTATCGGCGGCCAGCACGAAGACCACGGCGTGGGCCTGCGGCAAAAGCGAGAGCGTCAGTTCCGTTTCGGCGCCGATGGCATTCAACCCCGGCGTATCGAGAATCACCAGCCCGCGGGCGAGCAGCGGATGCGGATAGCGCACGATGGCATGGCGCCAGGCGGGCACTTCCACGAGGCCGTCTTCACCCGGCACCAAGCCGGCCTCGCCGCTGGGGTCGATGTGAAAACCCAAGAATTCTGCCTCGTCGACCGGGATACGCCGGGTCTCGCCCACGCGTTCGAGCGCCCGTTGGACGGAGGCGAGGTCTTCTGGAGTGTAGGACTGCACGCTCCAGCACTCGCGGCGACGTCGCGCCTCGTGCAGTGAAACGATCTCGCGGCGCGTGTCGATCGGTAGCAACAAGACTTCGGGACGCGCTCCCTCGTACCATTCGATCTCGGTGGGGCACATCGTCGTACGGCCGCTGCGAGAGGGCAAGGCCCGTGCACCGAGCGAAGAAAAGACGAGTGCGTTGATCAGTTCCGACTTGCCCCGAGAAAATTCCGCCACGAACGCCAGGCGCAGACACTCCTCGCGCAGGCGCTCACGGGCCGCCTCGAGCCTGCCAGCGAACGCTTCGTCCGCCACGCCCAGGGATTCCAGCGTGCGGGCAAGAGATTCCAGCGCCTCGAGCGCCTCTCGACGCCATTCGTCATAGGCCGTGAAATACCGTTCGAGACTCACCGCCGATCCCCAGGCATGGAAACACCATATAAGCTTACCATGCCCCTCATCCACTGCGTTGGCACGAGGGACAGAAAAAGGTACCCCGTCCTCCTTGTGTCACCCGGCGCACCGGCGTAGCGCAGCGCGGACACGGCTCCCCTTCGCGCCCATACACCGCGAGCCGGCCGCGATATTCGCCTCCCTTGCCCTCCACCGTGCGGTGATCGCGCAGGGTCGTGCCGCCGGCGGCGATCGCCGCCTCGAACACCGCGCGCAGCGCCGCGATCAGCCGCGCCCAATCGCCCTCGTCGAGCGACTCCGCCGGCCGACCCGGCGGGATACCGGCAAGAAAGAGCGCTTCGCAGGCGTAGATGTTGCCCGCCCCCACCACCACGTCGCCCGCGAGCAGCACTTCCTTGACCGCCCGCCGCCGTCCCTGCACCTTGGCGCGGGCCCAAGCCGGGGTGAGCCGCTCGTCCCACGGCTCGAGCCCCAGGCGCGCCTCCAGGGTCCGTTCGGCGGCTGCATCGAGTGGCTCGACGAGGCCGAAACGCCGCGGGTCGGTATAGCGCAGCAAAGTTTCTGCAAACAGAAAATCCAGGTGATCGTGCCGCCCCGGCGGCACGTCCGGCGCCACAAACGCGATCCGCCCGCTCATGCCCAGATGCACGAGCAGCGTCCCCTCGTCGAAGCGCCACAGCAGATACTTTCCCCGCCGCTCCACCCGCAGCAGCCGCCGCCCGACCCAGGAGGCGAGCGAAGGAAC
Organism: Tepidiphilus olei; assembly: GCF_006980705.1. Classification (GTDB taxonomy): domain Bacteria; phylum Pseudomonadota; class Gammaproteobacteria; order Burkholderiales; family Rhodocyclaceae; genus Tepidiphilus; species Tepidiphilus olei. The sequence continues at coordinate 54,665 of NZ_SBHO01000003.1, read as the reverse complement.
CGGCCGGCGCAGGCGCGGCTCGCGCACCCGCACTTCCGTCAGGATTTTCCCGACGAGGCGCTCCTCCACGCCGCGGCGCACCGCCTCCACTTCGGGCAGTTCAGGCATCTCACCCCCCCAGATGCTGCAGGGCGAGCAACACGCCCATCCCCGCGAGGAAAGGCACCCACGGATTGCGCCAGCGAAGCACCACGAGCACCACCGCCGCGGCGGCAACGAGGCGCGGCGAGAGAAAATCCAATGGCTGTCCCGTCCCCCCCACCAGTTCCGGCGCGATCAGCGCACCCAGCGCCGCCGCTGGCGCGAAGCGCAGGAAGCGCTGCATGCCCGCCGGCAGACGCACCCGCTCGCCCGCGAGCAGGAACGCCCCCCGGGTGAGCCAGGTGGCAAAGAACATCAATGCGAAGATCCCATAGAGTCGCCACTCACCCATCATCGCTCCCGAGCAACGCCTTGCTGTCGCCGTTCGAAAAGATAGCCCGCCACCAAGCCGACGATCACGGCGGCGATCACCCCGGTACGCAGCGGCAAATCCCGCAGCAGCAAAGCCGACGCACCGGCAGCCAAAGCCGTGACCAGCATCACCCGTTCCCGGCACATGGGGACGAGCAGCACCAACAGGGCAATGGTTCCCATGAATCCCAGCGACCAGTGCTCCGGCACCCAACTCGCCCCCACGATCCCGACGAGCGAAGCGATCTGCCACGTCCCCCAGCACCACAGGCCGGCGCCGAGGAAACGCCCCCAACGTCGCTGGGCGTCCTGTTCCTGGAGCAGACCGGGTCCCTGGACGAGGAAGACCACATCCACGAGCAGATAACTACCCAAGGCGCGGCGCGCCCAAGGTTGATCGTGGAACGCCGGGGCCATCGCCGCGCTGTAGATGACGAAACGCAGGTTCAAGATCGCCGCGGTGGCCAGGATCAGCCACACCGGAGCCTCGCTCACGAGCAGCGGCAAAGTGCCCAGCTGGGCGGTCGCCGCGAAAACGAGCACGTTCATCGCCAAGGATTCGCCGATCGAGAGGCCGCTGGCGCGCATGGCGATGCCCGTGGCGATCGCCCAAGGCACCAGCCCGAGGGAAAAGGCCAGAATTTCACGGCCCCCTTCGCGCAGACCCATTCGGAGCGTGGACATCACCCTCTCCTCGAGGTGCCCGGCGAACGCCGCCCACCGGAGCCAACCCGCCCCCCCGGTGCATCCTGCCACGGCACCAGCTGATCCGGCCGATTGCCGATCAGGTCGCGCCGCCCCATCTTCAGCAGCGCCTCACGAATGAGGGGCCAGTTGGCCGGATCGTGCCAGCGCAGCAGCGCCTTGTGCAGCCGCCGACGCCGCCCCTCGCGCACCACCTCCACCGTCTCGCCGCGCGCGAGCGGCCGCAGCGGATTGCGCCCGCTGTGGTACATCGCCGTGGCGAGCGCCATCGGCGTGGGCAAAAAAGTCTGCACCTGATCGGGGCGAAAACCGTTCTTCTTCAGCCACAGCGCCAGGGCCACCATATCCTCGTCGGTGGTCCCCGGATGCGCGGCGATGAAGTACGGGATCAGCTGCTGGTTCTTGCCCGCCTCGCGTGAGAACCGCTCGAAGAGAGCGCGGAACTGCTCGAACGTCTCCACCCCCGGCTTCATCATCTTGGAGAGCGGCCCCGGCTCGGTGTGCTCCGGTGCGATCTTCAGCCGCCCGCTCACGTGGTGGGTGACGAGCTCGCGCACGTACTCGGGCGAGCGCACCGCCAGATCGTAGCGCACGCCCGAGCCGATGGTGATGCGCTTCACCCCCGGCACCTGCCGCGCGCGGCGATAGAGCTGCACGAGCGGCGCATGGTCGGTATCCAGGTTCGGACAGATGCCGGGATAGACGCAGGACAGGCGCCGGCAATGGCGTTCGATCGCGGGGTCCTTGCAGCGCATCCGGTACATGTTCGCCGTCGGGCCGCCCAGGTCGGTCACGTGCCCGGCAAAGCCCGGCGTGCGGTCGCGGATCGCCTCGATCTCGCGCAGGATGGAGTCTTCCGAACGGCTCTGGATGATGCGCCCCTCGTGCTCGGTGATGGAACAGAACGTGCAGCCGCCGAAACAGCCGCGCATGATGCTCACCGAGAACTTGATCATCTCCCAGGCAGGGATGTGCGCTTGCCCATAGCTCGGGTGGGGTCGTCGCGCATAGGGCAGACCGTAGATGAAATCCATCTCGGCGGTGGATAGCGGCAGCGGCGGCGGATTGACCCACACCTCGCGCGCCCCCGGCCCTTCGCCGTGGCGCTGCACCAGGGCGCGGGCGTTGCCCGGGTTCGACTCCAGGTGCATCACCCGCGAGGCGTGCGCATAATGGAGGGGATCATCGCGCACCGACTCGAACGAAGGCAGACGCACCACCTCGCGGCTACGGTCGCGTTTCGCGCCCACGGGCTCTGGCGCATCGGAAGGCTGCGGCACGGGCGACAGGGGGCGCACGGCATAGGGGTCGGGCGGCGGCATGGGACGTCCGGGCGCCTCGATCTCGCTCGCGTCGATCTCGCGCCAGTCCGCCTGCGGTTTCCAGCCCGGCGGCACCGCGAACACCGTGCCGCGCAGATCGCGGATCGAACCGATCGGCTCGCCCGCATCCAGCCGACGCGTGAGCGCGAGCAGAGCCCGCTCCGCGTTGCCGTAGAGCAAAATATCGGCCTTCGCGTCGAGCAGCACCGAGCGGCGCACTTTCTCCGACCAGTAATCGTAGTGCGCCAGCCGCCGCAGGCTCGCCTCGATTCCCCCCAGCACCACCGGCACGCCGGGAAACGCCTCGCGCACCCGCTGCGCGTAGACGATCACCGCCCGGTCCGGGCGCTTGCCCGCCACCCCGCCCGGCGTATAGGCATCGTCCGAACGGATGCGCCGCTCGGAGGTATAGCGGTTGACCATGGAATCCATGTTACCGGCGGTGATGCCGAAATAAAGGCGCGGGCGCCCCAACGCCTTGAACGGCTCGGCGCTGTGCCAATCTGGCTGGCTGAGGATACCCACGCGGTAGCCGTGCGCCTCCAGGAGACGCGCGAGCAGCGCCATGCCGAAACTCGGATGGTCGATGTACGCGTCCCCCGTCACCAGGATCACGTCGCACGCGTCCCACCCCAGCCGCTCCATCTCCGCGCGCGTCATCGGGAAGAACGGCACCGGCGCCCGGGCGCTCGCCGGCGCGATGATCGTCTCTCCGTTCCAAACTTCCGTCTGCCGCATCGTTCCTCATCCTTCGCCCGCCTTGCCGGGTCCATCGATTCCCATTATCCTACACAAGGAACGTTCCTGGAGCGAACTGCCCATGCCCCTTTGTCGTGCCGGTACCGTCGGTCTCTTCGCCACCTGCCTGATGAACGCGATGCGGCCCAACATCGGCTTCGCCGCCGCGCGGCTCCTCGAAGACGCCGGCTGGCGGGTCGAAGTTCCGCGCGAGCAGACCTGCTGCGGTCAGCCCGCCTACAACGGCGGCGACGAAGACGCCGCCCGGGCGCTCGCACGGCGCACCATCGCGCAATTCGAGGCGTTCGACGCCCTCGTGGCTCCCTCCGGCTCGTGCCTTGCCACCCTCAAGTACGACTACCCCCGGCTGCTACGCGACGACCCGCTCTGGGCCGGCCGCGCCCAGGCGCTTGCCGACAAATCCTGGGAACTCCTCACCTTTCTCCACGAACGGGTTGGTGCTGAGCACATCCGCAGCCGCTTCCCCCATCGCGTCACCTACCACGACAGCTGCTCGGGGCTGCGCCAGCTCGGCATCCGCGAAGCGCCACGCGCGCTCCTTGCCCGCGTCGAAGGGCTGCAACTTGTCGAAGCCGAAGAGCGCGAAGTCTGCTGCGGATTCGGCGGTACCTTCAGCGTCAAATACCCCGCCCTCTCCGAGCGCCTGGCCGAGAACAAGGTACAACGGCTCCTTGCCACGCGCGCGGAGGTCGTGCTCGGCGGCGACCTCGGCTGCCTCCTGCACCTCGCCGGTCGGCTTTCCCGCATCTGCGCCCCGGTGCGCGTCTATCACACGGTCGAAGTGCTCGCTGGCCTCGCCGACGGCCCCGGCATCGGCCAGGCCTGAACGGAGCGATCCCATGCAGATCCGTACCCGTGAGTTCGTCCCCCGTGCCACTTTCGCGCTGCACGACCCCAACCTGCAGCGCGCGCTCGCCAAAGCCGCCGACGGGTTCATCGGCAAGCGCGCCAAGGCCATCGCCGAAGTCCCCGAGTTCGAGGCCCTGCGCGAAGCCGCCAGCGCCCGCAAGGACGAGATCCTCTCCGAGCTCGACCTCTGGCTCGAACGCTTCGAAGCGCGCGTACACGCCTTGGGCGGTCAGGTCCACTGGGCGCGCGACACCGAAGAAGCCCGCGCCATTGTGCTCGCCCTATGCCGGCGCGCTGGTGCCAAGACGGTGGCCAAGGGCAAATCCATGGTCTCCGAAGAGATCGGACTCAACGAAGCGCTCGCCGCCGACGGGCTCGAAGTGATCGAAACCGATCTGGGCGAATACATCGTGCAGCTCGCCAAGGAGCCCCCCTCGCACATCATCGCTCCGGCCGTACACAAAACCAGGGAACAGATCGCCGAACTCTTCGCCGAACACCACGGCGGCCCGCCGAAGACCACCGTCCCCGAGCTCGTCACCGAGGCGCGGCTGCAGCTACGGCGCAAGTTCTTCCGCACCGACGTCGGCATCACCGGCGCGAACTTCCTCATCGCCGAGACCGGCGCCTCCGTCATCGTCACCAACGAGGGCAACGGCGACCTCACGCAGTCGCTCGCCCGCGTGCACATCGTCACCGCCGGCATCGAGAAAATCGTCCCCACCCTGGAAGACGCCACCCTCTTCCTGCGGCTGCTCGCGCGCAGCGCCACCGGGCAGGACAGCGAAACCTACACCACCTACTCCATGGGCCCGCGCCGCGCCGACGATCCCGACGGTCCGCAGGAATACCACGTCGTGCTCGTCGACAACGGCCGCAGCCGCATGCTCGGCGGCCCCTGGCGCCCCATGCTGCGCTGCATCCGCTGCGGCGCCTGCATGAACCATTGCCCCGTCTATGGGGCCATCGGCGGGCACGCCTACGGCTGGGTCTACCCCGGCCCCATGGGTTCGGTGCTCACGCCGCTCTTCGTCGGGCTCGACACCGCCTACGACCTCCCCAACGCCTGCACCCTCAACGGCCGCTGCGGCGAAGTCTGCCCGGTGAAAATCCCCCTGCCCGATCTCATCCGCGAAGTACGCCACGCCCAGCAGCGCGACGGCCTGCACCCCCCGGCGGAGCAGCGCGTCAAGGCCCTGTGGCAGCGCGCCGCCGAACGCCCCGCCCTCTACCACGGGCTCGAGCGCCTCGCCGTGCGGCTGCTTGCCACCCTCGGCCGAAAAGGACGCATCCGCCGCCTGACAGGACTCCACGCATGGACGGACGCGCGCGACCTCCCCGCCCCCGCTGGCCGTACCTTCCTCGAACTCTGGCACGCCAAAGGCCGCGACGAATGAACGAACCCGATCCCCTCGACCCCGCCCTCGCCGCCCGACGCCGCGACACCGTGCTCGGCGCGATTCGCCGCAACCTCGGCCGTGACGCCGCCCCGCCCGCGCCCGAATTCCCCTTGCCCCCGGTGCACCCGCGCATTGCCGTGCCCGACGAAGATCTGGTCGAACGCTGGCGCCGGCGCTGGGAAGCCCGCGGCGGCACCAGCGCCCTCGTGCCCACGAAAGCATCCGCGGTCGAGCACCTCGTCGCTTGGTGCCGCGAACACGACCTCCCTCCCCCCACCCACGCCGCCCGGCCCCTGCTCGAACTCCCCTGGCCCGCCGACTGGTCCCTCGACCCCGGCCCCGCCGGCATCGACACCCAGAGCGCCGTGAGCCTCGCGTTTGCCGGCATTGCCGAAGTCGGCAACCTCGCCTTCCTCTCCGGCCCGGAAAGCCCCGTCACCCACCTCTTCGTGCCCGACAACCACTTCATCCTACTCGACGCTGCCACCATCGTGCGCCACTTCGAAGACCTCTGGCAGCGCCTGCGCCACCACCTCGCTCCCGCTGGCGGCGACTGGCGCGAGCGGCTGCCGCGCACCATCAACTTCGTCGCCGGCCCCTCCCGCACGGGCGACGTCGAACAGACGATCCAGCTCGGCGCGCATGGACCGAGACGGGTGCATGTGGTGATTTTTTCAGAATGACGGTGCCCGGATGCCGACCGTATTGCGCCAAGGCTCTTTGAGGATCGTCATCTATACGAACGATCACCGTCCAGCTCATGTCCATATAATTGACAGCGGGCGAGAAGCGACTTTCGACCTGCACTGCCCCGACGGTCCGCCAGAACTTCGGCTCACCTTCGGATTCGATCGACAGTCACTCAACCGAATCCGGAAAATGCTGGCCGACCGGCTGGCTACACTCTGCCACCAATGGAGGCAAATTCATGGAGATTACTGAAGAATCTTTCATTCAGGCCCAGCAAAGGATGGAGGAATTGCGGCAACGCGGTCATGCGATCTGCGCACACTATGACCCCGCAAAAAACCGCATCGTCATTGGTCTCAATACGGGCATGGAAATTTCTTTTCCTCCTGACCGCGTTCCCGGATTGGGCGATGCCACGGCAGAAGAGCTTGCCGCCATCGAAATCAGCCCATCCGGACTGGGGCTGCATTGGCCACGACGCGATGTCGATCTCTTTCTTCCCGCCGTGTTACAAGGTGAATTCGGTTCGCGGACTGCCCTGATTCATGGCTGAAACGAAGCACCAGGTCGCAGAATCCGTGAACGTTTGCCCTCGTCTCCTACTACCCCCGACACTGGAGCCCCCCATGACCGATCAAGCCTATACCCCGCCGCGCGTCTGGAAGTGGGAACAACCCAGCGGCGGACGATTCGCCAGCATCAACCGCCCCGTGGCCGGGCCCACGCACGAAGCCGAGCTGCCCGTGGGCAAGCACCCCCACCAGCTCTACTCGCTCGGCACGCCCAACGGCCAAAAAGTCACCATCCTCTTCGAAGAGCTGCTCGAAGCCGGCCACGCCGATGCCGAATACGACGCCTGGCCCATCGACATCATGAAAGGCGAGCAATTCTCGACCGGGTTCGTCGCCATCAACCCCAACTCCAAGATTCCGGCCCTGCTCGACCGCAGCACCAATCCTCCGACGCGGGTGTTCGAATCCGGCGCCATCCTGGTCTATCTGGCGGAAAAATTCGGCCAATTCCTCCCCGCCTCGGGTGCTCCGCGGGCCGAGTGCCTCTCCTGGCTCTTCTGGCAAGTGGGTTCCGCCCCCTACCTGGGCGGAGGCTTCGGGCACTTCTACGCCTACGCGCCCATCAAGCTGCAATACCCCATCGACCGCTTCGCCATGGAAGTCAAGCGCCAGCTCGACGTGCTCGACCGCAACCTCGCCCAACGCCGCTTCATGATCGGCGACGAATACACCATCGCCGACATGGCCATCTGGCCCTGGTACGGCGGCCTCATCCTGGAAAACCTCTACGACGCCGCCGAGTTCCTGCAGGTCCACAGCTACAAGAACGTGGTGCGCTGGGCCAACGAACTCGCCGAGCGCCCCGCCGTCCAGCGCGGCCGCCGCGTCAACCGCATCCGCGGACCGGAATCGCTGCGCCTGCCCGAGCGGCACGGACCGGAAGATTTCCTCGTTTCCTGAGCGCTTGCGGCAAGACGAACCTTGACAAGGGACTGTGGGCCGATTTTAATAACTGTTGTTAGTCATCAGGAGATACTGCAATGCCGACCAGTGTGGCACTCAGCCCCCATTTCGAAGCCTTCATCCGCCAGCTGGTGGAGTCGGGCCGTTTCAACAACGCCAGCGAAGTGGTGCGCGCCGGACTGCGCCTGCTCGAAGAGCATGAAGCCGAACAGGCGGCCAAGCTGCAAGCCCTGCGCGAAGCCGTGGCGGTGGGTCTGGCCAGCGGACCGGATCTTTCGGAGGAAGAAGTGTTCGACCGGCTGGAGGCGAAGTATCTCGCCATGGCTGAAGCGGCCGAAAGAACCTGATTGGTACGGCTTATCTTTCTGCCGCAGGCCGAAGCGGATACGGCAACTACCTCGTGCTGTTTTTTGAAGAGCCTGGCCTGGTGCGGATCGTGCGGGTGCTGCACGGGGCCATGGACGTCGAAGCGCAGTTCGCCGAAAAAATCTCTCTCCCGACACCAAAACCGACACAAAAATCTAGTCGAATCTTTGCGCGGCCGCCGCGTCCACCGCATCCGCGGGCCGGAATCGCTGCGCCTGCCCGAGAGCGGCACAGGTCGAAATATTTCGGGCGCTGCAGCGACGCTGCACCGGATCATTCCATGCCGTTGCCGGAGCCGGCGCGAACCGCTACACTTCATTCCCACGCAATAACGGAAACGCGGCGCCTGCCGGGTTTCCCTTTCCAAGAAATGAGCGCCCATGCCAACACTGAACTGGATCGGCAAAGACGCCGTCGTCAAGCATCACAAGGACGTCCCGTTCCGACTGCTGGAGCCGGTCGCGGATCTTTCCTGCGGCCCGGCGGATTCGGGCAACCTCATCGTGCAGGGCGACAACCTGCACGCCTTGAAGGCGCTGCTGCCGCGCTACGCCGGCCAGGTGAAATGCATCTACATCGACCCGCCCTACAACACCGGCAACGAGGGCTGGGTGTACAACGACAACGTCAACAGCCCGGAGATTCGCAAGTGGCTGGGCGAGGTGGTCGGCAAGGAAGGCGAGACCCTCGACCGCCACGACCGCTGGCTGTGCATGATGTACCCGCGGCTGGTGCTCTTGAGGCAGTTCCTGCGCGAGGATGGCGTACTCCTCATGTCTCTTGACAGCAATGAGCACCGCTATGCGGAGTTGTTGCTCGATGAGATCTTCGGAGCCTCGAATCGAATAGAGACCTTTATCTGGAAAAAGAGCTACGGCGGCGGCGCGAAGTCGAAGCAAGTTGTCAACCTGCACGAGTACATCCTCTGCTTTGCGCGGAACAAGAGGCTTATAGGGGAAATCGAACTTCCCCCGAGCGACAACATAAAGCGTTATTACAAGTTTCAGGACGAGAAGTTCGAATCCAGAGGACCATACCGATTACAGCCGCTTGCCACGAACAGCATGGATTCGCGCCCAAACCTCCGGTATCCGATTCCTTTCGAAGGCGAAGAAATTTGGCCGGAAAAGCAATGGCAGTGGTCCAGAGAGCGAACACTTGCCGCATTGGAATCCAATGAACTAGTCATCAAGAAGGTACGTGGAAAATGGTCTGTGAACTACAAGCAGTATCTTCGTGATGCAGATGGCGAAGAACGCGGATCAAAGCTCTATTCGATTATTGAGTCGATATACACACAACAGGGCACAAACGAACTGAAGGCGATGTTCGGTGATGGAAAGACATTCGATTTTCCAAAGCCATCCGCGCTTATAGCGAGATTTCTTCAAGCATTTACGGATCGCAATTCACTTGTGTTGGATAGTTTCGCCGGCTCCGGCACCACGGCCCACGCGGTTCTGAAACAAAACGCCGAGGACGGCGGTAAGCGCCGTTTCATCCTGGTCGAGATGGACCCGGGCATCGCGCAAAACGTCACCGCCGAGCGCGTGCGCCGGGTGGCGCAGGGCTACACCAATGCCAAGGGGCAGGCGGTGGCAGGGTTGGGCGGCGGATTCCAGTTCTGCCGCCTCTGCCCCGAGCCCTTGTTCGACGCCGACGGCCAAATCCGCGGCGACGTGACCTTTGCCCAGCTCGCCGAATTCGTCTGGTTCGTGGAAACCGGCACGGGCTTTAGCGGCACAGCCGACTCGCCGCTCCTGGGCATCTTTGAGGGCCGGGCCATTTATCTCCTCTACAACGGCATTCTCAAGGACAAATCGGCGGACGGCGGCAACGTGCTCACCAGCGCCGTGTTCGAGGCGCTGCCGCCCTTCGCCGGCCCAAAAGTGATCTACGCCGCCGCCTGCCGCCTGGGCAACGCACGGCTGGCGCGCGAGGGCATCATCTTCAAGCAAACGCCCTACGCGCTGGAGATGTGAGCCATGCAGGCGCGCAAGGTCATCATCATTGCCGGGCCAAACGGCGCGGGCAAAACCACGTTTGCGCGCGAATTTTTGCCCAACGAGGCCGGTTGCCCGGTGTTTGTGAACGCCGACCTGATCGCCGCGGGGCTAGCACCATTTGCGCCGGAGAAGGCGGCCGTACAGGCTGGTCGCCTGATGTTGCAAGAACTCTCGCGGCACTTCGCGGCTCGCGAGAGTTTCGCGTTCGAGACCACGCTTGCCGGGCGCGGCTACGTACACCACATCCGCGACTGGCAGGCGGCTGGCTACCGGGTCAAGCTGATTTTTCTGCAGCTCGACAGCCCCGAGGAAGCCATAGCCCGTGTCGCGCAGCGCGTCCGTCAAGGCGGACACGCCATTCCTGAAGCGACGATCCGCCGCCGCTTTGCGGCCGGCCTGGAAAATTTCCAACGCCTGTATGCCCCGCTGGTGGACGCTTGGGCGCTGTATGACAACGCCGGCGCCACGCCGGTATTGCTGGACTGGAGCGAGAAGCCATGAATCCACGACCGATCGAAACCGCGCAGGATGAGGACTTGCGCCTATCACGTCAGGCCATGCAACGCGCCGCCCTACGTGCCTGGGAAATCGCAGCGCGGACCGGTACGGCCATCATCATCCGCCGTGCCGGCGCGATCGAGGCGGTACGGCCCCAAGAGCTCGAACCGCCGCAGCTGCAGCAGACACTGCACGCGCCAGACACGGGAAAGCCATGACCCCCTTCACCCCCAAAACCTACCAGCAGCAGGTGCTGGACAGCGTGCAGGCCTACTTCACGGCGTGCCATGAGCTGCCTTCGCCTTCGCTCGCCTTCACCGCCACCACCGAACGCCTGTGGGGGCGCGGTAATCCGTACCATGCGCTCGTGGGCTTTCCGGCGGACATGCCGTATTTCTGCCTGCGCGTGCCGACCGGCGGCGGCAAGACCTGGCTCGCAGCAAAAAGCGTGCAACTCGTCAATACCCATCTCTTGCGCTCCCAGTACAGCGTGATTCTTTGGCTGGTACCGAGCAAACCCATCCGCGAGCAGACCCTCAAGGCGCTGAAGGATCGTGCGCATCCCTATCACGCCGCGCTGCGCGAGGCGGGGCCGGTGACGGTGCTCGATCTGGAAGAAGCCAAGAGCGTGACGCGCGCCACGCTGGACACGTCCACCACGGTGATCGTCGCCACGCGCCAAGCCTTTCAGGTGGAGGACGAGGAATGCCGCAAGGTGTATCAGTCAAGCGGCGCGCTGATGCACCACTTCGACAATCTTGTGCCCAGCCAGCGCGATGCCCTGCTCTCCGAGGGCGAGGGCAGCGAGCGCACCGTGCCCTATTCGCTCGCCAACGTGCTGCGCCTGCGCCGGCCGTTCGTGATCGTGGACGAGGCGCACAACAGCCGCACGGAGCTCGCCTTCGACATGCTGGCGCGCTTTCGCCCGAGCGGCGTGATGGAGCTCACCGCCACGCCCGATCTCACGCGCACGCCGAGCAACGTGTTGCACAGCGTCTCGGCGGCGGAATTGAAAGCGGAGGAAATGATCAAGTTGCCGGTGTTGCTCGAAACCGAGCCGAACTGGCAGCAGTGCCTCGCCGATGCGCTCACCCGGCGCGAGACGCTGCACCGGCTGGCGGAGGAAGCCCGCCGCGCTGGCGCGCCCTACCTGCGCCCGGTGGTGCTGATTCAGGCCGAAGCTCGCCGCGCCGGGGTGGAAACGCTCGATGTGGCGCGCGTAAAAAACGAGCTGATCACCAACCACGGCATTCCGCCCGAGGAGATCGTCGTGGCCACGGGTGAGGAAAAGGGGTTGGAAAGCATCGACACCTCGTACCCCAAAGGGATTGCCGACCCCGCCTGTCCGGTGAAATTCGTCATCACCCAGAAGGCGCTCGCCGAGGGTTGGGATTGCCCGTTTGCCTACATTCTGGTGAGCATGGCCGAGCTGAAATCGGCCACGGCGGTGGAACAGCTGCTGGGGCGCATCCTGCGCCAGCCGAACGCGCGCCACTTTGCCGACCAGCGCCTCAATCAATCCTACGCATTCGTGGTGTCGCGCAACTTTGCCGAAACAGCGGCCGCGCTGCGCGACCGGCTGGTGGCCGGGGCCGGCTTCGAGCGGCGCGAGGTGGCCGAATTCGTGGCTGCGGCTTTGCCGGAGCAGGCGCGTCTCGACCTGGAAGCTCACGCCGGGCGTGTGGTGGTGCGGCCGGTGGCGGTGACGCTGCCGGAAAAGCCCGACCTCAAAAGCGTGCCGAAACCGGTGCGCGACAAACTGAGCTGGGACAGTGCGCTCAACACCCTGACCCTGCACGCGCCGCTCTCGGAAGATGAAACCGAAGCGCTCAAGGCATCGGTCACTTCCGCAACGGCAGCCGCGGCCATTGAGGAAGCTGCCGAAAAGAGCCGCACGACGGCGATCGAGTTTTTTCAGACACCGGCCGAACAGGGTGAGCGCTTTCGCGTGCCGCAGCTGGCCTTGCGCGTGCAGGGCAAGTTGCAGCTCTTCGACGATCCGGAAGTGCTCGAATATCCGTGGAACCTCTCGCTCTACGACGCCGAACCGACGGCCGGCGAACTCGCAGCCTTGGGTGCGGCGCTCAAGGTGGCCGAGGGCGGCGAAATCGACGTCGACGCGGGTGGTCACGTGGTGTCGCGTTTCCTGCCCGAATTGCAGCGCGACCTGGGTCTCGTGTATCCACCCGAACACTGGAACGAAGTGCGCCTCGCCGCCTGGTTGTGCCGCAACCTGCCCGAACCGTCGCTGACCCACGAGAACAAGCAGGCGTTCGTCGCCGCGTGGCTCACGGCCTTGCTGCGCCGGGAAGGATTCACGCTGGCACGCGCCAACCTGCAGAAGTTCCTGATCCGCAATCTATTGGAGGCGCGCATTCGCGAACTACGCAGGCAGGCCGTCCGCAAAGCCTACCAGCAGACGCTCTTTGGTGACGATGCGGCCTCGCGCGTGACCGTGACCGATCAGTACGCCTTCGAGTTTCACGCCTTGGCCTACGCGCCCAGCCGCGACTACGACGGCCGCTTCGGGCATTTCGACTTTCGCAAGCACTTCTACGGCCGCATCGGCGACTTCGACAGCAAGGAAGAGTTCGAATGCGCCTGCCAGTTGGATATGTGGGCGCAGCAGGGCCGTATCCAGTTCTGGGTGCGCAACCTCGTTCGGCGAGAAGGCAGTTCGTTCTTCTTACAGAAGGCCGACGGCCGATTTTACCCGGATTTCCTGTGCCAATTGCCCGGCACAGCAGACGCGCCGGGGCCAATTCTGGCGGTGGAATACAAGGGCGCGGATCGCTGGAACGCCGCCGAAGATGACCGCCTGATCGGCGGCCTGTGGGCCAGCCTGTCGCAAGGCCGCTGCCGCTTCGTGATGGTCACAGACAAGCGCTGGGAGTGGATCGAAGAAAAACTGGGGTGAAGAAACCGAGTATCGAGTATGAACGTGAAAAAGACACCTCCAACGTGGAGCGACGTCAAGGCCAAACTCGCCGAACTCGACCGCGCCGGGTTGATCGGGCTGGTGCATGACCTGTACGCGGCCAGCAAGGAAAACCAGGCTTTTTTGCACACTCGATTTGCATTGGGTGACGACCCGCTCAAGCCTTACAAAGCGACGATCACGCAATGGATCAACCCTGCCGACCCCCCCAAGCCGCAGTCCGTGGCCAAGGCCAAGAAAGCCATCAGCGATTACAAAAAAGCACTGGGCCAGCCGGAGGCCTTGGCCGAACTGACGGTATTCTATTGCGAGGAAGTATTTGCGTTTCTGGCCGTTTGCGGCATGGAGGACGAAGGCTTTTACGACGCGCTCGTGAACATGTTCGAGCAGGCGCTGAAGTACGTGCTGGCCTTGCCCGAGCCGCAGCAGGCGCCTTTCTTGGTCAGACTCGACCGAGTGCGCCAGCTGGGCCAAAACGTCGGCTGGGGCGTGGGCGACAACTTCAACGACTTGTGGCTGCAGGCGGGTTTGGGGTAGGTGAAAAGCGAGGCTTGCTTTGCAATGTTCCCCTGGATACCCTACACAACAGGGAACAAGGCAAGCGCAGCCCCATGGGGGCCGCCAAAGCGCCACTCAAAATAATATTATTGGACACAGCGCCGGAGGCGGCCTTGGCCGCATTGCTCTAAACAACGGCTACGCAACCCATTCTCTTGAAAAAGGAGTCATCATGAAAGCTAGCGCCCGCAACCGCCTGCGCGGCACGGTGAGCAAACTGGTGCCGGGTGCGATCAACACGGAAGTGGTGCTGACTCTACCCGGCGGCAGCCAGGTGCACGCCGTGATTACCAGCGAAGCCGTGCGTGAGCTGGGCCTCGAGGAAGGCCGTCCCGCAACCGCGCTCATCAAGGCCAGCCACGTGGTGCTGGGTGTGACGGAGTGAGCCCTCGGAACATGGGAAATTCCGAAAATATAACACGCTGCGCATTGCCGACGAACATAGGCTGCCCTTCGATGTGAAGGCGTTCAACGCCACCACGAACTATAATGAAAACAAGAACCTCATCGATAGTTTTTGAACCATGCCATCCGTGACCATCCGAAACCTGCCTGACGAGGTGCATCGTGCCATCCGAGCGCGGGCCGCTCGACATGGCCGCAGCATCGAGGCCGAGTTGCGCGCCATCCTGGAGGCGGCCGTACGCCCGCAGAACCGGGTGAAGCTCAGGTCGATGCTGGCCGCCGCCGGCCGCGAGGTCGGTTTGACCGAAGAGGATTTCGCCCTGCTGGAGAGCGTGCGCGAACAGACCCCGGCCAGAGCAGCGAGCTTTGAATGATCCTGCTCGATACCAACGTGGTCTCGGAGCCGCTACGCCCTGAGCCCAACGTCCGAGTCATCGACTGGCTCGATGCGCAACCCCTGGAAACGCTGTACCTGTCCGCGATGACCGTGGCCGAGCTGCGCGCCGGCGTGGCATTGATGCCGGCAGGGCAGCGGCGCGACAAGCTGAATGACTGTCTGGAAAAGAGCGTGCTGCCACCGTTTGCCGGTCGCGTGCTGGCGTTCGACCTGGCGTGCACGAATTCTTATGCCTATGTGCTGGCGACGGCCAGACGTTCAGGCAGTGGGATCGGAACAGCCGACGGGCTCATCGCAGCCGTGGCGGTTGCCAACGGATTGATCGTTGCCACGCGCAATACCTCCCCTTTCGAAGCAGCAGGACTAATCGTGATCAACCCTTGGGAGGGTTGATCTTTAACGCGGTCCATGGACGCCATGGGCCTGGATCCCATCCGGTTCCATCACCATGCTTTGCCAAAAGGAGTCTTCCGCCATGTCCGCTCTGTTTTCCCCGTTCACGCTCAAGGAGGTACGGCTGCGCAACCGTATCGCCGTCTCGCCGATGTGCCAGTACAGCGCCGAGGAGGGCGTGGCCAACGATTGGCACACGGTGCATTATGCGAGCCTCGCCCGGGGCGGGGCCGGTTTGGTGGTGGTCGAGGCGACGGCCGTCTCGCCCGAGGGGCGCATCACGCCCCATTGCCTGGGGCTGTGGAACGACGCCCAGGCCGAAGCGCTCGCGCAGGTGGCCGCCGGCATCAAGAAAGCCGGCGCGGTGCCCGGCATCCAAATCGGCCACGCCGGCCGCAAGGCGAGCGCCAATCGCCCCTGGGAAGGGGACGATCACCTGCCCGAGGACGATCCCCGCGCCTGGACACCGATCTCGCCTTCGGCCATTCCCTTCAGCGCGAACCTGCCGCGCGTGCCGCGCGAGATGACGCTGGAAGACATCTCCCGGGTACGGCGCGACTTCGTGGCCGCGGCCCGGCGGGCGCTGGAAGCCGGGTTCGAATGGTTGGAGCTGCACTTCGCCCACGGGTATCTGGCGCAGAGTTTCTTTTCAGTGCATGCCAACCGGCGCACCGATGCCTACGGCGGAGACGCCGAGCGGCGCGGCCGTTTCCTGCGCGAGACGCTGGCGGCGGTGCGCGAAGTCTGGCCCGAGCGGCTGCCGCTCACGGCGCGTTTCGGCGTGATCGAGTTCGACGGCCGCGACGAGGAGACGCTTGCCGAATCCATCGAACTGGCGCGCGCCTTCCGTCGGCTCGGGCTCGACCTGCTCGACGTGAGCATCGGCTTTTCGACGCCGGCGGCGAAGATCCCCTGGGCGCCGGCCTTCATGGTGCCGATCGCGGCGCGGGTGCGCGAGGCCACGGGCCTACCGGTGGCTTCTTCCTGGGGCATCGACGTGCCGGCCACGGCCAACGAGGCGGTGGCGCGCCAACGGCTCGACCTCGTCATGGTGGCGCGCGCCCATCTCGCCAATCCGCACTGGCCCTACAAGGCGGCGCTGGAACTGGGCGAGGAGCGGCCGTCCTGGGTCCTGCCGGCGCCCTACGCCCATTGGCTGGAGCGTTACGGCAGAGCGTGAGTCGTACGAACAAACGAAGGAACACCCACTTATCGCTCAGCCATGTCCAGCTTTCAGAGAAAAATGGGTGTCCCTTCTGGTGGGGTGTTTGGGGTGTCTTCCTCGGGAAAGCCTCAGCCCTCAGCCAAACCGTGCCAGGCGAGGGCTGTTTCGGCGCCGAAGGCTCGGTACGAAGCCGCCCTCACTGTTCGACTTCGAGATCCTTGAAGCGCGGTCTGCCGACATTCCAGGGCTTGATCTTCTCCCCCTTCTCGCCCCAGTTCGCGTGATCGCCCAGTCGATGGCCATCCACCTCACGCACCTTGCCGTAGCTGCTGAACTTGTGAAAAGTAGGACCGAACTTCTCCAATACCTCGTCTACGCTGCCCTTGTAGCGCGGATCTTGAGGACGCTCCTGTTGGGTTATGTAGTAGGCGATGTCCCACGCCTCCTGATCGGAGAGTGATAGCGGCTGGCCCAGCGGCATGTTGTTTTTGATGAACCCGGCCATGGTGTGGGTGCGCACGATGCCCGCTCCCCAGTTGTTGGAGCCGTCGCCCCAGGGGGGTGGAAAGACGTATTTTCCGCCCTGGTAAAGGCCGGAGCCGTCTTTGCCATGGCAGATCGCACATTTCTCCATGTAGAGCGCCTCGCCGTTGGCATAGCTCAAGCTCGCTGGACGCTGCGGCGCCGGGAATCCGCGGCCGTAGATCGGCTGGTCGGGGTACATGGGCACCCCCTTGGCCAACCACTGGTGGTAGGCCGACAGCGCCAGCATATCGTCGCTGCCGTACTCCGGCGGGGTGCCGTTCATGGAGTAGGCGAAGCAGTCGGCGATGCGTTCCTCGAGGTTGTTGACGTGGCCG
This sequence comes from Tepidiphilus olei, assembly GCF_006980705.1. GTDB lineage: Bacteria > Pseudomonadota > Gammaproteobacteria > Burkholderiales > Rhodocyclaceae > Tepidiphilus > Tepidiphilus olei. Next base: position 37,426 of record NZ_SBHO01000003.1, on the reverse strand, counting down.
TTCTTGTCGCGATAGTCGGGCAGGGTGACCGCCGCCGGCCATACCGGACCACTGAAGGGCATACGCCCCTCGCCCAAGTGACAACTGGAGCAGTTCATGTCGTTGAAGACGTTTTTGCCGCGCAACTGCTGGGTGTTAGTAAAGAGGTCGTGGCCACGACGGATGACGGCCTTCAGTTTGGGATGAATGTTGGCGGCTTCGAGGTCGGCCATGGTCGGCGGCACATGGACCAGCTCCCCCTCCTTGGGTGCCGGAAAGCCCATCTTCACCAGAGTGTCGACCGCCGGAGGCAGTGGATCGGCGAATGCAGCCAGGCTGACACCTGCAGCCAAGGCGGCGCCGGCCACGGCTAGGGTTTTCTTGTTGCGTTTCATGCTCTGCTCCCCCTCATTTCTTGGACGTCACGGTCTGGCTGGCCAGCCAGGCGGAAACGGCGCGGATGTCCTCGTCGCTCATGCGCTTGGCGATGGCGCCCATGAGGTTCTGCGGGTCGTTGCTACGCTTATCGGCCTGCCAGGCGCGCAGCTGGTTCTCGATATAGCCGGCGTGCTGGCTGGCGATGCCCGGAAAAGTACTCCCCGCGCCCTGGTTGCCAGGACCATGGCAGCTCTTGCAGGGGACGATGTATTTGTCCCAGTCGCCGTGCAGAGCGAGCTGCTCACCGCGGGCGAGCAGCTCGGCATCGACGTCGCCGCCCTGAGCCGGGGTTACGGGCATCTGGCTGTAGTAGGCCGCCACATCGGCGATCTGCTGGTCATCGAGCATCTTGGCGAAGGGAGCCATGGTGGCGTTCTGGCGACGCCCCGCCTTGAAGTCGTGCAGCTGCTTGGCGAGGTAGTCGGCATCGAGCCCTGCCAGGCGGGGCCAAGACTCCCCGCCCGGTATGTTCATGCCGCTCCCATCGGCTTGGTGGCAGGCCGTGCACGTGGCTGCCACCGCCCGACCGCGCTTGGCATCCCCTTCGAATGCCAGGGCTTGGCCGGAAACCAGGAAGATGCCCAGCAGCAGGCCGAGCCCATTTGCGATCTTCTTGTTGGTCATAGAGATGTTCCTCCTGTGTCGTGGGCCTCGAAGACGCATCGAATAGCCCGCTGCGCGCTCGCCACCGGCTCTCGCGGCAGATGACGCAAGAGTTTCCGGTATTCTTCTCCAAAAATTATACCTATTTTCGTGCATTTCATGGAGCGACATGGCAGGGCCAGAGCCGCCTTTTTCCCTCACTCCACCGTCACGCTCTTGGCGAGGTTGCGCGGCTTGTCTACGTCGGTCCCCTTGACGAGCGCCACATGGTAGGCCAAGAGCTGCAGCGGCACCACGTGAAGGATGGGGGCGAGCATGGCGTCGTGCGAGGGCACGACGATGGCATGCACGCCCTCTTCCCCATCCACACCGCTGCCATCCTCGGCAAAGACAAAGAGCTCGGCGCCGCGGGCACGCACTTCCTGCAGGTTGGACTTGAGTTTTTCCAGCAGATCGTCGCGCGGGGCCACCGCCACCACGGGCATCTCGCGATCCACCAGCGCGAGCGGCCCGTGCTTGAGCTCGCCGGCCGGGTAGCCTTCGGCGTGGATGTAGCTGATCTCCTTGAGCTTGAGGGCGCCTTCGAGGGCGATGGGCCAGTGCGTGCCACGTCCGAGGAAGAGCGCATGCCGGCGGTCGGCGAAGCGCTGTGCCCACTGCTCGATCTGGGGCTCGAGCTGCAGCACCCGGCCGAGCGCCGCCGGCAGGCGCCGTAGCGCATCCAGCCGGTTCGCCTCCACGGCCTCGGGCAGCCGCCCGCGCTGTTTGGCGAGCGTGAGCGCAAGGAGCGCGAGCGCCGTGAGCTGGGTCGTGAAGGCCTTGGTCGAGGCCACGCCGATCTCGGGGCCGGCGCGGGTGAGAAAAGCGAGCTTGGCCGTGCGCACGATGGCCGATTCGGGAACGTTGCAGATCGCCAGCGTCTGCGTCATTCCCTGGCCCTGGGCGTGGCGCAGGGCGGCGAGCGTGTCGGCGGTCTCGCCGGATTGCGAGATCGCCACCACCAGCGTCTTCGCCTCCGGCACCGAAACGCGATAGCGATATTCGCTGGCGATCTCCACCGTGGAGGGCAGGCCCGCATACTCTTCCAGCCAGTAGCGCCCGACCATGCCGGCGTGGAAGCTCGTGCCGCAGCCGAGGATCAGCACCCGGTCGATGGCGGCGAACGTCTCCTCGGCGTCGGGGCCGAAGAGCGCCGGGGTGAGCCGCGCGCCGCCGGCCACGGCTTCCAGGGTGTCGGCCACCGCTTCGGGCTGCTCGAAGATCTCTTTCTGCATGTAGTGCCGGTAGCCGGCGAGCTGCACCGCATCGGCCGTGACGTGGGTGAGCCGCACCGGCCGCTCCACCGTTTCGCCCGATTCGTCGACGATCTGCACGCCCTCCAAGGTGAGCCGGGCGCAATCGCCCTCTTCCAGATAGACCACGCGGCGCGTCTGCGCCACCAGCGCCGAGACGTCGGAAGCGGCATAGAAACCATCTTCGCCCAAGCCCAGCACGAGCGGGGAGCCGCGGCGCGCCACCACCACCTCGCCCGGTGCGGCCTCGTCGATCACGGCGATGGCAAACGCCCCTTCGAGTTCGCGCATCGCCGCCTGAACGGCCTCGAATAGCGGCGCGCCGGCCCGGCGCTTGCTCGCGACGAGGTGCGCGATCACCTCGGTGTCGGTCTCGGAAGTGAAGACGTAGCCTTCGGCTTCGAGCCGCGCGCGCAGGGTGGCGAAATTCTCGATGATGCCGTTGTGCACCACCGCCACCGTTCCCGAGACGTGCGGATGCGCATTGCGCTCGGAAGGCGCGCCGTGCGTGGCCCAGCGCGTATGGGCGATGCCCACCGGCCCGTCCAGACCCTCCTCGGCCACCAGCCGGCGCAGCTGGGCCACCCGCCCCTGTACCCGGGCGCGGGCGATTCGGCCTTCACCGTCGATCAGCGCCAGACCCGCCGAGTCGTAGCCGCGATATTCCAGGTGTGCCAAGCCCTCGAGCAGGATGTCCACCACCGAAGCGCGGCCGATGGCCGCGACGATTCCACACATCGTGCTACTCCTTTTTCTTGGTCGGCCGTTGCCAGCCGGAAAGGGTGCGCTGCGGCGCCCGGGAGACGGTGAGCGCCTCGGGTGGCGCGTCGCGCGTGAGCGTCGTGCCCGCGCCGAGCGTCGCGCCGCGCCCCACCCGCACGGGGGCGACGAGTTGGGTGTCGCTGCCGATGAAGGCGTCGTCTTCGATCACCGTGCGGTGCTTGTTCGCCCCGTCGTAGTTGCAGGTGATGGTGCCCGCGCCGATGTTGACGCGCGCTCCGATCTCGGCATCCCCCAGATAGGCCAGATGATTCGCCTTCGTCTCCGGCCCGAGGGAGGAATTCTTCACTTCGACGAAATTCCCTACATGCACGCCCTGCGCCAGCCGGGTACCGGGGCGCAGGCGCGCGTAGGGGCCGACCACCGCCTGCGGCCCGATTTCGGCGCCTTCAAGATGGGAGAAGGCCCGGATCTCGGCCCCCTCGAGCACCGTGCAGTCGGAAAGCACGCAGTACGGCCCCACGCGCACCCCGTCGGCGAGCACCACGTGGCCGGAGAAGATGCAGCCGACGTCGATCGTCACGTCCAGGCCGCACTCGAGCGTGCCGCGCACCTCGAGCCGCGCCGGATCGAGCAGCGTCACCCCGGCGCGCAGGAGCCGCTCGGCCTCGCGCCGCTGATAGAGGCGTTCGAGCTCGGCCAGCTGCGCCTTGTCGTTTACGCCGGCCACTTCCGTCGCATCCTCCGCTTCTACGCCGATCACCGACACGGCCTCGCGCACCGCGGCAGCGACGACGTCGGTCAGATAGTATTCGCCCTGGGCGTTGGCGTTGGTGAGCGCCTCGAGCCAACCGGGGAGGCGGGCAGCGGGCAAGACCATCACGCCGGTGTTGATCTCATCGATCGCGCGCACCTTCGCATCGGCATCCTTTTCCTCGACGATGGCGCAAATGCGCCCGCTCGCGTCGCGCACGATGCGCCCGTAGCCCCGGGGATCGGGCAGCCGCGCGGTGAGGATCGCCAGCGCCTTGCCCCCTTCGGCCGCCTCCAGCAGCCGCGCGAGCGTCTGCGGCCGCAACAGCGGCACGTCGCCGTAGAGCACGAGCACCACGTCTTCCAGGCCGAGGGAGGGTAGCGCCGTGCGCAGCGCGTGCCCCGTGCCCAATTGGGGGTGCTGTTCCACCCACACGAGATCGCCCTGCGCCGCAAACGCCTCGCGCACCTGCCCCGCCTCGTGCCCGACGACGACGAGCAGACGCCGCGGATCGAGGCTTCGGGCCGTGTCGAGCACGTGGGCGAGCAAGGGACGGCCGGCGAGCGGTTGCAGCACCTTGGGCAGGCGCGAGCGCATGCGCGTGCCCTTGCCGGCGGCCAGGATCACCACTTCCATCGTCGTCCTTCCTTGGCGGGGAAAAGGGAATTATCGCGTACACCCTCGTTCAACTCGAATGAGCTCCGGTGCGGCCGCAGGGCAGCGTTCGCCGGGCCCGACCCCCGCCGATCCTTTGTGGGCTTACAAAACCTGCATCGCCCGCCCTTCCCGCCTATAATGCTGCAGAGCAAAAAACGGAGTTCTGCCCATGACGACCCTCGCCAGCGAAACCATCGAGAATCACCCCTTCGACGAAATCCAGATCGGCCAGACGGCACAGATGACGCGCACGCTGCGCCCCCAGGACATCCCGCTTTTCGCGGCCATCTCCGGCGACGTCAACCCCACCCACCTCGATCCCGAGTTCGCCAAAAAGGGGCCCACGCACGAAGTCGTCGGCCATTCCATGTGGGGCGGAGCGCTCTTCTCCGCGCTCCTCGGCAACCAGCTCCCCGGCCCCGGCACCGTCTACGTGCGCCAGGATCTGCGTTTCCATCGCCCCATCGCCGTGGGCGATACGCTCACCGCCAGCGTCACCGTCAAGGAGAAGCATCCGGAGAATCACCACGTCGTCTTCGAGTGTCTGGCGGTCAACCAAGACGGCCTCAAGGTGATCGACGGCATTGCCGAAGTCATCGCCCCCACGGAGAAGATCCGCTGCCCCAAACTCCATCTGCCCGAGATCTCGTTTACCGACAAGGAATTGCGTTACCGCCAGATCATGTCGCGGGTGAAGGGGCTCGAGCCCATCACCGTGGCCGTGGCGCATCCGTGCGACGAACCCTCGCTCGGGGGCGCGCTCGAAGCGATGCAAGCCGGCATCATCCGCCCCATCCTCGTCGGCCCCAAAGCGAAAATCCTCGCTGCCGCGCAGGCACTGGGCGCCGACCTCTCGGAACTACAGATCATCGACACGCCGCATTCGCACGCCTCGGCCGAGGTCGCCGTCCAGCTGTGCCGCGAGGGCAAGGCCGAGGCCCTCATGAAAGGGTCGCTGCACACCGACGAGCTCATGGCGGCGGTGGTGCAGCGTGACACGGGGCTGCGTACCGCGCGGCGCATCAGCCATGTCTTCCTCGCCGACGTTCCCACCTATCCCCGGCCGCTGATGATCACCGACGCCGCCGTCAACATCGAACCCACGCTGGAAGAAAAAGTCGACATCGTGCAAAACGCCATCGATCTCGCCCATGCGCTGGGTATCGCCGAGCCGAAAGTCGCCATCCTCTCGGCGGTGGAGACCGTCACCTCGAAGATCCGCTCGACGATCGACGCCGCGGCGCTGTGCAAGATGGCCGACCGGGGACAAATCAAAGGCGGGCTGCTCGACGGGCCGCTCGCCTTCGACAACGCCATCTCACAGGTTGCCGCCCGCATCAAGGGCATCCGCTCGGCGGTGGCCGGCAATGCAGACATCCTCGTCGTCCCCGACCTGGAGGCCGGCAACATGGTGGCCAAGCAGCTCGAATACCTCGCCAATGCCCTGATGGCTGGCATCGTGCTGGGAGCCAAGGTCCCCATCGTGCTCACCAGCCGCGCCGATACGCCCGAGACGCGCGCCGCTTCCTGCGCGGTGGCCCAGGTGCTCGCGCACGCCAAGCGCACCACCGGCCTTCCCTCCTGACCGACTCCGAGGTATCCCATGCGACGCCCCGCCCTTCTCACGCTCAACGCCGGCTCGAGCAGCGTCAAATTCTCCCTCTTTCTCGTCGAGGATGACACCATCGTCGAAACGCCCCACGTATGGGGTCAGATCGACGGCATCGGCACGGCCCATCCCCGCTGGCGGGTGCGCCGCGGCAAAAACCCCAGCGAAACGGTCGCGCTTTCCCTGACAGGCTCGCTCGACCGGCAACATGAAGACGCGTTCACCCACCTCGTCGACTGGCTAAGCACCCACGTCGACGACGTGAAGATCCTCGCCACGGGGCATCGCATCGTCCACGGCGGAGCGCGTTTCCGCGAACCCGTGCGGCTCACGCCCGAAATGGTCGCGGAGCTGGAGCAATTCGTGCCGCTCGCTCCCCTGCACCAGCCGCACAACCTGCGCCCGATCAAACGCATGCTCGAACGACGCACCGATTGGGTCCAGGTCGGCTGTTTCGACACGGCCTTCCACACCACCCAGCCAAAACTCGCCCAGATGTTTCCCCTGCCGCGCAAGCTCTTCGACGAGGGCATCCGGCGCTATGGCTTTCACGGCCTCTCCTACGACTACGTCAGCCGTCGCCTGCCCGAAGTCCTGGGCCCCGAGCGTGCCAAGGGACGGGTGATCATCGCCCACCTGGGCAACGGCGCCTCGCTGTGCGCCCTGCGCGAAGGCAAGAGCGTGGCCACCACCATGGGGTTCACCACCATCGACGGGCTGATGATGGGCACGCGCAGCGGCAGCATCGATCCCGGCCTCGTGCTGCACCTCATCGAATACGGCGGCATGAGCCTCGCCCAGGTCGATCACATGCTCTACAAGGAATCGGGGCTGCTGGGCGTATCCGGCATCAGCCAGGACATGCGCGAGCTGCTCGCGAGCGACGATCCGCACGCCAAGGAAGCGGTCGAGCTCTTCTGCTACCGCCTGGTGCGCGAGATCGGGTCGCTCGCAGCCGCCCTCGGCGGGCTCGACGCGCTCGTCTTCACTGCCGGCATCGGCGAGCATGCCGCGCCGGTGCGCGCGCGCGTGATCGAACGGCTCGACTGGCTCGGTGCCGTGCTCGATCCCCGGGCGAACGAGCGCATCGCCGGCACCGCCGGGCGCATCGACGCCCCGGATAGCCGCGTGGCCCTTGCCGTGGTGCCCACCAACGAAGAAGCGATGATCGCGCGCTATACCCTGGAAGTCCTGCGGCGGGAAGGCTCTGCTACAATCGCCGCCAATCCTCCAGCCGTCGATGCGAACCGATGAAAGCCAGCCACGCCCACCTCGTCACGCTCAAGGAAGCCCCGGCCGACGCCGAGATCGTCAGCCAGAAACTCATGATCCGCGCCGGCATGATCCGGCGCATCGCCGCCGGCATCTATTCTTGGCTTCCTTTGGGCTTGCGCAGTCTGCGCAAGGTCGAAGCCATCGTGCGCGAAGAGATGAACCGCGCCGGCGCCGTCGAGGTGCTCCTGCCGGTGGTGCAACCGGCCGAGCTGTGGCAAGAATCCGGGCGTTGGGAACACTATGGCCCGGAATTGCTGCGATTCAAGGACCGGCACGAGCGTGACTTCGTGCTCGGTCCCACGCACGAAGAAGTCATCACCGACCTCGTGCGCCGCGACATCAAGAGTTACCGCCAGCTGCCCCGGCATTTCTACCAGATCCAGACCAAGTTCCGCGACGAGATCCGCCCGCGCTTCGGCGTGATGCGCGCGCGCGAGTTCATCATGAAAGACGGCTACTCGTTTCATGCCGATTTCGCCGATCTCGAGCGCGAATACCGCAACATGTACGACACCTACACGCGAATCTTCACCCGGCTCGGGCTGAAGTTCCGTGCCGTGGCGGCCGACACGGGTTCGATCGGCGGCACCGGCTCGCACGAATTCCACGTCATCGCCGACACCGGCGAGGACGACATCGCCTATTGCCCCGCCTCGAGCTACGCGGCCAACGTGGAACTCGCCGAAGCACTGCCCCCGCCCGGCCCGCGCCCCGAGCCGCGCGAGCCGCTCGCCAAGGTGCACACCCCCGGGGTGAAGACCATCGCCGATCTGGTCGACTTTCTCCACATCCCCATCGAGCGCACCGTCAAGGCGATCGTCATCGAGGGCGAAGACGGTGCACCGGTGCTGCTGCTTTTGCGCGGCGATCACGAACTCAACGAGATCAAGGCGCAGAAACTCCCCGGCATCAAGAACCCGCTCACCTTCGCCGACGAGGCCGCCATCCGCGCCACCTTCGGCGCCGGACCTGGTTCGCTGGGGCCCATCGGGTTCCCTGGCCGCATCATCGCCGACCGTACCGTGGCCAAGATGGCCGACTTCGTGATCGGGGCCAACGAGGACGAGCACCACTACACCGGCGCCAACCTCGGCCGCGACTTCCCCGAACCGGAAGTGGCCGATCTGCGCAACGTCGTCGCCGGCGACCCTTCGCCCGACGGCAAAGGCACGCTCGAGATCTGCCGCGGCATCGAAGTGGGGCACATCTTCCAGCTACGCACGAAGTACTCCGAGGCGATGCACTGTACTTTCCTCGACGCCGAGGGGCGTGAGCGCCCGATGGAGATGGGCTGCTACGGCATCGGCGTCTCCCGCATCCTGGGCGCGGCAATCGAACAGAACCACGACGAGCGCGGCATCCTCTGGCCGGCGGCCATCGCCCCCTTCGAAGTCGTCATCTGTCCGATCGGGGCGGCCAAATCCCCCATGGTGGCGGAAGCGGCCGAAGCGATCTACCGCGACTGTCTCGCCGCCGGCCTCGACGTCGTGCTCGACGATCGCAACGAGCGTCCCGGCGCCATGTTCGCCGACTGGGAACTCGTCGGCGTGCCCTGGCGGGTGGTGGTGAGCGAGCGGGGGCTCGCCGCGGGTCGCTACGAAGTGCAGCACCGCCGCGAACGCGAGGCACGCACGCTCCCCATCGGCGAGGTCGTGGCCGAACTCGCGGCCTCGATCAACGCCGAGAAAAAACCGCTGGGGTGATTTCGGGGCAGCGCCGAACGGGCCACGCCAAGCCCCTGTCCTCGCCCTTGCCCACCCTTGGGTGGACGTATTTGGCAAGAATCCGGTATCCATGATGCAGCCGTCGTACCGCCCGCGCTTTTTACCCCAGTCCGCCGCCCGATTCCTGCTTGCGGCGGCGCTCCTGCTCGCCGCGCTCGCCCCCGCTCCGGCGCGCGCCGGAGCGCAGATCTACGAACCGCTCGCCGACAGCGTGCGCGAGGCGCTCTCGGCCATCGTCGCCGATGCACCCGTCGCCCCCGAGCGCATCCGCCGCGACCCGCTTGCGGCCCGCTGGATCGACGCGCAGAGCGAGCGGCTCACCCGCCGCGTCCCCGACCCGGCCGAGCGCGAAGAGCTGCTCGCCACGATCTACTATGAATCCGCTCGCGCCGGCCTCGACCCGGAGCTGGTACTCGGCCTCATCGAGGTCGAGAGCGGTTTTCGCAAATACGCCGTCTCCACTGCCGGGGCACGCGGCTACATGCAGGTGATGCCTTTCTGGGTCGGGCTCATCGGCACGCCGCAGCACAACCTCTTCCATCTGCGCACCAACCTGCGCTACGGCTGCACCATCCTGCGCCACTATCTCGATCTCGAAAAAGGCGACCTCTACCGCGCGCTGGGGCGCTACAACGGCAGCCTGGGGCGACCGGAGTACCCCAATGCGGTACTGGCGAACTGGCGCAAGTACCGCCAGCCCGAGCTCAGCCCTGCGTCCCTCCGACGGTGATGCCGTCGACGCGCAGCGTCGGTTGCCCCACGCCCACCGGCACGCTCTGCCCGTCCTTGCCGCAGGTACCGATGCCCGGATCGAGGGCGAGATCGGTGCCGATCATCGACACACGCTGCATCACCTCGGGACCACTGCCGATCAAGGTCGCCCCCTTGATGGGGTAGCACACTTTCCCATCCTCGACCCAGTAGGCCTCCGACATGGAAAAGACGAATTTGCCGGAAGTGATGTCGACCTGTCCCCCGCCGAAATTGACCGCGTAGATGCCGCGCTCGACCGAGGCGAGGATCTCTTCGGGCTCGTGCGACCCGGCCAACATGTAGGTGTTCGTCATCCTGGGCATCGGTCCGTAGGCGTAGGACTCGCGCCGCCCGTTGCCGGTGGGTTTCATGCCCATCAAGCGGGCATTGAGCCGGTCCTGCATGTACCCGACGAGGATACCATCCTCGATGAGCACGGTCGGCTGGGTGGGCGTCCCCTCGTCGTCGAGGGTGAGCGAGCCCCGGCGCAAGGGCAAAGTCCCGTCGTCGACCACCGTCACGCCCGCCGCGGCCACCCGCTCGCCGATGCGCCCGCTATAGGCCGAAGTCCCCTTGCGGTTGAAATCCCCCTCCAGGCCATGACCGACCGCCTCGTGCAGCAACACCCCCGGCCAGCCGGGCCCGAGCACCACGGTGAAGACGCCGGCCGGAGCCGGTCTCGCCTCCAGATTGACCCGCGCCTGATGCACCGCTTCGCGGGCAAGACGCTCGAGCGCCGCCTCGTCGAACGCGGTAAGACCATAGCGCCCCCCCATGCCGCTCGAGCCGCTCTCGCGCCGACCGTCCTGCGACATGATGACGGTGAGCGACAAACGCACGAGCGGGCGCAAGTCGGCGGCGAGCGTTCCGTCGCTGCGGGCGATGAGCACCGTCTCCCACGAGGCCGCCAACCCCGCCATCACCTGTTCGACGCGGGGATCCAGGGCCCGCGCCTTCGCTTCCAGCCACTCCAACAGCCGCACCTTTTCCGGCGCCGGCAAGGTTCCCACCGGATCGACGGCCGGGTAGCGCGCCGGCGGCAGTGCGCCGCGGCATAGGTCCACCCGCCGCTCCTGCCCGAGCGCGGCGACCGCGCGCACGGTGCGCGCCGCCTCCAGGAGCGAAGCCAGCCGCAGGTCGTCGGTATAAGCGAGCGCCTGTTTTTCCCCGGCGATCGCCCGCACGCCCACGCCCTGCTCGATGGAAAAAGACCCCGACTTCACGATCCCCTCTTCGAGGGACCAACCCTCCACGTGGCGCAGCTGGAAATACACGTCCGCCTCGTCGACCGCATGAGACTGCACCTGCGACAAGGTCGAAGACACGTCCTCCAGCGTCAAGCCGTTGGCCGCGAGCAGCCGCTCTTCGGCCAGCGCCAGTGCGTCCACCTTTTCTTCCTTCCTCTCTGCCATCGCCTTCATGCGCATACGCTCCTGATGAATTCCTTTTCACGTCGATGCCGCCACGCCGGCAGCCTGGCGCGGATCTCGTCGATGCGCGCACGCTGCAGCGTTCCCCGCACCACGCCCTCGCCTTCGGCCAACCGCACGCGCACCTCCCCCCAGGGGTCGACAAGCAGCGAATCCCCCCACGTGCGCCGTCCCGCCTCGTGCCGTCCGCCTTGGGCCGCCGCGAGCACGTAGCACTGATTCTCGATCGCCCGGGCGCGCAACAACACTTCCCAGTGCGCCCGCCCAGTCGTCCAGGTGAAAGCCGCCGGCAGCACGATGAGATCCACGAGCCCCATGGCGCGGTAGAGTTCAGGGAAACGCAAGTCGTAGCAGATGGACAACCCCACCGTCCAGCCTTCGATGTCGACGGTCACCACCGCCTCGCCCGGCTCGATGGTCTCTCCCTCATCGTAGACTTCCTCGCCGTGGCGCAGGCCAAAGAGGTGGATCTTGTCGTAGCGCGCCACGCATCGCCCATCCGGGGCATGCACGAGGCAGGCGTTGCGCACCTTGTCGGGCACGTCCGCTTCCAGCGGCACCGTGCCGCCCACCAGCCATATCCCCAGACGCGCCGCCTGCCGCGCCAGCCACTCCTGCAGCGGCCCGGCGCCGAAACGCTCGCGCAGGCGCACTTTCTCCCGCGCATCGGCCGAGATGAGCGCGAAATACTCCGGCAACACCACCAGCCTCGCCCCGCTGTCGACGGCCAGTTCCAGCAGCCGCTCGGCCATCGCCAAATTGTCCACCACGCGCGGCGTCGAGACCATCTGCACGGCAGCCACCATCAAACACGCATCGCTTCGGCCCATCTTCATGGTGTTCTCTCCTCTCCATTCACGGAGACCGGCGGCTCCAGCGGTTTCACTTCGGGCGCGGTCCATGGCCCACTCACGTGGAAGCGCCGCCCCAGGATCCGCCCGAAGGGATCCCCCAGGATTTTCTGGCCGATGAAAGCCAGCGCTCCGGCAATCGGGTTGGCGATCCCCACGGCCACCGCCGCGCTATCCGACAAACGCGGGCGAACCGTGACTTCCAGCTCTTGGGTCTGCTGGCGCAAGTCCACCAGACCGACGATCTCCACCGTGGCACTGGGCGCGGAAATACGCAGATCTCCCGTGGTCAAGTACCCTTCGTTCATGGCAAAAGTACCGAAGAGCCGGTCGAACGCCATGCCTTCCACGAAGACGTCACCAAAATCGAGCAACAAGCGCCGTGGCAAACTCTGCAGGCTAAGGATGCCGAGCAGGCGCCCCACGCCCGGTTCGATCTCCTCGAAGCGGCCATTCGTGATCTCGATCGTTCCACTGCCCCCGAGTCGATACAGATCGAATTCGAGGGGCAACCCCGGCCAACGCCACTGCGCCGTCACCCGACCTTTGCCGCCAACGAGCCCCCCCGTATCGAACCAATGCCGCACCGTCTTGCCCGCATCGTCGATGATCATCGTGGTCTTCAGCTCGGTCAGGGATCGGGCACCGTCGCGCCACATCCCACTCGCCTCGATGCGAAATACCGAGGGCACGGCGAGCGTGAGCGCATCGAGCGACCACCTGCCCGGCGCGAGGCTCGCCTGCAAGGTCAGTGCCCCCAACCAACGGTCGCCCACCCCGAATCGATCGACGGTGAGGTCGAACGCCGGCAAATGCCCTTCCTGTGGCAGGCTCTGTCCCTCGGTCGCCTCCGGCATCATCAACTTCGCAAACCGCCCTTCGAGGCGTTCCGCTCCCCCCTTACCCAAGGTCACACGCACGTTGCCCTGTGCTTCGTCCGCAGCCACCGCCAGCGACCAGACCGGTCCTTTGTTCTCGCCCTGCACACGCACCCGATGCCAATTCCGCGCAAGGAAACGCGCCCGTGCCGTATCCACCTCTAGCGCGACGAACGCCGTTCCCTCAGCCCCATCGCCGATGCCCTCGACCACCGCCAGCCAGCGATCCAGATCGAGCTCGGGGGCAGCAAACCGCAGGCGTCCTCCCTTGCGTGGAGCGGGCGGCGCATCCACCGTGCCCACCACTGCAGCCCAGGCGCCGTCGCGGGCACGCACGAAACGCAGGCGCTCTCCCAGCTGCACCTTGGCCTCCATGCCCGAGGGCAAGAACGCGAATTCCGCCCGGCTCGGCCAACGCGCCCCCGCGGCCTTGTCCAGCGGCGGTGGCAGCTCCGAGCCCATGCCCGAGAGATCGGAAGTGAGCACCAGCTCCGGCCCATCCTTGGCAAAAGTCATCGTTCCGCTCACCGCCGTCGACCCCGACAGCGGCAGTTTGCCGAACACGGCCGAGAGCTGAGCCGCCGAGAACGACCCTTGCAGGGCGAGTTTCGGCGGATCGCCTCCACGCCATTTCGCCGTCACCGGCGCGTCCCACCACTTGCCCTCGGCCTGGGCCGAACGCACGCCATGCCCGTCGAACACCACCTCGCCACGGATCTGCTCGATCGGCCAGCCGGTTACTTGCGCCGGGATCCGCCCCTCGGAAAACGTCAGCGTCCCGCTCACCCCGGGCAACAGATCGCTGGCGAGCGGCAAGGTCAGCGCCAAGCGTAGCGCCGTCTTCGCCTCCAGCTGCACCGTTTCCAGGGCCATGAGTGGCAATTCTTCGCGCAACGGACTGGCTGCAGCATAGCGCAGGAAAGCCGGCCACGGTCCCTCGGCCTCACCTTCCACCGTCAATACCGGGATCTCCGCGTCGAATAGCGGGATGCGTGCGCGAACCGGACCGAACTGCACGCCCTGCGCCCGCGCCTGGCTCACCTCGATCGCCACCAGCCCGCGATCGAACGTCACCACCCCCTGCACTTGCTCGAATTCCGGCCACTGCGACGCGAAACGCAGCGTCACCCCTTCGAGCGGTAGGCGCAGCCAGAACTCCCCCCCGTCATCGCGAAACGGGAAGTCGGCGAGCGGCCCGCGCAAGCGGAACTCCACGGCAGAGAGCTTGCCGGCCACCAGGGCATCGTGTAGCCACTCCTGCACGTGCGACCCTACCGCCCTCCCGGGTAAATAGCGCACCAGCCGGTCGAGCGCCACCTCGTCGAGCGATCCTTGCAAATCGGCCACGTCGCCGGTGCGCGCCAGCCGATAGTGGCCAGACAACTGTGCCGTGAAATCCTCGGTCCGCAGCCGCCCTTCTTCGAACGTCAGATCGTAGCCGTTGCCATCGTACGCCCAACGCCCCCGGAGCACGCCCTCGGGCACCGCCACCGTCGTGAGCTGTGGCCACACCGCCGGCCAGCTCATCGCCCCCTGCGCGATCGACACCGCGAACTCGCCACCCGAACGATCCCCGGCGATGTGCCCGCTCACCCCACGCACGCCGAAGGAATCGCCCACTGCCGCCCAGCCCACCTCGTCCAAGGTGAGGTCGAGCGAATGCAGGCTCTTGCCACTCGAGACCACCACGCCGGAGACCGACCCCTGCGGCCGCAGACTCGCCGCCTGCGGCCACCACAGCGCGAGCGACTCACCGCCGATCTCCTTCAGGTCGAAATGCGCCTCCACCCGCCCCAGGCGCGAACCGGAGAGCAGCACCACCGCATGCCGCACCGCGCCCGGCGCTTCGCCCTCGAACCCCGCCTGCCAGCCCCACACCCCCATCGCCAGGGTGAGCGCCCCTCGAGCCTGCGCCTCATTGCGATCGCGCCGCCAGGTGAGCAGCGCCTCGTCCACTTCAATGCTCACCCCGGTCGGCAAACCGGCCGAGGGCGTGGAACCGCCGGAACGCAGCCGCTGCTCCAGTGCCGCCGCATCGTCCACCCTCACCCGAGCCGCGGGTACGAGCACCTGGACCACCCCTTTGCCGGCGCGCCAGGCCGCCCATCCCCCGCCCAGGGTCACCCGCACGAGCGGCAGCGACGCCTCGGCTTCGCCGGTGCGCACCTGCACGTCGCTTGCCACCGCCACCGGCCACCAGCCGTCCCACTGCCCTTCCAGGCGGCCGATCGAGACCTCCATCCCGCTGCGCGCCGAGAGTTCGCGCACCAGCGCCTCGCGCCACAGGTCGAGCTCCGGCCACAGCCAGAACCGCAACGCCGCGAGCAGCATCACCATCAGCACCGCCGCAACGCCTAGGATCATCGCCGCCGCGATCCCCAGCCTGCGCCCCACCGTTGCGCTCATCAACCCCCGAACCCTCCACGACGCATTACATTACAATGGACGAGCCCGCATTGTAACGGACGCCCACCCCGAGCCTGTCATGCCGACCCTGCCCGCTCCTTACGCCGAAACCCTCCGTTACAGCCCCTTCCTCGCGCGTCTGCTCGAATCCCGTCCCTGGCTCACGGAACGGCTCGCCGCCACGCTCGACCTCCCCATCGACCGCGAGGCGATGCAGACGTTCCTTGCCGATCCGCCCGGCCCCCTGCCGTTCGACGCCGACGAACGGTTGGAAGCCGCCCTGCGCCGGCTACGCACCCGAGTTCTGGCGCACGTCGCCCTGCGCGATCTCGCCGGCCGCGCCGACCTCGACGAAGTCACCGGCACCATGACCACGCTGGCCGAAGTCGCCCTGGAGACCGCCCACGACCATGCCTTCGAGCGTCTCATCGAACGCCACGGCCGTCCGCTCTCCCCCTCCGGCTGGGAACAGGAACTCCTCGTCGTCGGCATGGGCAAGCTCGGCGGGCGCGAACTCAACGTCTCCTCCGACATCGACCTCGTCTTCCTCTACCCCGAAGACGGCGACACTGCCGGCCCGAAAATCCTCAGCAATTTCGAATTCTTCGAGCGGCTCGGCCGGCGCATCATCCACCTCCTCGGCGCCCCCACCGCCGACGGATTCGTCTTCCGCGTCGACATGCGCCTGCGTCCGCACGGCGACTCCGGACCGCTCGTGTGTTCCTTCGACATGCTCGAAGACTACCTCCTCACCCAGGGGCGGGAATGGGAGCGCTATGCCTGGATCAAGGGGCGGGTGCTGCGCGGCGAGCGCTGGCAGGAACTCGAATCCCTCGTGCGCCCTTTCGTCTTTCGCAAATATCTCGACTACGGCGCGATCGAAGCCATGCGGGCGCTGCATGCCCAGATCCGCCACGAAGTGATGCGGCAGGATCGGCTCGACGACGTCAAGCTCGGCCCCGGTGGCATCCGCGAGATCGAGTTCATCGCCCAGGTGCATCAGCTCATCCGCGGCGGCCGCGATCCCGCACTCCAGATCCGCCCCACGCGCCAGGTCCTGCGTCGGCTCGCCGAACGCGACATCCTGCCCGCCGAGACCGCCGCGGCCCTCGACGAAGCCTACGTTTTCCTGCGCCGCGTCGAGCACCGCCTGCAATACTGGGAAGACGCGCAGACTCACCGTCTGCCGCGCGACGATACCCAGCGCCTGCTGCTCGCCCAAGCCATGGGCCACCCCGACTGGCCCAGCTTCGAGCGCGAATTACGGCGCCACCGTGAGCGCGTCGCCGCCGAATCCACGCACGTATTCGGGCAAGAAGCGCGAAGCACCACCGTAGCCGTACCGGTACTCAGTGCCGCCGTCGACGAACTCGAACACTGTCTGCAAGAACGCGGCTTCGCTCGGCCCCAGGAGCTCGCCCGACGCATCGACGCCTTCCGCACTTCGCCGCGCACCCGGGCGCTCACCGCCGCCGACCGCAACCGGCTCGACGCCCTGCTGCCGCGCGCCATCGACATCGCCGCCACGCACCCCAAACGCGACGAGGTGCTCGAGCGCCTCCTCGAACTCTTCGAGGCCATCGGCCGGCGCAGCGCCTACCTCTCGCTACTGCAGGAATACCCGCAGGCACTGCGGCGCGTGGCCGAGCTCGTCGGCGCGGCGCGCCAGGCCGCCACCTACCTCACGCGCCACCCCATTCTGCTCGACGAAATCCTCGACGAGCGCCACCTCGACGAAGAACCCGACTGGCCCACCTTCGCGCACGAGCTCGAACGCCTGCTCGACGCCCTCGAACCCGATGCCGAACGCCAAATGGACCTGATGCGCGAACACCACCACGCCCAAGCCTTTCGCCTGCTCATGCGCGACCTCGCCGGGCGACTCACCGTGGAGCGCCTCTCGGACCACCTCTCGGCGCTCGCCGACACGCTGCTCGACCTCACCCTGCGCTACGTCTGGCGCAAGCTGCGCCGCCGTCACACCGACACCCCGCGTTTCGCCGTGATCGCCTATGGCAAACTCGGCAGCAAGGAGCTGGGTTACGTCTCCGATCTCGACCTCGTCTACCTCTTCGACGACCCCCACCCCGACGCACTCGAAACCTACACCCGCTACGCCCAGCGCATCAACACCTGGCTCTCCACCCGTACCGCCGCCGGCATCCTCTACGAAGTCGACCTGCGCCTGCGCCCCGACGGCGAGGCCGGACTCCCCGTCACGCCGCTCGAAGGCTTCCACCGCTATCAACGCGAGAAAGCCTGGACCTGGGAACACCAAGCGCTCACCCGAGCCCGCTTCTGCGCCGGCGACCCCGAACTCGGCGCGCGATTCGAAGCCATCCGCCGCGAAATCCTCTGCCTGCCGCGCGATCCAGCCAAGCTCAGGGAAGAAGTGCTCGCCATGCGGCAAAAGATGCGCGACGCCCACCCCTCCCGTCCCGGCCTCTTTCACCTCAAACACGACCCGGGCGGACTCATCGACGTCGAATTTCTCGTGCAATACCTCGTGCTCGCGCACGCCCACGAACACCCCGAACTCACCGCGAACACTGGTAACATCGCCCTGCTACGCTGTGCGGCAGACTTGGGGCTCATCGACGCCACGCTCGCCCGGCAGGTCGCCGACGCCTATCGCGAACTGCGTCGGCTGCAGCACCGCCAACGCCTCGACGAACTTCCGGCCGTCGTCCCCGAAGGCGAAGCCGCGGCCCTGCGCGAGCCCATCATCGCCCTATGGCGGCAAATTTTCACCTGATGCACGAGGAGCAGACATGGCCGTCGAAACCGAACTCAAGCTCGGAATCCGCCGCGGCGATCTGCCGAAGCTGCGCGCCCACCCCCTGCTCGCGACGGCGCGCCACCATCCCCCGGTGCGCGTCGACAGCACCTATTACGACACCGAAGACGAGACCCTCGCGCGCCACGGCATCGCCCTGCGCCTGCGCCGAATGGCCAGACGCACCCTACTCACGGTCAAGACCGCCGCCCCCAGCCGCGGTGGTCTCTCCTCGCGCAATGAATGGGAAGTTCCCTGGCCGGGCGCGTTCGACTTCGCCTTCGTCGAAGACGACGCCGTGCGCGAGCGCCTGGAAAAAGCGAGGGAACGCCTCGAACCGCGCTTTCGCACCCGGTTTCGCCGCGAACTCTGGGAACTCCCCTACGGCGAGGGACACATCGAGATCGCGCTCGACCTCGGCCGGCTGGAAGCCGGAACGGCTCATCTTCCCCTCCACGAGCTCGAACTCGAGGCCTACGACGTCCCCGCCACCGAACTCCTCGCACTCGCCCGCGCATTGGCCCAAGACCTCTCGCTATGGCCCGAAAACCTCAGTAAAGCCGAACGCGCACGCCAGCTCGCCGCCGGCACCTGGGCTGCCCCCGTCAAAGCCACGGAAGTCGAGCTCGACCCCAAGGACGACCCCCTCGCGGCGCTGCGCACGCTCGCCGACGAAGTGCTCGCCCACTGGAGCGGTAACCTGGCGCTGCTGCCCTACCGCCACGACCCCGAATACCTGCACCAGATCCGCGTCGCGCTGCGCCGGCTAAGGGCGCTGCTGCAGATCTTCGAGCCGGTCACCGGCCCTGAATTCGCCAACGAGTGGCGAACCCGACTCGGCGAGCTCGCCACCGAGCTGGGTCAGGCGCGCGACCTCGACGTGCTCCTCGACGAGCTGCTCGCCCCCGCCCTCGAACGCTGCCCCGTCGAACGCGAAGCGCTCGCCGAACTCGCGGCGCGGCTCTCCGGCGAGCGCGACAAACTGCGCCGCCGCAGCGGACGGCTCGACCCCGGCCGCCACGGACGGGTGCTCCTCGACTTCCTCGCCGCGCTCGAGGCGCTGCCCGGCAACGCCCTCATCCGCGCCAGCGACCTGCGTCACTTCGCCCGCGACCGAGTCGCAGCGCTACGCAAGAAAGCCCGCCGGCGGTTCGCCGCCCACCTCGCCGAGCCTTTGCCCGAAACAAAACATCGGCTGCGCATCGCCCTCAAAAAGCTGCGCTATGGACTAGAATTCTTTCAATCCCTGTGGCGAGGCAAAACCACCGCCCGAGCGCTCGTCCGGCTCAAACGGGCCCTCGACGTGCTCGGCCACGCCCAAGATTGGCACGCGGCGCAAGACATGCTCACCCAGCGGCAAAAACGCCACCCCGACGAGCGGCTCGCCGCCGCCGTACTGCTCGCCTGGCACCACGAGCGCATCGCCCGTAACTCTGCCGAGATCCTCGGCAACCTCGAAGACTGGCTCGAAGACGACCTCACCGGATGACCGACATGGACCTGCTGTTGTGGCGCCACGCCGAAGCCCACGACGGGCACGACGATCTCGCCCGCCCCCTCACCGAACACGGACACCGCCAGGCCAAACGCATCGCCCGCTGGCTGGAGCGGCACGCCCCCGAGAATCTGCGCCGCTGCTGCAGCCCCGCGCGCCGCGCCCGTGAAACGCTCGAAGCCTGGACCCGGTCCTACGAACTCCTCCCCGACGCCGCCCCCGGTGCCGCCCCGCTGGCCGTGCTCGCCGCCATCGGCTGGCCCGACCTCGAGCGCCCCACACTCATCGTCGGCCATCAACCCACCCTCGGCGGTATCGCCGCCCTCGTCCTTGCCGGGCAGCAAAGCACGTGGTCGATCCGACGCGGCGCCCTGTGGTGGTTCAAACGCCGCCAGCGTCACGGCCACGCCGAGACGGTGCTGCGCGTCGTGCTCGATCCGGAACTGCTCGACTAAGACGCCATTCGAGGCGAGCGGTACCGACCGGCTCTTTCTTGCCTTGCGGGCCGTACCCTCTGCCGCGCAACGCGTAACCGGCCTCGCACGGTTGCAGATCAAGGAGCCCGTCACCCGAGGCCGAAAACCAGCCGATGCGGACGTTTTCCCCTTGGCCAGAGCGAACATTGCCCATTTTGCTCTCACAGCGCTTACACATCACTCTTCCCAAGCCGCGCCAAGCCCATTACAATCCCCACGCCCGACACCACCCGAGGCACACCGGAGAGGAACGATGAATACGACCAACATGACGCAAGAAACCCTCGAAGACGACGACATCCCCTCGGTGGAGGAGCTGCTGGCCATGCCCGAAGAGGAATACATGTCGCCGCGCCAGCTCAAGTTCTTCAAGCATCTCCTGCTCGAAGAAAAGCGCAAGCTGCTGGAGAAAGCCGCCGAGACCACGCAAGCGCTCCAGCAGGAGAACGAAGTCACACCCGACTGGACCGACCGCGCCACCATCGAGGAAGAGCAGGCGCTCGAGCTGCGCGTGCGCGACCGTGAACGCAAGCTCATGAAGAAGATCGACGAAGCGCTCGAGCGCATCGAGAAAGGCACCTACGGCTGGTGCGAAGAAACCGGCGAGCCGATCGGCCTGCGGCGGCTGCTCGCCCGCCCCACCGCCACCCTCTGCCTCGAAGCGCAGGAACGGCACGAGCGCCTGGAAAAACTGCAAGGCGGCTGAGCCACCGCCTCCTTTCGTTCCCGACCCCCGCCGGAGAGACCGTTGGAGCTATTCCTGCACGACACGCTCACGCAAGACAAACGCCGCTTCGAGCCGCTCGACCCCGCTCGGGTGACGATGTACGTCTGCGGCCCCACGGTCTATAACTACATCCACATCGGCAACGCCCGGCCGGTGGTCGTCTTCGACACCCTCTTCCGCCTGCTGCGGCTCTTCTACCCCCAGGTCGTCTACGCCCGCAACATCACCGACATCGACGACAAGATCAACGCCGCGGCCCAAGCCGAAGGCGTGCCCATCCGGGAACTGGCCGAGCGCTACGCGCGCGCCTTCCACGAAGACGTCGCCCGGCTCAATGCGCTGCCGCCCACGGTCGAGCCCTACGCCACCGACCACATCCCCCAGATCATCGCCCTCATCGAGCGGCTCATCGCGCGGGGCCACGCCTACGTCGCCGAAGGGCACGTACTCTTCCACGTCCCCTCCGACCCCCACTACGGCATCCTCTCCAAGCGCAAACGCGAGGAACTCATCGCCGGCGCGCGCATCGAACCCGCCCCCTACAAGCGCGACCCGGCCGACTTCGTGCTGTGGAAACCCTCCCCGCCCGAACTCCCCGGCTGGGACAGCCCTTGGGGGCGCGGCCGCCCCGGCTGGCACATCGAATGCACCGCCATGATCGAGACCCACCTGGGCGAGACCATCGACATTCACGGCGGCGGGCAGGACCTCATCTTCCCCCACCACGAAAACGAGATCGCCCAAGGCACCTGCGCCCACGGCGGCCTCATCTACGCCCGCTACTGGGTGCACAACGGCTACCTTACGATCCACGGCGAGAAGATGTCCAAGTCGCTGGGCAACTTCCGCACCGTGCGCGAGCTGCTGGCGCACACCCCCGGCGAAGTCTTGCGCTATGCGCTGCTCTCCGGCCACTACCGCAAACCGCTCGACTTCACCCCCGAGCTGCTGGAACAATCGCTGCACGCACTCGACCGGCTCTACACCTCCCTCGCGCTCACCGAATCCGTCCCCGCCGCCCCGCTCGATCCCCTGGCCGCGGCCGAGCGCCTGGAGCTCTCCCCCGAGCGGCGCGCCGCGCTCACTGCTGATGCGCTGCCGCACGGGCTCGGCGCCGCGCCCGAGTTCGTCGCCGCGCTCGCCGACGACCTCAACACCCCCCAAGCGCTGGCGCTTTTACACGAAACCGCCGCGCTGCTGCGCAAAGACCCGAGCCCCGAGCGCAAGCGGGAATTCCTCGCCGCCGCCGAGCTCCTGGGGCTGCTCACCGATACGCCGCAATCCTGGCGTCGGCGTCTGCCCGCCCAAGGGGAAGAAACCCTCAGCGAAGAACGCATCGAAGCGCTGATCGCCGAGCGCGCCGCCGCCCGCCGCGCCCGCGATTTCGCCCGGGCCGACGCCATCCGCGACGAGCTCAAGCGCGCCGGCATCCAGATCGAAGACACCGCGAGCGGCACCACCTGGCGCCGTGCGCTTTCATAGCGCGTTCTATCTATCTATGAGGAGCACCCCCATGTACGAATCCGAACACACCAAGTTCATCCGCGACTGGCTCGCCAAGCACCCCGAGCAGATCGAAGAGCGCCGCAAAGGCCGGGCACTGTGGTGGGACAAACCGCAGGATCCCGAGCTCACGGAACAATTCCGCCGCGCCGAGGTTCCAACGTATCCTTACTACTACGACGCCGACTCCGCCCATCACGCCTGAATTCATGCCCGAAGACGTCGCGACCGCCGCCCCGCTTGCCGAGCGCTACGTCCTCCTCGACCTGGAAACCACCGGCGCGCACCCCGAGCGCGACCGCATCACCGAAATCGCGCTGCTGCGCTTCGAGGGCGGCCGTCTCGTCGAGCGCTGGCAAAGCCTCGTGCGCCCCGACATCCCCATCCCGCCCCTCATCGAGCGGCTCGTGGGCATCACCAACGCCATGGTCGCCGACGCGCCTCCCTTCGAGGTGCTCGCCCCCGAGCTCCTGCCGCGGCTCGCCGACGCCGTACTCGTCGCCCACAACGCCCGCTTCGACTACGGCTTCCTGCGCCAAGCCTTCCGCCGCTGTGGGCTCGCCTTCGAATCCCCCGTGCTTTGCACCGTCAAACTCTCGCGCGCCCTCTACCCCCAATACCACAAACACGGTCTCGACAGCCTGATCGAGCGCCACGGCCTCAGCTGCAACGCCCGCCATCGCGCCATGGGCGACGCCGAAGTACTCGCCCAATTCCTCGACCTCGTGCAGCGCGAGTTTCCTCCAGAAACCCTGCTGCTTGCCAAACGCAAGGCCATGCAATGGCCCAGCCGCCCGCCGGGGCTCGCCGACGGCGTGCTCGAATCCCTGCCGGACGTGCCCGGCGTCTACCTCATGTACGGGGAAAACGACCTGCCGCTCTACCTCGGCAAGAGCAAACGCCTGCGCAGCCGCGTGCTCGACCACTTCTCCCAGGCGCACCACCACGGCACGGAAGCCGAGATCGCCCGCCAGATCCGCCGTCTCGACTGGCTCGAGACCGCCGGCGAGCTCGAAGCGCTACTGCTCGAAGCCGAGCTCGTCAAACGGCTGAAACCCCTCTACAACCGGCAACTGCGCGAACGCGGCGCCTGGGCGATCGAGCCGCTTCCCCAACCCAAGCCGCGCGGCCCCGTGGTCGGCTATCGCAGCCTGGCCGGCACCGATCCGGCCGACTGGCTCGGCCATACCCACGGCCTTTTCCCCGAGCGCAAGCAGGCCGAAAAAGCCCTGCGCCAGATCGCCCGCGCCCACGCCCTCTGCCCCCAGCGCCTGGGGCTGGAACCCCTGCGCCGCGGCCCCTGCCTCGCCCATCAAATGAAGCAATGCCTCGGCGCCTGCGCCGGCAAGGAACCGCCCGAAGTGCACGACGCGCGCCTGCGCGCCGCGCTCGCCACCCTCCCGCCGGCCCCCTGGCCCTACGCCGGCCCGGTACGGCTTACCGAACACGACCCCGAGCGCGAACGCCGCATGACCCTCATCGCCGACCGCTGGTGCCTGCTCGCGCGCTTCGACCACGAACCCACGCCTGCAGAACTCACCGCCGCGCTCGAACGCCCCCGCCGGTTCGACCCCGACCTCTACCGCATCCTGGCGCACGCCTTCGCCACCACGGCCCCGCAGCCGCTCAGCTAGGCGACTCGTTCTTACGTGCCCCCTGCCGCTGCACCGCTTCCAGCCGCTGCAGCGCCTGATCCACCTCGCCGGTGGCCGCCCACAGCTCAACGATCGCCCCCAAGAGCTCGAACGCCGCGCTCACCCACTGCATCTGCGCCCGCGCCACGTCCTGCTCCGCATTCAGCACATCCACGTTGTTGCGCGTGCCCGCCTGCACTCCCTTGCGCGTGGCCACGAGCGCCTGTTCCGCCGAGCGCGTCGCCTGTTCGAGCGCCGTCACTCGCTCCAGGCCGAAGCGCACCCGAGAATACGCATTCGTCGTGGCAGTGACCAACTCTCGCCGGCGCCCATCGAAGCGCGCCTGCGCCTCGTCACGCGCCGCCAGCGCCGCCCGCACCGAAGCGTTCACCCCGCCGCCCGAATACAGTGGAATCGACACCTGCACCGCCACGTTGGTCGACAGATACTCCTCGCCGATCGTCGTCTCCGAATCGCTACGCGCAAAGCGCCGGCTCGCCACCGCGTCCACCGTCGGCAGATGCCCGGCCTTCTCCACTCCCACCCGCTTCAGCGCGGCATCAAGTTGCGACTTGAGCGAAGCCAGCTCCGCATTTTGCAGCAAGGTCCGTTCGACCCACGCCCCCACCGGCTCCTGCAGCACATCACGCGCCACGCCGCGCACTTCGGCAAAGGGCGATAACTCCTCCGGGTTCACTTCCTGCCCGATCAAAGCCGCCAAGTCTTGGCGCCCCGTTTCGATCTGCCCCTGCCAATCGACCACGCTCGCCTGCGCCGCATCCAGGCGTGCCTGCGCCTCCTCGATCTCGATGCGCGTTCCCTGCCCCGTCTCGAAGGCCCGCTGCGCCTGGCGTAGCACCTCGGTGTAGCGCGCCACGTCCTGCTCGGCCACTTTCAGCTGGGTCTTCGCCTCCAGCAGTGCCAGATACGCCCTGGCCACGCGCGAGAGCAGGGTCGCGGTCTCGGCGTCCAACGCCCGGGCGCTCGCCTCCGCCAGGCTCTGCGCCCGCTCCCAGCTGCGCCACTCCGCTGGCCGATACAAAGGCTGGCGCACCTGCAGCGCCCAGTTCTTCGTATCCGGCTCCTCGTAGCGCGATGGATACGGCCCGGACAAATACTTCGTGCGCGTATACTGCTTACCGCGCGCCGCCGCCGCCGACACCTGCGGCAGCAGCCGCGACTTGGCCACATCCACGCCCGCGTCGTCCTGGGCCGCGCGCGAAGCGGCGATCCTCACCCGCGCGTCGTAGTCTTTCGCCATGCGGAAAGCCTCGGCGAAATCCAGCGCCCACGCCGGCATCACGCACGCCCCACCCAGCAAACCCGCCACCAACCAATGCACACGCATCGCTCACTGCTCCGTCAAAGACTGATGCACCCGGCGCAGCAGCGGATCGACCAAATAATGCAGGAAAGTCCGCTCCCCCGTCTTGATCACCACGCTCACCGGCATGCCCGGCTGTAATACCCGATGGCCCAGATCCCCGAGCCCCTGCTCCGTGAGCCGCACCCGCGCCACATAATGCGGCGGCACGTTCGGATCCTTGTCGATGACGAGGTCCGCCGACACCGACACCACCTCCCCTTCCAAGGGGTGCGGCAGCTCCTTGCTGAAATTCTGCAGCATCACGTCGGCCTTCAAACCCGGATACACGTGCTCGATCAGATGCGCCGGCACGCGCACTTCGAACTCCAGCCGCTCGTCGGTCGGGATCAACTCCATCAACGGCTCACCCGGGCGTACCACGCCCCCCACCGTATGCACCGCCAGCGCATTCACGTAGCCATCCACCGGCGCCCGTATTACCGTGCGCGACAGATCCTCGCGCAGCGCCCGGCGCCTCTCGTCGAGCACCGCCACCTGCTTGGCCACCTCCGCCAGCTGGGATTCCACCTCCTTGCGGTACTCCTCGCGCCGCTGCGCCGCCCGCAGACGCGCCTCGTCGGCCTGGCGCAAGGAAAGATCGAGCCGCGCCTGCAGATCCAGCGCCTGCCGCTCCAGCTCCAGGCGCTGCGCCTGCGGCGCATAGCCTTCGGCCGCGAGCGACCGAATCCCCTCGAGCTGCTCCTGCAGCAAGGCGAGCTGGACACGCTTGGAGGCCGCATCCTGGCTATAGGTGCGCACCTGCTCCTCGAACACCCGCAAATCGCTCGCCAGGGCCGAGCGCCGCGCCGCGAACAGATCGCGTTGCAAGGCCATCTGCCGCGCCGCCTCCGGCTCCGTCTTCGCCGCCTCGATCAGCTCCAGGGGAAAATGGATCTCGCGCGCGTCGGCCCGCTCCGCCTCCAGCCGCGCCTTCATCGCCAGCAGCGACAGATACTCCTTGTTCACGCTCTCGTACTGGGCCGAGGCGGTCGTCTCATCGAGCACCACCAAAGGCTCTCCCGCCCGCACAAGCTGCATGTCGCGCACCAGGATCTCCTTCACGATCCCGCCGGTGAGATGCGCCACCGTCTTGCGCTTGGATTCGACGATGGTCACCCCCTGCGCCGGCACCCCGGCATCGAGCGGCGCAAAAGCCGCCCAGGCGAAGAACCCCCCCACCAAGAGCACCAGAATCCACACGCCCACGCGCAAAAAGCGCTTCGCCTCGTGCGGCAAATGCTCCTCGGCCACTGCCACCGGCGAGATCGCCCCGTCGATCGTCAGATCCCTGCCCGCCGGCCCCGTCAACAACTTCTCGTCACTCATCACCACTCATCCCTGATCCTGCATCCATTCGTGAAGAAATTCCCGTACTTTACGCCGGGGCCACCGCCTGTCCGCCTTGGGCTTGCGCCGCCTGCGCCTGCTGCGCCGCGCGCTGCAGCGCCGCCAGCACCTCGTCGCGCGGCCCATACGCCTGCACCGCCCCATCGCGCATCACCAGCAGCCGATCCACCGCCGCGAGCACGCTGGTGCGGTGCGTGATCACCACCACCGTCTTGCCCTGCGCCTTGAGCCGCAGCAGCGCCTGCACCAGCGCCGCCTCGCCCACGTCGTCCAGGTTCGAGTTCGGCTCGTCGAGCACGATCAAGCGCACGTCGCCATACAAAGCCCGCGCCAGCGCCACCCGCTGGCGCTGCCCGCCCGAGAGCACCGCCCCCCCAGGGCCAATGGGCGTGTCGTAGCCCTGCGGAAAACGCAGGATCATCTCGTGCACCCCGGCCGCCTGCGCCGCCGCTACCACCAGCGGCGCCTCGATCGCGCCGAAGCGCGCGATGTTCTCTGCGATCGTCCCATCGAAGAGCTCGATGTCCTGCGGCAGATACCCCAAATACGGCCCCAGCTCCGCCTTGTCCCAGGAGGAGACGTCCGCCCCGTCGAGCCGTACTTTCCCCACCTGCGGCGTCCACACCCCCACGAGCGCCCGCGCGAGCGAAGATTTCCCCGAGCCGCTGGGCCCGATCACCCCCACGATGCTGCCCGCGGGAATGGCGAAACTCACCCCCCGCAACACCGGCACCGTTCCGCCCGGCGGCGTGAGCACCACCCCCTCCACCACCACTTCGCCTTTGGGCGCGGGCAGCGACATGCGCGGCGGCCGCGCCGGGAAAGCCGCCAGCAGCTGCCCCAGCCGCTCATAGGCCAGACGCGCCTGCACGAACCCTTTCCAGTTCGCGATCAGCTGATCGATCGGCGCGAGCGCCCGCCCCATCAGGATCGAACCCACGATCATCCCCCCGGGCGAGAGCTGGTTACGGATCGCCAGCCACGCCCCCAACCCCAGGATCAAGGATTGTGAAGTGATGCGGATGAACTTCGTCACCGAAGAGATCAAACCCGCCCGGTCGCTCGCCACCGCCTGCAGCACCAGATGCTGCACGTGCTTCTTCTTCCAACGATCGCGCAACGCCGGCAGCATCCCCAACGCCTCCACCACCTCGGCGTTGGCGAGGTTGTTATGGGCGAAGTTCGTCGCCTCGTTGGCGTACTTGTTCGCCTCCGCCAGGGGCTTCTGCGTCGCCACTTCCGTGACCACCGTCAGCACCACCAGGATGAGCGCCGCCCCCACCGAGAACCACCCGATCACCGGATGCAAGATGAAACACACCGCCAGATAGATCGGAAACCACGGCGCGTCGAAGAACACGAACGGGCCGTTCCCCGTCATGAACTGGCGCAGCTGCGTCAGATCCGTGAGCGCCTGGCGCGCGTTCCCCCCGCGGCGCAGCGTCGCCTCGAAGGCCGAATCGAACACCCGGTCGTTCAGCTTCGCCTCCATCGCCGCCCCCACGCGCACCAGCACGCGCGAGCGCACGAACTCGATCGCCGCCATCACCAGGAAAAGCGCCACCACCAGCAGGGTGAGCATCAGCAAGGTCATCTCGTTGCGGCTATTGAGCACCCGATCGTAGACCTGCAGCATGTACAGCGGCGCCGTGAGCTGCAGCAGGTTGATCACGAAGGAAAACGCCCCGATCCCCCAGAAATACTGCTTCATCGAGCCCAACAACGCCCGCAATTCCTCGAACTGCGGCTTTCCTTTTCTATTTGCCATCACCGATCCCACGCACGAAAACCACTCACCCGGCCACCACATCGGCCGGCGCCAAAGAATCCACCATCACCCCCGAGCGCTGCGCCACCATTTCCGCCGGCAGCTCCGGCGCCTTCTCCTCCAGATAGAACGAGAGCACGAACCGCCCCTCCCGCCCCTGCAGCACTGCCTCCTTCACCGTGGCCGCGCGCAGCGCCGCCAGCCCTTCGGGCGAAATCGACAGATCGAAGTGCAAGCGCCCGTCGAGCGTGAACATCGACACCCGCTCCCCGCGCAAACTCAAGGTATGGCGGTCGAAAAAAACGGGCGCCGTCGGCGCGAAGCGCACGATCGGCACCCCCTTCGCCTGCGGCGCGAGCCGCGCCTGCACCTCCTGCGCCTTGCGAAAGGCCCGCGCCGCCGCGTAGATCGCGTTGCACGCCAGCTGCGAACCCAGCGCCGGAAAGCGCTCGCGCACCGTGGCATAGCACAGATGATGCAGCGCCACCCGCGCCGTCACCCCCGCCTCGCGCCCCATCGCCGCCACCAGGTTGCACGCCTCGGCGAACACCCGCTGCAGCTCAGTGAGGAAGGCCGCCTGGGGCGCGGAGAGCGAAAGCGGAACGTTTAAAATCTTCATATATGAAATTATCCCCCGAACGATCGACTCCGTCAATCCTCCCCTCACGGTCTCCCTTCACGCCCCACATCCTGTCGCGGGCGCACGACCTCGGCGTACAAGGCAGCATACGCCGCCCCCAGCGCCTCACCCGAGAAAATCTCCTCGTAGCGCCGCCGTGCCCCCTGCCCCAAGCGTTGCGCCAAACCCTCGTCCCGGAGCAGCCGCGCGAGCGCCGCATGCAGCGCCGCCGCGTTGCCGGGCGGCGCCACCAGCCCCGTCTCCCCGGCCACATTCACGAACGTCGTCCCCGTGCCGATCTCGCAGCTCACCAACGGCTTGCCGCACATCGCCCCCTCCACCAGCACCATGCCGAACGCCTCCGAGCGCAGCGGCGAGGGCAGCACCACCAGGCGGCACGCCCGCAGCAGCGCCGCCTTTTCCGCATCGCTCACCCGCCCCGCAAACACCACGTTCTCCAACCCCAGCGCTTCCGCACGCGCGCGTAGGGTCGCACCCTCCGGCCCCTCCCCGGCGATCACCACTCGCCCCGGCAAGCCCCGCGCCGCCTCGAGCAGCGTCTCCAGCCCCTTGTAATAGCGCAGCCCGCCCACGAAGAGCGCAAAAGGCTCCTCCGGCCGCAAACCCAAGCGATCCAGGATCCCCTCATCCCCCTGCGCCAGGCTCGCCTCGTCCATCCCCAAAGGAATCACCCGCACTTTGTCCCGCACGCGCTCGTCCTGCAACACGGCGCTCGTGGCCGCATAGGGCGGCGACGTCGCCACCACCGCTCGCGCCCGCGCAAACGTGCGCCACATCAAAGGCGCATAAAACCGCGCCAGCAACTGCTGGCGCACCACATCCGAATGGTACGTCACCACCACCGGCGCCCTGGGGCGCACCGCCGCCAGCAGCACGTCGGCAAACGGCCAAGGGAAATGCAGATGGATCAAGTCGGCCTGCGCCGCCAGCCGCGCGAACTGCCGCAGCGCCGCCACGCCCCCCAGATCGCACGAGGCCGGCGCCGCCCACGAGCGCGCCCGCACCACTCGCCCTTCGGGCCGCTCCAGCACCGCCGGCCGCGGCCGCGGCGAGAGCGTAAAGAGCGTCGTCTCCACCCCCTGCGGGCGCACCGCCAGCGCGATCTGGCGCATCACCTCCTCGATCCCGCCGCGGGTATCCGGATAATAGGTGCGATACACCTGCAACACCCGCACGCTCACGCCCCCGAGCCCCGGCGCGCCGCCCGCGCCTCCTCGAACACCCGCACCATCGCACGCGCCGCCGCCTCCCAGGTAAACGCCTGCGCCCGCACCCGCCCCGCCGCCCCCAGCCGCGCGCGCAGCCCCGCATCCCCCAGTAATCGCCCCAACCCCGCCGCGATCGACCCCACGTCGTGCGGATCGACCAACACCCCCGCCTCGCCCGCCACCTCCGGCATCGAAGCCACGTTCGCCGTCAACACCGGCACCCCGAAGCGCATCGCCTCCAGCAGCGGCAGCCCGAAACCCTCGTAGAGCGAGGGCATCGCCAACACCGCCGCCTGCGCCTGCAGCGCCTCCAGCGCCTCGTCCGGCACGTACCCCAGCACCCGCACCCCCGGCGCCACGCCCAGCTCCTCGGCCCAGCGCTGCACCGCCACCCCGCCCCAACCGGCCCCGCCCGCGATCACCAAAGGAAACTCCGCCCGCAGCGCTTCGGGCAGCCGTGCATACGCCTCGAGCAACCGCCGCAGATTCTTGCGCGGCTCCAAGGTCCCCACGAACAGCACATAGCCCCCCGGACGCAGCCCCTGCGCCGCCAGTTCCGCCGGCAGCGGCCACACCGGCGCCGGCGCCACCCCCGGAGACACCACCCGAACCTTCCCCGCCGCCTCCGGAAAAGCCGCCACCACGTCCCGCGCCGTATGCTCCGACACCACCGCCACCCGATCCGCCGCCCGCACCGCCGCCGGCATCCCCCACCAATCCAGCCACCGGTTCACGCGCGCCATCGTCTCCGGCGCATGGCGCCACACCAGATCATGCACCGTCACCACCCGCGCCATCCCCGCCGGCAAGCCCGGCGGCAAACGATGCCCCGGCCCCCAAAACACCTCCACTCCATCGCGCGCCGCCCGCCGCGGCAATTCCCACGCCCACCAGGCCAAGCGCCCCGCCCGCCTCCGCGCCTGCCCCATGTCCACCGCAGCCCTCGCCACGGCCGCCGCCCCCCATTGCGGCCCCGGCACATACACCCGCAGCTCCACCCCCTCGTCCGCCAAGGCCCGCACCAGCCCGAGCGTATAGCGCCCGATTCCCGCCAACGGCGCGCGCAGCGAACGGCCATCCACGCCGATGCGCACGCCGCTCACCCCTCCTCCCAACGCACCGCCACCGGCAAGCACGCCGTCCCCACGAAAGTCGGCCGATCGGCATTGACCACCTCGAAGACCACCGCATGGTCCCACCAATCATAATTCCCGCTCACGTGCGTATCCCCCCGATGCAAGGCCACCGTCACCGAATAGCTCCCCACCCCCACGTTCGCCTCCAGCGCAAAGCACACCCGCAACCGCGCTCCGGGCGCCAGATCGCGCCGCACGGCCCCCAGATGAAAGGTATTGGTCCCAAACACCGGCAGCCCCATCCGATCCCGGATCATGAACCCCGCTACCAGCTCGGGAACCGCCTCCTGGCACGCGATCTCCACCTCAAGCCGCACCGCCTGCCCCACCCGCACCACCGCCAGAGCCCGCCCCGCCTCGTCGAGCAAACGCACCGCCTCGATCTTCGCCTCGCCCGAGCCCGAACGCGTGCGCACCCGCCCATCGGCCAAAGGCTCCTGCACCACCCCGGTTCCCCGATCCGCGATGCGCGCGTTGTAGAAATCCATCACCGACTCCGGCGCCCCCTCCATGGCCACCCGCCCACCTTCGAGCAGAATCGCCCGGTCGCACAAACGCAAAATCGAAGCCTTGTCGTGACTCACGAACAGCAAGGTCGTCCCTTGCGCACGAAATTCCAGGATCCGGTCGAAGCTCTTGTGCTGAAAATACGCATCCCCCACCGACAACGCCTCATCCACGATCAGCACGTCCGGCCGCACGACGGTCGCCACCGCAAAGGCCAAGCGCACCTGCATCCCGCTCGAATACACCCGCACCGGCTCGTCGAAATACTCTCCGATCTCCGCGAACGCCTCGATCTGCGGCAAGAGCGCCCGCACCTGCTCCGCCGACAACCCCAGCAGCTGCCCCGCCAGCAGCGCGTTCTGCCGCCCCGTGAAGTCGGGATGGAACCCCAGCCCCAGCTCCAGCAGTGCCGCCACCCGCCCCTGCAAACGCACCACCCCCCGCGTCGGCTCGGCCACCCCCGCGATCAGCTTCAAGAGCGTGCTCTTGCCCGCCCCATTCAGCCCCACGAGCCCCACCGCCTCACCCGGCTGCACGGTGAAACTCACCTCCTCCAGCACCCAATGCAAACGATGCCGTGGCCGGCTCCAGGGGTCCACCCACTCCGCCAAGCGCGCCCACGGGTTCGGATACTTCTTGTAGGCCTTGCCAAGCCCCACCACCTCGATCGCCGCCATCACAGCTCATCCACCATTTCGCCCGCGTGCACCCGGAACAAGCGCCAGCCCAGCAGGCACAACACGATAGCCAGCAAGGCCACCGCCCCCACCCCTTTCCATTCTGGCCAAGCCCCCTCCACCAGAATGCGCTGATACGCCCCCACCAGCTGCGCCATCGGATTCCAGCACATCCACGGCTGCACCCACTGCGGCAAAATGGAAGCCGGATACACGATCGGCGTGAGCCAGAACCAGAACTGCAACACCACCGCATAAAAAGGCCCCACGTCGCGGAAAAACACGTTCAACACCCCCAGCGTCACTCCCAGACCCACCGCCAGCAGTACCTCCACCGCCAGCACCGGCAGCAGCGCCACGAAAGCCCACCCCGGGAATGCCCCCACCAGTATCAGGAAAGCCGTAAAAAGCCCGAAGATGATGACAAAATTCACCACCGCGCTCGCCACCACGATCACCGGCAGGCACAAGCGCGGAAAGCTCACCTTCTTGAGCAGATTCGCCTGCTCTAGGAACACGTTCTGCGCCCGCCCCGTAATCTCCGCGAACAACCCCCAGGTCAGCACCCCCGCGCACAAGTAGATGCTATAGGCAAAGTCCCCGCTCACGCCCGGCAGCCGCGAGTGCATCACCCGCGAAAACACCACTGTATAGATTACGATCATCGCCAGCGGCTGCAATACCGCCCAGCTCGCTCCCAACAACGAATGCCGATAGCGCGCGTCGAACTCCCGCCGCACACTCCCCCACACGAACCCCCGGTACGCCCACAAAGCCCGCCACATCGGCACCCATGCCTCCGCATCCAAAATCCCGTATTATAACCCCCCCCTCCGTGGCGCGATTGACAACCCCCACCCCCTTCACTACCATACCCCCTTCCCCAGAAACGATTCATCATACCGCTCCTCATGACCGCCCCCCTGGATCTCGACGCCCTGCTCGAGCGCCTGCGCCGCGAAGCCGCGGCGCTGCCTGCCGACGACCTCCCCGACCCGCTCCCCCTCGACACCACTCCCCCCGAGCCCGTACCCGCACTCCCCCTCTCCCCAGTCGCCCTGCTCGCCCTCCCCCCTGCCGATTTCCTCCCCGCTGCCTACCGCCAACTGCTCGGGCGCGACCCTGACTCCTCGGGCCAAGCCACCTACCAAAACCTCCTCGCTCAAGGGCACGCCCGTAGCGAAATCCTCTATGCGCTCGCCCACTCCCCCGAAGGCCGAGCTCGCGGCGCCCGCCTCCCCGGCCTCAGCTGGCGCGCCCTCCTGTGCCGCTGGTCCCTCGCCACCCGTCGCTACCGCCCCTCCCGCCTCCGTGCAGCGCTCTTGGCAGGCCGCGGCGGGGCGATCGGAGCGATCTACCGCCGCCTTCCCTCCTCCCTGCAACACGCCGCGCTCGCCCCTTTTTACCTCGCCGCCCTCCCCTCGCGCTGGCTACGTCGATGGGAAACCCGCTGCAGTGAACCTCTCGCCTCCCTCTTATCGCTCCTCGAAGCCCAAAAGCACCGCACCGACGGACTCGAAGCACTCCTGCACGGCCATCTCGACCGCACCCGTGCCCGGCTCGACCATCTCGAAGCCCAATCGATCCGCCATACCGAGCAGCTCCAGCACCTCGACGCCCAATCGATCCGCCACACCGAACAGCTCCAGCACCTCGAAGCCCAATCGATCCACCACACCGAACAGCTCGAGCGCCACACCGCCGCCCTGCGCCACCGTCTCGCCCGGCTGGAGCACGCCCCCCTGCTCGAGCGCCCCACCGCCCCGCCCCCTCCCGAGCCCGGGCAGGACCAGCTCAACGCCTTCTACCTCGCCTTCGAAGACGCCTGCCGCGGCAGCGAAGCCGAGATCCGCGCCACCCAGCGCCTCTACCTCGAACACCTCGCCCACAGCCCCGCCGCCCAAGGGCTCCCCGTGCTCGACCTCGGCTGCGGCCGCGGCGAATGGCTCGCCCTTCTCACCGAAGCCGGCTACGCCGCCCGCGGCATCGACCTCAACCCCCTCATGCTCGAACGCGCCCGCGCCCAAGGGCTCGACGTCGCCTGCCAGGATGCGCTGGCCGCCCTCGCCGCCCAGCCCGACGCCAGCCTCGGCGCCGTCACCGCCTTCCACCTCGTCGAACACCTCCCCTTCCCCACCCTCTACCGCCTCTTCGCCGAAATCGCCCGCACCCTCGCCCCCGGCGGGCTCCTCATCGCCGAGACCCCCAACCCCGAAAACCTCCTCGTCGGCAGCCACACCTTCTACCACGACCCCACCCACCGCAACCCCGTCACCCCCACTTTCCTCCGCTTCCTCGCCCACTACCACGGCTTCACCCGCATCGACATCCTACGCCTGCACCCCTACCCCGAAAGCGCCAAGGTCCCCGGCAACGACCCCCTCACCGAGCGCGTCAACGGCCACCTCTGCGGCCCCCAAGACTACGCCCTCATTGCCCAACGCCCCCTCGACGCATGAACCTCCTCGTCACCGCCAACCACGCCCCCTTCCTCCAAGGCGGCGCCGAAGCCCATCTCGCCGGCCTCCTCGCCGCCCTGCGCGCCCGCGGCCACCAGGTCGAAGCCCTGCGCCTACCCTTCACCTTCGACCCCCCCGCCGCCATCGAACGCCTCATGGCCTTCACCGCCGGGCTCGACCTCACCGCCCCCAACGGCCAACGCATCGACCGCCTCATCAGCCTACAATTCCCCGGCTACGGCATCACCCACCCCCACCACGTCGTCTGGCTCATGCACCAACACCGCGCCGTCTACGAACTCTACCCCGCCGATCCCCCTCCCGAGCTCCAGCGCCTGCGCACCGCCATCCACGCCTACGACACCGCCGCCCTCGCCCGCGCCCATGCCCGCTTCGCCAACTCCCGCCGCGTCGCCGAACGCCTGCGCCACTACAACGGGCTCGACGCCGAACCCCTCTACCACCCCCCGCCTGGCGCAGAACACTTCTACACCGCCCCAGCCGAAGCATACCTTTACGCCCCCAGCCGCCTTGAGCGGCTCAAGCGCCAAGACCTCCTCATCGAAGCCATGCGCCACGTCCGCTCCCCCATCGCCCTGCTCCTGAGTGGCGACGGCGGCCAGGCCGACACCTACCGCCGCCTCATCGAACGCCACGGCCTGCAGCACCGCGTGCGCCTGCTCGGCCGTATCGACGAACGCCTCAAGCGCACCCTCTACGCCCACGCCCTCGCCGTCGCCTTCGTCCCCTTCGACGAAGACCTCGGCTACGTCACGCTCGAAGCCATGCTCGCCGCCAAACCCGTACTCACCTGCACCGACTCCGGCGGTCCCCTCGAATTCGTACGCCACGAAGACACCGGCTTCATCTGCCCGCCCGAGCCCACCCTGCTCGCCGAGCGCATCGACTGGCTCTACGCCCACCGGCCCCAAGCCGCCGCCATGGGACGCGCCGGCCGCGCCCACTGGGAAACCCTCGGCATCAGCTGGACCCGCGTCATCGACCGACTGCTCTCCGTCTAACCCTGCACTTCCGGAATCCACGATTATGCGCATCGCCCTCGTCGCCCCCTCCCCCGTCCCCTTCGTCATCGGCGGCGCCGAAAAACTCTGGTGGGGACTACAAAACGCCATCCACCGCCTCACCCCCCACCTGTGCGAACTCATCAAGCTCCCCAGCCCCGAGCGCAACTTCTGGGAAATCCTCGACAGCTACCGGCGCTTCGCCCAACTCGACCTAACCCACTTCGACCGCATCATCACCACCAAATACCCCGCCTGGATGGTCCACCACCCCGAACACATCCTCTACCTTCAGCACACCCTGCGCGGCCTCTACGACACCTACCCCGCCACCCTCCCGCGCCAACTTACCAAAACCGACGCCCCCGCCCCCGTGCGCCGCATCCTCCGGCTCCTGCGCGCCCCCCAGCTCGACCGCGCCGCGCTCCCCGACCTCTTCGGCGCGCTCGACGAGCTGCGCCACCTCGACCTCCCACCCGAACTCCTCGCCCTCCCCGGCCCCTTCCTGCGCGAAATCGTGCACACGCTCGACCGCATCGCCCTCGCCCCGCGCGAAATCCGCGCCTACCACGCCATCTCCCGCACCGTCGCCCAACGCCCCGACTACTTCCCCCCCGGCGTGCCCATCACCATCCTCCCCCACCCCTCCGACCTCCCCCGCTACGAACACGGCCCCGGCGAGACCATCTTCACCGTCAGCCGCCTCGTGCGCGCCAAGCGGCTCGACCTCCTCATCACCGCCTACCGCGAAGCCGACGTCCCCGTCCCCCTCGAAATCGCCGGCACCGGCCCCGAAGAAGACCGCCTGCGCCGGCTCGCCGGCGACGACCCCCGCATCCGCTTCCTCGGCCGCCTCACCGACGACGACATCATCGCCCACTACGCCCGCGCCCTCTTCGTCCCCTTCATTCCCGAAGACGAAGACATGGGCCTCATCACCCTCGAAGCCATGCGCTCCGGCAAACCCGTCCTCACCGTCACCGATGCCGGCGGCCCCACCGAATTCATCGAGCACGGCCACACCGGCCTCGTCGTCGAACCCACCGTCCCGGCGCTCGCCCGCGCCATCCGCCGGCTCGTCGCCGACCCCGAACGCACCGCCGCCATGGGCCAGGCCGCCCTCGAACGCGCCCGCCCCATCGACTGGCCCGCCGTCGTCACCCCCCTCACCGCCCCCCTCCCCCCCCGCCCCCGCCGCCGCCCCCGCGGCCTCATCCTCAACACCTTCCCCGCCTGGCCCCCCACGAGCGGCGGCCGCCAGCGCCTCTACCACCTCTACCGCCACCTCGCCGCCTACGCCGACCTCCACCACCTCT
>NZ_SBHO01000025.1 GCF_006980705.1 Tepidiphilus olei | reverse complement strand
GTGTGTGAGGGGTGGGGTGCATGGCACGGCTATAGGATCAAGCCGCACGGGCAATTAGTAGCGCTCAGCTCAAGCGGTTACCCGCCTTACACCTGCGCCCTATCGACGTGGTGGTCTTCCACGGCCCTTCAGGGGGGTCGAGCCCCCGGGGAAGTCTCATCTTGGGGGGGATTTCCCGCTTAGATGCTTTCAGCGGTTATTCCTTCCGCACTTAGCTACCCGGCGGTGCCACTGGCGTGACAACCGGTACACCAGAGGTGCGTCCACTCCGGTCCTCTCGTACTAGGAGCAGATCCCCTCAAACTTCCAGCGCCCACGGCAGATAGGGACCAAACTGTCTCACGACGTTTTAAACCCAGCTCACGTACCTCTTTAAATGGCGAACAGCCATACCCTTGGGACCGACTACAGCCCCAGGATGAGATGAGCCGACATCGAGGTGCCAAACACCGCCGTCGATGTGAACTCTTGGGCGGTATCAGCCTGTTATCCCCAGAGTACCTTTTATCCGTTGAGCGATGGCCCTTCCATACAGAACCACCGGATCACTAGGACCTGCTTTCGCACCTGTTCGGCTTGT
>NZ_SBHO01000024.1 GCF_006980705.1 Tepidiphilus olei | reverse complement strand
TAGGGGAGGCGAAGCGAAAGCGAGTCCGAATAGGGCGAGGAAGTCGCGCGGCGTAGACCCGAAACCGGGTGATCTATCCATGGCCAGGGTGAAGGCACCCTAACCGGTGCTGGAGGCCCGAACCCACTACTGTTGCAAAAGTAGGGGATGAGCTGTGGATAGGGGTGAAAGGCTAAACAAACCCGGAAATAGCTGGTTCTCCCCGAAAGCTATTGAGGTAGCGCGTCGCATGGACACTTGCGGGGGTAGAGCACTGTCATCGTTGGGGGGGTCATTGCGATCTACCCCGCGATAGCAAACTCCGAATACCGCAAAGTGATGTGCGGCAGACAGACACCGGGTGCTAACGTCCGGTGTCAAGAGGGAAACAACCCAGACCGCCAGCTAAGGCCCCCAATGCGTGGCTAAGTGGGAAACGAAGTGGGAAGGCGAAGACAGCTAGGAGGTTGGCTTAGAAGCAGCCACCCTTTGAAGAAAGCGTAATAGCTCACTAGTCGAGTCGTCCTGCGCGGAAGATGTAACGGGGCTCAAGCCACGAGCCGAAGCTGCGGATGCGTGCCCTCGGGGCACGCGTGGTAGGGGAGCGTTCGGTA
>NZ_SBHO01000023.1 GCF_006980705.1 Tepidiphilus olei | reverse complement strand
GGCCAGTCGGGAGACACTGTTCGACGCCTTACACGGTGAGCTCACCGACAGCCATCGGTTCGTGCTCAACGAGTTGATGCAGCATATCGAGGAGATCGAGGCGCGCATTGCGCGCTTCGATGCGCGTCTGCTGGACGAACTCAAGGACGCGCACAACGCACTGGTGCTGCTGCAAACGCTGCCCGGCGTCGATCGGATCGGCGCGGCCATGCTGCTGGTGGAGATCGGAACCGACATGAGCGCCTTCGGCAGCGCCGATCGTCTGGCGTCTTGGGTCGGCATCTGCCCGGGCAACAACGAGTCGGCAGGCAAACGCAAGTCCGGTCGGGTTCGCAAAGGCAATCCCTACGTGCGCCGCCTGCTGTGCGAGTTTGCCCACGCTGCCAGTCGAACCCAATCGGTGTTCAAGTCCAAGTTCCAGTCGCTCGTCGTGCGGCGCGGACACAAACGCTCGATCATCGCCCTGGCCCACAAGCTGCTGCGCACGATCTTCTTCATGCTCAAACGCAACGAACCCTTCCGGGATTCTTCCATCGATTACGAGGCACTTTCTGTCCAGCGCAACGCCCCGCGCTGGATCAAGGCGCTCACGCGCTACGGCTTCATCCCCGCCAGCGCCTGAGCGGTCTGTCTTGAATTTCAATGGCTCGCGAGAGTCAGGCCCTTGCTCGTCCTGGATGAGGGGTCTTTCACGTTAA
>NZ_SBHO01000022.1 GCF_006980705.1 Tepidiphilus olei | reverse complement strand
TGAGGCGGCGAGAAGCGAGCGCAAGCACCTCGTGCGGTGGCTGGCCGAGGATGATCGCCTTGACCATGGCCCTTGCCGATTGCCCGTGCAGGTCGCTGACGACGACACCGAGGCGAATTCCGCCGTCGGTGAGCACTTTGTGCAAACGGTTCTTCTCGGAGGCCAGGTGTCCGACCAACTTCTGCCGCTGGCGAGCGATCAGGCGCAGTTCGCGCAACTTGGCCGGCGGGATGAACGAGCCGCGCAACAGGCCGGCACGCGCCAGCGTGGCCAGCCACTGGGCGTCGCCCACGTCCGTCTTGCGCCCGGGGACGTTTTTGACGTGGCGCGCGTTGACCACCTTGGCGCGAATGCCGGCCGCTTCCAGCGCGGCATACGGGCTCTTCCAGTAGATGCCGGTGCTCTCCATCACGACCTCGTCGGGGCGCAACGAGGCGACCCAGTCGGCCAATGCGCGGCGGTCGCGCTTGAAGGCGCCAAACTGCCGCTGCTCGATGCGTATCGTGCCATCGGCCTCTTCGATCAGCGCGCAGGCCGTGATCTGCGCCTGGTGGATGTCTAGGCCGACCACCCGTTTGTACAGCGCGACCAGTTCCATATTGCCTCCTGTCGATTTACACTCGAGGGCGGAAGACGGCGGGTGCCGAGACTGAAAGTGCCTGAAGGCGACAGGTCGCCAACGGCCTTTTTAACGTGCGCTCTCTATGGAAGCAATCCGGGGTACGAGTCAGTCCGGCGGGTCACGTTAGCGTGCGGGGTCGATCCGCCAAAAAATTGCGCGACCTCTTCCCGCTGCCTTCCACCCCGTAGTTTCTTTCATCATCGGGGGTGGCGCCAGTCGCAATGACCGTTAG
>NZ_SBHO01000021.1 GCF_006980705.1 Tepidiphilus olei | reverse complement strand
CCGATCGGGGCCGTCACGCTCAACCCGGAACGGGACAGCGTCGTTCGGGACTCTACCCAAGCTGAAATAGAAGGCAGGTGATTGCATGAATCAGGCGACAACTATCTTGACTTGTTCCGGCAGCTCGTTGCTGCCTTCACGCCAGGAGACGAGTGTCCACGCCTCGGGCGGCAGCGCCAGGGCGAGCGCCTTGACGCTGCGCGCGGGTCGCTGCGGGTCGCGCACGAGCCGCGTGCGCGGCCGTCCCCGGCCGCCCGAAGGCGGCAGGCCAGGCGCTTCTTCTTCGGGCCACACGGCGTAGGCGAGCCTCAGATGGCATAGTTGCGTGCCTGTCGGATACCAAAATGCTCAGCCGTCCAGCGCACGATTTCTGAATAGTCGCTCTGGGCTCGGTCTGTCAGACGGACTTGCCATCGCTGCTTCATGCACGGTCAAGCACGCCGTCGGCGATGTCAGAAAGGTACCGATCCAGCACATCCACAGATTCAAATGTCCTATACAGCCCGGCCTCGATGTCGGCAATGCCCACGACCACCGCCTCGCGCAGAGCGGCAAGTTTGGCGGCCTGTTCGACTTCTCTGGCTTGAACAAGGCGCAAACCCTCGCGCAGCACTTCGCTGGCGTTCTGGTAGCGGCCGCTGGCCACCATTTGCTCGACAAACTTTGCCTGGCTGTCTGTCAGCACAACATTGCGGGTAGGCATGGCAATCTCTTTAAACGGACTTATGGCACATTCTGCCAATAGCCATTGAATTACGCAAGCCTGTGCCTATCGGCGCCATGCGCCCAAATGGTCATTGTAGCCGCGAACGCGCCCGCGCGAGCGGGTTTGTTGTCGGCGCTCGTGTGGGCCCGTAGAAGGCTTGCTGGCGGGTTTCCAAGGGGAAACCCGCTGCCGAGGCGCTGCCGGGGGCCTTTGCGGGGCTCTGATGCCCGTGTGGCCATCGACGTAGCGCCGTCGGCCAGCTTTTAAGGGTGCCTTTGTTTTTTCCTGGTTGCATTGGCCTGAAAACTCGCTAAAATTTGATTCCTTACTTCATTACTTTCGGAGATTGTCATGCTGATCAAGCGCACGAGCAAGAACCAGGTCACCTTGCCCAAGGCCATCGTCCAGACCGTGGGCGAGGCTGACTACTACGACGTCACGGTTCAGGACGGCAAGATCGTGCTGACGCCGGTTCGCCTGCAGCAGGCCGACGCGGTACGGGCCAAGTTGGAGGAACTGGGCATCACGCAAGATGACGTGGC